>JBKBLD010000011.1:0-73162 GCA_046296675.1 Hyphomonas sp. | reverse complement strand
TGCCGGCTAGACCAGGAAGCAAGGCCGGCCGACTGGGCGGGGCTCGATACGTCGTGAGCTGAACATATCGCAGAGCGTGCGCCTCCCTTGCCAGCCAGGGGAGGGCAGAGGTGCTGGGCGCGCCGTTTTTTCAATCAATCGCCGCCCGTTTCGCCCCGCTTTCGGAGAGGTAGATTTCCCCGCCCTTGTCGAGGAATTCGGCGGACTTTGCCCGCATGCCTTCTTCCGCTTCCCGGGCCCGCCGCTCCAGATCCAGCCGTTCGTTCTCGGACATTCCGGCGGCATAGTCGCGCACTTCGGCGGTGATCTTCATCGAGCAGAATTTCGGCCCGCACATGGAGCAGAAATGGGCCACCTTATGCGCGTCTTTTGGCAGGGTCTGGTCGTGGAAGTCCCGCGCCGTTTCGGGGTCGAGGGCCAGGTTGAACTGGTCTTCCCAGCGGAACTCGAACCGGGCTCTTGAAAGCGCATCATCGCGCAGCTGCGCCGCCGGGTGGCCCTTGGCAAGGTCGGCGGCATGGGCGGCGATGCGGTAGGTGATCACGCCGACCTTCACATCATTCCGGTCCGGAAGACCAAGATGCTCCTTGGGCGTCACATAGCAGAGCATGGAGGTTCCGAACCAGCCGATCATCGCCGCGCCGATGCCGGATGTGATATGGTCATAGCCGGGCGCAATATCGGTGACGAGCGGCCCGAGCGTATAGAAGGGGGCTTCGCCGCACAGCTTTAGCTGCTTGTCCATGTTCACCTTGATCTTGTGCATCGGCACATGGCCGGGGCCCTCGATCATCACCTGGCAGCCCTTGCGCCACGCAATCTTCGTCAGTTCACCGAGGGTTTCAAGCTCGGCAAACTGCGCCGCGTCATTGGCGTCCGCGATGGCGCCGGGGCGCAGGCCGTCCCCCAATGAGAAGGAGACGTCATACATCCGCATGATGTCGCAGATCTCCTCGAAATGTGTGTAGAGGAAGCTCTCCTTGTGATGGGCCAGCATCCATTTCGCCATGATCGAGCCGCCACGGCTGACGATGCCGCAGACGCGGTTGGCGGTGAGGTGGATATAGGCAAGGCGCACGCCGGCATGGATGGTGAAGTAATCCACGCCCTGTTCGCACTGCTCGATCAGCGTGTCGCGGTAAACCTCCCAGGTCAGGTCTTCGGCAACGCCGTTCACTTTTTCGAGCGCCTGATAGATCGGCACGGTGCCGATCGGAACAGGGCTGTTGCGGATGATCCATTCGCGGGTGTTGTGAATGTTTCGGCCTGTGGAGAGGTCCATCACATTGTCGGCGCCCCAGCGGGTCGCCCAGACCATTTTCTCGACTTCTTCTTCCACCGATGAGGCGACGGCGGAGTTGCCGATATTGGCATTGATCTTCACAAGGAAGTTGCGGCCGATGATCTGGGGTTCCAGTTCGGCATGGTTGATATTGGCCGGGATGATGGCGCGCCCGCGCGCGATCTCGGAGCGGACGAATTCCGGCGTGATATGCTCCGGGATTTCTGCGCCGAAGGAATTGCCCTGCTCGATCTGCGCGCGGGCGTTTTCCAGCGCCTGCTGGCGGCCGAGATTCTCGCGTTCCGCCACATAGATCATCTCTTTCGTGATGATGCCGGCTTTCGCGAACTCATACTGTGTGACGGGTCTGCCCGGCAGGCCGCGCAAGGGGCGGTGCTTCACCGGGAACTCGCGGGCAAGGTATTTGCCGGTGGCGCCGCCATTGTCTTCCGGCTTCACGTCGCGGCCTTCATATTCCTCTACGCCGCCGCGTTCGAGCAGCCAGTTGTGGCGGGGACGTGGCAGGCCCTTTTCGACGTCGATGATGGCTTCGGGGTCTGAATAGGGGCCGGAGGTGTCATAAACGCGCACCGGCGGCTCATTCGCAGATGGATGAAGATCGATCTCGCGGTGCGGCACCGCGAGGCCGGGCGCGGGGGTCGTGTAGACCTTGCGGCTGGCGGGCAGGGGGCCGGTCGTGACTTTCGGGGGCGTGAAATCGCCGGGCTTGGCGGGCTTGTTCATGGGGCGGACTTTCTCTTGTGATAGGTGAGGGCCATGGCGATGCAGTGCCGGATCTGATCGGCAGGCAGGGGCTGGCCGAGGGGGAAGCGGATCTCGCGATTGCCGACGAATGTGAGGTCATGGCTGTAGTGATTGCGCCAGCTCTCGATGAGAGAAGTCTGACAGCTGACGAAGAGGCTGACGGAGGCGGGCTGCTTTGGGGACCATGCGAGACGGATCGTGGTGCCGCTTCTGCTTGTCTCGGTGAGGTAGGCCGGCTCACCCCATTTCAGGGTCTCGGTGAGCGGACCCGTTTCGGGCAGGCCGGCAGATGTATCGAAGACCATCTGGCGCAGCGTGAGCAGGCGTTTCCGCGCCGCCGCCGGGTAAGCCTCATACACGGCAGCAACGGCCGGCGGCATAGATTGCTGGGAGGCCCGGCTGGGCATTTGCTTCCTCCGTCCCTCGCGCCGGCATGACCCGGATCAGGTTCAAAGGGTAACTCTCAGCCCGGCCCCATGCCGGACACCCCTCGGATGAACAGAACATAGCCGCCCGGCCGGAGCTTGGGAAGCGGCATGTGCCACGCCCCCGTCGTGAGGAGACAGTTCAGGCGGCGCTGCGGGCGGAGGAAGCCGGCAGGATGGCAAGCAGGGCGGCGAAACAGTCCGGATCTACTGCGCTGCCGATCTCGGCGCGGATGATGCCAAGCGCCTTCTCAAGCGGCATCGCCGCCCGGTAGGGCCGGTCGGCGGTCAGGGCATCGAAGAAATCCGCGACCGTGATGATGCGGGTCTCGATTGGTATCTCATGGCCCTTCAGGCCGAGCGGATAGCCCTTGCCATCGAGGCGCTCGTGATGTGCCGCGGCGATCGGGGCGAGGTCTTCGAAGGCCGAGACATAGGACAGGATGGTATTCGAATGCACGGCATGGTCACGCATCTCGACCCACTCCTCATCCGAAAGCTTTCCGGGCTTCTCGAGGATTCGGCTCGAGACGCCTAGCTTGCCGACATCATGCAGGGCCGCAGCCCGGCGCAGCCAGCGCAGGCGCTGCGGATCGAGACCGAGGTGGCGGCCCATGCCCTCGGCATACTGGGCAACGCGTTCGGAATGGCCGGAGGTAAAGGGGCTCTTGGCGTCGATCACCTGGCCATAGGCGGCTACGATATCGTCCATCCAGTCTTCATCCACGCGGATGCGGGCACGGCCGGGCGGCAGGCGGAAGATGTGTCCAGAGATCGCGTCGCTGCCGAGCGCCGTCCAGAAAGCCTCGGATTTCGCAACTTCCAGAAAGGCTGCCACAAGAGCTGGATCGAACCAGCGTCCGGAGCGGGCCTGGACCTCGGAGATGGCGGCGTCGTGGCCGCCCGATTTGAAGAAGACATCGGCGACCTGCGAGATCAGCGCGATACGGGCATTGAGCGGGATGCTCTCGCCGGTGAGGTGGGCCGGATGGCCACTGCCATCCCAGTGCTCGTCGAGCGAATGGATGCCCCCGGCAACCTCCTCGGAGAAACGTAGCTGGCGGGCGATATCAGCGCCGCGGGTACAGCGCGTGGCGATCATCTCATGCACGACGGCTGGTCCGTTCAACATGATGTGGCTGATCGCCTTCACGCGGCTCGCCAGATCGGATTCGCGGCCGGTATGCGTAAAGACGAACTTCAGTGCGCCGGCAAGACCTGTATCCTCGAATTTGAAGTCATGTTTGAAACGGCGGTCGTCGGCGAGATACAACTCGGCGATCCGGGCGGCATTCGAGGAGCAGCCGAGATCCTTGAGCAGCAGGGTATAGTAGAGGTCCGAGAGAGCTTGGCCCTCCAGGCCGATAGCCTGGCCGATATGCGTGCCGATCCAGCAGGCGCGGATGCAGTGGCCGGGCGGCTGGCCTTCGGTCATGTCAAGGGCGTAGCTGAGCGAGGCAAGCAGTTCGGCGAGCGGCAAACTGGTCGCCGGTAGAACAGGGGTGGCGGACATGACGGATGCCTTATCGCTTCTTATATCGAAGCGTAGGCGAAATAACTGTCTGGCGCGTAAAGGTATTGGGTAAAATCAAACCGCTCAGAGCAGGGCGTCCTGCGTGTCCTTGCTCCAGCCGACAAGCACCTCTCCCTCCGCCTCGATCACCGGGCGCTTGATAAGGGTCGGGTTGCCCAGCAGGAGGCCTTCGAGGCTGACGCCGCTGGCGCGGGCACGGTCTTCTTCAGACAGTCCCCGCCAGGTCGTGGAGCTGCGATTGACGAGCTTCTCGCCGACTGCCGCAATCCAGCGGGGCAGCTTCGAGGCGAGGTCTGCCTCGGCGCGAATGTCAACGAACTCGGCCGGCTTGCCGCCTGCCTCAAGCTCCTTCAGCGCTTTCTTGCAGGTGTCGCAATTCTTCAGGCCGTAGAGGGTGGGCGTCATCTGGCTCTGTCTCCTGGTCAGGGGTCCTGCGAGGCATGCAGATATGGTCTCGCCCGGCCGTCCGCAACCGTCTTATCCGAGCCGTAAGACAGGCTGAACTCAGCCGGGATCCTCAGCGAAGATCTCGCCATCGAGATCATCAAGGCGCCGCTGGAAATGGGCGCGTACATCCTGGACAGCCTCATTGTAGACCGCCGGGCCGATCAGGCGGACCATCCGGTCAGCGACCTCCCCGGCGCGGAAATCGCTGAGCGGGATATCGAAATCGCGCGAGAACAGGGTTTGCAGCTCGTCGACCAGATGCTGGCGGCGTTCCGCCGAAAGGGTGAGCGTCTTCATGGCCCCACCACGACGCCGACGATGGGGCCCATGTCGAGGCCCGTCTCGTTGCGCTCGAGCGCCGGGACATAGGCTTTGGAGATGGCGCCGTCGAGATAGAGGGCATTCGGCGTGTCGAGGCCGTTGCGGAAGAGGCGTGCAAAGGAATGGAAATTCACCGGCACGTCCGAGATCACGAAATGCACTTGCCGGCCATCGGCGCTGACGCCGACACCGTTGCGCCGGCGCAGACTTGTGCCGTCCGGATTGAGGGACGGGTGAAGCTCACCGTCGATGACCAGCATCGGGCCGGACTGGGTGGCAAAACGCGGCGGGGCGCCGTCGAAACGCTCGGCATAGTCGAGCGTTTCCGACACGCCGGCCCGCCTGCCATCGATCCAGAACACACCGTTCGGCAGCATGCCGAAATTGCCCGGCCCGGCGGAGCGCACGAGGCCCATCTCGGTCTCGCCTTCCTCGACATAGAGGCCGACCGGGCGGCGGTCGTCATGGTACATACCGGCATTCATTGCGAAGACGAGACTGCCTCCATTGGCGGCGACATGGTTGGCGAGGCGGTCGAACTGGCCGAAGGGCGCGCCGGTCTCATCGCGCAGGAACAGGCGGATATCGTCTTCGGCAGCATCGAAGGTGCAGACCAGATAGGGCAGGTTTTCGAAGGTACGGGTGCGGCAGGGGCCTTCTCCGGCCGTCCCGCAGGCCGAGAGCAGGGCGCCGCCAAGGACCGGGAGGAAGAGGCTGATGCGCATGGTTTACAGGTTAGTCATACAGCCGGGATTCGCAACTCTGCCTTGTGCAGCTGGCCCGGGAGGCCCTGAACGTCACAGGCCTGGCCGTTAACCCTGATACTTCCGGGGGAAAGTCCCCCTTTACCTCCCTCTGCCACAATGCCCGCCAGAGGGAGCATCTCATGAACACAGGCATGGCCGGCGGTATCGCCCGTTTCGATATTGCGACCCATCCCCGGGGCGGGGTGCCCTTTGTGGCGACGGTGTTCCTGTCGGCGGCGCTGGTGTTCCTCGTCCAGCCGATGTTTGCGCGCATGGCAACGCCGCTGCTCGGCGGCTCGCCGAATGTCTGGAATGTCTCGCTTGTCTGCTTTCAGGCAGCATTGCTGGCGGGATATGCCTATGCCCATCTGCTGACGCATCTGGTAAAGAATCTGCGCCAGCAGGTGATGGTCCACGGCGCCTTGCTCGTCCTGGCTGCGCTGGTCCTGCCCTTCGAGCTGACCGGCCTGTTCGGCCCGCCCGACCCGGCGCGGCCGACGCTCTGGCTGATCGGTGTCTTTGCCGTCTCGATCGCGCCGCCCTTTGCGATCATCTCGGCAACCGCGCCGCTGATCCAGGCCTGGTACGCCCGCACGGGCCGCGACGACGCGCACGATCCCTACCACCTCTATGCGGCGAGCAATGCCGGCTCGCTGCTGGGACTGGCCGCCTATCCGCTGATCCTGGAGCCGCTGGCGCCGCTGGCAGGGCAGACGCTTGCCTGGTCGGCCGGCTATGTCGTGCTGATGGTCCTGCTGATCACCTGCGGGCTGATCTCGGCACAGGGGCGCACGCCGCGCCGTCCGGAGGCGCCGGCGACGACCGGCCTGGTCGCCGCTGCAGCGGCCGGTGCTTCTGCGGCGCCGGGAACGGATCCCAAGGCTGCGGCCGGGCGCTGGCGCCAGAGGCTGTGGTGGCTGGTCCTGGCCTTCGTGCCATCCAGCCTGCTGATCGGGGTGACGACGCATATCGCGACCGATGTGGCGAGCGCGCCGTTCCTGTGGGCGCCGCCGCTGATGCTGTATATCGGCAGCTTCATCGTCGTGTTTGCCAAACGCCCGCTGATCAAGCCGGCACATGCCGCGCTGATCCTGCCGGTGTTTGCGGGCCTCGCACTGTTCACGCTGACACGGGTGTCAGGCGTGCCGACGCTTCTCAGCTTCGTTGCGCATCTCGGCGCGCTGTTCTTTGCCGCGATCGCCTGTCACGGCATGCTCGCCGAAGACCGGCCGGAGACCGGGCGGCTGACCGAATTCTACCTGCTGATGTCGCTCGGCGGGGTCATGGGCGGGGCGTTCAACGCGCTGCTCGTTCCGGTGATCTTCACTACGGTGGCGGAATATCCGTTGATGCTGATCGCGGCATTGCTGTTGCTGCCGCAGCCTTTCTGGATCGGCCCGGTGCGTTTTGTCGTGATGGCAGCGGTGGCGGGCGGACTTGTGATCATCGCGCACTTCATCCCGCGGGTGCCGGCGCTAGCGGCGGAGGAAGTGCGCAGCTTCTTCGTTCTGCTGGTCATCGCGCTCCTGCTCCTGTATTTCGCGCGGCGCTCGCGTCTCGCTGCGGCGGCGACGGCGGTCTGTCTGTGGGTCATCGGCGCCGCGACCAGCCCGACGGCGGGCGCTTATGCCGAGCGCGGTTTCTTCGGCGTCGTCAAGGTGCATGACCGGGAGACGTACCGCGTCATGGTGCATGGCACGACGCTGCACGGCGCGCAGGCGCTGGGCGAGGATGCCTGGCGGCCGGCGACCTATTATGCGCCCGAGACACCGATCGGTCAGGTCTTCTCGGCCTTCACGCGTCCCGGCCGGGTTGGCGCGGTCGGTCTCGGTGTCGGCTCGGTCGCCTGCTATGCCTGGCCCGGCCAGCACTACACCTTCTTCGAGATTGATCCGATCGTGGCCCGCCTCGCGCGCGACCCGGAATGGTTCACATTCCTGTCGGAATGTACGCCGGATGCGGACATTGTGCTCGGCGATGGCCGTCTGACGCTGGCGAACGAGCCGGAGGGCGCGTTCGATATCCTGCTGATCGATGCCTTCTCTTCAGACTCGGTTCCGGCGCATCTGCTGACACGAGAAGCAATCGCGCTTTATCTCTCCCGCACCACTGACGACGGCGTCGTTCTGTTGCATGTTTCCAATCGCTACATGGCGCTGCAGACGGTCGTGGCGCGTGTGGCAGCGGACCTCGGCCTGCCGGGCCGAAAGCATTTCACCGCCCCGCCAGGCGGCGACAGCTACCGGGCGCAGTCGAGCGTCGTGGTTGCGCTGGCGCATAATGAGGAGGCGCTCGCGTCACTCGATGAGGCGACGAACTGGGAAGTGCTTGTCTCAGATGGCGGCCAGGCGTGGACGGATGATTTTTCCAACATTCCCGGCGCGATCTGGGACCGGCTGGTGAACAAGAAGCGCTAGAGGCGGATATTACTCCGCGGCGCTTTCACCGACCTGCTGCTGGCGGCGAAGTTCGCTGGCGCGGACCTTGACGCTTTCCGAGCGCAGCTGGCCGCAGGCGGCGAGGATATCGCGGCCGCGCGGGGTTCGGATCGGCGAGGCATAACCTGCCCGGTTGAGCACTTCGGCAAAGGCCTCGATCGTTTCCCAATCCGAACACTCATACGGCGTGCCGGGCCATGGGTTGAACGGGATCAGATTGATCTTGGAGGGCACACCCTTCAGGAGCCTGACCAGATCCCGCGCCTCTGCGAGCGTGTCGTTGACGCCCTTCAGCATGACATATTCGAAAGTGACACGTTTCGAATTGCCGAGGTCCGGATAGGCGCGGATCGCTTCGAACAATTGTTTCAGGTCATACTTGCGGTTCAGCGGCACCAGTTCGTTTCGCAGATCGTCATTGGTCGCATGCAGCGAGATGGCGAGCATGGCGCCGGTGCGCGCGCCGAGTTCGGGAATCTTCGGGGCGACGCCGGCGGTCGAGACGGTGATGCGCCGCCGGCCGATGGAGATGCCGTCGCCGTCAGAAATCGTGTCGATGGCTTCGGCGACATTGTCGAGATTGTAGAGCGGCTCGCCCATGCCCATGAAGACGATATTGGTCAGACGGCGGTCTTCGTTCGAGGACGGCCATTCACTGAGCGCATCGCGGGCAATGACGACCTGCTGGACGATTTCGGCGGCCGTCAGGTTGCGGACAAGCGCCTGCGTCCCGGTATGGCAGAAAGTGCAGTTCAGCGTGCAGCCGACCTGTGAGGAGACGCACAGCGCGCCTGCCTTGCCCACATCCGGAATATAGACGCTTTCGCCCTCGATGCCGGGGCCGTAGCGGGTCAGCCATTTCTGCGTGCCGTCGCGGCTGACCTGATGGTCGGCGATTTCCGGCCGGTCGATCACATATCTTTCATCGAGCCGGGCGCGCAGGTCCTTGGCGATGTCGGTCATCCCGTCGAAATCGGTGACCCCGAAATGGTGAATCCAGCGCCGCAGCTGGCGTGCGCGCATGCCGGCCGCCTTCGGCTCGAGGCCGAGATTTTCCATTTCCGCCTTGAGCGCAGGAACCGACAGGCCAGTCAGGCGTTTCTTCCCGAGCGAAACATTGCTCCGGCGGTTGAGATCGAGGGATACGGACATGGCGGGCCTATAGCACGGGCAGGTGTTTCAGGGAAACGGCGCAAACATGGACGGAATGTAACGCGCCAGAATTGGGAAAACCCTTCATTTTAGGGGGAATAGCGAATTCGGATCGTCTGGTTGGGCTCTGTTCATTTTGCTCATGCCAAAGGCGAGCCGGCAACTTCAACAAGGGAGCCATCCTCATGAACAAATCAGCTCTGATTCTCGCCGCACTGGCGCTGCCGCTCGTGCACGCCTGTGAAACCGGCCCCAGCCAGCGGGTCATGACGACCACCGCAGCCGGCGCCATCCTCGGTGCCGGCGCCGGCATGCTGGCGGGCGGCGACGACCGGCGCAACGCTGCCATCGGTGCGGCCGTCGGTGCCGTCGCAGGCGCCTCGGTCGGCGTCTATATGGACAAGCAGGAAGAAAAACTCCGCCAGCAGACCGCTGGCACGGGTATCGAGATCGAGCGTCAGGGTGACCAGCTCGCCCTCACCATGCCGTCCGGAATCACCTTCCGCCAGGGCAGCGCCGAAATCGATCCGGGCTTCTTCCAGGCCCTGAACAGCGTCGCCTCGACCCTGGTCGAGTATCCGTCGACGGCGGTTGATATCCGCGGTCACGCCTCCTCGGAAGGCAACCGCGACTTCAACCTGCGTCTGTCACAGCAACGCGCTGATGCCGTGCGCAACTATCTGGCCAATCGCGGCGTTCAGGCGGTCCGCATGAGCGCCATCGGCATGGGTATCGACTATCCGGTGGCCGACAATTCGACCGAAGCCGGCCGGATCCAGAACCGCCGCGTTGAAATCATTCTGACGCCGGTCAGCCAGTAATTTCAGGCCTTTCGGGGCCGTGACAATCAAGCGGGCGGCGGTCGAAGGATCGCCGCCCGGTTTTTTTCCGGATGCAGACTTCCCGCAGAAAAATATGGCATCCGGACCCGAAGCAGCGCCTTTATGCCGGATGAGCGATGCCGGACGCAGCAGGTCGAGAGGATCATTCGGGCGGAGCGCGCCTTATCGGGGCGTGGGGTCTGAGGTCGTTCGCGGGGTCTCCTGGCTCTATCTGAAGGCCGCTGGCTGGCATGTCGCGTCAGACTGGCCGGGCATACCCAGATCCGTAATCGTTGCGGCGCCGCATACATCAAACTGGGACGGGCTGGCGATGCTGGCTGTGGCCGGCTGGTACCGGGTCAAGCTAAGCTGGATGGGCAAGGCGGCACTGGTGCGCGGGCCATTCGGCTGGCTGGTGCGGCGGTTGGGCTGTGTGCCGGTCGAGCGGGCGAGGTCGCACGATGTTGTCGAGCAGATGCGGGTGGCTTACTCCGTCAGGGACGAGATGCACCTCGCCGTTGCGCCGGAAGGCACGCGGGCGGCCAATGCCGACTGGAAGACCGGCTTCTACCATATCGCGCGCGCCGCCGAAGTGCCGCTCCTGATGGCGGTTCTGGATTACCGCACCCACATCCTGCGTCTCGACGGACCGCTGGACCTGACCGGAGACATGGCTGCGGACATGGCCTGCGTTCTGGAGAGCTACCGGGACGCAGACGGAAAGCACCCGGGCAAGTTCGTCCTTCCGGGCTGACGCCCCCCGGAGCGAAGGGCCCTATTTTCCCGGGTTGCTTCAGCGGCAGGCCTCTTCAGCTTTATCGATCGCTGCGGCCGAACCGTTCAGCGAGAAGCGATAGGTGACATTGGTGCCGCGAGCCGACTGGGCGGTGACTTGCAGGGTCGAGCCCTTGCGCAGGGCATCGACGATGCGCGGATCGTCGGCATCGTCGGCAAAGGCTTCGCCGCCAACGGCGAACATCGCCCAGGAAGAGCGCCCGACCGTGGTTCTCGGCGCCCCGTCCGGCTTGAGGTCATAGGTCACTTTCAGGCTCGGCTGATTGCGGGCCTGGCCGGATTTCCAGCTGGTGACATAGTACCAGACATCGCCGTGGCGCACCGAGGACGGCGCCTTGGAACTGGCCTCGACGGCTGCATAGCAGATGAGATCGCCGCCTTTTTCCTCCGTGAAGACCGACCAGTCCTTGAACCGGCCGACGGCTTTCGGCTCGGCCATCGCGGCGCCGGCAAGGGCCGCCGCGGCGATCACAAGAACGAGAGGGCGAAAAGGGATTGTCATTTTCTGTTGCATGCAGAATAAAATACTCTCAAAGTGATTACACGGTCCCGCACGCATACACCGGGGGCGTGTCCGGGCAAAACATCTTACACGGGTATAGCGAGGAATCACCAAGCGCCATGGTTGCCTTGCCGATCAGGAAGACAGACAATGACCCGCCGGTTCTGCGAAAGGCCCAGCGCGTGTTCGATCATTCTGTCCGCACAGCTGACCCCGACCTGCGGGAACGCCATGCTGACTGCATGGCCCGGATCGCCAGCGAGCGGTCGCGCAAGGATTTTTCCGAACTCTTCATCTATTACGCACCGCGCCTGAAGAGTTTCATGCTGCGCCTCGGTGCGGGCGAGGGCGAGGCAGAGGAGCTGGCGCAGGAGGTCATGGTGACCGTATGGCAGAAGGCCGGCCTGTACGACCGCCAGCAAGCCTCTGTTTCAACGTGGATTTTCCGGATAGCCCGCAATCGTCGGATCGATGCCCAGCGCCGCCGCCGGCCGGAACTGACAGCTGATGATCCGATGCTGCAGCCGCCCGCGATCGAAACCCCGGATGACACCGTCTCGCGCAGCCAGATGGACAAGGCGGTGCGCGAACAGCTGGCAGGGCTGCCCTCCGATCAGCTGATCCTGGTTCAGGCCGCGTTCTATGACGGGCTTAGCCATTCAGAGATCGCCAAGGCCTTCGATCTGCCGCTTGGCACGGTAAAATCGCGCATCAGGCTCGCGTTTCAGCGCCTGCGGGGTGAACTTGCTGCGACCGTGTGAGGCCCCCAGCTGCAATCGGCAGATGTATCTGCTTGACCTTGGCCGGTTGCGGACAATGTTTCGGGGATAGAAACGGACTGCCTAAACCAGATGACGACCACTTCCCCGAACCAGTTCAGCGAGCTTTACAGCGCCTATGCGGCCGGCTGTATCGATCCGGCCTTTGCCATGATGGTCGAGACCCAGGCCCTTCTCCGGCCGGACGTGCGTGCCTCGGTCGAGACCAGCGAAATGATTGCCGGCAATTTCCTCGATGCGGCGCCTGAGGCGGCGATGAGAGACGATGCCCTGGACCGGGCTCTGGCTGCGATTGATGCCCTTGAGGTCCCCCCGGCGCTTGAGCGCCGCGCCGGAAAGGCGGCTGGCGAGGCGATCAGTGAATTGCTGGCGCTTCCGGCCCCGGTGCGCGATGCGGCGCTGGAGGCGGCCGGCAAACGCGGCTGGCAGAGGCTGATGCCCGGCCTGCAGCGGCTGAAGCTGGATGCAAGCTCGGCGATGGAGGTGGAGCTTTACCGGATCGAGCCGGGCTCGAAAATTCCGCGCCATACGCATGGCGGCAGCGAATATACGATGGTTCTGACCGGCGGTTTCACGGATGAACGCGGCAGCTATGGCCCCGGCGATATCACGGTGAACGGGCCGGATGATGTCCACCAGCCGGTTGCCGATGATGATGGTGTGTGTTTTGCGCTGGCTGTGCGCGACGGAGGCCTGCGCTTCACAGGCGCGCTTGGCATGATCCAGAAATTGCTCGGCGCGCGCTGACGCGTTCAGCCGGCGGGCTTCTTCCTGTCCGGACCCGGAACATGTTTGCGCCGGCGCGCGCCGTCCGGCCCGCCGGGCATGATCGGTTTCGGCCCATAGCCGCCCATCGAGAGATGCCGGTCATACATGACCAGGGCGCCGGCAAGGCTGACATTGATGCAGAAGCGGGTCGGTATCTTCACGACATGCGCGCAGCGCGCCAGCGCCGCCGGCGAGAGGCTGCCTTTCTCCGGCCCGAGGATATAGGCCGCTTGCGGAGGGTGCCGGAAGACGGGGAGTTCCACCGCATCATCGGTCAGTTCGATGCCGACCAGCTGGCATCCGCGCGGCAGGCGCATGTCGCCCAGCGTGTCCCACTGATAGTAGGGAATCTGACCGGCGGATTTCGAAGTGTCGGCGGCATAGGCTTCCTTGAGATTCTTTTCCGCATCGATCGAGAAGACGAAACTCGCCCCGAAGGCATGAGCGGTGCGCATCAGCGCGCCGAGATTCATGGCCTTTGAGATGCGCTCTGCACCGATGGCGAAATAGCCGCGCATGTCAGAACGCTCCCAGCCAGAAGCGGCCCGCGGCAACCACGATCAGAAGGAGGAGGGGGGCAAACATCGAGACCCGCCGGGCGAGCGCGAGATGAGCAAGCGGGCGGGGATAGTCCGCCTCCAGATGTTTTCCCGCTTCGCTGTCGGCAGGCCCGCGTCCGGCAGAGAGGATGGCGGCCCGGTATTCCACATCGTTTGGCTGGCCGCCAAACTTCGCGGCGAGTGCCCGGCGCAGGACGAGAGAGATCATCATCCGCATCTGCGCGGCCAGCGCGATGGCGAAGAGGATGATCACGAGAAGGGCCCAGAAAAGTAAGGTCACAGGAAGGTCGCCACTTCGAAACGGCCGGTCCAGTCGGCAAGGCCGCGTTTCAGTCCGCTGGAATTGAAGCCAGCTGCGAGATCGCCATTGGCCGCGACACCGATCATGCCGCCGTTCCCGCCAAGGCGTTTGACATCATCGAGCGCGCCCTTGAGGGCGGGCCCAAGCGTATCGCCGCCATAGCGGATGCGGGCCGAGACATCGGCGGCGGCGTTGGCGCGAATGAAATATTCGCCCAGCCCGGTGCAGGAAATCGCGCAGCGCTCATCCGCCCAGGTGCCGGCGCCGATCACCGGCGTGTCGCCGAGGCGCCCCGGTGTCTTGGAGAGGACCCCGCCGGTCGAGGTGGCAGCCGCCATGTCGCCATAGATGTCGAGGGCGACGGCGCCGACCGTGCCCATCCGGACGCCGCCGTCCTGGACCGTGTCTTCATCGACGGCGCCGTAATAGGTTTGCGGATCGCTGACGCGTGCGAGGCCGCCGGCCTCTGCGATGGCTTCGGCGCCGCGCCCGACGATCAGGACGTTGGGGGTTTTCTCCATCACGAGACGTGCGGCGCGGATCGGGCTTTCAAAGCCCTGCAGCGCGCCGACCGCGCCGGCATTGCGGGTGCGCCCGTCCATGATGGCGGCGTCGAGTTCCCAGTCTCCGGCCGTGTTGGGGCTTGCGCCCTTGCCGGCGACATAGAGGCCGGAGGCTTCCATCTCGATCACCATCGCCTCGACCACGTCGAGGGCCGCTTCGCCGCCGGTCAGGGCCTCGGCGCCGCGTTTCAGAAGACCGGAGATGTGCGCCTCTTCCGGCCCATAGTCCCGGCCCGGGATCGGCCCGGCGCCGCCATGGATGGCAAGGGCCCAGATTTTCGGCATCGCCGGACTTCCTTCTCCTCACGTCAGGCTTGGCGCCTGCCTGCCGCATGGCTACCGTCTGGGCCTTCAAACAACAAGGCCGGAAGGGAGAGGCATATGAAAGCCGTTCTGTCGAAAGAAGTGGGCGGGCCGGAGACGCTCGTGATCGAGGATGTGCCTGTGCCGTCCCCCGGCAAGGGTCAGGTGCTGGTCGAAGTGAAGGCCTGCGGCGTGAACTATCCGGACGTGCTGATCATCCAGGACATGTACCAGTTCAAGCCGCCGCGCCCGTTCTCTCCGGGCGGGGAAATTGCCGGTATCGTCTCGGCGGTCGGGGAGGGTGTCAGCCATGTGAAGCCCGGCGACCGGGTGCTGGCCTCGACGGGCAATGGCGGGATGGCGGAATATGCCCTTGCTGGCGGGCATGGCGTGATGCCGATTCCGGAGGGGATGCCGTATGAGGAGGCCGCCGCCTTCCTGATGACCTATGGCACGTCCTATTACGCGCTGAAGGACCGCGCCGATCCGAAACCAGGCGAGAAACTGCTGGTGCTCGGCGCCGCCGGCGGAGTCGGCATTGCGGCGGTCGAGCTTGGCAAGGCGATGGGGCTGGAAGTGATTGCCGCCGCATCGAGCCAGGAGAAGGTGGACTTCTGCCTCTCCAAGGGCGCCGACAAGGGGCTCGTCTATGCGCGCGAGCTTGACCGGGACGGGCAGAAGAAATTCTCCGAGGACATCAAGGCGATTTCCGGCGGCGGTGTCGACATCATCTATGATGCGGTTGGCGGTAATTATGCCGAGCCGGCGGTGCGGGCGATGAACTGGGAAGGCCGCTTCCTCGTGATCGGCTTCCCGGCGGGCATTCCGAAACTGCCGCTGAACCTGACGCTGCTGAAAAGCTGCGATGTGCGCGGCGTGTTCTGGGGCGCGGCGGTAGCGCGCGATCCGAAAGCGCACCAGCAGAACGTCAAGGAATTGTTCGACCTCTACAAGGCCGGCAAGATCCGCCCGCACGTCTCCAATTCCTACCCGCTGGACAAGGCGGCCGATGCTATCCGTGAACTGCAGGACCGGAAGGCGCAGGGGAAGGTTGTGGTGGTGATGTAATACAAAGCCCCTTCTCCCCTGGGGAGAAGGGGTTGGGGATGAGGGGCTTGCTGCCAGGCATGCCAAGCCCGGCTATATCGGAGACGATCACCTCTTCCTGCTTCAGTCCTCAGCGAGCGCAACGTGGGGAAGCGATGCTGGTAGTGCTGCACCTTGGGGCAAGCCCCTCACCCCCAACCCCCTCTCCCAAGGGAGAGGGGGCTAAGGCTGCGTGGGTGCGTGATGCCCCCTGATCCGCCCCCGCATATCAAGCGCGCCAGACGCCTCCGCCAGGAAGCGAACACGCCGGAGGAGGCTGCATGGACAGTCCTTCGGGAACTGCGGGCCTATGGCTTTCCGGTTCGGAGGCAACATCCGATTGGTCCGTATACCGTCGACTTTGCGATCCAGAAGGCAAAGCTCGTCATCGAAATCGATGGCGGTATTCATGCGCTGGAGGAGGTGCGTCTGCGGGATGCCGAGCGCCAGAACGTGATTGAGGCGCTGGGCTGGCGCGTATTGCGCATTGACGCCGAAAAAGCGCTGAGCGGCGACCATCTCTGGGCGGAGGTCACCGCAGCGCTGGGTCTTTAAAGGAGGGCAAGCCCCTCATCCCCAACCCCTTCTCCCCATGGGAGAAGGGGCTTCAGGGGGAAGGGTTACGCCCGTTTCGCGTCGTCGACTTCCTCGAAGTCGGCATCGACCACATCGTCGCCGCTTTTCGCTTCTGCCTCGCCGGCGCCTTCTGCGGCGCCCTGGGCGGCATAGATCGCCTCACCGAGCTTCATGGCCGCGCTCATCAGGGTCTGATGTTTTGCCGCGATATCGGCAGCATTGTCGCCGGCGGCGGCTTCCTTGAGGCTGGCGATCGCCGTCTCGATCTCGCCCTTCACGTCATCCGACACTTTCGAGCCATGCTCGGCGAGCTGCTTTTCGGTCTGATGCACGAGGGCTTCGGCATGGTTCTTGGCTTCGACCAGTTCGCGGCGCGCCTTGTCGGCGCCGGCATTGGCCTCGGCATCCGCCATCATCTTCTTGATGTCGGCTTCGGAGAGGCCGCCATCTGCCTGGATGGTGATCTGCTGTTCCTTACCGGTCGCCTTGTCCTTGGCCGAGACCGAGACGATGCCGTTGGCGTCGATGTCGAAGGTGACCTCGATCTGCGGCAGGCCGCGCGGGGCAGGCGCGATGCCTTCGAGATTGAACTGGCCGAGCAGTTTGTTGTCCGCGGCCATCTCGCGCTCACCCTGGGCGACCTTGATGGTCACTGCCGGCTGGTTGTCCTCGGCGGTCGAGAAGACCTGGGACTTCTTGGTCGGGATCGTGGTGTTGCGCTCGATCAGGCGGGTGAAGATACCGCCCAGCGTTTCGATGCCGAGCGAGAGCGGGGTCACGTCGAGCAGGACCACGTCCTTCACGTCGCCCTGCAGCACGCCGCCCTGGATCGCCGCGCCGATGGCGACGACTTCATCCGGGTTGACGCCCTTGTGCGGCTCGCGGCCGAAGAATTTCTTCACCGCCTCCTGCACGGCCGGCATCCGCGTCATGCCGCCGACGAGAACAACCTCGTCGATGTCGGTCGGCGACTTGCTGGCATCCTTCAGCGCCTTGCGGCAGGGCTCGATCGTGCGCTGGACGAGATCTTCGACAAGGCTCTCGAACTTGGCGCGCGTCAGCTTGATGTTGAGGTGTTTCGGGCCGGTCGCATCGGCCGTGATGAAGGGCAGGTTCACTTCATACTGGGTGGCCGAGGAGAGTTCCTTCTTGGCCTTTTCGGCTTCTTCCTTGAGGCGCTGGAGGGCGAGCTTGTCGGTCTTCAGGTCGATGCCCTGTTCCTTCTTGAACTCGGCGGCCAGGAAGTCGACGATCCGCAGGTCGAAGTCTTCGCCGCCCAGGAACGTGTCGCCATTGGTCGAGAGCACTTCGAACACGCCGTCGCCGATTTCGAGCAGCGAGACGTCGAAGGTGCCGCCGCCGAGGTCGTAGACGGCTATGGTCTTGTTGCCGCCCTTGTCGAGGCCGTAGGCGAGGGCGGCGGCGGTCGGCTCATTGATGATGCGCAGCACTTCAAGACCGGCGATCTTGCCGGCATCCTTGGTGGCCTGGCGCTGGGCGTCATTGAAATAAGCCGGCACAGTGATGACGGCCTGCGTCACTTTCGAGCCAAGATAGGCTTCAGCCGTCTCTTTCATCTTGGTCAGGATGAAGGCCGAGATTTCCTGGGGGGCATAGTCCTTGTCGCGCCCCTTTACCCAGGCGTCGCCCGTCGGGCCCTTGACGATGGCGAAGGGGGACATTTCCTTGTCCTTCTGGGCGGTCGGGTCGTCATATGTGCGCCCGATCAGGCGCTTGATGGCGTAGAAGGTGAAGTCCGGGTTGGTGACGGCCTGCCGGCGGGCGGGCATGCCGATCAGGCGTTCGCCACTTTCGGTGAAGGCCACGACCGAGGGGGTGGTGCGAGCGCCTTCGGCGTTTTCAATGACTTTCGCCTGGCCGCCTTCCATCACGGCGACGCACGAATTTGTGGTGCCGAGGTCGATACCGATGATCTTGCTCATTTACGTCTCTCTCTTTTTTCAGCCGCCACTGGCTTCGTTTGGGTTCGGTCTGCTCAGCAGCCCCGCGCCGCCATTGGCTCTTCAAGGTTTGTTTGAGCCGGCAAAAACGGGGGTTGATGCCGTTCGCCTGTTCGGTCCTCGATATGGGAAACCAAGTGTCAGGCTCAAGAGGCGATGACATAAATGGCCATAGGTGGGCTCTATGTCGCGCACAAGCAGTTTCGATTTGAAAATCATTCTCAAGAACTTCTTTGAGCCACATCCTTGCGGAGAGATTGGCTCCGAAGCTTGCGACAGGTCAGGGTGCAAGCCCCGCTTCTGAAAGCGCCGGTGCGCGCCGGAAAGCGAGGGTGCGACCGGCATAGGCCCCCATGAAGCCAGCGGGGAGGCCGATCAGCAAATACAGGAGCGTTCCGGCCTGAAAGACGAAATCTCCGCCGGGCAGGAACACCAGCGTCAGGCCGAGCCATGCGAGCGTCGGCAGGAGAATGGCGAGGCCATTGAGGTCCAGGTCCGAGATTGCCTTCTCAGGCAGAAGAATGATGACGGCAATACTTGCGCAGATCGTTGAGGCTGCCAGCCCAAGTCCCGC
Source organism: Hyphomonas sp. (assembly GCA_046296675.1). GTDB lineage: Bacteria > Pseudomonadota > Alphaproteobacteria > Caulobacterales > Hyphomonadaceae > Hyphomonas. The sequence continues at coordinate 54,463 of JBKBLD010000011.1, read as the reverse complement.
GAGCACTGCGGCGGTATCCCTGTCGGTGAACCACCAGATCAGCGCGCAGATGAGCAGTATCCAGGCATTCAAAGGCCCAGCGGCAAGCCAGCCTGCAAGGAGGGACAAAAAATAGTGTCTGCGGCGCTCCAACGCCTGAACGCCAGTCGCTCCGGGCAATGGCGTGAGTTCCCGTTCGGCGCTCGGTTCCATGCCTCGCCTCCTGAAAGCATGGAGGGTGCCCGAAGCTGTCTGCAGGTCAATGCGGCCTGATGGTTCCGCCAGAATGGAATTTCAACCTAATTCGCAGGACCGATGCTGACCGCGACCATGGCGGCGCGCAGGGTGCGTTCGCCGATCTTCCAGCCGGGCTGGAACAGCTGGGCGATGGTGCCGGCGGGCTGTTCCGAGGGGATCTGGGCAACTGCCTGATGGACATTCGGGTCGAACGGGCTGCCGGGCGCGGCCTCGACCGGCTGGACGCCGTTGCGACTGAGGGCGGTGTGCAGTTCCTTGGCGGTCATCTCGATGCCGCCAAGCAGGTTCTTTCCGGCATCTGTCAGACCTTCGCGTTCGCCTTCCGGCAAGGCGTCCAGCGCGCGGGCGAGATTGTCGGCCACGCTGAGAAGGTCTGCGGCGAATTTCTCGATGGCATAGACCCGCGCCTCGCTGACCTGCCGGTCGGCGCGCTTGCGGGTATTGTCGAGGTCTGCCAGCAGGCGGAGAATCTGGCCGTTCATGTCGGCCTTTTCGGCCTCCAGCCGGATGATCAGCTCTTCCGGGGAAGGCGGGGGCGCATCCTCCGGCTTGCCGGCGTCTGTTGGCTGCGCGGCGTCGATCTCTGCGGTTTCACCCGGTTTGGTTTCGTCGCTCATCACTTTCCATCCTTTGTGCGCCGGGCCGAGAGGATTTCCCCCACGACCTTGGCGGTATAGTCGACCATCGGAATGACGCGGGCATAATTGAGCCGTGTCGGCCCGATCACGCCCAGCGCCCCGATCACCTGTTTTGTGCCGCCCATATAGGGTGCCACGATCACACTTGAACCGGACAGCGGGAAAAGCCTGTTCTCCGAGCCGATGAACAGCCTCACCCCGCTCGCTTCGCGCGTTGTGTCGAGAATTTCAAGCACGCTCTGCTGGCGCTCCAGCTCATTGAACAATTGCCGCACCCGGTCGAGGTCCTGGGCGGCCTTGGCGTCTTCCAGGAGATTCGCGCGGCCGCGCACGATCAGGCTGCGCCCGCGCCCCGGGGCGTCCCCGCCCCATTCGGCCAGGCCGGCTTCGACAAGGGCGGTCGTGGCCGCATCCAGGGCCGCGCGCCGTTCCTGCAGTTCGGATCGCACTTCCGCCGCCGCTTCTGCCAGCGTGCGCCCCTTCAGCCGGGTGGAGAGATAATTGCCGGCCTCGATCAGCGTGGTGGAGGGCAGGCCGTCCGGTGCCTTGATCAGCCGGTTCTCGACATCGCCGTCTTCGGTCACGATCACGCAGAGCGCGTCCCCGCCCGCCAGAGGCACGAATTCGACATGGCGCACGGCCGCGTCCCGCGTGGGCGAGGCGACGAGGCCGGCGCCGCCGGCAAGGCCGGAGAGCAGGTCGGAGGCTTCGCCAAGGACGGCGTCGAGTTCCGTACCGGCCGAGGCGAGCCGGTCGTCGATCAGCTTCTTGTCGTCCCGTGACGGGTCGCCGTATTCGAGAAAGCCATCGACGAACAGGCGCAGCCCCTTATGGGTCGGTGCGCGCCCGGCTGAGATATGGGGAGCATCCAGCAGGCCGAGATCGGTCAGATCGGACATCACATTGCGGATCGAGGCAGGCGAAAGGGCGATGCCGCTTCGCGACAGGGTGCGCGAGCCGACCGGCTCACCGGTCGCCAGATAGCCCTCGACAATCTCCCTGAAAATGTCCCGGGAGCGCTGGTCGAGGCGCTGCATCAGGCTCTGGATGTCGGATTCTTCTCCCATACTATTGGATTAGGCGTGGGCGAAGCGCCATTCAATAGGGCCCTGCTCAGTTGAGCCCCTCGATCTGGCCTTCGGAATTGAGATGGATGCGTTCGGCGGCCGGGCGGCGGGGCAGACCCGGCATGGTCATGATGTCGCCGCAGATGGCCACCACGAAGCCGGCGCCGGCGGCGAGGCGTACTTCACGCAGGCGCACAACATGGCCTTCCGGCGCCCCGAGAAGGGCAGGGTCGGTGGAGAAGCTGTACTGCGTCTTCGCCATACAGACCGGAAGGCGCCCGAAGCCGGCCTTGTCCCAGGCGATCAACTGGGCGCGCACCGCGCGGGTCGTCTCCACGCGGTCCGCCCGGTAGATTTCCCTGGCGACCGTTTCGATCTTCTCGAACAGGGGCATGTCGTCGGGATAAAGCGGACGCAGCGGCTCGCGCACCGCAGCTGTCTGCTCGACAACGAGTCTCGCGAGACTTTCAGCCCCTCGCCCGCCTTCGGCCCAATGGGTGCACAGTGCGACAGGTACGCCGAGCTTTGCGCAATAGGCTTCGATTGCGGCGATTTCGCCGGACGTGTCGGTGGTGAACCGGTTGATCGCCACGATGACCGGCAAGCCGAACTTACCGATATTCTCGATATGGCGGCCAAGATTGGACAGGCCTGCCTCAAGCGAACCATAGGAGACGGCGCTGACATTCTCGCGGGTCAGCCCACCATGCATCTTCAGAGCCCGGATTGTCGCAACAAGGACAACTGCATCCGGGGACAGGCCGGACTGGCGGCATTTGATGTTGAGAAATTTCTCCGCCCCGAGATCGGCACCGAAGCCCGCCTCGGTGACGACATAATCCGCCATCTTGAGTGCTGCGCGGGTTGCGATGACGGAATTGCAGCCATGGGCAATATTGGCGAACGGGCCGCCATGTACCAGGCAGGGATTGTTCTCCAGCGTCTGGACAAGGTTCGGCAGGACCGCATCGCGCAGAAGCGCCATCATTGCGCCGGTGGCCTGGATGTCGGCGGCGGTGACGGCTTCCTTCTCGCGCGTGTAACCAACGATGATCCGGGAGAGGCGGGTTTCCAGATCTGCGGCGTCTTTTGCAAGGCAGAGGATCGCCATGACTTCGGACGCCACCGTAATGTCGAACCCGGTCTCGGATGGCACACCATTGCCCGCACCGCCGAGCCCCGAGACAATGTTCCGAAGGCTGCGATCATTTATGTCCATGACGCGGCGCCAGCTGGTGCGCACGGTATCGATCTTCGGCTCGCTGCCCCAGTGAACATGATTGTCCAGCATGGCGGCAAGCAGGTTGTGCGCGGCGGTGATGGCGTGGAAGTCGCCGGTGAAGTGGAGATTGATGTCTTCCATCGGCACGATCTGCGCGAGCCCGCCGCCGGTCGCTCCGCCCTTCATGCCAAAGCAGGGGCCAAGCGAAGGCTCGCGCAGGCAGAGCAGGGTATTGCTGCCAATCCGGTTCATTGCGTCGGCGAGGCCAATGGAGGTCGTCGTCTTGCCCTCGCCGGCAGGCGTGGGATTGATGGCGGTGACCAGCACCAGCTTCCCATTCGGCCGATTACGCAGACCCGAAATATGGCGGGCGGAGATCTTTGCCTTGTCATGGCCATAGGGAATGAGGTCTTCCGGCGCGACGCCGATGCGCCCGGCAATCTCCTGGATCGGCTTTTTCTTTGCCGCGCGCGCAATCTCAATGTCGCTTGCCATGCTCTCAATACTCTCCTTCGGCACCCATGGTGTAGACAGCTGCCGCAAAACCCGCAAATCAGGCGACCAACTAGAAGGATTCCTCCGGATGCCAAATCTTGTCCGCCCCTCCGGCCGTGCTTTTGACGAGCTGCGCGCGATTGCTCTTGAAACCGGCGTGACGCGCTATGCGGAAGGCTCGTGCCTCGCAAAGTTCGGCCATACGCATGTGCTGTGCACTGCCAGCTGGGAAAAAGGCGTGCCCGGCTGGATGAAGGGCAAGGGCGAGGGCTGGGTGACGGGCGAATACGGCATGCTGCCGCGCGCGACGCATACAAGAGGCCGGCGCGAGGCCGCCGCAGGCAAGCAATCCGGCCGCACGCAGGAAATCCAGCGCCTGATCGGGCGCTCCATGCGCTCTGTCATCGACCTTTCGGCGCTCGGTGAGAATACGATCACCATCGACTGCGATGTGATCCAGGCCGATGGCGGCACGCGCACCGCCTCGATCACCGGTGGTTTCGTCGCCCTCGCCATGGCTTGCCGTTATCTGCAGACGGAAGGCGTGATAAAGGCCGATCCAGTCCTGAAACAGGCCGCCGCGATCTCTGTGGGTCTCTTCCAGGACATGCCGGTGCTGGACGTTGATTACCCTGAGGATTCGGCGGGCGAAGCCGACATGAATGTCGTGATGAGCTCGGATGGCGGTTTCATTGAGGTGCAGGGCACCGGCGAATCCCGCCCGATGTCGCGCCCGGAACTGGATGAGATGATGCGTCTGGCCCAGAAGGGATGCGGGCAGTTGTTCGCGGCGCAGCGAGCGGCGCTGGGGCTCTGACGGCTATTCCGCCGCCACCCTGTGCTCGTCCTCTTCGCCTTCGGTGTCGAAGACGAGCAGGTCTCCGGGCTGGCATTTCAGCTCGCGGCAGAGGGCTTCCAGCGTCGAGAAGCGGATCGCCTTGGCCTTGCCGGTCTTGAGGATGGACAGATTGGCGAGGGTTACACCGACACGTTCGGACAGTTCGGTCAGCGACATGCGCCGTTCCAGAAGCACTCGGTCGAGGGTCACGCGAATGGTCATATGCGTCTTGTGCTCCTCAGATCGTCATCTTTTCTTCGTCGCGCAGGCGTGTGCCTTCGCGGAAGACTTGTGACAGGATGAACAGCGCCGCTACGGAAATCCATAGAATAAGCTGGGTTGAGAGTTTCGGCGGGGCATCGCCGACCAGGTTGGGCATGGCGCGAACCACGATCAGGGTCGCAAGCCGGATCAGCTCCATCACCGCAATCGTGACCCCGATGCGTGACAGGCGGCCTGCATTCTCAGGTACGAACGGATCGCCCTCCACCAGTGTCAGCAGGATGCGCCGCATCTGCAGGCAGATGAAGATGACGCCCGGCACGATCACGCAGAGAAGGCCGAGGGCAATGACGAAGCTGCCTGGCGAGACGCCGTCTGCAAGCGCTTCGATTCCCGGCATCGAGGCGGCGCCGTTGGAAAGGCTTGCCATCAGGCCGAGGCCGAGAACCGGAATGCCAATCACGCCGAATGCACCGGCGACCCACATGGTGACAGTGACCAGCACCGTCATCGCTTCAGCCATCGAATTCCGGCCAGTCTTTGTCATGCGCGGACTTTTCACCCTGTGCGGTTGATGGTTTATGAAGCGGAACTTTGCCTGCGCGCCGTCCCGTTATTACCGAATAACGATATATACATTCGCGAATAAAGCAAGAATGGAGCCACATAACTGTGAAAAGCGCGTCAGCCTTACCCTTTCTTGTGCCCGGGAAACTCGTGGCAGCAACGCATAACCGGGGCAAGGTGTCCGAGCTGAAAGACCTCTTCGAACCACATGGTTTCGAGGTGGTTTCGGCGCTCGAACTCGGTCTGGATGATCCGGATGAAACCGAGGATAGTTTTTCCGGCAACGCCCTTCTGAAAGCGCGCGCGGCGATGAAGGCAACGGGGCTGCCGGCGCTGTCGGACGATTCGGGCCTCGCTGTGACCGCCCTGAAGGGTGAACCGGGTATTCATTCGGCCCGCTGGGCCGGAGAGCCGCGCGATTTCTACAAGGCCATGGAGAAGGTCGAAGCAGCCCTCAAGGCGTCCGCCTCCGAGGACCGGTCGGCGAAATTCGTCTGCGCGCTGGCGGTTGCCTGGCCGGACGGTGCCGAGGCGGTATTTGAAGGCGAAGTTCATGGCCAGCTGGTCTGGCCCCCGCGCGGCGACAAGGGCTTCGGCTATGACCCGGTTTTTGTCGCGGAGGGGGAGACGCAGACCTTTGGCGAGATGGACCCTGAACGAAAGCATGCGATGAGCCACCGGGCGCGAGCGGTCGAAAAGCTTCGCAAGGCACTGCTCGCATGACGCGCGCTGTCGCTCCCTTCGGACCGCATTTCGGTTTTGGCCTGTATGTTCACTGGCCCTACTGCACGCGTATCTGTCCCTATTGTGATTTCAACGTGTATGCCGCGAAAGACCGCAATACCGATCCGCTGGTCGAGGCGATCGCGCTTGACATTGCCGGCCACCGGCCGCGCCTTCCGGAACATGGCCGGCTGGACACGATCTATTTCGGCGGCGGTACCCCCGCGCTGATGCGTCCCGACCAGATCGGGCGGATCCTGATGGAGGCTTCTGACCGTTTCGGGATCCGGGACGGCGCAGAGATCACGCTCGAAGCCAATCCGAATGATGTGCTGCGCGCCGACCTTCAGGGTCTTGCCCGCGCTGGTGTCACCCGCCTGTCCATCGGGCTGCAGTCGCTGCGGGACTCGTCGCTCGCTTTCCTCGGGCGCGACCATGACGCAGCTTCCGGCGCCGAGGCGGTAATGCGAGCACTGAAGGTTTTCCCGTCGGTATCCATCGATCTCATCTATGCGCGCCCCGGCCAGACGCCGGCCAGCTGGGAAGCCGAGCTGAAAGACGCCCTGGCGCTCGGCGCGCCGCACCTCTCGCTCTATGAGTTGACCTTCGAGCCGGCGACGGCATTCGGCAAGGCCGCAGAACGCGGTGAAATCGTCCCGATGGACGATGATGCGCAGGCGGACCTCTATGACCTTACCCAGCGGCTGACGACTGAGGCCGGACTGCCGGCCTACGAAGTCTCAAACCATGCCGCATCACCCGAACACCGGTCGCGGCACAACATGATCTACTGGCGCGGCGGGGACTGGATCGGTGTCGGCCCCGGCGCTCATGGCCGGCTCTCCGTCGGTGGCGGGCGTTACGCCAGCGAGGCAGAGAAGCGGCCCGAGGCCTATATAGAAACCGTCCGTACTCAGAAAAGCGGATGGTCGGATGCGGCGAAGCTCGCCCCGGTCGACATCGCGAGGGAAATCCTCGCAATGGGCCTGCGCACCGTTGAGGGCGTGGACCTGCGCCGCGTCGAGATTCTAAGCGGGGCGCCGATTGACCGCGAGAAAATCAACGTCTTCATCGATCAGGGCTGGGTCCGGCTCGATGGTGCTGAACTTTCGCTGACCGAATCCGGCCGTCTTCTGGCCGACGCGATTACTGCCCAGATTGCGCCCTGAAGGGCGGTTCAGGCGCGCGGATGTGCGGCGGCGTGAACCTCCCGCAGCCGCTCGACATCGATGCCGGTATAGACCTGCGTGGTCGAGAGCGAGACATGGCCAAGCAGCGTCTGGATCGCCCGCAGGTCGGCGCCGTTGGCCAGGAGATGGGTCGCAAATGCATGGCGCAGAGCGTGCGGTGTTGCCGTCTCAGGCAGACCAAGATAGCCGCGCATTCTTTGCATCAGACCCTGGATGAGGCGTGGGTTCAGCGGCCCGCCCTTGGCGCCGCGGAACAGCGGTTTGTCGGAGGTCAGCGCCCAGGGGCAGACATCCGCATACGCATTGATGGCATCCCGCACCTGCGGGATGAGCGGCACGATCCGCACCTTGCCCCCCTTGCCGGTGATGCGCAGGCGCTCCGGGGCCGGAAGGTCGCGGCCGGTCAGGCTCAGCGCTTCGGAGATACGCAGACCAGCCCCGTAGAGCAGGGACAGGACAGCAGCGTCCCTTGCGCCAATCCAGGGTTCCTGATCAGGTTCGCTTTCGGCTTCCGAGATGAGATCATGGGCTGCGTCGATTGATACAGGCCGCGGCAGGCGCTGCGGGCGGCGCGGGCCCTGCAGATAGCCAACCTCGGCATTGTTGAGGCCGTGTGCCCGGTCGAGCCAGCGATAGAGCGCCTTGATCGAGGAAAGGATGCGCGCCACGCTTGCATCCGACAGTCCTTCGCGGCGGCGTTCGGCTAGATAGGCGCGGATATCCCGGGCGCGGACATCCGTCAGCGTCTTCAGTGAGGGCTCGCCGCCCATATGCACCCGCAGGAAGGCGAGAAAAAAGGAGAGGTCGCTGCCATAGGATTCGACCGTTTTCGCCGCCATGCGGCGCTCGCGCGTCAGATGGTCGAGAAAGGCGGGCAGCACATCCATCCTGCGAGACTGCCATGGCGACCTTAAGGATGGTTGAAAGCGGCGGGCCGGCCTATGGACCGGCCTATGGCTCGGTGCCTTCCCAGTCGATCACCCAGTCGATCTCGTCTTCTTCGAAGACGGTTTCCTCCGAGATCGTCTGATCCTGTACGGAATGGCCGAGTTCGTGGATGCGATTGCGGTCGCCGCAGACGAGATGGTGCCAATCCGGCAGGTCCTTGCCTTCATTCACCAGCCGGTAGGCGCAGGTCCTGGGCAGCCAGTCGACCTGCTCAACCACCACCGGCGTCAACTGCACACAGTCCGGCACATGGTCCCACCGGTTGGCATAGTCCGAACACCGGCAGGTGCTGCCATCGAACAGCTTGCAGTGCAGGCGGGTATAGGCGAGCGCGCCGGTGTCCTCGTCCTCCAGCTTCACGATGCAGCACTTGCCGCAGCCGTCGCAGAGGCTTTCCCACTCTTCGGGGGTCATCTGGTCCAGTGTCTTGGTTTTCCAGAAGGGGAGGGTCATGCCTTCAGCGCGGCCCATTCCGGAGATTTGTCGATCAGCGCCCTTGCGAACCAGCAGGAGGCCATCAGCCGGTCGCCCGCAGCGATGGCATCCTCGACCGCCCGTTTCACCAGGCGCTGGCCGTAGCCCCGTCCGCCGATGGCGTCCGGTACGATTGTATGGGTGATGTTGCGCACACCGGGGCGCGGACGCTCATAGACCAGATAGGCTTCCTTGCCGTCCGCCATGAGACTGTAGCGCTGGCGGGCCGGGTCGTGGGTTATTTCACTCGCCGTCATGCAAAGGTATCCGATCTGGCCTGGCCAAGCTGTTTGCGGATCCAGCCGGGCAGGAGGAAAAATGCGACGCCGGTGAGCCAGACCGGCGACAGGACGAGGCCCGCCCCGATGAAGGCGCCGATGGCAAAGGCCATGTCAACGCCTCTTCCGCTGTCAAACATGGCGCCGACAACCGCCGCAAGTGTCACCAGCAGCGCGATGATGCACCAGAGCACGCCAAGTATCCTCAGCAATGTCGCCATGGCTTGGGTCTCCGGTGTTCAGGCCAGCACATCCTGCCATTCGGGGTGTTTCTCGATCTGCGCCTTCGCGAAAGGGCAAAGCGGGATGATCTTGATACCCGCCGCGCGCGCATCTTCCACGGCCCGTTTGACCAGCGCCTGGCCGGCGCCCCTGCCGCGCAGCGCATCCGGCACGCCCGTATGGTCGATGATGAGGCGGCTCGACCCGGCCTTGGAATAGGTCATCTCGGCTGTATGGCCGTCGATGGTGACGAAATAGCGCCCGCCGGTGGGGCCGTCTTCGCGCTTTACATCCAGTTCGCTCATGCCGGACTCCTGTTCTGGCCGGAGGGCGAAAGTGGGACAGGCGCGGCGAAAGCGCAATGCCCGGCCCCGTTCCCATTTGACGCCCGCCGGGCTAGGGCAGGGACATGGCGCGGCTGCTGACCCATCCGGAAATTGACTGGCGGGAGGACGGCACCCCGGTCGCGAAGGCATTCGGGGATGTCTATTTCTCGGCCGCAGACGGTCTCGCCGAGACGCGCGCTGTGTTCCTGAAAGGTTGTGGCCTGCCGGAAGCCTGGCGCGGGCGGCGCCAGTTCACCATTGCCGAAACCGGATTCGGAACGGGGCTCAACTTCCTCGCGCTCTGGCAACTCTGGCGCCAGCACCGGCCCCATCCGCATGCGCGCCTCAGCTTCATCAGCTTTGAGGCCTTCCCGCTGAAGGCCGACGACGCCGCCCGTGCATTTTCGAGCTGGCCAGAGCTTGCCCCCCTGACCAGCCAGCTGCTCGCCCGCTGGCCGGGGCCGGTGAAGGGCGTGCGGCAACTCTCCTTTGATGCGGATGGCATTGATCTCATCCTGCATCTTGGCGACATCGCAGACACGCTCCCGATGAGCCAGTTTCATGCGGATGCCTGGTTTCTCGACGGGTTCAGCCCGGCAAAGAATGAAGACATGTGGGCCGGCGGCATCTATCCGCTGGTGGCGGCCCGCTCACGGCCGGGCGCGCGAGTTGGGACATTCACCGTGGCAGGCGATGTCCGGCGCGGCCTCGCGGCCGCCGGATTTGAAGTGAGCAAGACTGAGGGCCACGGCCGCAAGCGCGAGCGGCTGGAAGCCCGCCTGCCCGGCCAACGAACTGAAGGACCTGCGCCTCGCCGCGTTGCTGTGCTTGGCGCCGGGATTGCGGGCGCCGCGATCGCTGCCCGGTTGCGGGCAGCTGGGGTAGAGGTCGCCGTCTTCGATCCGGCAGACGCACCCGCGAGCAGCGCAAGCGGCAATCCGCTCGCCCTCCTGATGCCCCGCCTCGATGCCGGGGAAACGCCGGAGGCGCGTCTTCTCATTGATGCCTATCTCGCCGCCCGCGATTTCTATCGTGGCCAGGAAGGCGTCTGGGAAACGAATGTGCGCCAGATGCCGCGCAGCGAGACCGAGGCGAAGCGTTTCGCAAAGCTGCTCGCCGATCCGCCTTTTCCGCTCGAAAACCTTGAAGCGCTGTCCAGCGGCGGCCTGTTGCACAAGGGCGCGCTGATCCTCCGTCCCCGGCAGATCGTCCAGTCACTGCTTGAAGGCGCCGACCTGCACCTCGGCAGGGAGCCCGCGATTGATCTCTCCATCCTGACGGTCGAGGGCGAGGTGTTCGATGCCGTCGTGCTGGCGTCCGGCATGGCGCTCCGGCAGCTGATACCAGGTCTCGACCTGACCGGCAGGCAAGGGCAGGTGGAACATATGGAGGGCGTCGTTGAGGCACCGGCTTCCGCACTTGCTTCCGGCACTTACGCGATTGCTCTGGGTGCGGAACGCCTCTGGGGGGCGACCTTCGGGCCGGCCGGGCCGGAAGATGCAGCGTGTGTCAGCGAGGTGGCGCGGGCTGAGAACCTGAAAGGGCTGGAAGCGTTGTCGCCCTGGTGGGTGCATGAAGTGCGGCGAGGCGAGGCGGTATCGCGTGCCTCGGTGCGGGCGACCACGGCGGACCGGCTGCCCCTGATCGGGCGTGCGCCGGATGCGGCGGGGATCGTGTCTCTCTGGGGGGCGAAGGATGTGCCGGAAGACTGGCCGGTGCTTCCGGGGGTCTGGGTGGCGGGAGGTTATGGCAGCCGGGGCTTTACCTGGGCGCCTTGGGCGGCCGGTGTGATCATGGCCGACCTTTTCGGTGCCCCGCTTCCGGCGGACCTGCCATCCCTCCGGGCTGTGTCCCCGGACCGGCAGATCCTCCGGCGTCTGAGGAAGGCGCGCTGAGGATCAGGGCGCCTGGACGAAGAAGACCCGGACGCCGCCATTCTCATGCTGTTCGAGGCTCATCGAGACCCCGGCGAGTTCGACCGAAACCTGGCCGGAGACGGTGGTGACGATGGCCGTGACGGCGAGAAGGGTGACGGCGAGAGCGCCGAGCAGCCAGTTGTTGTGAAGGAAGTTCCCCATTTTCATTGGTCCGGTCCTTTGAGCGGAATTGGAGTGGTGGGCAGGATGCCCTGTCAGTTGCCTTTTTCGAGGTCGCGGAACTCCTGGCGAAGGCGCCATTCTTCCGAAGTTACGGCGCGTTCGAGATTCTTCAGGCGCTCGTCGAGATCCATGAAGGTGTACTTGATGGTGCCGAAAGTGGCCCGCGGACGGTCCTGGACGCCTCGCCAGAATGCATCTTCATCCGCGCTCATCGAGCCGTAGCCCAAAGGCGTGCGCGGCGTGATCATCCAGATGACGACATAGGTCACAACGGCAACCGGGCCGAGCCCGAACAGAGTCAGCAGAACAAACAGCACACGGACGAGAAGCGGATCCCATCCGAAGCGGTCGGCGATGCCGCCGCAGACGCCGGCCAGCACACTGTCCTGGCGCGAGCGGTAGAAGCGTTTCGGGTTGGGAGAGTTGTAGGGATCGTAGGGGCGGGACATTTCCTGTCTCCTTAGTCGTCAAGATTGGGGCGGCTGGGGCGTGGCGGGCGGCGGGGGTTTTCGGCGTCGCGGGCTTCGAGCAGGGATTCGAGGGTCTCGATCCGGCGCTCCATTGCCTTGGCAGAGCGCCAGAGATCCTCGAGCATCCGCTCATCGTCCGGCTGCAGGGTCTTCTGGCGCCGCCAGAGCGTGATGTAATGAAACACCATGCCCGGCAGCACCACGAAGAGGGCGAGGATCGCAATGAGCGGGATCAGCAGCTCGCTCATGATCACGCCTCGCTGGTGGCGGTGTCCGCCATCTCGTCAGCGTCGGCGCGCTCTTCCCGCATCTGGGCGATGAGGCCGGGTGCGCAGATCACTGCGAGGAAGCCAAAAAGGCAGGCCAGTGAGAACAACATGGGTTCAACCCTCCGTCTTCTTGGCGGCGGCCTTGCCCTTGCGGGCTTTCAGCGCGGCCAGTTCCTTCTCGATCGACTCGTTCTGCTCAAGTTCGGCGAACTCCTGGGCGAGGCTCGGCTCACCGCCGCGGATCGTGTCGGCATACGCCTCCATCTCGTCGACCTTGCGCTCCAGATTGGCGTAGCGGGCGATCGCCTCGTCGGCGCGGCCGTCATACATCTGGGTGCGCATGCGGATGCGCTGCTCGGCAGCCTCGCGGCGCATGACAAGTGCGCGGTGCTTGGCCTTGGCTTCGTCGAGCTTTGCCTGCAGCTTGGTCAGGTCGTCCTGACGGCGCTCGAAGGCCTCCTCGGCGATTTTCATCGCGTTCCGGCGGCGCTCGATTTCGCCTTCAGCCTTCTGTTTGGCAATCAGCGCGCCGCGGGCGAGATCCTCGCGGCCCTTCTCGATGGCCAGTTCCGCCTTGGCGTTCCAGTCGTCGCGGCTGGCGGAATAGTGGGCGATCTCGCGCTCCATTTCCTTCTTGTCAGCCATCGCGCGGGCAGCTGCTGTGCGCACTTCGACCAGCGTGTCTTCCATTTCCTGGATGATCAGGCGGGCGATTTTTTCGGGGTTTTCGGCGCCGTCCAGCATCGCGTTGATGTTGGAGTTGATGATGTCGCCGAGACGGGAGAAGAGACCCATGGTGTGATATCCTTTCGTGTCTGGAAGATCAGAAGAAGAGGCCGCCGAGGAAGACGCCCACGGCGAAGAACATCCATGTCTCCGCGCGGCGCGTGGCGAGCCAGCGGCCGAAACGGCCGGCATCGGTGCGGGGGCTGTAATTGTCGTCCTGGTAGCTCATTTCACTGCTCATCCTGGTTTCTGTTGGGTGGCGACGCCCGTCGCCCTGATGCCAGACGGGTTTCAAGAGCCGTGCCAGTTCCGAATTAATTTCATAACACATTGAAAACAAACAGGAAAAATCCTCTTTGCGGCTTGGCGTTAAAAATTAAATGGTGAAGAATACTAAAATATTAGTCGATTCGACCAGTGATTTTAGCTAAAAGAGCTACATGCAAGAGCGGACAACCAATCTCATCGGCGAGTCGGCCGTCTGGCTGAACGCGCTGGAGCAGGCGAGCCGGCTGGCGCCGCTGGACCGGCCGGTCCTGGTGATCGGCGAGCGCGGGACCGGCAAGGAACTGGTCGGTGAGCGCCTTCACTTCCTGTCGAAGCGCTGGGAAGGCCCGTTCGTGAAGGTCAATTGTGCCGCGCTGTCGGAAACCCTGCTCGATTCAGAGCTTTTCGGCCATGAACGGGGCGCCTTCACGGGTGCGACCGAGATGCGGCGCGGCCGGTTCGAGCTGGCCGATGGCGGCACCATCTTTCTCGACGAGATCGCCACCGCCTCCCAGCAGGTGCAGGAAAAGCTGCTCAGGATCGTCGAATATGGCGAGTTCCAGCGGGTCGGTGGCTCGAAGGTTATGACGACGAATGTCCGCATCATCGCGGCGACGAATGGCGATCTTCCATCCATGGCAGAGGCGGGCAAGTTCCGCTGGGACCTGCTCGACCGGCTTTCCTTCGATGTCATCACCCTGCCGCCACTGCGCGCGCGGCATGGCGACAAGACGCTGCTGGCGCAGTTCTTTGCGCGGCGGATGGCCGTGGAGATGGCGCAGGATTTTCCAGGCTTTGCGCCCTCGGCGATCGAGGCCATCGAGGCGCATGACTGGCCGGGCAATGTGCGCGAGTTGAGGAATTTCGCCGAACGTCTGGCGCACCGCGCGATCCTTGCCGAGCCGCATGAACAGGTGCGTTTCGAGCCGTCCGCACTCGATCCGTTTGCGTCGCCCTGGCGCCCGAAAAACTCCAACGGTTCCTCCAACGAGGCAGGAAAAAACGCCAACGCCGCAGGCATATCGGCGGCCGGATCAAGCGTGCCGGTCCAACCCGGCCTGCAGCCATCGGACAGGCCGGACGGCCCGGTGCGCGGCTTCGAGGACGCAGTGCGCCTGTTCGAGATGCAACTGATCGATGACGCGCTGGCCCGCGCAGGCGGCCATCAGGGACGGGCCGCCGAGGCGCTCGGCCTGACCTATCACCAGCTGCGCGGCCTTCTGAAGAAGCATGGCTATTCCCGGAAATCAGAAGAGGCATAAGCGCCGCTGGCCGGGCGTCTTCCGGCAAGGTCAGGGTAAACCCCTATCGCCCGCCGCGGCGTTAACCCATTAGCATTCAGACAGGCGAGTCCCGTTGCGAGGGAAGGGAGTCGCCACTGGTAGCTTCCTGAGGCATACTTATCTCAATGAGGGGCTCTTAAGACTAACCGCAAAGGAGACGTCCATGCAGATTCAGATCACCGGCAGGCATATGGAACTGGGTGAGGCGCTGCGAGGGCGGATCGAGGAAGGGCTAGAAGCGGCGGTATCGAAATACTTCAACCGCACCGGCGAGGCGAATGTGTTCGTTTCCCAGCAGGGCCCGTTCGTCGAGGTCGACTGCAACGTCCATCTGCCCTCCGGGATCGTGCTGCAATCCACCGGCAAGGCGAACGACCCCTATGCCGCGCTCGAGGTCAGCCTCGACAAGATGGAAAAACGGGTGCGCCGCTATAAGCGCCGTCTGAAAGACCACCATTCCAATGGCCAGCCCGCATTGCCAGCGCAGGCGGTGGCGGAAATGCTGATCCAGGTGCCGGCCGACGACGCCGAGGAGTCCGAGGATGCGGGTCTGGAAAACGGTGACGCTCCCCTGACGGTTGCAGAAACCCAGGTCCAGATCCGGACTATGAGCGTTTCTGAGGCAGTCATGCAGCTGGAACTGCAGGATGTTCCGGCACTCATGTTCAGAAACGCTAGCCATGACGGCCTGAATATGGTCTACCGCCGCCCGGACGGACATATTGGCTGGGTCGATCCCGCCAACACACCCCGGAATTAGTGCGACGCGCCACGGAAAGTTGTTTTGATGGCCACCGATCTGAGCGCCTTGCTGCAAGGCGGGGTAATCATTCCCTATCACGAAGCCTCGAGCCGCAAGCAGGCTATCCATATCCTGTGCGAAGCGTTGAGTGAGACCACCGGCATCGGTGCGCGGGCGATTGAAGATGCGGTGATGGAGCGCGAACGGCTCGGGTCGACGGGCGTTGGTGAGGGCGTCGCGATCCCGCATGCGCGCCTGGCCGGTCTGGCTGCGCCGGTCGGCGGTTTTCTCCGCCTCGCGCACGGCGTTGATTTCGAAGCGATCGATGACCGGCCCTGCGATCTCGTCTTCATGCTGCTGGCGCCCGACGGATCGGGCGCAGACCATCTGCGCGCCCTCGCCCAGGTCAGCCGTTTCTTCCGCCAGAGCGCGGTGCGCGACGGCCTGCGCAAGGCGCGCAATGAAGAGGAAATCAAGGCGCTGATCTGCAAGGATCCCGTGACCGGCGGCTGAGCCCTGCCGGACATTGCCGGCAAGAAAAAACCCCGCCTCCATCGAGGCGGGGTTTTGTTTTCGGAGCCGGCCGCATCAGCCCTCGGCCGGTGAGGGCTCTGCAAAGCCGCGATTGCGCAGCAGCGGTTCGATGCCGGGGTCGGAGCCGCGGAAGTTGCGGTAAAGCTCATCGGTCTCGCGCAGCCCGCCGGATTCGAAGACCCACTGTTTCAGCTTGGCCGCCAGTTCCGGATTGAAGATATCGCCGGTCTGCTTGAAGGCATCAAACCCGTCCGCATCCAGAATTTCGGCCCACAGATAGGAATAGTAGCCGGCCGAATAGCCGCCGGAGAAAATGTGGGAGAAATAGGTCGAGCGGTAGCGCGGCTCGATGATTTCCGGGATGTTGTACTTACGCAGGACTTCAAGCTCGAACTCGCGCGCGCTGGTGACCTTGGCGGCCTCTTCAGACGACAGCATATGCCAGTGCAGGTCGATCAGCGAGGCGGCGATGAACTCGGTCGTCTTGAAGCCCTGATTGAAAGTGGAGGCGCGGTTCATCCGGTCGATCAGCTCCTGCGGGATCACTTCGCCGGTCCGGTAGTGGCGCGCGTACATCGCCAGCACCTGCGGCTCGCTCCACCAGTGTTCCATCACCTGGGCCGGGAACTCGACATAATCCGGCCCGCCATAGACGCCCGAAAAGCTTGGATAACGGATCTGTGTCAGCAGGCCGTGCAGGCCGTGGCCGAATTCGTGGAACAGGGTTTCCACCTCGGTCGGCGAGAGCAGCGAGGGCTGGCCAGCGGCCGGTGTCACCAGGTTCATGTTGTTGGTGATGATCGGGCGGATGCGCTCACCGCCGATCTCGGAAGAGGACCGGTAGGTGCTCATCCAGGCGCCGCCCCGCTTGGAAGGGCGGGCGAACATGTCGACCATGAACAGGCCGAGATGCTCGCCGGTGGCGGCGTCCTTCACGTCATAGGAGCGCACCACGGGGTTCCAGCCGGGCACATCGACTTCTTCGATGGTAATATTGAACAGGCGCGAGGCGACCTCGAAGGCGCCGTCAAACGTCGCATCAAGCTGGAAATAGGGGCGCAACTGGTTTTCGTCGAAGGCGTATTTCGACGCGCGGACCTTCTCCGAATAATACCACCAGTCATGGCCCAGGATTTCGTGGCCGGCCAGTTCGGCCATATCGGCCTGTTCCTCGGCCGCGCGGGCAAGACCCGGCTCCAGAACCCTCAGCAGGAAGTCGATGGCCGCTTCCGGCGTCTTGGCCATCCGCTGGTCGATGATGTAGTGGGCATGGCTCTTGAAGCCCATCAGCTCGGCGCGCTTGGCGCGCAGCTGGGCGATCCTGAGAGCGACCCGGCCGTTGTCATAGTCGCCTGAGGAGGCGACCGTACGATAACCGTCGAACAGCTGGGAGCGCAGTTCGCGGTCATCGGCGTTCGACATGAAGCCTTCGAAGAAGGAGCGGCTGAGCCCGACTTCCCATCTTTCCTCGCCCTCGACCTTGAGGGCATTCCTGAAGTTGTCCGACAGGCCGCCAAGGCGCGCAGGATCGGTGATCTCCAGCTTGAAGGCGTTGTTGGCGGCGAGCAGGTTCTGGCCATACTCGGTTGTGAGCGCCGAGATTTCGGCATTGAGGTCGGCGATCTGGGCCTGCACATCCTGGGGCAGCGCCGCGCCGGCGCGCACGAAACCGCGATGGGTGAGTTCGAGGAGGCGCGCTTCCTGCTCGTCGAGACCGAGGCGGCCCTGCTGATCATAGACAGCCTTCACACGGGCATAGAGCGCCGGATTGAAAGTGACCGCGTCCTGTTCGCGCGTCAGCATGGGATAGATTTCGCCCTGCAGGGCGTTCAGCGTGTCATTGGTGTCGGTATTCGTGATGTTGCCGAAGACGCGCATCACGCGGGTGAGGGCCTCGCCTGAGGTTTCCAGGGCAAGGATGGTGTTCTCGAAGGTCGGCGGTTCGGGATTGTTGACGATGGCGTCGATTTCGGCGCGGCGTTCGAGGATGCCCTTCTTGACGGCGGGGAGGAAATGTTCGTCGCGGATGTCGGCGAAAGGCGGGGCGCCATAGGCCCCGGTCCATTCGGCCCGGAAGGGATTTCCTTCCAGTTCAGCGTCGCTGATGGTGATTTCGGGCAGTTCAATCCGAGTGGCGGGGGTGGCAGCGCCGGTGGGTGCCGGGGCGCCGCAAGCAGCGGCCGTCGCCGCAAGAATGAGGGCAGCGGCGCCGCCCTTCAGAACTTCAGACATTTTCATCAGGTTTCCTCTGCGCATGTATTGTAACTCTGTAACGGCGGCGCGGTGAGAATTCCAGTGAAAGGGACAGATTTCAGGGTGGATTTTGCCTGATCTGCCCGAGAGGGGCAAAATCTGGCTCAGCGGGGCAGGGCCGCAATCGTGCGGTGATATTCCTCGATGGTGTCTTCGAAGATTTCTGCGACCGGTTTGACGCCCGTGATGCGCCCCGCCACCTGGCCGGTGAGTGCGATACCCGCTTCAAGGTCGCCCTTGAAATAGACGTTCTGGGTACCGGCAAACTCACCGAAGATGTTGGGGCTGCCGTCTTTTTCGATCTTCGTGGTGCGCTCGGTGCGCAGGGCGCGCAGGGCCGGGCCGGGGCCCTGGCGATTGAGGAACACCGTGTCTGTCGCGTCGGCATTGAGGATTGCGGTCTTCCAGTTCGGATGGACCGGGCTTTCGGCCGAGGAGAGGATGCGTGTGCCCATCAGCACGCCTTCGGCGCCGAGCGCGAAGGCGGCGGCCATGGTGCGCCCGTCCATGATGCCGCCCGCGGCAACGACCGGGACGGAGACCCTTTCGCAGACCTGAGGGATCAGAACCATCGAGGCGACATCGCGCGCATTCTTGAAGCCGCCACCCTCGCCGCCCTCGACGATCAAGCCGTCAACGCCCGCCTCAATGGCGCGCAACGCGCCGGAGAGGGACGGGACGACATGGAAGACGGTGAGGCCCGCCTCTTTCAGCATGCCGGTATATTTCATCGGGTCGCCGGCAGAGGTCGTGACGAATCTGATGCCCTGATCGATGACGAAGGTGATGATATCCGGATCGCGTACGAAAGCCTGGGCGACGTTCACACCAAAGGGCTTGTCCGTCAGCGTCTTCATCTTGCGGATCTCTTCGCGGA
Organism: Hyphomonas sp.; assembly: GCA_046296675.1. Lineage (GTDB taxonomy): Bacteria > Pseudomonadota > Alphaproteobacteria > Caulobacterales > Hyphomonadaceae > Hyphomonas. The sequence goes on along the minus strand of JBKBLD010000011.1, from coordinate 35,496 downwards.
TGGCATCGAGTTCGCCGGACGAGGTCTCGATGATGCCCATGCCGCCGGCATTCGAGACGGCCGAGGAGAGCGGCGCCCGGGCAATCCAGCCCATGGCGGCCTGGATGATCGGTTTCTCGATGCCGAGCATATCGGTGATGCGGGTCTTCACTTGCTTTGCGGCCATCGGCGGTGTCCTCCGGAGCATGGCTGTTGGTGCCACAAAGATAGACCGCCGTGACGCAGCGGGAGGCAAGGGATGAGTTAATCAACTCCCTCGCGGCACCGGCGTGCCGTAGAGTCCGGCGAAGTGTTTTGCGATGAGACGGGCGGACGGAAGGTAGGTGAAGCCGCCGGCCTCAGAATAGTCGAGGCCTGGTGCGCGGGGCGTGTCAGGGGCAAGGACAAGGGTCGGCGCATTGTGCCGGCCTGCGCCGAGCAGGGCCACGATGGGCATGCGTGGATGGGCAAGGCTGACATAGACGATGTCGAGCGTTTCTTTCAGCGCCGGATACCAGGACAGCACGCCCCATATCTCGGCACATTCGGGGCAGAATTCTCGTCGTCCTCCGGCTTCGAAGCCGGGGGGCAGCAGAAAAAGCGTGTCGCGGGTCATTGTCAGGCGGACCTCTGAAGCCAGGGTCTGCTCTGTTTAGCGCCTAGCCACCGCGATGTCGCGCAGGACGTTGATCTCCAGCATGTCGATCTCATGCAGCTTGCGGAGAATGGCGCGCACGCCGGCAACCGCGAGCGGTTTGCCATTGTCGTCGGTGACGATGACATGGCGGATGCGGTGGTGGCCCATCATATTGAGCGCAGTCGACAGGCTCGTCTCCGGTGTCACGGTGACGACCGGGCGGGTCATCCAGTCTTCGGCCCGCGCCTTGCCGAGATCGCCCCCGCCGGCATGAATGGCGCGGACGATGTCATGATCTGTCAGGATCCCGACAAGCTGACCTGAAGGGCCCGTGACGGCTATGGCGTTCGAGGCGGCGCCGACCAGCCGGTTGACGGCGGTGGTCAGCAGGTCTCCCGGCGCACAGGAGAGCAGGGGCGGGGGATGGTCGCCGAGGACAGACCGGATGGACATGGGGCTACGCTTCCTTTCGGGCACAAGTGAGTCTGGCGGCCGATGGGCCGTTTGCGAGGAACAGGGGATGGGAGGAAAGCTGCGGCCATTCCGGCCTTGATCTAGCTGTCCTGCGCCTGCTGGCGCCTGCCAGGAACTGGCGCTCATCACCGCAGCGATGAACTGGCGCCCGGGCCTGTTAGCGCAGGGTCTGCCGCAGCTCATGCCGTCAGGTAAGGCTGCCACTTATGCGGGTTCTTGGCAAGAAAATCCGGCAGGGGCGGGCCAGCCCTGCGGCTGCCTTGCATCGATTGAGCCTTGTCGCGGCGCTGCCGCCAGCTAGGGTGCCGGACAGGGAAAAGGGAGCAGGCATGAGCGCGCATTACGACATCACGGCAGATAAATGGGAACGCTTCACCTTCGAGCGGAAGGGCCGTGTACTGACGGCCTGGATCACATCGGACCATCCGGTGAACGGGGTGGACGAGCAGATGCACACAGAGCTCGCCCTCGTGTTCAACTGCCTGCAGCGCGACACGGAGAGCGATCTCATTATCCTGTCCGGGAAGGGGCGAGCCTTTTGCGCGGGCGGGGATTTCGACTGGTTCGAGGAGCAGATCAATCATCCCGAACGCTTCCGCGCCATCGGCTGGGACGCCAAGCAGATCGTGGTGACGCTGCTGCAGATGGAAAAACCCATTCTCTGCCGGATGAATGGGGCCGCCGCCGGGCTGGGCGCGACGATTGCGCTGCTGTGCGATGTGATTATTGCCGACGAGACGGCGAAGGTCGGCGACCCGCATGTGAAGGTGGGCCTCGTGGCGGGCGATGGCGGCGCGCTGATCTGGCCGCAGCTGATCGGCTTTGCCAAGGCGAAGGAACTGCTGATGACCGGCGACCTTCTCAGCGCGTCAGAGGCGCAGGCCCTCGGCCTGATCAACTATGCCGTGCCCGTGGGCGAGCTCGACGCCAAGGTCGACGAGATCGTGGGCAAGATACTGGCGAACCCCAAATGGGCCGTGCGCTGGACCAAGACGACCGCCAACATTCCCCTGCGGGCGCTCGCCGCGCAATTGATGGACGCCTCAATAGGCTGGGAAAGCGTTTCCAATTACCTGGGCGACCGGAAAGAGGCGGTGGCCGCCTTCAAGGAACGGCGGGCGGCGAAGCTGACGGGGGAGTAGGTTGTCGATGCGCCTGCGTCTGCCTGACATCGCCGAGCTTCCCGGCCTTTCGGATCTGTGCCTGCGGTCCAAGGCGCACTGGGGCTATCCGGCCGATATGGTCGACGCCTTTCGTGAAGAACTGACCATACAGGCGTCCGATCTCGTCGAGGACGCTTTCCGGGTTGCCGAAGACGATGAGGGTGTTGCGGGCATCGTGCAAATCTCGGTCGAGGAGAGCGATGCGATACTGCAGAAGCTGTTCATCGAGCCGGGCCGGATGGGCGGGGGCGTGGGGCGGCTTCTGTATGACTGGGCCTGCGCCGAAGCGCGGCGCAAAGGAGCAAGGCGGCTTTTGATTGATGCCGACCCGGATGCGGCGGAATTTTATGTGAAGATGGGGGCCGCGCCGGCTGGCGAGAGCCCGTCCGGTTCCATTCCGGGGCGGATGTTGCCACGGCTGGTGCAGACTCTTGCGTGACAGCCCACTCTCCAGGTGGTTGCCTGACTGTTTGACGCCGCGCCCCGGCCGTACTAAATCCCGGTCCTCGTGGTGATTTGGCCGGCCGGCTTGCAGCCACGTTAAACAAGTCGCTAAAGGGCCGAGATGCGGGCGGAGCGCCCGCCTTTCCCCCCTCCCATGCGACGTGTTTGAAGCCTTCAAAGCGGGCCGCTGAGGATGTTCGAATTATGCCTATAAAGATCCCGGATACGCTGCCCGCGCGCGAGACCCTGCTCGGCGAAGGCGTCGCCGTGATGTGCGAGACCGATGCCATCCGGCAGGATGTGCGCCCGCTTCAGATTGGCCTGCTGAACCTGATGCCGAACAAGATCCGCACCGAGACGCAGATCGCCCGCCTGATCGGGGCAACGCCCCTGCAGGTGGAGCTGACCCTCGTGCGCGTTGGCGGCCACACGCCGAAGAACACCTCGCAGGAGCACCTGATCAGCTTCTACCAGACCTGGGAGGAAATCCGGGAGCGGAAGTTTGATGGCTTCATCATCACCGGGGCACCGATCGAGACCATGCCCTTCGAGGAGGTGACCTATTGGGACGAGCTGACACAGATCTTCGACTGGACCGAGCGCCATGTGCATTCGCCGCTCTATATCTGCTGGGGCGCCATGGCGGCGGCCTGGCATTTCCACGGCTTGCCGAAATATACGCTCGAAGCGAAGGCCTTTGGCGTGTTCCGGCATACGAACCTTGACCCGGCGTCGCCTTACCTTTCCGGCTTCTCGGACGATTTCCAGATCCCGGTTTCCCGCTGGACCGAAGTGCGCCGCGCTGATGTGCTCGCCCGCCCGGCGCTCCGGCTGCTGATCGACAGCGAGGACACAGGCCCGTGCCTGATGGAAGACAGCGCCCGGAGCAGCCTCTACATGTTCAACCATATCGAGTATGATTCCTATTCCCTCAAGGAAGAGTTCGAGCGCGACCGGGCGCAGGGCAAGAACATCCAGGTGCCGTTCGGCTACTTCCCGGAGGACGATCCGCTCCGGCCGCCGCTCAATCGCTGGCGCAGCCATGCCCATCTCCTGTTCGGCAACTGGATCAACCAGACCTACCAGTCGACGCCCTTCAATCTTGACGAAATCGGCGGATAGCAGAGAAGTGCGGCATGACCAGCTTTGCCGCCGAACCGGGCCACATCACTGAAATCCGCCGCCAGCTCGCCCGCTGGGTAGCCGAGAAGATGCCGCGCGAGAAGCGCCGCGAATGGGACCGGGCGGCGACCTGGGACCGCAGTCTCTTTCGTGAGATCGCGGAGATGGGCCTGATCGGCCTGACGATCCCCGAGGAGTATGGCGGGCAGGGCGAGGACATCTACGCCGCCGCCGCCGTGATCGAGGAACTCTGCCAGGGCGGGCCGTCGATGGCCGGGCCGTATATTCATGCCGCCTTCTATGGCGGTCTCAACATTTCCGAGAACGGATCGAAAGAGCAGAAACAAGAGCTTCTGCCGAAGCTTGCGCGGGGGGAGCTTTTCCTGGCCTACGGCCTGTCAGAGCCGAATGTCGGCGGCGATCTGCCGAGCGTCGAGACGCGGGTGGATCGGATTGGCGGTGAGATCGTCATAAACGGCGCCAAGCGCTGGTGCACGGGCGCGGACTGGGCCGACTATATCTATTGTCTCTGCCGGTCGGGCGACCCCGGCGCGCGCCACGGCAATCTCACTTTCGTCCTTGTACCCACAAAGGCAAAGGGCGTGACCATGCAGCCCATCGAGCATGCAAACCTGCGTTATACCCATTCGATGGATGTCTATCTTGATGATGTCCGCCTACCCGAAAGTGCCATCGTCGGCGGCCCGGAAAAATGGAACCGAGGCTGGGACGCGCTGGCGGGAAGGGCGCTGGATGTCGAGAAGATCGAGATCACTGCGGTTGCCTACGGCATCGCGCGGGCTGCGCTGGAAGAGGCGTGGCGCTATGCCGGGGAGCGAGAGCAGTTCGGCAAGCGCATCGGCCAGCATCAGGCGATCGCCCACAAGCTGGTGGCCGCGCGCACCAAGCTCGCCGCCTGCCGGCACATGCTCTACCATGCCGCCTGGCTGGCGGGCACCGGCCAGCCCTGCTCGGCAGAAACGGCGATGGCAAAGCTCTATGTGGCTGACACCGGCGTAGAAATCGGCCTTGCCTGCCAGCAGGTGATCGGCGCCTATGGCCTGTCGGATGCCTATGACATCGAGCGCAATGTGCGCGACCTGCTCGGCATGCCCATCGTCGGCGGCTCATCCGACATGCAGAAGAACAATCTCGCGCGGATGTGGCGGCTATGACCGAGAGGGACGCCGCTCCGGAGCTTTCCTATGCGGCGTATTTTCACGACCCGCTGAAACGTGCCCTTGTCCGCGCGGTCGAACGGGCGACCGGTCAGCCCAGGCTGCGGCGCCTGTATGAGCGTTATCGGGCGGGCGAGCTTGGCGAGGCGGGTTTCTTCGAGGCCGCGATCCGTCTTCTCGAACTGGATGTCCGGTTCGATCCCGTGCGCCTCGCCCAGATGCCAGCGGAAGGGCCGCTGGTCATCGTGGCCAACCATCCCTTCGGCGTGCTCGACGGGCTTGTCATCTGTTGGCTGGTGGGGCGTCGGCGGGGTGATTTCCGGGTGTTGACAAACTCGGTGCTGGACGCCGTACCGGAGGCAAAGCCGTGGCTTCTGCCGGTCGATTTCGGCGGTACGCGTGAAGCCGCGACGGCAAACATTGCCATGCGGAAAGCCGCGCTCAGCCATGTGAAGGCCGGCGGCTGCGTGATCGTCTTTCCGGCGGGCGGGGTTTCGACCACGCCGCGCCCCTTCGATGCGCTGGCGGTGGACGACGACTGGAAACCCTTCACCGCCAAACTCATCACGCAGGGTCGCGCTGCGGTTACGCCGGTCTTCTTCGAGGGGCAGAATTCGCGCCTGTTCCAGATCGCCTCGCATCTTTCGCTGGAACTGCGTCTGGCGCTCGTCTTCCGAGAGGTGCACCGGCGAATGGGCAAGACGGTGGCCGTCGGCATCGGGGAGACGCTGTCGCCGGATGCTTTGCAGGCGGCAGGCAGGCGGCGCGGCCTCATGGAATTCCTGCGCGATCAGACCTATGGGCTTGCCGCCGGCGGGCAGGCTTTGCGATATCAGGAAGCAACGCGCCGGTTTGTGGCGAAGAAGCCGAAAGTGTTCCGCTGAGGCGGGAGGAGTGCGATGAGCGACGAACTGGGCAGTGCGGCTGATACCGCCATCGAACATGCGGGGGCCGATGCGGCGGCGGGGCTCGCGGGCCGGAAAAGCGGGCCGCGTGAAACCGTCTGCCCCAATTGTCAGACACCGCTGATGGGTGATTTCTGTCACGCCTGCGGCCAGAGCGCCCAAAGCCTGCGCCGTCCTTTCGGGGCGCTGCTCAGTGAAAGCCTCGAGACCCTCTTTTCAATCGACGGCCGGCTTGCCCGGACAGTGCCGCCGCTGATGCTCTTTCCCGGCCGGATGACCCGCGCTTATCTCGACGGCCAGCGCGCGCGCTTCATTCCGCCTTTCCGGCTTTATGTCTTTGCCTCGCTGATCTTCTTCATCATCCTGCCGCTGATGATGGGCCGCGGGCTGACCATCAATTTCGCCGGGTCACCGGGTATGGCAAACGCCCGCGCGCAGGCTGAGCGCGCACTTGAAGCCGGAACCATGACGGAAGCCGAATATCAGGAGACGATCCGCGGGCTCGATGAGCTTGACGCGCTGTGGCGCGGCGGGCCGCCGGGCCTCATCGCCCCTGATCCGCCGCCCGTAACAGGTGAAGAAGACGCGCCCGCCCCTCCGGAACGCGAATGGGCCGGTTTCATGCCGCTGGAAGCCTGGGAATCGATCCGCGAAGCCGGTGAAGCGGGCAATGAAGACGCCGCGCGCCTCACTAGGATCGCAGACAATCCCGACCAGCTTGCGGCCCGGACGATGGACTGGATTCCCCGTCTCATGTTCCTGTTGCTGCCCGTCTATGCGGGCCTGCTGGCGCTCCTCTATCTCTGGCGGCGGCGTTTCCTTTTCTTCGATCACCTTATCGTCTCGCTGCATTTCCACTCGGCGCTGTTTCTTGCGATGGCGGTGGGCGCCCTGGTCTCGCAACTCATCGGGGCGGCCTGGGTTGTCCTTACCCTTGTCATCTATTCCAACTGGTATCTCTACCGGCTGCACCGGGTGGTCTATGCGCGCGGGCGCTTCGGTTCCGTGGCGCGGGTCATCCTGCTTGATACGGTCTATTTCGGTGCCCTCATGGCGGTACTCCTGACGGCGGTCATTCTCGGGGCGTTGTCGGTATGATCCGGGCCGGGACCCTGCGCGCCGAGGCGCTGAAACTGCCCTACGCCATTGAGCGCCCGCATTTCGACTGGGCGAGCTTCCGGGTCGATGCGCCGAAAGGCAAGATCTTCGCCACCCTGCCGCCCCATAATGAATTCTCGAATGTCTTCCTGACGCCGGACGAGCAGCGGATGCTGTGCGAGGCCGAGCCGGAGATGTTCTTTCCCGTGCCGAACAAATGGGGAGAGAAGGGGGCGACCTCTATCCGGCTTGCGGCGTGCGACCTTGCCACGCTGCGCTCGGCGCTCGTGATGTCCTGGCGCCATGCTGCGCCGGCAAAGCTGCATGGCGAACTGAAGCTTTGAGCCGTGCGGGTTCTGCGCTAGCTTCGCCCACATGCCTGACACTCTGACACCGTCGTCCCCGCTCGCCCTTGTCCAGCCGCTCCTGCCGGAGCTGGCCGCGCGGGCGGCCGAGATGGAGGCGGTCCGGCGCCTGCCAGCCGACCTGGCACACAAACTTGCCGCAACTGGCGTGTTTCGCATGGTGACCCCCAAGACTTATGGCGGGCTGGAGCTTACCCCTCGCGAGATCGTCGAAATCACCGAAAGCCTCTCGGCAGCGAATGCCAGTGCCGGCTGGTGCGCCATGATCGCGGCAACGACCGCGCTCAACGCCGCATATATGGCACCGGAACATGCCGGCGCGATCTATGGCGATCCGATGATCATCACGGGCGGCGTGTTCGCACCGATGGGCAAGGCGGTTGTGGAAGGCGACCATTACCGTGTCAGCGGCCGCTGGCAGTGGGGGTCGGGTTCGGCCAACTGCACATGGCTCTGCGGAAGTTGCACGATCTGGGAAAACGGCGAGATGAAACGCCTGGCATCCGGGGCGCCGGATACACGGATGATGGTCTTTCCGGCGTCCGATGCGACCCTCATCGATACCTGGCATGTGATGGGCCTGAAGGGCACGGGGTCGGGCGATTTCGAGGTCAGGGATCTGGCGGTGCCCGCTGGCCGGTCTGTTTCACTGGTCACCGACAGGCCCCTGGAGGCTGGTGCGCTCTACAAGTTCCCGGCCTTCGGCCTCCTGTCGCTGGGCGTGTGCGCTGTTGCGCTCGGCAATGCGCGCGGGGCGCTCGACGCGTTCCGTGAGCTGGCGACGGTCAAGAAGAGTCAGGGCTCGGCCAAGACACTTGCCGAGCGCCAGACCATGCAGGCGGAATTTGCGCGTTGCGAGGCCGCCTGGCGTGCCGCGCGGGCCTATCTCTATGCCGAGATCGACAAGGTCTGGGACATTGCTCAGTCTGACGGCGAGATACCCATGGCGACGCGCGCGGACCTGCGGCTCGCCTGCACCCATATGACACGCACGGGCGCCGATATCTGCCGGACCCTCTACGATCTCGGCGGCGGCGCAGCCCTGTTTGAAGCGAGCGATCTGCAGCGCCGCTTCCGGGATGCCCATGCGATCACCCAGCATATCGTCACGGCGCCCGCGACATTCGAACTGACAGGGCGCATCCTGTTCGGCCTGCCGACGGATGGCGCCATGGTCTGAGACTCGCTGGCTTGGGTCCGCCACCTATGGCATGATACCGCTTTGGGTGTCGGGAGGAACGGGAGGTCCGCCGATGCAGCAACAGCGCCTTGTCACCCGCCTTGGCCGGCTTGGCGCCGCAACCCTGCTGGCGGCCGCTCTGGTCCTGCCGTCCGGGGCATCCTCCAGCCGTCTCAGCTTTCCGTTGACGGTCAATCGGGAAGGCTATTTCGTTACGCCCGTCAGCCTCAACAACTCGGCCGAGATCGCCGGTATCATCGATACAGCGGCCACGCTGCCCATGGTGGAGGCGCGTGCGGCGTCCGCGGCTGGCATCGGTCCCGCAGCGATTTCCGAACAGACGGTTCCGGTCTTTGGCCTGCTGGGCGGGCGCGACTATCACACCGTCCGTATCCCGGTCATGCAGGCGGGGTCGGCCTCGCTGATTCAGGTGGCGGCGGCCTATAACGACCGCGAGACGATGCCGGGTGGCAAGATCGTGATCCCGGCCACCGCGTTCGGCGGGGATGTGCTGGACTTCGATTTTCCCGAAGGGCGGTTCACGGTCTATGACGGGCGCCCCCAGAACAGCAACCAGCAGGCGATCAGCCGCAGCCGGCTGACCGTCGAGGACGGATTGTTCTTCACCGAGGTGACGATCAATGGCGTCAAGGCCAAGGCCCTGATCGATACCGGGTCGCCTTTCACGCTGATCAACACCAAGCTGGCAGCGGCGGCCAACGTCAGGCTTGATGAAGACAAGACCCAGCGCCTGCGTGGCGCGACCGGCGGGGCCCTGAATGCCGAAGTTGCCGCCGCCCGGCGCCTGACACTTACCCGCTATACCATCCGCCAGCTCGACCTGATCGTTGCCGACCCGGCCCTGTTCGAGGATCTCGGCCTGTCAGATGAGCCGGCGATGCTGCTGGGCCTTGACCTCCTGTCGATGTTCCGGATGCAGATCGACAGGCGACGCGGGCATTTCGTCCTGACCCTGCCGGATCAGGATCGCGGCTTTTCGCTGAACCTGAACGCGCGCGACACCCGTATCCGCAACTGACTGCGCGCTTCTTGACGCTTGCCATCGGCGCCGGGCTTCCGGAATGTCGAGGCAGGCTGCAGGGCGCGGGGCGGATGACACACCAGTTCACGATCGGGATCGCCGGGGCCGGGATCGGCGGGCTCGCGGCCGGCGCGCTGCTGGCGCGGGAGGGCCACAGGATTACCCTGTTCGACCAGTTCGAGGCAGCCGCGCCGATCGGCTCGGGCCTGATGCTGCAAGAGACCGGCCTTGCGATTCTGGAAGAAATCGGTCTGCGGGAGGAGGTCGAAGCCCTCGGCGCACCGATCCTGCGGTTGCACGGGATTTCCGTAGACACGGGCCGCCCGGTTCTTGACGTGCGCTACCGCGCCCTGAGGGCCAGCCTTTCCGGGCTGGGCATCCAGCGCTCGGTGCTGTTTGGCGTGCTGCAGGCGGCGGCGATTGCAGCGGGCGTACGGATCGTACCGGCGACCCGGATCACGGCCGCCAATGGCGCAAGCGGCGTGCTTGTCGATGCGGACGGCGGGGTACACGGGCCGTACGATCTCGTGATCGACGCGCTCGGTGTCCGCTCGCCCCTGTCATCGGCGCCGAAGAAGGAGCTCATGTATGGTGCCCTTTGGGCGACACTGCCCTGGCCGGAGGGAGGACCGTTTGACCCCGCCGCGCTGGAGCAGCGCTATGAGGCGGCCCGGAAGATGGCCGGCGTCATGCCCTCCGGCCGTGCCGGCAGCGACACGCCGGCGAGCCTCACCTATTTCTGGTCGATCCGCGCCGATGAGTTTGAGGCGTTTCACGCGGCGCCGCTGACCCACTGGAAGGACGCGGCCCGCCGGCTCTGGCCCGAAACAGACGGCCTTCTGCATCAGATCACAGACCATGAGCAGCTGACCTTTGCCCGCTACAGGCACCGGACCCATTTCGAGGTGGTGGAAGGCCGCCTCGTGCATATCGGCGATGCCTGGCATGCAGCGAGCCCTCAGCTGGGGCAGGGGGCGAACATGGCCTTGCTTGACGCTTATGCCCTGAGACAGGCGTTGCACGGCGAGGCCGATATTGCCCGTGCGCTCAGGCGCTTCTTTCGCCTACGGGCGGGTCATGTCCGTCTCTACCAGCTGATGACCTGGGCCTTTACACCGGTCTATCAGTCAGACGGCGCAGTCCTGCCCTGGCTGCGCGACCGGTTCGCAGCGCCGCTCCTGCGCCTATGGCCCGCCCCGCCGATCCTCGCCGGGCTTGTGGCGGGGGGCTTTGGGGCGCCGTTGAAGAAGCTGGGACTGAAAGCGGCGCGTTAACGCTGACACCGCCCGCAATAGAACGTCGAGCGCCCCGACTGCACGATCCGCCTGATCTCTGCTCCACAGCTTTTGCAGGCCTGGCCCGCGCGGTCGTAAACATCAAACCGGTGCTGGAAGTAACCGAGCGCGCCGTCTGTCGCAGCAAAGTCCGAGATCGACGATCCGCCCGCTTCAATTGCCTCTGCAATCACTGCATTGATGGCCGGGGCGAGACGTGCCGCCCGCTGGCCGGGAATGGTCTTCGAAAGGCGTTTCGGTGAGATTCCCGCCCGGAACAGCGCCTCGCAGACATAGATATTGCCGAGCCCGGCCACGACTTTCTGATCCAGCAGCGCAGCCTTGATCGGGGCGGCCTTTCCCGCCAGCGCCTCGTTCAGATAGGCGTGCGAAAACAGGTTCGACAGGGGCTCCGGCCCCATCGCCGTTAACCTTGGATAAGCCATGAAATCCGCGGCTGGCCACAGTTCCATGAAGCCGAACCGGCGCGGGTCGTTATAGGTCACGGTCTCGCCGCCCTCCATATGGAAGACGACATGGTCATGGGCTGCATGACCCCCGGTGCCGAGGTGGAAATCTCCCGGCATCTGCCCGGCAATCGTGAACCGCCCGGTCATGCCAAGATGCATGACCAGCACCTCGCCGGTTGAGAGATAGGCCGCCAGGAATTTCGCCTGCCGGGCGAGCCGGTCGATCCGCGCGCCCGACAACCGTTCGGCAAAGCGCTCGGGCAGGGGAAAGCGCAGGTCCGCCCGGCGTTGCTCCAGCCTCAGGATACGCCGGCCCTCCATCACGGGGGCCAGTCCGCGGCGAACTGTCTCGACTTCAGGTAATTCAGGCATCGTTATCGCATATACGCTAAGGCTGACGCAGGTAAGATAGGCGCCGATGATGACAGGCGAGGACAGCACCGAACGCATTGTCTCCTTCGGATTCGAGGAGGTGACGGAGGCCGAAAAGGTCGCCCGGGTGAAGGGCGTGTTCCGCTCGGTGGCGTCCCGCTATGACCTGATGAACGACCTGATGAGCGCCGGTGTCCACCGCCTCTGGAAGCATGACGCGATGAACCGGGTAAACCCGCAGCCGGGCGAGCGCCATCTCGATGTCGCCGGCGGCACGGGCGAGCTTGCCCGCGCATTCCTGGAACTGGCCGACAAGGCCGGCAAGCGCCGGGGTGACCACCGCCTGGCCACCGCCATCGTCTCGGACATCAACGACGCCATGCTGGAAGCGGGCAAGGCGCGCACCGACAATGCCAGATGGGAAGGCCGCCTCGACTGGGTCTGCGCCGATGGCCAGAACCTGCCTTATCCGGACAAGAGCTTCGATGTGGTGACGGTCTCTTTCGGCATCCGCAACTTTGCAGACCGCGTGGCGGGCCTGAAGGAATTCCGCCGTGTTCTGAAGACGGGCGGGCGCCTTGCCGTGCTTGAATTCAGCCATATGACGGCGCCGGTCCTGCAGGACGCGTACGACGCCTACAGCTATGCCGTCATCCCGCGTCTCGGGAGCCTCGTCGCCGGCGACCGGGAGAGCTATCAGTATCTCGTCGAATCCATCCGTCAGTTTCCGGATCAGGACACGTTCAAAGCCGAAATCGAGAACGCCGGCTTCCGCCAGGTATCAGTCACGAATTACTCAGGCGGCATTGCCGCGCTGCATTTCGGATGGGCGGTGTAATGCGCGCCCTGTCAGTTTCCATCGACGCGGATGCCATCTTCTCCGATGGAAATCTCGATAGAGTCGGAGCCACCCGGCCCTTCCGTGAAATAGTAGACACCGAAAGCGATGGCAGCGACCACAAGGCCGCCGACGATGAAGTAGAGCAGCTTGTTGGATGAGGCGGGACCGGGCATGACGTTTCTCCATCTCCAGGATAAGGATACCGCCTATCAACGCTCTGACAGGCCGGTAGGTTCCCTGCCGGCGGGCGGCGCATAGGGTGGGAATTTTATCCGACTACTGGCGCCTCCTGCGCGCAGGCACGTCGCTGGCCCGCCATGATGTTGTGCTGCCGGGGGAATACAAGTCCCGCCTGCCGCTGCCGGCGCGCATGGCAGGCGGTGTCCTGCGTGTGTTTGGCGGCGGCGCGAAGGGGCGCCCCGGTGAGCGCCTCGCCCGCGCACTCGAGCGCCTCGGCCCCGCCTATATCAAGCTCGGCCAGTTCCTCGCGACGCGCCCGGATGTGTTCGGCTCGGAGGTGGCCGGCGATCTCTCGCGCCTCAAGGACAAGCTACCGCCTTTCTCGATGAAACAGGCCCGTGACGCGCTCGCCGCCGAGTTCGGCGCCGCCGAGGCCGGGCGCCTGTTCCCCGGCCTCTCTGAGCCGGTCGCTGCTGCCTCCCTCGCGCAGGTTCACCGCATGGCGCTTCCGGACGGCGACCGCGCGGTCAAGATCCTCCGTCCCGGGATCGAACGCCAGCTGACGCTGGAGCTGTCTGCCATGCAGCGCGCCGCGCGCACCATCGAAGGCGTCTCAAGTGAAAGCCGCCGCCTGAAGCCGGTCGCCTTCACCCAGACGATTGCCACGTCGATGATGCGTGAAACCGACCTGCGCCTCGAGGCCGGCGGTGCGGACGAGATGCACGACATCCATCAGAAGACAGGCTATTTCCGTATCCCGAAAGTCGACTGGGAGCGCACCGGCCGCCGCGTGCTGACCGCCGAATGGATCGAGGGAACGCCGCTGACGAGCGACGGCGCGCTGGACCGGCCCGGACTCGACCGGAAGAGACTTGCCAACGACATCACCAGCGGCTTCCTCGCCAGCGCCCTCAATCACGGCGTCTTCCACGCCGACATGCATGAAGGCAACCTTATCCTGACACCGGAAGGCACAATCGCACTTGTTGATTTCGGCATCATTGGCCGCATCGGCAACACCGAGCGCCGCTTTCTCGCGGAAATTCTCTGGGGCTTCCTGAAGCGCGATTACATGCGCATCGCCGAGGTTCATTTCGAGGCCGGCTATGTCCCGGCGCACCAGTCGGTCGGCGAGTTTGCCCAGGCGCTGCGCTCCATCGGCGAGCCGCTCTTCGGCCGCCCGGCCGAGGAAGTCTCGATGGGCCGTGTATTGCTGCAACTGTTTGATTATACACACACATTCGGCATGGCGCTTCGCCCGGAGCTAGTCCTCCTGCAGAAAACCATGGTGCAGGTCGAAGGCGTTGCCCGCACGATCGACCCCGCGCACAATATCTGGAACGCGTCCGAGCCCGTTGTCGGCGACTGGATCCGGCGCAATCTCGGTCCTGAAGGTGCGGTGCGGATGGTGGCGGAAAACATCCGTGAAGTGACGAACCGGCTGAAGCGCCTTCCCGATGTGATGGACCGGTTCGAGAAAAGCCTCGAAGCCGACCCCGCCCCGCCGCCCCCGCGCGCACGCTTTGCGCCCTGGTGGGGATGGTTCGGGCTGGTGGCCGTGCTGGCCGGCGCAGCGGCTTGGGCGGTTCGGGGCCTCAGTTAGGAACCCGGTTCCGGTGCGGGCAGGAAATCCGCCGCCGGGCTGAAATGGGCGTTCAGGAATTGCCACTGACCGTCCTGCTTGACGAGGGTGGCAGTGAAAACGCCCGGCCCTTCGATTCGCTCGAGACCGACACGCAGGGTCTGGAGGCAAGTTCCGGAAACGGCGGCAGCATCCTTCGCGACAGGTGTGATCTCAAGGTTCGCGATGGTGAGGTCGGGCGTGTAGACGGCCGTGACGGCGAAGTCGAGCGCGGCGCCCGCGCGAATAATTCCCCGTCATGGGTTCCCCGCGCCGGAGGCTTTCGCGTCAGGGGAGTAAGTCCTTCGCCGCGTTAACGTTTGGGTTACCCTCTGCGCCATGCCGCCAGACAGGAGCCCGGCCATGAAATTCGCCGCCATTCTCATCGCCGCTGCCTTTATCGCCGCGCCAGCCAGCGCAGATGTGTTGCTCGGTGGGGGCTGCGGTGGGTCGCAGACCCTGGTCACCACCGGCGCTGCGGCAGGCGCGACGCAGGTCGTCATCGTGCAGGGCAGGAATTGCGACGGGCCGCGCCGTGAAATCATCCATACGGTGCAGCCGGGCAAGCCCGTCTCGACGACGATCATCGTTCGCCGGTCTGGCGGTGAAACCTCGGGCAATCAGAAGGTCATCCGCGTCGGCGACCGGCGGTCCGATTTCGGCAGCTCCGGCCAGGCTCGCATCGTGCGCGTCGGCAACTGAGTCGCCAAACCTTGCCGGAAAGTTGAAGCCGCGCCCGCATTCGCGCGGTTTTGATGGGGCTGCAGCAAGGTTTTTGCGCTAGGAATGGGGCTGTTGAGACCCGATATATCCGGACAAATGAGCGCAAAACGCATCCTCCTCGTCATCGGCGGTGGCATCGCTGCCTATAAGAGCCTTGAGCTGATCCGCGAGCTTGCCCGCCGGGGGGTTGCTACGCGTGCCATCCTGACGAAGGCCGGCGCCGAATTCGTTACGCCCCTGTCCGTCGCCGCCCTCTCGGGCGACAAGGTCTATACCGAACTGTTCAACCTGACCGACGAGACAGAGATGGGACATATCGAACTCTCCCGCTCGGCCGATCTCGTCGTCGTCTGCCCGGCCACCGCCGACCTGATGGCCAAGGCTGCAAACGGCCTGGCGAATGATCTTGCCTCCACCGCGCTGCTGGCGACCGACAAGCCGGTCCTGATGGTGCCGGCCATGAATGTCCGCATGTGGCAGCACGCCGCGACCCAGCGAAACATTGCCCGGCTGCGCGCCGACGGCGTGACCGTGATGGAGCCGGATGTCGGCCCGATGGCCTGTGGGGAGTTCGGCCCGGGCCGCCTGCCGGAGGTGCCCGCCATCGTCGCAGCCATCGAAGCGGCCCTGAAGCCGAAAGCGTCTGGCCGCCTCGCCGGCCTCCACGCCCTCGTCACCGCCGGCCCGACGCGCGAGCCGCTCGATCCTGTGCGCTACATCTCCAACCATTCCTCCGGCCAGCAAGGCTATGCGATTGCCGCAGCCCTGGCCGCCGAAGGCGCGCGTGTCACGCTTGTCTCCGGCCCGGTTTCGCTGAGCGCGCCGCAGGGCGTCACCCTCGTGAAGGTCGAAACCGCGCGCGAGATGCTCAAGGCCTGCGAAGACGCGCTGCCGGCGGATGTGTTCGTCTCCGTCGCCGCCGTGGCAGACTGGCGCCCGGTCAAGGCGGCTGGCCAGAAGCTGAAGCTGAAAGGCAAGGGCGCCGCTCCGGCCATCGAGCTTGCCGAAAACCCCGACATCCTTCGCACGATCAGCCACAAGAAGAAAAAGCGCCCGGCCCTCGTCATCGGCTTTGCCGCCGAGACGGAAGAGGTCGAGCGTCATGCCCGCGAGAAGCTCGCCCGCAAGGGCTGTGACTGGATCGTGGCGAATGACGTCTCCGGCGATGTCATGGGCGGGCTCGAAAACGAGATCGCCCTGATTACCGGTGATAGCGTCGAGCGCTGGCCGCGCATGACGAAGGAACGGGTCAGCGCCCGCCTTGCCGAAAAGGTCGCTGAGGCTTTCTCCGGCGATGCGGACGGCCTGCGCCTCGCGGCGGAATAGGCGCGCTTGACTCATTCGCAGAGTCTCCCCACGCCTCCCCCCATGACCGATGTGACTGTCCAGGTTCTGCCGCTGCCCCATTTCGAAGGGCTTGATCTTCCCGCCTATGAGACGGCCGGTTCGGCCGGCATGGATGTGCGCGCCGCCGTGCCCGAGGGCGATCCCATCACGCTCGCGCCCGGCGCGCGCGCCATGGTGCCGACGGGCCTCTCAGTCGCCATTCCGGAAGGCTACGAGATCCAGGTCCGCCCGCGTTCCGGACTTGCGGCGAAACATGGCCTCACCTGCCTCAACACGCCGGGCACGATCGACAGCGACTATCGCGGCGAGATCAAGGTCATCCTGATCAATCTCGGCGCCGAGGCTTTCACGATCAAACGCGGCGAGCGCATCGCCCAGCTCGTCCTCGCCCCGGTCACGCGTCTTGCCTGGCAGCCGGTCAAGGTGCTTGGCGAGACGACGCGCGGATCAGGTGGCTTCGGATCAACCGGCCGATAGCGGCCGCGCCAACTTTTTTTGCTCGCGGCGTTCAATTTTTCTTGAACAAGGCGGCCTCTTCCCCACATATTGAATATCAATAAGGAGGGAGGCGCTTATGAGCCCTGTTTTCTATATCTTTCTCGGCATCCTGATCGCCTGGTTCTTCATGGGGCGGCGAAGCTGCCGCCGCCGGATGCAGCCGATTGGCCCGGATATGCGCCCCGATCCCCGCGATGAGATCATCGACCGGCTGAACGAGCGCGTCCGGACGCTGGAGCGCATCATCACCGACCGTGACTGGCAGCTTCGCCGCGATATCGACGATCTTGACCGCTGATCTGGTCCCGGCGCCTGGACCGGGATATACCGTTCGCTGACCCGCGCAGAAGGAGGCGCTCATGGATGTGTTCACAATGGTTGCGATCGTTGTCGTCGCGACGATGGCGTATGCGGCCTATGAAATGCACATGAAGGCCCGGATGAAGGCGGGGCGCTCAAAAGAGGGCGACCGGGAGGTTGATGCTATGCGGGCCGATATCGACCGGCTGAAGGAGCGGGTGCGCGTCCTTGAAAAGATCGTCACGGATCAGGAACGCCAGCTCTCCGATGACATCCGCAGCCTCGCCTGACCGGCTACAGCCCAATACACGAAAGGACGCGTCGAATGGATCCCTTTACAATGGTCGTTGCCATCGTCGCGATCAGCGTCGGCGCCGGTATCATCAGCACCTGGCTGAAGACCCGGGCGAATAGCCGCCCCGATGAGGGCCTGCGCGAAGAACTTGTCGCCACTCGTCAGGATGTTGCCAAGCTGAAGGAAAGGGTGCGCGTTCTCGAACAGATCGTCACCGACAATGAGCGCCAACTCTCCGAGGAAATCCGCCGCCTCGGCTGACAGCTGCGCTCAGATCAGCGCACCTTCATCCTTGCGGAACTTCGCCAACAAATAGGCCGGCGTGTCTTCGATCGTGTCGAGTGCGCCGAAGGCGAACGCCTCCCTGTCGAGCACAAGATCGCGCGGGCGAAGGGCGCGGGAAATTTCCAGCCCCTCCAGCGTGCGCGCCCGCGAGAAGGCGACATAGGCCTGGCCATGCGCGAACATGCCGGAGTCGAAGTCGATATAGACATTATCGAGCGTCAGGCCCTGCGCCTTGTGGATCGTCACCGCATAGGCAAGGCGCAGCGGCATCTGCTTGAAAGTACCGACGACTTCGCGTTTCACCTTCTTGGTGTCCGTCTCGAATTCGTAGCGGTATTTCTCCCAGGCCGCTGGTTCGATCTCATAGGCGCGCTTGCCGATCCGGACGATGACGCTCTTGCCTCCGAAGCCCTCGACATGCGCGAGCGTGCCATTGACCCAGCGCCCTTCCGGATCATTGCGGATCAACATCACGCGTGCACCGACGCGCAGTTCGAGGTCTGACTCCGTCGGGAAGCTCTTCTCGTCGAACTGGCCCTGCACATCCGCCGGAAACACCTTGCGCTCACCCTCCAGCGCCGCCAGACGCGTCTGGTTGATGCGGAAGGCATTGGCATTGTTGGGTGTCAGGACAACATGGGTCTCCGACGCATCCGCCGCCGACCGCGGTGAGACAAGCCGCTGCAACACGCCTTCATCGGCGGGCGTCACCCGGCCCGATCGCAGCGCGCCAAGCAGCGCGAGGAAGCGCGGGTCTTCCTGGCGGAACACATGTTTGAGCGCCAGTAGCGCAAACTCCGCTTCCCGGAAGACCGGCGCATTGAAGAAATAACTGCCGCCATAGCGTTCGGCGAGGATCGGGCCTTCATCGGACGAGACAACCGGCGGCAGCTGGTGCAGGTCACCGGACAGGATCATCCTTACGCCGCCGAACGGCCGCTTCGAGCCGCGATTGAGTTTCAGGCTCCGGTCGATCGCGTCCAGCATGTCGGCGCGCACCATCGAGATCTCGTCTATGATGACGGTTTCAACCGCGCGCACGACGCGGGCATTCGGCAGGCGGCGTACATCCTGTGGCTCTACCAGTCTTGGCGGCAGCTTGAAGAAGGAATGGATGGTCTGGCCGCCCGCATTCATCGCCGCAACGCCGGTCGGGGCGAGAACAACGGCCTTGTCACCCGCCTCGGCGAGAAACTTCCGGAGCAGGGTGGTCTTGCCGGTTCCCGCCCGTCCGGTGAGGAAGAGATTTCCCTGCGCGCCCGCGCCACGCGCGACCCATTCGGCAGGTGCGGCATAGACCGATTCCGGATTGGGCCCGCTCATACCCTCAGGGGCCGACGAGGCGCATCTGGCGCATCCGGCCTGCGCCGACCGTGCTGGCCACGACCTGCCAGCCGAGCGCTTCATAGGCGCGCCGCGCATTCATGTTCTCGGTATCCACATCGAGGCTGAGCGAGCCGCTGGCCTCGCGCCGGGCCACTTCCAGCAGGCCGCGCGCGACGCCGCAGAACCGCCAGTCCGGGTCTACGAACAGGTGGTCGACATAATCGGCCGGCACCTGCAGTGTCAGGAAACCGACGATCCCGGCATTCGGCTCCTCCGCCACCCAGGCGGGCTGGGTTTCCAGCGCCCGGCGCAGCGCCAGATGCAGGCCGCGCTGGCGCCCGCGCCACGGCATGTCGCTGAGGCAGTCGGTGAAAATGTCACGGCATTCCGAAACGTCCGCTGCCTCCAGCGGGCGTATCATCCATCCGGCTCCGAAATGCGTGTACATGAGGAGAGGTTAAAAGGGCAGCGCGCGCCCGTCCAGCGCCCAGGGCGGTAAAATGCTGCATGTCCTTGCGGGAAGCTGCATGTGCCGGCGTCATGGCAGCCATGACACCGGCGGACGCGGCTCTCACATCTGCATCGTCCAGCCTTCGACACCCATCGCGGCCTGGCGCACGGCTTCTGACAGGGTCGGGTGGGCATGGCTGGTGCGGGCGATGTCTTCCGACGAGGCGGCGAATTCCATGGCGACGACCACTTCCGCAATCATCTCGCCGACGCCGACGCCGATCATGTGTGCGCCGAGGATCCGGTCCGTTCCCTTCTCGGCGAGGATTTTCACGAAGCCGGTCGTCTCATGGTTCGTCCGTGCGCGGGAGTTTGCCATGAAGGGGAATTTGCCCTTCCTGTATTCGATCCCGGCGGCCTTCAGCTCTTCCTCATTCTTGCCGACCCAGGCGATCTCCGGACTGGTATACACAACGCTCGGCACGAGGTTGTAGTCGACATGGCCCGCCTTGCCGGCGATCAGCTCGGCGACCGCGGTGCCGTCATCCTCCGCCTTGTGCGCCAGCATCGGCCCGTGGATACAGTCGCCCACGGCCCAGACACCGTCGGCCACCTTGAAATGCCCGTCGATTACCTCCACCATGCCGCCCTTGCCGGTCTTGCCGCCGGCTGCCTCAAGGCCGAGACCTTCCGTGTACGGCCTGCGGCCGATGGCGACGATCACGACATCGGCGTCCAGCGTCTCTGCATCGCCGCCCTTGGCCGGTTCGATCGAGACTTTCAGCTTGGTCTTCTGCTTCTCCACCCCGGTCACCTTGGTGCCGAGTCTGAAGGCAAGGCCCTGTTTCTTGAAAGTGCGCTCGGCTTCCTTGGCTATTTCGGCGTCGGCCGGCGGCAGGATACGGTCGAGATATTCGACAACGGTGACTTCCGACCCCATGCGTGCCCAGACCGAGCCCATCTCCAGCCCTATCACGCCGGCTCCGATCAGCACCAGCTTCTTCGGCACGGATTTCAGGCTCAGCGCGCCGACATTCGACACGATCCGCTCCTCATCAATCTCGATGCCGGGCAGGGTGGCCGGTTCAGAGCCGGTGGCGATGACGATATTCTTTGTCTCCAGCGTCTGCTGACCGCCGTCAGCCAGCGCGACCTCTACCTTGCCCTTGCCGAGAATCTTCCCGCGGCCCTTGATGTAGTCGACCTTGTTCTTCTTGAAGAGGAATTCGATCCCTTTGGTCAGCCCGTCGACGACCGTGTCCTTGTTCGACATGATCTGGTCGAGATCGGCCTCGACCTTGCCGGTCTTGATGCCGAGGCCGGCAAATTCGGTCTGCGCCGCGTGCAGCAGATGGGTCGTGTGCAACAGCGCCTTGGACGGGATGCAGCCGACATTCAGGCAGGTGCCGCCGAGCGTGCCGCGCATCTCGATACAGGCGACCTTCAGGCCAAGCTGGCCGGCGCGGATCGCGCAATTGTAGCCGCCGGGGCCGCCGCCGATTATGACGACGTCATAGGTCTCTGCCATGGGAAATTATTCCTTTAAGAAGGCTGGTGCGAATCTGGCGCCAACCTATGCATTCTTTGCCCGAAATCAATCGGCAAAGGCCGGAAACTGGACCTAGCCTCGCTTCACGAACAGCAGAATGCCGGTCAGCACGGCCATGCCGGCCGCGCCGACAACTTCATCCATCCAGATGCTGGAATCGGCCCCGAACAGGATGAAGGCTGCGCCGAGAGCGGCAAACAGCAACGTGCCGACAAGGGCAACCACCGCGCCGAACCGGATCGCGGCCGCCGCCATCAGCCCGCCGATCAGGCCAACAGCTGCCGCTATGATCCGCCAGGCGCCAATCGCGTCGACGGCCTGGGCCAGCGGACTGCCGCGACTGAGGAGAAAGATGACCGCTTCCAGCCCCTGCCACAGCAGAAAGGTGGAGAGCCCGGCCAGCAAAAGCCCGGCGATACGGCGGATAGTCTGCATGGTGTCGCCTCCCCGGGGCTCTTGTCCGGAAGAAGGGTAAGGCGAAGCGGGGCCGGCGGCAACGTCCGGCGCGAAAAGCCTATTCCTCGTCGGTGTGCCCGGCGAGCGCGGCCAGCCGCGAGCGGCGCAGTTCGGCCTTGCGCCGCGCCTGCGCGATGAACATCGCCCGCTGGCGCTGCACAACCACATCCGAGATGAATACCGGCGGGCGGCGTTTCTGCGCCGCGGGCGCCGCAGCAACAGCCACGGGCTGATAGACTGCGGCCAGCATCGGCTCCGCCTCCAGTACTTCGCGCTCTTCGGCGATCTCTTCAGGTGAGCGGTAGCGCAGTTCCCAGACGGCCAGAAGCAGCAGCATGGCGCCTGCCGCAAGCCCGGCCAGCGCGCCCTCGCCCGCACTCGGATCCAGCCACCATTCCGGGTCGAAATGCACAAGGAAGATCGTCGGCACCGAAGCTGCCATCGCCATCAGATACCACAGGACCGCGCCTTTCTTGCGCGCGGCTATTGTTGCGGCCGACGCGTAATAGCAGACAGCGGCGAGCAGGTACGCCCCGCCATGGGTGATGCCGAGCTGGCGCCAATCCACGGATTTGAGGCCGCCGGCGACATCATCCGTCACGATCCAGCCCATCACCATCACGATCGATGGCCAGCGCACGGCCGTCATCGCCCCGAAGGCAAAAGCCATCGCATACACGATCAGCAGGAGGGCAATCAGACGGCGGGCCATCTTCAAAGGTTAACACGGGCTCGGTAAGCGCCCGCTGAACACGGCATTCAAAATTTGATCGATCTCCCGTCAGGGCAGGCTTTGCCGGTGGGGAAACGGCCTGCTAGGGCAGGAGAAGCAGACATTAAGGAGGATCGCCCATGGGCCGGGTTTCAGGAAAAATGGCACTCATCACCGGCGGGGCGCAGGGCCTTGGCGAGGCCACCGCGCGCATGTTCGCCCGCGAAGGCGCAAAGGTTACCGTCACCGACATCAACGGCGAAGGCGCGGCCAGGGTCGCCGCCTCGATCAACGAGGCGCATGGCGCCGGCACGGCCTTCGCCTTCCAGCACGACGTGACCAGCGAGGAACAATGGAAGGACGTTGCCCAGAAAGCGCATGACGCGATGGGCGGGCTCAACATCCTCGTCAACAATGCCGGCATCGGCGGGCTCGGCTCGGTCGAGGACGAGACCTATGAGCGCTTCAAGAAGGTGCAGGCGGTGGATGTGGATTCCATCTTCTTGGGGTGCAAATATTCCATCCCCCTGATGCGCGCGCATGGGCTTGGCTCCATCGTCAACATCTCGTCCATCGCCGGCATCATCGCCAGCGCCAATTATGTGTCCTACAACACGGCCAAGGCGGCGGTGCGCCATATCTCCAAATCCATCGCGCTGCACCTTGCCAAGACCGGCGGCCAGATCCGCTGCAATTCCGTGCACCCCGTATTCATCAACACGCCGATCCTGGACGGCATCAAGGAAATGTTCGGTGAGGAGAAGGGCCTCGAAAAGCTCGCCCGCCAGGTGCCCCTCGGCAAGGTAGGTGAGCCGGATGATATCGCCTATGCCGTGCTGTATCTCGCGTCTGACGAATCCAAACTCGTCACCGGCGCGGAACTGAAAGTCGATGGCGGCATCAGCGCCATGTAGGCGGTAGACAGCGCTGGCCAATCGCCCCAGCAGTAACCGTCACCTGCTGACGCACTGCTCGTATCAGGAAGGGCTGAATGAAGAAATCGGGTCTCTGCCTTGCGGGCCTTCTCATCGCGGCCTGCGCCAACCCGCCGGAGGAGAGCGCCGCGCCCGGCGCCACACCCCTTGCCGCTGAGGGCTGTGCACCGCGCTCCGAATATGGCGGCTATATCTTCTGGCTGGAGCCGCCAGCTGTGCTGCCGGGCGCCAGCATCGTTCTGAGGCCCTGGTTCACGACCCGGCCCGGCATGGTCGAGCCCGTGCCCGCCACCTGTCTTGAAGGCGTTGCCATCACCGGCCCGGCCACGC
Source organism: Hyphomonas sp. (assembly GCA_046296675.1). Lineage (GTDB taxonomy): Bacteria > Pseudomonadota > Alphaproteobacteria > Caulobacterales > Hyphomonadaceae > Hyphomonas. Next base: position 11,945 of record JBKBLD010000011.1, on the reverse strand, counting down.
TCGGGCCGGACGGGCGCACAATCCTGATAGATGCGGATGCCGCCCCCGGCGCCGCCATTCAGGTGCAGGGCAGGGTGGGAGAGGCCAGCCTGTCCGGCCGTATACTCGTTTATTTGGAAGAGGCCTTGCCCCTCGTCGGCAGATGGGCCCAGCCGGAGGCAGCGTGCACCTCAGCGGGCGCCGAGCCCGTCCGTGAGCTGATCTTCCATCCCGATGGCACCTTCTCCCTCACCTGGACGCCGTTCGAGATCTACAAGGATTACTGGGGCACTTACGCCTTTGAGGATGGCCGGTTGCAACTCTTCCCTGAGGACGGCAACCACATCCCGGCAGACGCGGCCTTCGCCGGTCCGGCAGAGCTTGCTGGCGGCGCGCTGCGCCTTGCGCCCGGCCTCTTCGGCTCGCCAAGGCAGGGCATCGCCTGCGCCGAACCCTTCACCCGCTAGCCCTCTCCTATCGGCTGCCTTGCCCTCCGCCTGCGCCAATGCCGGCACATACCCCTATTGACGCACAACGAATTGTTGTGTAAACACAGCATAAAAACAGAGATAAAAGATGTTTTGACAATGGTTCATAACAGGCTGTCTGTGTTCCGGGCCGAACGTGGCCTGAGCCGGAAGGACATAGCGGAAAAGGTCGGGGTCAATCCCCAGACTATCGGCTATCTCGAGCGGGGGGACTATGCGCCCTCGGTCGAGCTCGCCCTGAAACTGTCCGCCTTGTTTGAGGTGCCGGTCGAACAACTTTTCTCACTGAAACCTTTTGCGCCGCTCGCCCAGAGTCTGAGAGATCCGGAGTCCTGATCCATGTTCATCCGCTCAAAATCACACCCCTACGGACGCATGTTGTCGAATAGCAATGTTCGCACACTGCTTGTCTCTCTTTACCTGCTCTATCCTGCCGGATGCCTACTGCAGCTCCTGCCCGTCAGCGGGGAGGCCGGAAAATGGCTTTCTGTCATCGGACTCGTTCTCATTGTCGGTGCCCTGATCATCTTCGCCGTTCTCGCCGGAAGTAGCCTCCAACGCCAGGTTCAGGAACCTGAGAGCGAACTGGATGAACGCGAAAGCGCCGAACGTAACCGGGCTGCCTTCCAGGCGCATTCGGTCTTCTCGGCCATCGTGCTGGCCGGCGTTCTCTACATGATGCTCACGACTGACATGGCGGCCAATGACAAGCTAGATCTCTGGCGCCCGACCGAAGGCGCTCACTGGAACGCCATTTTCGGCGGGCTGATCCTGCTCTCTTTCACGCTTCCGGGGGTCTTCCTCGCCTTCGGGAAGCCGCCGCCGGAAGAGGCCTGATCCTGCCCTATCCCTCCGCCAGCGGCCGCCTTGCTGTCACCAGCATCGCATAGACGGCCAGCGACCCCACCAGCACGGCTGACGCAATCAGCGGCAGGGCATGGTTGACCTGATACAGCATGGCCCCGATCAGCGGACCGAAGATAAATCCTGCGGGCGGGGCGGCAGACAACAGCGCCGCTGCAGAGCCCTGTTCCTCGCGGGTGACTGCCAGGCTGCCCAGCGCATTCGCCGAAGGGATGGCAAGTGCAGAGCCCGCCCCGATCAGGAGGAAGGCGCCGCACAGGATGGGAAAGGCATGGAACACATCGGCTGCGATATAGCCGACAGCGACCATCGCGAGTCCGATCCAGAGCACCTTGCGAGGGTCCGGTTTCAGCCGGGACAGATACCCGAACTGAACCGCGATCGTGGCCACTGCCATGCAGGAGAAAACGATCCCGGTATACAGCACCGCCGTTTGTCCCGCCGTCTCCGGAAACCGCGCCCTCAGCTGGTAGCGGTCCTCGATGAACCAGGCGAGCGTCTGCTGCACCATCCCGACCCCGACGAAATACGAGACAAGGAATGCAAGGTGCGGGCGCACGCGCGGATCGAACATCGCCAGCGGTTTCGGGCGCTGCATGCCGCGTGGACGCGGTGTTGTTTTCGGCAGGGTGAAGCCGATCGCCAGGCCGATCAGCATGCAGAAGACGATCGAGCCCCAGAGCGGCGCCAGCGCGCCGAAGGGGGCCAGGGCGGCGGCGCCTGCCGGCCCGATGATCGAGCCGATGCTCATGCCCGCGCCCAGCATGCCGAGCCCGGCGGCCCGGTCCATGGGCGTCGTCGCATCCGTCATCGCCGCCATCGAGGCAGGCTGCAGCCCCGGCGTCAGCAGTCCGAACCAGAGGCGGACGAAGACCAGAAGCAGCAGAAGAGAGACGCCCGCGATCACCCCGGCGAGCGCGGCTTCCAGCGTGAACAGAAAGGCCATGTTCGTCAGGCCCATCATCATCAGTGAGAACACCATCACCCGCTTGCGGCCCACCCGGTCGGCAATCCGGCCCCAGCGCGGGATCATCAAGGCATAGAGCAGGGTGGAGAGGGTCAGGACGGCCGCCACCTCGACCTCGCCGAGCCCGGCCTTGCGTGTCAGCGGGGCGACGACCACGAAATTGATGCTCATGCCTGCGCCCATCGCAATGGTCGCCAGCGTCAACATGCCCTTCTGCAGCCCGGTCAGCGGATGCAGCGGTGTTGCGGTGTTATCCATCCTGTTGCCTTACCCCCGGCATCTGGCCCTGCACGCTAGGGCGCGCCAATTCTGTTGCCTACCCTGTCGCGGCGGAAAGGGCGGCAAAAGGCTCTGCTTGCTTCAGGCCGCGGCTGCCCCTAAGTCTCGGGCCGGAACAGTAAGGTTGCTAGGGAGCGAGGGGCGCATGGCTGCGATACTCGATGTCGTCCGGATCATTCTCAATCTGATCGTCTGGATCATCATCATCCAGGCGGTGCTTTCCTGGCTGATCGCCTTCAAGGTCATCTCCGTCCAGAACCCCACCGTGCGGTCCATCTGGAGCGGCCTTGAGCGCCTGACCGAGCCGGTCTACCGCCCCATCCGCAACTTGCTGCCACCAATGCAGGGGTTTGACCTGACCCCGCTGATCGTGCTGCTGATCATCTTCTTCATCCAGCAGCTGATCATCCGCTATGGCTACGGCCTGGTGCCGTTCTGACCGCTGCCGGTCCGGGGATGTCCTGAACTGTCCCGGATTGTCCCCAGATGCGCCACCGCCTGACCGTTCGTGTCCAGCCAAAGGCCTCGTCTGACCGGCTGGATGGCTGGGCGGCAGACGAGGCGGGCCGCCCCTTCCTCAAGCTCCGCGTGCGCGCACTGCCCGAAGACGGCGCCGCCAATGCTGCCGTCGAGGCGCTTGTGGCAAAAGCGCTTCGCCTGCCGAAGTCTGCCGTCAGGGTGGTGACGGGCGGCAAGAACCGGCTAAAAGGCCTCGAAATCGAAGGACCGGAAGACCTTCCGGCCCGGATCAACGCACTGGCAGGCGGCAGCGATGGCAGCGACAAGACTTGATGGCAACGCCGTGGCGGCCGATGTCCGCGAAACAGTCGCGCGCGCCGTCGCGGTGCTGCCTGGAAAGCCCTGCCTGGCCGTCGTTCTCGTCGGTGACGACGCCGCCAGCGAGGTCTATGTCCGCAACAAGGTGAAAGCGACCGAAGCCGCCGGCATGGTCTCGATCCATCACCGCCTTCCGGCCACCGCCACCCAGGGCGAAGTCGAACGGCTGATCGAAAGCCTGAATGCGGACGCAGATGTCGACGGCATCCTCCTGCAGCTGCCCTTGCCCAAGGGTCTCGACGCCGACGCGGCCATTGAAAAGATCAACCCGGACAAGGATGTGGACGGACTCACAGAAGTTTCTGCCGGCCGCCTCAGCCTCGGCAAGCCGGGCCTGCGTCCCTGCACGCCGGTCGGCTCGGTCATCCTCGCCAAGCGCGCCCTGGGCGATGACCTGTCCGGCAAGCATGTCGTCGTCATCGGCCGCTCGATCCTCGTCGGCAAACCGGCCGCGCTCCTCTTCCTGGCCGAGAACTGCACCGTCACCATCGCTCACAGCCGCACGGCAGACCTCCCGGCCCTTTGCCGCACGGCAGACATTCTCGTCCCTGCCGTCGGGCGTCCAGAGATGGTGCGCGGGGATTGGATCAAACCCGGTGCAGCCGTCATCGATGTCGGCATCAACCGCGTCCCCGCGCCGGAGAAGGGCGAGGGCAAGACGAAACTTGTCGGCGACGCCCACTATGAAAGCTGCGCCGAAGTCGCCGGCTGGATCACCCCGGTGCCCGGCGGGGTCGGCCCGATGACGATCGCCTGCCTGCTGCGCAACACCGTCCTTGCCGCCTGCGCCCGGCGCGGCTGGCCCGTGCCGGCCGGCCTGTGAGCCAGACCCACGCGCCGCCGGATACGCCGCTCTTCCGCGCGCTCTGGGAAAGGCAGTCCGGCCTCTGCGCCCTCTGCGGCAGGCCGATGCCGAAACACCGTTTCGAACTCGCCCATGCGACCCTCTGGAAAAACCAGCGCCCGAGCTTCGACCATATCCGCCCGCGCGCGCGGGGCGGCTCCGACAGGCCCGAAAACTTCCAACTTGCTCACGCCATATGCAACCGCCGCAAAGGGCGTGGTTAGGGTGGACGGCGACGGGGCGAGGAAACTGGCTGGCGCACCCAAGAGGATTTGAACCTCTGACCTTTGCCTTCGGAGGGCAACGCTAGGCTGGTTTTCGGCGTTCCGGGCAGTTTCCTATGGACGCCATATGTCTTTGTATAATATAGTAATTTTAAGACTATCGTCCGTCGACGTTTCATTCCGTTTCGTTGCGTTTCGAAACTTGGTGGAACCCCGGTGGAACCCCAAAAGGATTTGCCTTCCTGAAATACGGGAAGGCAAAGGTCACCGGAAACGCCATGAAACTGACCCTGAGAAACATCGAAGCAGCTCAGCCGCAGCCCAAGGAATACGTGCTCTGGGATGACGAGCTGTCGTGCTTTGGCGTCCGCGTGCGTCCGGGCGGCTCCAAGACATTCATTGCCCGAACCCGGGTGGGCAAAGGACGGGCGGCGCGTAAGATTACGATCACGCTTGGCAAGCCAGGCCTGATCACTGCCGACGAAGCACGCCGCAAGGCGCGCTCGGTGATTGCCGAGGCCGCGGCGGGAAAGGCGCCTGTGCGAATTGCTAAAGCGACCGGACCCACCACGGTGGCCGAGCTTTGCCAGCTCTGGATCGAGGGCGCCGCCCTGCGCTCACGCCAGCGCGGACGGCTCGCTGGACAGCTAAGGGACCCTCGCAACATCGCAGTCGATGTTGGCCGCATCAACGCGCATATTATTCCGCTGATCGGCAAGGCCAGCTTGGCAGAGCTGAATGCTGGCATCATTGCCCGCTTCCGCGACGCGGTTGCGCGCGGCGATACTGCCAAAGACACAAAGTCCAAGCCACGCGGCGTGCGCCGCGTCCGGGGCGGGGAAGGGACCGCAAGCCGCACGCTGAGCCTGCTTTCGTCGATCCTATCGTTCGGGGTGCGCGAAGGCTTCCTACAAGCCAATCCCGTCCTTGGAATTGAAAAGACGCCTTATCGCTGCATGGAGCGGTTTTTGAGTCCTGAAGAAATGCGCAGGCTCGGTGAGGCTCTCGACCAGCTTGAGAAGTCAGGCGCGCCAAAAGCCGGAATTGCGATCATCCGCATGCTCGCGCTTTCCGGCGCACGCAAAGGCGAGATCGAACAGCTGACCTGGAAGGAGGTTGATCTGCACACGGGCTTCTTGCGCCTAGTCAAATCGAAAACAGGCGCCAAACTGATTCCCATCACAGGACCAATGCGTGCCATTCTCGAGAAGCAGTCCGAGCAAGGCACAGTCGGATTCGTGTTCCCAAGCATTAGTAACGACACATATTTCCAGGGTACACCAAAGCTATGGCTAAGGGCGCGCAAGCTAGCGGGGCTTGAGGATGTCAGGCTTCATGACTTACGCCACTCGGCAGCATCGTTTGGACTCGCCGGAGGCCTGGGGCTTGAAGTGATTGGCAAGTTGCTCGGCCATGCCGACATCAAGACAACCCGCCGTTATGCGCACCTAGCAGATGGGCATGTTCGCGAGGCTGCCGAGTCTATGGCTGAAAACATTTCTGAGCTGCTTTCGGCCTCCAAGGCTGGGCTACGCTGAAGCAGGTGTGCGAGAAGTGGCTCGGGAAATCTGAACATGGAAGTTAGGTGAGGCCATCCGCGAGGCGCACGGCGAGCGCGACATCAAAATTCCCTATGGATGCGGTTCAGTAGCCAGATCATTCGTCTTCCAGTTCAAGGTCCCAGTTGTCGATCAGGACGTCCAGCAGAGCTTCCTGCCGCTCCTCAAGAACCGCTGGCGTCCAGCGCTTCTTCGACAAGACCTGACTCGTCAGGGCGTAGGACGAAACGTCGCTCTTGCCCCTGAAATACGTCTCGCACTTCCTGTCGAAATCGTAATTCTGAGCGGCGCTGTTCTTCTTCTTGTTGAGCGGGACGAGGTTGGCCAGGCGATGCACCCAGGCCTTGCGTTCATCCTTGTCTGTCCACCATTCCGCCCACTCAGAATCGTCATCGACAGTCTGCGGAAGGACGTGCTCAATCGTCAGGACTTTCGGGTCGTAGGTCGCAGCGCCGTCGGCGATGAACGAGTCCAGCCGCAGCATGAGATAGTTGCGACGGCGCGGGGTAAACTCATAGACGTTGCCGTCCAAGGTTTCCCGGAACATCTCAATTTCGTCGTAGCTGAGATCAAGCCATTCCATCTCGTCAGGCATCTTGCCTTCCTCAATCTCGGCGATGAGGTTGGCATAGATTTCGATACGCTCGTTCACGTAGACGCGGCAAACATGAATGTAGGCGGCAAGCCGCTCCAGCCGCTTGAAGAAATCGGCAAGCAGGGCAGGCTTGTTGCGATGCTTCTTGAGGAATAGCATCGCAGGCGGAATCCAGTCCGAGTTGTCGATACGGTTCAACCAACCGAGGTAAATGTTGACCGACTCCGCGTGGCTGACGGCGGTGTAAGACGCATTGCGGATATCGTTCAGGGCGTCAGCGAAAGGCTCAAGCACATCGTCGATGAAGGTCTTCGAATTGGGGTTCTTCGGCAGAACGTGCTCGCGGAACTCTTCAAGCAAGGTGCGCTTCGCTTTCTCCCTCGCGTAGATCATCCTGAGATAGGTGAAGAGGTCGCGGAAGCCATCGCGGGTTAGCTCGACCTCCATTTCTTCCCATTTATCGTTGTATTCCTGCCGGTCTTCTTCGCCTCCAATCTTACCGATGATGTCGGCCTTGATGATGTCGGTCGGCTGAAGGTCCAAACCGCGACTGTTCATCACGGAGAAAACCCGAAAAGCAGAAGCCTCGTTCGGCGTGGAAACAGCGACGAGATAACATCTGGTTAGGAGAAACGACGCGAAGTCGATTGCTCCTTCAGGCGTAGCGAACGCGCTGTCGATGGCATTCCGAAGGTGAACGGTGTTCTTCAGGAAGTTGGCCTGAGCCTCATTCTCGAGTCCAGCCTCGTCCAATTCGGCGAGTGCATCCAGATCAAATCCTTGAATATATCTTCGGAAAAATGCCTTGTCCCGCTCACGAAGCGTGAGCCTCGGCTTTGGCTCGATCTTCTCGGCCTTCTTGCCCGGCTCGATCACATACCCCTTAAGCTCGTCCTTGTTCGCCCCTTCATGAGCGCAGGCCAGTGCCGAAAACAGTATGGTCAGGGTCGTAAGTCTCTGCTGGCCATCGATAACCTCGGAAAGCGGCTTATCCTCCGCCTTAATCAGCACTATGCTGCCGAGGAAATATCCTTCTTCGTTTTCAGTCTCATAGAAAGATTTGAGGTCGTCAAATAACTCAGAAGCCTGATCTACCGTCCACGCATACGGACGTTGATAGGAGGGTATAACATATTCAAATTCCGAGCTGAAAATCTTGGAAAGGGGATATTCTGAGCCACTGATCTTCTTAGACAACACCCTGCTCCCTCAACTTATCTTCGTTCTGTGAAGCGCAGTCCCCTCTAGGAGGCCTGAATGATCACAAAAGGCTTTGGCGTGAGCCTAGCGAGCTTGATGCCCAAGGCTTCCAGATCAATCATGACATGCCCTACAATCTCCGCCCGGTCCGTGACGTGGCCGATTTCCTCGATAAGCTCGAAGTAGGGCGGCGAACAACTACACAGAAACCGAGACTTACCGTCATATTCGCTGATGCGATAGGCGATACTGCTGGAATTTGCCATGGCGGCAGTCGTCATTGCGACCTGCTGAATTGTGCCGCGCACCGAGACGTAATGATCACGGCGAATTCGCTGTTCGCCCGACCATCATCACCGACGGTTTGCCTGCCTACAAGGAGGCTGCGCAAGTTGCCTTCGGAACGGACGCAGACGTTGGGATGATGATCAAGCAATACTCGGAGGTCAGCAAGAATGGCGTGCCGCTCGCACGGAACAGATACATCGGAGCGGCGCGGAAGGCGGTGATCGGGAGTCCCGCGCGGGAGAAGATACATACGTCCTATATCGAACGCCTGAACCCGAACGTCCGGATGGACGTAAAGCGCTTCACTCGCCGGTCAAATGCCTTCTCGAAGAAGCTGCTGAACCTGAAGCGCCACATGGCGCTCTACGCGATGTATCACAATTACTGCCGCATTCACGGGAAGCTGAAGATCACTCCTGCCATGGCAGCCGGACTTACGGATCGCGTCTGGGACATCGACGAGCTCGTGGACACTATGTCCGGGACGACCGAACGTTCGGCGGGGCGTCGCCACCAGCAGCGCTATTACTATGCCTCGCGTGACCGGCGCCAGGAACATCCCGAGCGTCATCTGAAGGGGTTTGCCGGCATCCTGCAGGCGGATGCTTATGGCGGATACAATCCGCTGTTCAAGGCAGATCGTCTGCCCAGCCCTCTGATCCAGGCCCTGTGCTGGGCGCGGCCAGTGCAAGGCGGGGCCAAAACTGCCTACCGCTCCAGTCCATTCTTCGAAAGTTGCCGAGCGAGCCGCTTACGCTCGACCTGCTGCGCAATCTGCCGTTCGGCCATCAGTTGCTTGCGGATATCAAGGTGCAGCTCCATCGCTTTGAGGCGATCCTGCCAGCCTTGCTCCAACTGCAGCACGCCCCGCCGGACCTCGCGGGCCAGACCGAGCCGGTGCAATTCCTTCGCCCGGGCCCGCAGGGCGGCCGACAGATGCGGATCACTGCCGGCGCCGTGCAGCCGACGAACCTCGATCCTCCGGTCTTCCGGCAGTTGCGCGGCGATCAGCCTGTCGAGGCGCGTCGGAGCATGCCGGGTGATCTCCCGGTCCAGCGCTTCGCGTTCCTGGCCGGGCGTGCGGTGTCCGAGCCAGTCCGTCGCCACATCCCGGGCGATCTCCCGCAGCCGGTGCCGGATGAAGTCGCGCGGCAGGACCAGGTCCTGCCCATTGGCCCGGCGTCCCCTTAAGATGATGTGGGTATGGGCGTGGCCGGTATCATGGTGGTTAACCGCGACCCAGGCGAAGCGCGTGCCGAGTTCGGCTTCGGCCCGTGCCATGACTTCCCGCGTATAGCCGGTCAGGTCCCGCAGACGCTCGCCTTCTTCGGGGGCGAGGATGATCCTGAAGTGCCGCTTGTCGGATTTGGCCCAGGTCGCTGCCCGCGTCCCGCCATCGATCCCTTCTGCGTCCCGGTCATAGAAGACGCTTTCAGGCGGCCCGCCGCGCGCGAGATACTCCGCATGTGCGCGGGCGTCTGCCGCGGGCGTCTCGATGTCCGGGGCAGGGGCCTCGGCGCCTTCTGCCAGATCCTCACGGCTCGCCGCGTCCCGAGCCAGATAGCGGGTGTGCGCCTTGAGGGCGCTGGCGCCGCCCCGGGCATGGTCGAAGTAATGCACCTTCACCGCCGCCCGCTGGCGTAGGTCGGACACGGATTCTCCGCGCCGGGTGGCCTTCGCATGCCGCATGACGGGTGCGCGCTGCGCGAGGCGGCGCGACAGGGAGGGCGCCCTGCCGCCATCGCCTCCGCGACCAGAACCGCTTCCGACCCGACCCTGAAGACTGTCGGCATCGACCGGCCGTGCAAGGCGCGAGAGCGGACTCAGTGAGACCCTCCCACCACTCGCCGCTTGCGCGAGCTTCGAAAAGCTCAGCGGCCGGTCATTTCCCCTGTTCTTCATGGGCGACTCGTCTCACGTCTGGAAGGGTTATACCCGCGGTACATGGATCGAAACGCAGGCTGTAATACGGCCTGCGACGCAGCCTGTGGCCCGCAAACATCCTCCGCGCCGTCAGGCGTCTTGCGCGGCCTGCAGGCTGCGCCTTTATCTTGCCCTCTTAATCTTTCCCGGTGCTCCATGACGGGGAGACTATCATCTCTGAGTATTCAGAGATTCCGGTTTCACTTGGCAGGCGAAGACGTTCCGTCGCCTGATCAGCGAACAGGTCGCCAGGGACCGGTGAGATCGGCCTGCTGCGAGATGCCCCAATAGCGCCCATCGAAGCTGCCTGGGTGATCGCCGAGCAGGAAGACCTCGCCGCCTGAGAGTGTCACGCAACCGCTCCAGGCGGGCAGGGGACCGCCGGCCGGATCTGCCTCCGCCCGCTCCGCAACCGGCACGTCATTGATGCGGATCGTGCTTCCCTCGGCGCAGATGGTATCCCCCTCCATCCCCGCGATGCGCTTCAGGAACCGGTGGCCGGGGCCGGTGAAGTTTCGCGTGGTGGAATAGGCCGGCGCTGCATCGACAGCCCGGATGGCCACAATCGACCCGGGCGCCGGTTCGGTGCTGTCCCGGACATAGAAGCCTTTCGGGATGGAATCGGACGGGTTGTAGAGGACGCGTTCCTGCGGCCGGAGCACGGCAAGGCCGGTCCCGGCCAGCATCGCGGCCAGGAGCAGGACTTTCGCGCGGGAAGAAAGCCTGGACGCGGTCATCTGGGCGGAGGCTCGCAAGTCCCGGGCCAGACACCGTAAAGGCCGCCCCGGAGGAAGCTCCGGGGCGGCTTGTTGACGCTGGCGCTCCAGCTTAGTCGCGGGGGTTCCAGAGGATCACATGGCGGCCCGTCGTGCCTTTGACCGGGGCGAGGCTCGCAAAGATCTTGCGCGGCCCGATCTGCGGGTCTGACAGTGTGATCGAGAGGTACTCCCGGCCTGACTGCTTGGCCTTGCGCATCCAGCCGCCGCCGATCTCCGTGCCGGCCTCTCCGGCGAGGATCCGGTAGTCGGGCTGGTTGTCGCCGGCCTTCTCCATGTTCTTCTCGATACGGATGGCGGCCGAGAAGTTCATCAGGAAGAGCGAGCCTTCGAAACCGGTCTTGGTTTCCGTGACGTATCCGAGTGCGTTTGCCATGAGGGTCTCCTTTTCGTTTCCAGGTGCGTCTTCCGGGAACCCCTTGTTCCCATCGACGCCGGACTGGGAGGACGGCCTCGCGCCGGGCCTGAACCCGTCAGGGGCGCAGCAGGGCGGAGCACCTTGCCGAAAAAGAATTCTGAGCCGCGGGGAATGCGCCGTCAGGCGCAGGGGAAAATTCTTTTCCGGCAAGGTTTCAGGCCCGGGGCAGGGCGTCCAGGTCCAACGGCAAGAGACGGAAAGCAAGGGGCCCGCGAGGGGCAGGTTTCCGAAACGTATGAGGCCCGCGCGTGGCGCAAACCGGGGTGTCGCTGAAAGTTCCGGACTTATGTAGCAGGCGCACCAAATTCACGCCTTCCCTGAGTCTCCTTGATTTGGGATTCTCTGCCAATGACAGATCACGTTATCTCAGGCCTCGTAAGGAAGAGCGCGGAGCTGGCGGGCGAAATGGAACGGTTTCGTTCTCAGCTTCTCCACATCGACGCCATACTGAAGATCTTCAGCTACAAGTCCCCACAGTCCATCAAGCTGCACTTCACTCGCAAGCACGCGCCTATGTTCAAGCCATGAATTCACAGTGGATCCACAGGTTTTCCACGGGTTAATTCACAGCCCCCCTTGCATCTGTTCCCCGTCAGCGACTGTGAGACAGATTGGCGAAATTGCTTAAGGAGGATTTCTGGCTCATCGTAACTGATACGAGGAGTGAAGATGAGACAGAAATCCGGGCCGCAGGAGAGTTCGGC
>JBKBLD010000010.1:0-78368 GCA_046296675.1 Hyphomonas sp. | reverse complement strand
CCCAGAAGAGGACAACTCCGGCCCCAGCCGCCCATTTGCGGGCCATTTCCTGGTCAAACCGGCGCCCGCGCGGGGACAGGTAGATGACAGGACGGGACAAACCGGGACAGTTGAGGACAGAATCGACCGCCGCGGCGGCCACATCCGGCCGGATGACGAGCCCGGCCCCGCCCCCGGCGGGCGTATCGTCGACCTTGCGGTGCTTGCCGAGGCCGAACTGGCGCAGATCGACCGTTTCGAGGTCCCACAGCCCCTCGGCGCGGGCGCGCCCGAGGATCGAGACGCCGAGCGGGCCGGGCCAGGCTTCGGGGGTCAGGGTGATGCAGGTCGCCTTGAACATGGGCGCGGGTTTAGCGCGCGGCGGCGGCGGCGTCACCCGCCCGCGGGCTCTTCGTCCGGCGCGGCCTTGCCGCTGGTGATCGGCACGGCCTCTCCGCCGGAGCGGAACATCAGTTCGCGGCCGGCATAGGTGCCGCCCGTGAGCTGGAGGGCGAAGCGTTCCTCGTCGCGGCGGCGGACCTGTTCGATGGCATCCTCGATCGCGTCTTCCGGCTCGCCGAGGCGGTCCAGCGCCGAGCGGGCGAATTTGAGGGCGGATTCGAAGGTTTCGCGGACCGGGAAGTCCACCCCTGCCCTGACGAGTTCGAGACCATGGTCGCGGTCAAAGGCGCGGGCGAGCAGCAGGGCATTCGGGAATTCGTGCCGGACGATCTCGACGATCTTGGTGGCAGCCGCCTTGTCATCGACGCAGACAAGGACGAGCGAAGCGTGATGCGCCCCGGCGGCGTGGAGGATGTCCATCCGCTGGCCGTCGCCATACCAGACCTTGAAGCCGAAATCGGCGGCGACGCGGATCATCTCGGGATCATTGTCGATGATGGTCACCGTATAGCCGCGCGCCATCAGGGGCTGGCTGACGATCTGGCCGAACCGGCCGAAGCCGATCAGCAAGGCCGTGCCGATGGCGTCATGCGGGGTCTCGACCCCGCTCGCATCGACGGCCACTTCCGGCATCAGCCGGTCATGGATGACAACAAACAGCGGCGTCATCAGCATCGACACGATGATGATGGCGGTGAGGATGGCATTGCCTTCGATATCGAGCAGGCCGACGCCGAGTGCGGCGGCATAGAGGACGAAGGCGAACTCGCCGCCTTGCGTCATCAGGACGGTTCGCTCGACAGCCTCGCGGTGATCGGCCCTGAATGCGCGCGCCACACCGTAGACGCCGGCGGCTTTCAGCACGGTGAAGGCGCCGACGCTGATTGCGATCAGCTGCCAGTTGGCGGCAACGACATTCAGGTCAAGCGACATGCCAACTGCCAGGAAGAAGAGGCCAAGCAGGACGCCCCGGAAGGGTTCGATATCCGCCTCAAGTTCGTGGCGGTAGGACGATTCCGACAGGAGCACGCCGGCAAGGAAGGCGCCCATCGCGGTCGACAGCCCGCCGAGCTGCATCCACCAGGCTGAGCCGAGAACGATGAGCAGCGCTGCCGCCGTCATCACCTCGCGGGCGCGGGCGGCGGCAAGGATGCGGAAAACGGGGTTCAGGAGATAACGGCCCGCCAGCACGAGGCCGAGAATGCAGCCGAGCCCGATGGCGACGCCCATGAAGCGCTCGCCCAGTGAGACATCCCCTGCCCCCGGCGCCAGGAAGGCAACGAGCGCCAGCAGAGGCACGATGGCGAGATCCTCGAACAGCAGGACCGAGATCATCTTCTGGCCGCGCGGCTTGGCGATGTCGCCCCGCTCCTGCAGCATCTGCATCACGATGGCGGTGGAGGTGAGGACAAAACCGGTGCCCGCGATCAGCGAGACCTGCCAGGCATAGCCGAGCGCGACACCGACCCAGGAGAGCAGCAGAATGCAGACCCCGACCTGGGCAAAGCCTAGGCCGAAAATTTCCCGCCGCATCGACCAGAGCCGGGAGGGCTGCATTTCGAGCCCGATGATGAAGAGGAACATGACAACACCGAGTTCGGCGATGTGCAGGATCGATTCCGGCTCAGTGAAGACCTGAAACCCGAAAGGGCCAATGACGAGGCCGGCGGCGAGATAGCCGAGGACCGAGCCAAAACCGATCCGTTTGAACAGGGGGACAGCCAGAACGGCTGAGCCGAGCAAGATGACGATTGGCGCCAGCTCCGGCGCATGCGCTTCAGCGGCCATCAGCCCATCTCCCCTGTATGCAGGCCCAGTCTAGGGGGATTGGCGGGCTTCGCCTAGCGCGAACCATGGCCCGGGCGCCGTGGCCGGGCTCGCTGCATGCAGAAGGGTCTGCTGACAGGGGGTTCCTTTGCAGATAAGAGGCAGTGTCCTTCAGGTTCCCCGCATATGACCTCCCCGCCTGTCCTTTCGGTCCTCATTCCCTTCTTCAATGAGGCCGGAAACATTCATCCTGTGATCGATGAAGTCCACCAGACGCTCGCCGGTATCCCGTTCGAGGTGATCTGCATCAATGACTGTTCCGGGGACGCAACCGGCGCCGAACTGGCCGACGCGCGCGCGCGCCGCCCCGAAACAGTGACCGTGCTGACCCATATCCAGCGCCGGGGAAAATCGGCTGCGCTTTATACCGGGCTCAGATCCGTACGCGGAGACTGGGTGCAGCTGCTTGATGGTGACGGCCAGAATGACCCGGCGGACACCGCCCGGCTGTGGCAGGAGATCATCGCACCCGGTGCGCCGCCCCGGCTCGGCATCATTGCCGGCAAACGCAACAGCCGGAACGATTCCGGGTTCAAATGGCTGCAGTCGCGCATTGCCAACGGAGTGCGCCGGTTCGTGCTTCGCGATGATGCGACCGATACCGGCTGCGGGTGGAAACTGATCCGGACGCGGGCTTTCCTCGACCTGCCCTATTTCGCCTCGATGCACCGGTTCCTCCCGGCCCTGATCAAGCGGGCCGGCTGGGAGGTGCGCGAGGAAAGGGTGAATGACCGCCCACGTCTTGCCGGCCAGTCGAAATACGGCTTCCTCGGGCGCCTTGGCGCCGGGATATTCGACCTCGTCGGCATGTTCTGGCTGATCCGCCGGGGCGGATATGGCATCGCTGCTGAATGGAGCGATCCGCGCGCGGATTAGCCTTCAGGGCGCCTCAGTCCTGCGAGCTGCCCGAACGCCGGTTGCCCCGGCCACCGCCGTCACCGCCGCCACGTCCACCCCGTCCGCCTTCGACGCGCGGGGGCGGTGAGGGCCGGGAGACTGCTGTTTGTGGCGGCGCCGATGGCCGTGCGGCGGGCGCTGCCGCCGGAGCCGGTGAGGGCGAAGACCCGCGGCCTGTGCCGCTGCTGCCGCCACCGCCACCCCGGCCGGAATCGCCGCGCCAGCTGCCGCTGCCCTGGCCACCGCCGCTGCGCGCGCCGTCTCGTCCGCCGCCGCGCGGTGTACTGGCCGCAGCAGGCGCTCCGCCGGGAGCGCCGAGAAGCGTGTCACCGCCACGCCGGCCGCCATCGCCTCGATTACCGTCCCGGTTCGGACGGTCTCTCTGGGGGCTGGAGGCGCCGCCCGGGGCGGAAAGACGGGGCGAAGGAGACGCAATGGTCTGTGGTGTGGACGGCGGGGTAAAGCTGCTGGCGGGGCGCTCGCCTCCCCCGCGCCGCTGGCCGTCGCCTCTCGGCACGCCGCCGGTCGATGTATCGCCGCTGCGATTGCCCTGCCAGCTGCCGCTGCCGCGCCGGGGATCGGCCGGGATTACGCCGCTGTCGGCGCGCGCCGGGCCGCGACCATCCGTTCGCTGACCATCACCGCGCGGGCCACGCTGGCCGGGGGTGCGGGCGAGATCGCGTTCATCCGTGCGGCGGACCGAATCCTGCCCGCTGCGATTGCCGCCGCGCGAGGTGCCGTCCCGGTTGCCATCACGGCCACCACCACCGGCCCAGCGGCCGTCATTTCCGCCACGGCCGCGATCGTCGCGGTTCCAGTCGGTTCCGCGGCTGCGTCCATCACTCCCGCCGCGGCCCCGATCATCCCGGCCGCGATCGTCGCGGCTCGAACTGCCGCCCCGGCCACGCCCGTCATTGCTGCCGCGCCAGTCGACGCTGCGGCGCCAGTCATCCCGGTGACCGCGGCGGCTCCAGTGCTTGTGGTTCGAGCTCCAGTTCTTCTTCCAGTAATTGTTGATGATTACCGGGCGCGGATGAACGCGGTAGACATAGGAGACATAGCGCGGGCCGCCGAACGGGCTCCAGGCGAAGCCATAAGGGTCATAACCCCAGCGCGGATCATAGTATCCGAAACGCCAATAGTCCGGCGAATAGCCATAATGCTGCACGCTGATGCGCACCGAGCTGGCATAGCCGTAATTCCAATGACCGTGGCCATAGCTCTCATTGTGCGCATAGCGGATATAGCCATAGTCATCGCGCGAGAACATGAGGCCGTGCTGGGCCTCGGTGTATTCGAAGATCGGGCGGATCGAGGAGACCTGGTTGTTCAGGCCGAACCAGCCGAGATCGGGCACATCCTCACGGATGAAGACGCAGCGGCCGGTGAAATTGTGATGTTCGCAAAGCTCCCACTGGCCGGCAAGGACCGCAACCGAGCGGGCGCGGTCGTTGAAAGCCATGTCGTGCATCGAGGCGAACGGGTCGAAGGCTTCGCGGACATCGCCGGTGAACCCCTGGCCGCTGAACAGCGCGATGGCGGCCGGCGGCTGGCCGTCATCATAGTAGTACTGTTCCGCAAAAGCCGGAGCGGCGGTGATCGCCGGAAGCGAGAGGGCAAGCGCAAAGCGCCGGAGCGAGACCCGCATGAGGGCTCCTTTCGTCCATTACGCCGTCAGAATGACACGGCCCACCTGAACGGGCCGCAACAACTTCTGTTCATATTCAAGCCTGAGACGCGCGCTCAGCGCTCGTCTTCCGGATTCGCCCAGAGGGAGAGTTCCGGGATGACGATACGCCCGGCGGCCATGTCGATCACCGGCACATCGGCGCGGGTGAACGGCACATGGACTGTGGCGGCCGCACCGGGGATTTCGATTTCAAGGAGGTCATCGGCCCCGTAATTCTGAACCGCGCGGACGCGCCCCTCCGGCGCCTCCCCGACAGTATAGACCGCCATGCCGACGAGATCCTCGATATAGAACTCGTCCTCTTCCGCTTCCGGAAGGGCGGCGCGCGGCACATGCAGGAGGCAGCCGCGCAGCGCGTCCCAGTCCTCCTTCTGAAGGTTTTCCTTCGGGCGGACGATGAAATGCTCATTCCCAGGCCGGGCCGAAACCGGTGTCAGCAGGACATTGCCGGCTTCATCCGTCAGCGGGCCATAGGTGAACAGGGCGCCCGGATCGGCGGTCAGGCTCTTCACCCGGACCTCGCCGCGAACGCCATGGGCGCCCTTCAGGACGCCCATGGGTATCAGCCTGTCTTGTTTCGTATCACTCATCCGCCGCCCATTAGCGGCATAAGACGTCCGAGAGAATAGGGCCCGGTGCTTTATAAACCGCCTCGCGGAAGCCCTTGTCCTGACAGAAGCGAGTGGCAACGCCGGCGCCGTCATTGATCCGGCGGCCATTGACCGTCGGCGCCGGGAAAAAGACTGACTGCTCGCCCTCAAAACCGCCGCGCGTATCACGGCCCGGACCGCCGGGGATCGGGGTCACCGGCCGGCGCCAGGGGCCTTCGCGGCGTATGTCATAGCGGCGGAAGGAGGTGATCTTGTCATTCAGCCCGATGCTGCGCAGATCGCTGATCGAGGTATCCAGCAGTTCGCACTGGCCGCGATAGTCCGCATGCTCACAGACGAGCCAGGTACCGCGATTGACCATGATCGAACTGGCCGTGTCGTTGAACCGGAATTTGGAGAAATTCGCCTCGCCCTCATTGAAGCCAAGGAACGGCCCGCCGAAATTGCCGTCGGCAAAGAAAGCAATGTCATAGCTGCGCGGGCCCTTCTCGTACGGGGCAATCTTTGCCGAAGAGAGGCTGCCGGAGAGATTCAGTTCGCCAAGATTGCGCACGGTGCGGTCAATGTATTCACAGC
Organism: Hyphomonas sp.; assembly: GCA_046296675.1. Lineage (GTDB taxonomy): Bacteria > Pseudomonadota > Alphaproteobacteria > Caulobacterales > Hyphomonadaceae > Hyphomonas. The sequence continues at coordinate 72,386 of JBKBLD010000010.1, read as the reverse complement.
GCCCGCGATAATTGCCGTCCTCGCAGATGAGCCAGACGCCGCCGCGCACTTCAACACTGCGGGCCCGGTCATTGAAGCGGATGACGTTGAAGTTCGGCTGATCGGCCGTGAGTTCCACCGACTGGCCGCGCAGGTTCGTCTCCGAATAGAGAACGATGCTCGGCGGGCCGGAGGGTGTCCCTCCCCCGCCGCCGCGCTGGGCGAGCGCCGCGGGAGCGGCCGCGGTCAGGATCAGGCTGGCTGCCAGAAACAGGCGGGCAAAGCGCCGGGGTTTTGCGTGGGTGAGCATGAAACTACTCCTTCTATCCTGCGCGCATTCCTCGCATGGCATATCTGAACGATGTGTCATTCGGGCGTTGGCCGCTGTTCAGGCAGCAGGATCCGGACAAGGAAAGACCGGCGCCCCGCATGGCACGCCGGTCTTCTCAGGAGACGGTCTCAGCGCGGGATCAGCTTTCGCTGGGCGCCTCAGCCGGGGCGGCAGCCGCTTCCTCGGCAGCTGCCTTTGCAGCAGCGGCCTTGTCGGCACGCTCTTTCGCACGATCCTGGGCTTTCTTGCCGGGCTCGCCCTTCTTCGGATTGTTGCTGGCGGTCCAGGTCGCGACCGGCTTGCCGTCGACTTCGACCTTGGAGAGGAAGCGCGCGACACGGTCGGTCGGCTGGGCGCCTTTCTTGATCCAGTCGGCAGCCTTGGCGGCATCGACCTTCACGCGGTCGCCGGAATCCTTGGCAAGGCGCGGATCATAGGTGCCGATCTTCTCGATGAAGCGGCCGTCGCGCGGCGCGCGGGCGTCGGCAACGACGATCGAATAGAAAGGGCGTTTCTTGGACCCGCCACGGGCGAGCCGGATTTTGAGTGACATCTTGGATTCTCCTGTAAGTCTTGTCTCTCGGGGATAGGTTACTCGGCCTCGCGGCCTCGGATCTGCTCATGATGGCGGATGACTTCCGCCACGATGAAATTGAGGAATTTCTCGGCAAAGGCCGGATCGAGACCGGACTCCCGGGCGAGCTGGCGAAGGCGCTCGATCTGCTGGGCTTCGCGCGATTTGTCCGCAGGCGGCATATTGTGCAGCGCCTTCAGCTTGCCGACCTCCTGGGTCAGCTTGAACCGTTCGGCCAGCGTATGGATGAGGATCGCATCGAGATTGTCGATGGAACCGCGCAGCTGGTTGAGCTGGAACAGGGCGAGGGTCTGGTCGGGATTGGTCACTTATAGTTTTCCCATCAACAGTTCTCGAATGCGGTCCGATTTCGCGGCCATAACTTTGTTAGCCTGCGCTCGCATCAATGTGTTGAGAGGGCCAAGGTTAACGGCCCCTCCTTCAGCATTGCTTTTTATCCCCTCCCGAAATGCGAAGAGCGCGTCCATGAAACTAGTCACGGACGGGTGCTCATATCCGGCAAACATCAAGTCCAGTTTACCCATGCAAAAGAGGGTTTCCTTTTGAAGCATCTGAGCGCGCTCATCCCAAGGACCGGATTTCGCCAAGTTGAGCAAGTTCCCAGAATTCGAAACGATAGAAACCTGCTCTCGGAAGGACTCGATCCACTGTGACTCTATCTGAGCCAACTTTTGGCCTATTGTTTTGCGTGACTGTTGAGTGGACCACCAAACGTTCCAACAAAGAGCGCCAAGAGCAATAAAGGCACTCGTTATGGCGGCTGTAGCCGACCAATCAATCTCACTCGCAGGAACACAGGGCCATATCATTTCTTCTTGTCCCCTCCGGGCAGGCCGGGAAGCGTGCCGCCGCCAAGCCCCGGCAGGCCGTTGCCACTGAGGCCGGGCAGGCCGCCCGGTGGCAGCGCGGCGCCGCCCATCTTCGCCAGATCGGCCTGCGAGATGCCAGCCGACTGGGCCATGCCGAGCAGGTTCTTCATCCCGCCCTTGGTGCGCATCTTCTTCATCATCGTCGCCATCTGCTGGTGCATCTTCAGCACCTTGTTGACGTCGGAGACCTCGACCCCCGCGCCGGCGGCGATGCGCTTGCGGCGCGAGGCATTGAGAAGGGCCGGCTTGCGGCGCTCTTCGCGCGTCATCGAGGAAATGATCGCCTCCTGACGTTTCAGGATACGGTCATCGACATTCGCATTCGCCATCGCTTCCTTGGCTTTGCGCACGCCCGGCATCATGCCCATGATGCCGCCGAGCCCCCCCATGCGCTGCATCTGGCGCAACTGTTCGGCAAGGTCTTCGAGGTCGAACTCGCCCTTGCGCATCTTGGCCGCCATGCGTTCGGCCTTCTCGGCGTCGAACTGTTCAGCGGCCTTTTCGACGAGGCTGACAATGTCGCCCTGCCCCAGGATGCGGCCGGCAACACGCTTGGCATCAAACGCATCAAGCCCGTCCAGCTTTTCACCGACGCCGAGGAATTTGATCGGCAGGCCGGTGACCGCGCGCATCGAGAGCGCCGCGCCGCCGCGCCCGTCGCCGTCCATCCGTGTCAGGACAAGGCCGGTCAGCGGCAGGCGCTCATGGAACCGGCGGGCAGTTTCCACCGCGTCCTGACCAGTGAGCGCGTCGGCGACGAGCAGGACTTCCGACGGATTGGCAATCGAGGCGATCTCGGCCGCCTCGCTCATCATCTGCTCGTCGATCGAGGTGCGCCCGGCCGTGTCGAGGAAGAGAACATCATACCCGCCGATCTTGGCGGCCTGCAGCGCCCGGCGGGCAATGTCTGCGGGAAGCTGGCCGGGGATGATCGGCAGGGAGCTGACGGTCTCGCCCGCCTGCCCCGCAAGGATCGCGAGCTGTTCCATCGCGGCCGGACGGCGCACGTCGAGCGAAGCGAGGAGCACCTTCTTCTTGCCGCGATCGGCAAGGCGTTTGGCGATCTTGCCGGTGGTCGTCGTCTTGCCCGAGCCCTGAAGGCCCGCCATCATCACGACGGCCGGGGGCGTATCGACGCGAAGATGGCTTTCTGACTCATGGGCGCCCAACATATCGACCAGCGCGTCATAGACGATCTTGACCACCTGCTGGCCCGGCCTGACCGAGCGGATGACCTCTTCGCCAACGGCGCGGGTCTTCACTTTTTCGATAAAGTCCTTGACCACCGGCAAGGCCACATCCGCCTCGAGCAGAGCCACGCGGATCTCGCGCAGCGCCTCGCTCACGTCCTTGTCAGACAGCGCACCACGGCCGGTCAGGCCGTCGAATATACTGCCAAGGCGTTCGCTGAGGGCGTCGAACATGCCGCTTCACTCCTTCTCCGCGCGCAATACACGAAAGCCCCGCTGAGCGAGACGTCGCCGGGCGGGGGGCCCCGCTGGCCTCCCGTCCCTCTGATATAGGGACTTGTGCCGGTCAGGGCGCGCTTCTGGATTGCGCGAGATTTGCCGGGCCTAAAGCACGCAGCTTTCCACAGGTCAAGCCTCGGCTGACTGCAGGGCCCGGACGTGACCGGCGAGGCTGTCGATGGTCCGGTCGATTTCCGTGCCGATCAGGGAATAGACGGCCACATCGGCCCAAAGGCCGTTGGCCGTGCGCTGGAAGCGGCGCAGGACGCCTTCATGCACGGCGCCGAAGCGTTCAACCGCAGCCGTCGCCTCCTTGTTGGCGACATTGACGAGGAATTCCAGTCGCTGGAAGCGGCATTCCTGCGCCCGTCGGATCATGGCGAGCGATGTCGCTGCCGAGACGAGGCCGCCGCGCATCGGCTCCGGATGCCAGCGATAGCCAATCCGGAGCCGCCGGTGGGTGCGGAAAATGTTCATGTAGGTGATCACCCCGCCGAATGCGCCATCAGCCTCTCGGATGATGCAGAAGGGCACCATCCGTCCGGCCCGCCCTTCGGCGAGGATGAAGTCGAAATAGGCATGGAAATTGGTGCCCTCAGGCATGACCGGCATCCAGTTCCACATTGCCTCGGCTGCGCCGGATTCGGCGATCATGGACCTGTGGCGCTCGTTCAGGAGATCGAGCCGCACGCCTGCTTCCGCCAGTCCCGGTTCATCCAGCGTCATGTGATCCTTATGCCACATACGGGGTGCACCGGCAAAAGAAACAGGGCCGGATTGCTCCGGCCCTGCCCCTCACTCAATCAGCGCTGGTCTGCGGCCGGCTCCGGAAAGAGCTGCCGCGCCAGATAGGTATATTCGAGGGCGGAGCGTTTCGCCCGTGCGGTCTGGTCCGCCGCAGCCGCATGGCCGCCGTCCATGTTCTCGAAATAATAGAAGGGCAGGCCCGCCTCCTCGAAGCGCTTTGCCAGTTTCCGCGCATGGCCCGGATGGACCCGGTCATCCTTCGTCGAGGTGACAAAGAAGGGCGCCGGATAGGGCTTCGTGGCATCGAAGTTGTGATAGGGCGAGATCGTCTCGAGGAAGGCCCGCTCGTCCGGCACTTCCGGTGAGCCATACTCATCGACCCAAGAGGCACCCGCCAGCAGCAGGTGGTAGCGCAGCATGTCGAGCAGCGGCACCTGCACGACGACCGCATTCCAGAGATCCGGACGCTGGTTCAGCATCACCCCCATCAGCAGCCCGCCATTCGAGCCGCCCATGATGCCGAGGTGCCGGGGCGCCGTGACGCCGCGCGCGACGAGATCTTCGCCCACGGCGATGAAGTCATCATAGATGCGCTGACGGTTCTGTTTCAGCCCGGCCTGGTGCCAGGCGGGGCCGAACTCACCGCCGCCACGGATATTGGCGAGGGCATAGGCCCCGCCCTGTTCCAGCCAGTTGCGGCCAAGCACGGCGCTGTAGGACGGGCCATAGCTGACCTGAAAGCCGCCATAGCCGTAGAGCAGTGTCGGGGTTGTCCCGTCGAAGGGAATGTCTTCCCGGCGGACGAGGAAGTAGGGCACCCGCGTGCCATCCTTCGAGACAGCGAAGAACTGCTCGGCGATGAGCCCCTCGGTATCGAACTTGGGCGGCAGGCTCTTGAGCGGGCTCGTTTGGCCGCTGGCGGTATCAAAATCCAGGAGCGAAACCGGCGTCAGGAAATCCTGGTAGCGCAGAAAGACGGCTGTCTCCCGGCTGTCGGCAAATGCAATGCCGACCTGGCCCTGGCCCGGCAGCGCAACAGGCGTCGCGCTCCAGCCAGTGCCGGGCGCATGATCGAGACTGAGCAGGCGTCCGGTGACATTGTCGGTGAGCGCGAGCAGCACGGCACCCCTGGAAATTCCGACGGCTTCGATGGACTGGGTCTCGCCGGGCCGGAAGACGAGGCTGATCGGCGGCACCGCCCGCGACTGAAGCAGCGCCTCGAGTTCGAACGCCACGAGGTCGCCGGCCCGGAATGTTTCCTGTCCGTCAGGCGACCAGGCCTCGTTCAGTGTCAGGAGGAATTGTCCGTTATAGACGCCTCTGGCGTTAAATCTCAGCGGCAGCGGCATCTCCACGGCCTCCGACCCGTCTTCCGGGAACCAGAAATAGCGGGCCGTGAAAAAGGTCTCCGCCTTCGACGCGCCCTGAAGGATGCGGCCATCGTCGAGGCGCTGTGTCCAGGGCCAGACACCGACATCCGTCGGCCGGCCGCGGAAGATTTCCTCGGCTTCCGAAAGCGGCGAGCCACGCTGCCAGCGTTTGACGATGAAAGGATACCCGGACTCGGTCAGCGTGCCCTCACCCCAGTCCGTCGCGATCAGAAGCGTATCCGGACCGGCCCAGACGGCGGTCTGCTTGGCTTCCGGCGTCTCAAAACCGCCCTCTACGAAGGATTTCGTGACCGTGTCGAACTCCCGGTTCACCACCGCATCCTTGCCGCCATCCGAAAGCGAGATCAGGCAGCGCCTCGCCTCACCCGCCTCTGGCCGGAAGCAGCTGGAGCCTTTGTAGACCCAGTTTGCGTTTTCGTCGGCAGCGAGCCTGTCGATGTCGAGCAGCGTTTCCCAGACCGGCGCCTCGGTCGCATAGCTTTCAAGCGGGGTGCGCCGCCAGAGGCCCCGGACATTCGTCGCGTCCTGCCAGAAATTGTAGACATGGCCGTCCCGGACCGCGCCTTCGGGAATACGTTCGGCGGAGTTCAGGATCTCCAGTGCGGACGCTTCAAGTCCGGCATAGCGCGGGTCGGCCTCCAGCTCGGCAAGCGTGCGCTTGTTCTGCGCGGTGACCCAGGCGAGCGCCGCCTCCCCCTCGACATCCTCCAGCCACAGATGGGCCGTTTCATCGAAGGCAGCGGGCGCTGATGGGTCAACAACAGTCAAGTTCAACTCCGGTTCCGGGCCTGATGCACAGGCTGCAAATAACAGGGCGCTCAGCGACACGGCGAATGTTCGCATATCGTCTCCAGATCAGATGATTTGTCCTTCGGCGCCAGCGCGGGCACCGGCTCATATTGATTATCGACGATTCATAATGCCTGTGCGCCGGGGGTCAATCCAGGCGCTCGAAGACAATGCGCTCGACCACCAGCCCGCGTGTCTTGTCGGGCACGACAGGGCGGATGGCGAAATAATCGACGCCCTGCTCACCCTGCAGCGCGGGAACATCATATTCGAAGCTGACATCGGTGAAGCCCGGCTGAAGGTCAAAGACCTGCCAGCCAGATTCGCCTACCCGGCCGGCCGAATAGTTCAACTGCACCTGTTCGGCGCCGCGCGCATCGGCCGGGCGCGCACGCGCAGTGACCCTGATCCGGCGCCCGGAGAATTGCAGCTCGATATCGGCGGCCAGCCGGAAATGCGGGCCGAGTTCCGGCGAGTCGGACAGGGCGCCGGCGCCTGCCTCGATATACAGCAGATAGGTCTGGCCATCGCGCACCAGCCGCGTGACGGCGTCTCCGCCGGCAACCACCTTGTTGAGATACGCGCCGTCGATGGTGATGCGGCCATAGTTCAGCCCGTCACCGGCCACCGCTCCGGTCGGCAGCCGGCCAATTCCGGGCTGGACCGCCACCGCCACCATGATGGCGACAAGCAGCGCCGCAAGGGGAAAGAATAACTTGTCGCGCATCGCTGCCTGCCGGGTCTCCCTGGGCGCGCCTCAGACGCTGGCCAATCCTCAAGGCTCCTGTTAGCAGGGGGACGGCCATATTGGCGAGCCATCAGCAGCGGGAAAATCCGGAGAGAGCTCAAGGAAATGTCGGTAGCAGCGCTTCAGAGACGCGCCCGCGAAGCGCGCGGCTGGCTTGTTGACAGCTGTTTCCCGCTATGGGCCGACCATGGCGTGACGCCGGAGGGTCTCTTTCCCGAAACCCTGACGCTCGATCTGGACGAAATACCAATGGAGACGACGCGGGTTCGCGTTCAGGCCCGCCAGACCTATGTGTTTGCGGAAGCCTGGCGGCTCGGCTGGAAGCGGGAGACCTCCGCCAAACTGGTGACGGCCGGTGTCGCCACGCTGACCGGGCCGGGGCTCGGGCCGCAGGGGCTTTCGGGGCGGGCCCTGCATGCCGACGGCCGCGGGCTGAGCGATCCTACGCCGGACCTCTACGACACCGCCTTCACCCTGTTCGCGCTCGCAGAGGCCGCCCGCGGGCCGGGGCCGGAGGCGGCGGCGCTTGCGGCCGCCAATGGCATGCTCGCCGCCCTCGACCAGCATGCCCGCGACACGGTCCATGGCGGCTATGCCGAAGCGCTGCCGGCTCCGGTGGTCCGCCAGCAGAACCCGCACATGCACCTGCTGGAAGCCTGCCTGTCCCTCCACGCGGCGCAGCCTGGAGGCGGCCACCTCGCCCGCGCGGCCGAGATCGTGTCCCTGTTCGAGACCCGGCTGACGGCCGGCGAAAACGGGCTGGTCGGCGAACGGTTTGCACAGGACTGGTCGATGCCCGCCGGCAATGATGCCCGGATTGTCGAGCCGGGGCATCAGTTCGAATGGGTCTGGCTGCTGCATGCCTGGGCGCGGGCGGCGGGCCAGCCGGTGCCGGACGCCGCGCAGCGCCTCTACACCTATTCGCTCTCGACGCTCGACATCGAGGGCCGCACGATCCTCGAAGCGGCGCGGGGCGGCGCGCCGATCAATGCCGCGCGACGCACCTGGTGCCAGACAGAAGCGCTGAAAGCGCATCTCGCCATGTTCGAACACCGCCGGGACGAGCGCTTCGCGGCCGCTGCCTGCCGCAGCTTCGACATTCTGATGGACGAGTTCCTGACCGAGGATGGCGGCTGGGTGGACCATTTTGCCGCCGACGGGTCAGTGCTCACGCCGCATGTGCCCGCTTCAACCGGCTATCATGTCGTGCTCGCCTTTGCAGAGCTGATCCGCGTGATGAACGCTTGAATTTCCGGGAGTTTGCGGGGAAGAGAGCCGCAAACCCACTGACCGAGGACTATCATGACCAAGCTCGCCCTGATCCGGCATGGCCAGTCGGCCTGGAACCTCGAGAACCGCTTTACCGGCTGGTGGGACGCGGACCTCACGGAGAAGGGCGAGGCCGAGGCCCGCAAGGCGGGACAGATGCTGGCTGCCCTCGATGCCGATTTCCGGGCCGGGTTCACCAGCGTCCAGACCCGCGCGATCCGTACGATGTGGCTCGCCCTCACCGAAATGCAGCGCGTCTGGCTGCCGATCGAAAAGGACTGGCGCCTGAATGAGCGCCATTATGGCGGCCTGACCGGCCTCGACAAGGCAGAGACCGCCGCCCGGCATGGCGAGGAGCAGGTGCATGTCTGGCGGCGCAGCTATGACATCCCGCCCCCGCCGCTGGAAGTCGGCAGCACCTATGACCTTTCCGCCGACCCGCGCTATCGCGGGATCGACATTCCGGACACGGAAAGCCTGAAGTCGACGCTGGAGCGGGTGCTGCCCTATTGGGAGCAGCGGATCGCGCCGGAACTGATTGCCGGCAAGGACACGCTGATCGCGGCGCACGGCAACTCGCTGCGCGCGCTTGTGAAACACCTGTTCAGGGTGCCGGATGACGCCATCACCGGGGTCGAGATTCCGACCGGCAATCCTCTTCTCATTGAACTCGATGCTGGCCTGAAGCCGGGTTCAGTACGCTATCTGGATGAGGCACGCGCGCAGAAGCTGCCGGCCCTGCCATGAGCCGGCGCCGGGACCGCCGCATGATGGGCCGGGCCCTCGCGCTCGCCCGGCTCAACCAGGGCCTGACAGGGAAGAATCCATCCGTGGGCTGTATTCTTCTGGATGCGGACGGCCATATCGTGGGCGCCGGCGTAACCGGCGCTGGCGGGCGGCCGCATGCGGAAGAGATTGCGCTGGATGAAGCTGCAGGTCGCGCAAAGGGCGGCACGGCCTATGTCACGCTGGAGCCTTGCCGGGAACGCTCGACGGGTGCGGCGTCCTGCTCGATGAGGCTTGTGGATGCCGGCATTGCGCGGGTTGTGGTGGCCATCGAAGATCCGCACCCGACCGCGCGGGACGGTATCCGCATCCTGCGAGAGGCGGGCGTCCTGGTGGAGATCGGGACCGGCGTCGGCCGCGCCGCGCGCCTTTATGAGTGGTTCTTCAGATCAGCCGCAGACTGATCAGCCCCCGAATGGGCCGGCATGGGCGAGAATACGCTGATAGAAGGCGAGCGAATCGCGCTGGAAAGCCGCCTTTGTGAACTGCGCCTCATAGCTTGCCCGCCCGCCCGCGACGAGCTGCGCTGCCAGCGTCTTGTCCTTTATTACGCGCGACAGGGCGTTTGCCAGGGCATCGACATCATTCTTCGGAATGAGGAGGCCATTGACGCCGTCCTTCACATAGGCTGCCGGTCCGGCCGCATCGGCCGCAACCAGTGGGCGGGAGGCCGCCCAGGCATCAACCGTGACGGTGCCGAAGGGCTCATAGCGTGACGGAAACGCCACCACATCACAGGCTTCGAGCAGCGCGCCGCGATCATTCCGCCAGCCGAGAAACCGCACCCGGTCGCCGAGACCGAGGCGGGCGCAATGTGCCTTGAGGTCCGCCTCCAACGGCCCCTCACCCGCGATCCAGACATAAAGTCCCGGCACTTTTGCGGCCGCGTCAAGCAGGGTGTCGAGACCCTTCTTCTCGTGCAGACGGGCAAGCGCCAGGGCAACCGGCGCATCCGCCGGCGTGTCCAGCGCTGCCCGGTCAGCGGGCGCCGACCCCGTGAAATCCGCATAGGTATGAATGATCGCGGAGCGGTTTTCGGCAACGCCCTGCTCACGGATATGGCGCAGAAGATCGATGGTCAGGCCGACATGCCATTCGCAGTTCCGGAAGCGGGCCAGCTTGTAATACCCGCCATACCAGCCGATTGACCGGTTGTTATAGGCGGCCGGCGCGAACTGGCCGGCCCGGCCCATCCAGTATTCGATCACATCGGGCCTGAAAGCGCTGATCGCGCGGTTCAGGGCGCTGCGCGTCGGAAACGGCCAGGCATTGTTGAAGCTCGCCGTATCGACACCGATGCCGGCATCCCGGAACTTCGCGATGCGGAACTGATTGTCCGGCCGGGTCACGACATGCTGGTCATGGCCAGCCTCGGCAAGGGCGAGAACCGACTCCAGCATGATGTTCTCGGCGCCGCCCTCAGCGGCCCCTGCCATCACATGCATCACCCGCATTTCGCCCTCCTGACGCCGCCGCCCTGTTGCAACAGCGCATAACTGGGAACAGTGCGCGCGGCAAACTCTGCTTGGCAGCCGGGGGTGAACTGCCTAGACAGACGCCATGTTTCCCAAGAGACCGATCTGATGGCTGGCTACAGACTCTTCGGCGCCGATACTTCGCCCTACTCCCTCAAGGTGCGCTCGGCCCTGCGATACAAGGGGCTCGACTTTGAATGGGTGGCGCGCTCGGCTGCAAATGAAGCGGAGTTTCGCCAGCATGCGAAGACGCCGACGGTGCCGCTGCTGATTTCGCCTGAGGGCAAGGCCAGCCAGGATTCGACGCAGATCCTCGCCTTCCTTGAGCGCGATCATCCCGAACCCGCCGCCCAGCCGGACGATCCGGCGCTGGCGGTGATCTCGCTGATCCTTGAGGATTATGCGGACGAATGGCTCAACAAGGCAATGTTCCAGCAACGCTGGGGCCAGATGCCCGACCGGGACGCCGCCTCGATCCGGGTGCTGGTGCAACTGAATGGCGGCAAGCGCCCGCGTGCTTACAAAGCCGCGGCCAAGCAGATCGGCCAGCGGATGATGGCGCGCCTGCCGCTGGTCGGCGCAGAGCCGGAGAATGCCGAGACGCTGGAAACCTCGTATCGCCGGTTCGCGCTGCGTCTCAACACACACCTTAAGGAGCATCTGTTCGTTTTCGGCGGTCATCCGTCGGCGGCGGATTTTGCGCTGGCCGCGCAGTTCCAGCAGATGCTGACCGATCCGACGCCGGCCGCCTGGCTGACCGACCGGACGCCCTTTGTTGTCGCCTGGTGCGAACATATGGACGATGCGAAGGCGGGTGGGCCGTATGCGAGCCTCGAGGTGCTGAAAGCCACGCTCCTGCCGCTGTTCGACGGGGAGGCTTCGCGCACCTATCTGCCCTGGGCGAACGCCAATGCGGCGAGCGCCTCGCGGGCGAAGAAACGCTTTTCGGTGACGCTCGACGATGGCCTGTTCGAGCAGGCGACGCAGAGCTATGCGGGCCGCAGTTTCCAGCGGTTGCGCGACAAGGTGATCGCCGCAGGCGAGGCGCCGGGCCTTGCCGGATTCCTGGCTGAGGCGGGCGCGGCCCAGTATTTCGCGAAACAGAAAGCCCCCGCAGCCTGAGCTGCGAGGGCCGATGATTTCAAGGGCTTAGTTTAGTCCAGCGTCAGGCGGCGTTGCCGCTAGCGGTCTTCTTGCCGATCAGTTTCGGGCCTTTTTCCGGCGCGGCGCTGCCAATCTCGATCTTGCGGGATTTCTTTTCTTCCGGAATCTCACGGATCAGATCGATGCGCAGGACGCCATGCTCGAGGCTCGCCCCGGTCACGAGAACGTGATCGGCGAGCTGGAAGCGGCGGATGAAGCTGCGCTGGGCGATGCCGCGATGGAGGAAATTGCGGCCATCGCCATTTTCGGATTCCGACTTCTTGCCGGCGACCGTCAGCAGGCCTTCCTTGGTCTCGATATCGAGGTCAGCTTCGGTGAAACCGGCGACCGCGATCTCGATGGCGAAGGCGTTTTCGTCGACGCGTTCGATATTATACGGGGGATAGCCCTGCGTGCCGTCAAGGCGGGAGGCCTGATCGATCATGCTGGCCATACGGTCGAAACCGACCATGGTGCGATAGAGGGGGGTGAGGTCGATATTGCTCATTGGACAGTCCTTTCAAAAGCAACTGCGGTTGGAGTTTTCGGAAGGCGGCGAACCCCAGCCCAAAGGCGCTGGCACCTCATTCCGGCCCCGGCCCGCTTGGCGGCACCGTGACAAAACCTATTTGGGAGGCTTAATGGGGCGATCAAGAGCCTTGGGATGGAGACGCCTGATGAAAAATCTACTGTTTGCTGCTGCTTCCGCGCTGTTACTGGCCGCCTGTTCACCTGAATCCGCGCCGGCGCCTGCCCCGGCCGATGCGGGCACGGAAACCGCCGGCGCCGACACCGCCCCCGCCCTGACACTTCAGGATGTGGTCAACTCTGACCTTCGCTCGGACGAGGAAAAGGCCCGCGACCGCTGGCGAAACCCGGTCCAGACCCTTGAATTCTTTGAGATTGCGCCCGGCGACAAGGTCGTCGAGATCTGGCCGGGTGGCGGCTGGTACACGAAAATCCTCGCACCCTGGCTGGCCTCCGGCGGCGGCACGCTGGTTGCGGCCGGCTTCGATGCCGCCTCGGTGGAAGACCCCGAACGGCGCGCGGCGGTGGAGCAGCGGATCAACGAATTCAAGCAGAGCTATTCCGATCCGCGCTTCGGCACGATCGAATATTCGGCCTTTTCGGCAGTCTCCGGCCCGCTGACCGAGGCCGGCACGGCCGACGCGGTGCTGACCTTCCGCAATGTCCATAACTGGATGGCGGGCGGCTATACCGAGAAATTCTTCCGCGACGCCTATGCGGCGCTGAAGCCCGGCGGCGTACTCGGCGTGGTGGAGCACCGCCTGCCCTCGACCGCCACACAGGACCCGACCGCGACCAGCGGCTATGTGCATGAGGACTTCGTCAAAGGCCTCGCCGTGGCCGCAGGCTTCGAATTCGTGGCGTCGAGCGAGATCAACGCCAACCCGGCCGACACCGCTGACCACCCCTTCGGCGTCTGGACCCTGCCGCCCAACAGCCGGACCTCCGGCCTCGACGGGGCGACCATCGAAGGCTTCGACGCCGAGAAATACAAGGCCATCGGCGAGAGCGACCGGATGACGCTGAAATTCCGCAAGCCGGAATAAGGCCCCTTCCCTCTGCCGAAAGAGCCCGCCCGGACCTCCGCGGCGGGCTTTTTCTTTGGGGGGCACGCGGCGCGGAAAAACTCCAACGGTTCCTCCAACAGCCGGGGGAAAACTCCAACGGATATGCCGGGCCCTTCGCGATTGACAAACATACCAACTAGTTGGTATGGCTTGGGTCAAGGAGACACAAACCCATGGCCCGTACGGCGAGCCCCAGGACACGCGACAATCTGATGGAGGCGGCTTTCGGCCTGGTCCGGCGCAAGGGGCTGGCCGCGACCAGCGTGGATGAGATCTGCGCGGCGGCGGGGGTGTCGAAGGGGGCGTTCTTCCATCATTTCAAGAGCAAGGAAGACCTCGCGGTGGCCGCGGCGCGCCACTGGTCGGAGACGACGGGGGCGTTTTTCGAGACCGCGCCCTATCATCAGCCGGCCGACCCGGTGGACCGGCTGCTCGCCTATATCGAAATGCGCCGGGAGATGATGGACGGCGAGATTGCGGAGTTTACCTGCTTCGCCGGGACGATGGCGCAGGAAGCCTGGGCGACGAGCCCGGCGGTGGCGGCTGCGACCTGGGAGAGCATGGCGGGGCACGGCGAAACGCTGGTGGCCGACATCGAGGCGGCCATGCAGGCGCGCGGGATTTCCGGCGACTGGAGCGCGCGGAGCCTGGCGCTGCACATCGTGGCCGTGACGCAGGGCGCGTTCATTCTCGCCAAGGCGAGCGGGGACGCGGGCGTCGCGCAGGAGAGCCTCGACCATCTGAAACGCTATGTGCGCCTGATGCTTGAAGCGGACGGGGAGAATGAGCCGAATGCGTAAGATCACAATCCTCGAATACATCTCGCTCGACGGCGTCATCCAGGCGCCGGGCGGGCCGGGCGAAGACAGCGATGCGGGCTTTCCGTATGGCGGCTGGGCGGCGCCGTTTGACGATCCGATCCTCGATGAGGCGGTTGAGACGGCGCATGCGGCCGACTTCGACCTTCTGCTGGGGCGCCGGACCTACGACATCTGGGCGGGCTACTGGCCGCAGGCCGGGGAGAGCCCGATCGCCACCAAGTTCAATGGCGCGGTAAAGTATGTGGCGACGCATCGGCCGGAGAGCCTTGGCTGGGGGCCGGCAGAAAGTCTGGGAACGGACATTGCGGAAGGGATCCGGCGCATCCGGGAGCAAGACGGGCCGGACCTGGTTGTCTGGGGAAGCTCGAGCCTTGCTGCCGTGCTGCTGGAACATGGGCTGGCCGATGAGGTCGTGCTGATCGTCGTGCCGGTGCTGATCGGAACCGGAAAGCGCATCTTCCCGGACGGCACGCCGCCGAGAGAGCTGAAGCTGGTCCGCACCCGGACGGGCAAGACGGGCCTGATGATACACACTTTTACCCCTGCCGGACCGCTGCGGACCGGAAGCTATGCCTAGAGGAGACGATCCATGACTGACCTTTTGACCCGGCCCGGGCCGGAACACGTCCTGACCCTGGAGCGCACCCTTGAGGCGCCTGTGGCCAAAGTCTGGCGCTGCTGGACCGAGCCGAAACTGCTGGAGCAGTGGTTTTGCCCGAAGCCCTGGTATGTGAGCGATGTGCGGATGGACCTGCGGCCCGGCGGGGAGAGCTTCTTTGTGATGCACGGGCCGGAAGGGGAGCGGTTCGAGAATCTCGGCGTCTATCTCGAGGTTGTGCCGATGAAGCGGATCGTGACGACCGATGCGTTCCATCCCGGCTGGGTGCCATCGGCGCGGCCGTTCATGGTGGCCGAAACACTGCTTGCGGATGCCGGGGCGGGCCGCACGCATTACACCGCCCGCGCCATGCACTGGAGCGAGGATACGCTGAAGGAGCATGAGGCGATGGGCTTCCATGAGGGCTGGGGCATGGCGGCGGATCAGCTTGAAGCGCTGGCAAAGTCTCTGTAAGCGCGGGGGGCCTCAAGGAGCCCCCTGCCCATGCGCCTGTTGTTTGCGACCCGGATCGAGGAGCTGAGCCTCGGCGACGAGGCCCTGCGCGAAGGGCTGGAGCGCTGCGCCTGGCTGATGGAAGCGGAAGACGCGGCCGGCAATGCCTGGTGCGAGGCGGAGGGGTATCCGGGCTATACCTCCTATGCCTCGCTGGACGACCTGCCGACGCGGTTTCCAGAATTTGCCGGGCTGAAGCGACATCTGGACAGGGCCGCGGCGGCTTTGGCGAAAGCGCAGCACTGGGACATGGCGGGCTTTACCCTCTCCCTCGATGCGATCTGGGTGAACATTCTCGGCGAGGGCGGGCATCATTCCGGCCATATCCATCCGGGCAGCGTGATCTCGGGGACGTATTATGTGACCGTGCCGGAGGGCGCGGGACGTATCCGCTTCGAAGACCCGCGCCTTGGCCTGATGATGGCGGCGCCGCAACTGGCGGAAGATGCGCCGGAGGAGGCGCGCCGGTTTGTCTATATTCAGCCCTCCGGGGGCCAGTGCCTGCTCTGGGAGAGCTGGCTGCGCCATGAGGTGATGGCCGGCACGACGGAGGAGGCGCGCATTTCGGTCAGCTTCAATTACGGGCTGCGGCGTAAGGGCTAGGCGAAAAGCAGGTCGAGCCTCAACGCGCCCCAGATCAGATGCCACCAGGCATAATAGCCAAGCCGCATGAGCAATGACGGCAGGAAGCCCCACACGCGCAAGAGATGGAGGGCGAGAAGGTTGAATGCGAACACATGCAGGAAGGTAAAGACGCTGATGGCGGAAAACCCCCCGGCATGGCTGATCTGGAAGAGGGGCTCGACCAGGGCAGCGGCGAGCGCGGCCGGTAGCCAGGGCATGGGTTGGCCAGCCCTGTGCGCCAGGGCGCGGCGCAGACCGGCGATCAATGCAGCCGGCAGGACGTGGAAACAGATGACGGCGACCACCGCCATTGCGGGGTAGAAGGCGGCGGCCGCCCAGCCGGTGAGGCTGATGCCGGGCGGAAAGCGAAAGGCAAGGTCTGCCAGCGTCACGGCGATGCAGAATGGCAGGGCGCAGGCGAGGGCGATTCTGGCCTGGATGGCGGGCCGCGGCCTGCTGCCGGCAAGGGGCCAGGCGCCCGGCGCGCGCAGGAGGCGCAGGCCGAGCAGGCCGGCGCCGGTAACGGCAAGGACGACCGGCAGCGGATGGAGCCCGCCGAAGAAGCGCGCGGTGCTGCCGGGGGCCATGTGGTGCAGGACGCCGAGGAGGATGGCCGCGATCAGACCTGCCGAGAGAAGCTGCCAGCGCTCGCCTGTCATCTTCTGCTCCCGCCTGCGACCCGCGCTGATACTAGCGGAGCCGGGCTTTTCCGAAACCTCGGATTCAATTCAGGGCTTGACGGTTTCCATATTTCCACTATCTTGGAATTATGGAAACGAAAGCTGCCCTCGCCCAACTCTCTGCGCTGGCCCAGGAAAACCGGCTCGCCCTGTTCCGCCTGCTGGTGAAGGCCGGGCACGACGGGCTGCCGGCGGGGGAGATTGCCGCGGCGCTAGGTGTGCCCGCGAATACGCTCTCGGCCCAGCTCAGCATCCTGTCGAATGCCGGACTGATCGAGGGCAAACGGGCCGGCCGTTCCATCATCTACACTGCCAATTTTGCCGCCATCAGCGGGCTGATCGTCTTCATGATGGAAGACTGCTGCCAGGGCCGCGCGGAAATCTGCGCGCCGGTGCTGGAAGCGGCCCAGTCAAGCAACTGCACCTGAATTCCGGGAAGAAAGGACATCCCATGAAACGCCTGCATGTTCACATTGCTGTCGAGGACCTTCAGCGGTCGGTCGATTTCTATTCCACGCTGTTTGCAGCCGAGCCGAGTGTGCTGAAGGACGACTATGCCAAATGGATGCTGGACGATCCGCGGGTGAATCTCGCGATCAGCGCGCGCGGGGCGGCGCCCGGTGTCGAACATCTCGGCATCCAGGCGGAGACGGGCGAGGAACTGGCCGAAGTATATGAGCGCCTGTCGCGCGCCGATGCGCCGGTTCTGGAAGAAGGCGCGACGACCTGCTGTTACGCCAAGTCCGAGAAGAGTTGGGTGAACGATCCGGCCGGTGTGCCCTGGGAAGTGTTCCACACCGTCGGCGAAAGCGCCGTGTATGGCGGCGGGCCGGAGATCGCCGATGGCCGGCTGGCCTCGACACTGACCGGCATGGCGGCCCCTGCCCCGAAGGCAGAGACCAAACCAACCGCCTGTTGCGGCTGATTACGTCATGGGGGTCTTTGAGAAGTATCTGTCGGTCTGGGTCGGTCTCTGCATTCTTGCAGGGATCGGCCTTGGCCTTCTGGTGCCCGGCGCCTTTCAGGCGCTGGCGGCGCTGGAATATGCCAGCGTCAACTTTGCAGTCGCCATCCTGATCTGGGCGATGGTCTGGCCGATGATGATCGGCGTCGACTTTGACAGCCTACGGAAGGTGAATTCCAAGCCGAAGGGCCTGATCATCACGCTGGTCGTCAACTGGCTGATCAAGCCGTTCACGATGGCGCTGCTGGGTGTGTTGTTCTTCCGCCATGTGTTCGCCGGCCTGATCCCGCCCGAGGATGCCGAAGGCTACATCGCGGGCCTCATCCTGCTCGGGGCGGCGCCCTGTACGGCGATGGTGTTCGTCTGGTCGCAGCTGACGAAGGGCGATCCGAGCTACACCCTCGTACAGGTGAGCGTGAACGATGCGATCATGGTGTTTGCCTTCGCCCCGATCGTCGCGCTGCTGCTCGGCGTGACGGATATCTTCGTGCCGTGGGAGACGCTGATCCTGTCGGTGCTGCTCTATGTTGTGATCCCGCTGATCGCGGGCATTGCGATGCGCCGCTGGTTGATGCGCCGGGGCGGACTGCCTGCGGTCGACAACTTCATGGCCCGGATCAAGCCGATGTCCGTGATCGGCCTTCTGGCGACGGTCGTCCTGCTGTTCGGCTTCCAGAGCGGGACGATCCTCGCCTCGCCGCTGGTGATCGCGCTGATCGCGGTGCCGATCCTGATCCAGTCCTACGGTATCTTCGCCATCGCCTATGCAGCGGCCTGGGCCTGGAAGGTTCCCCACAAGGTGGCGGCGCCCTGCGCCCTGATCGGCACCTCGAACTTCTTCGAGTTGGCGGTGGCCGTCGCGATCAGCCTGTTCGGGCTGCATTCCGGCGCCGCGCTGGCAACGGTTGTCGGCGTGCTGGTCGAAGTGCCGGTGATGCTGTCCCTCGTCGCCTTTGCCAACCGGACACGGGGGGCCTTTCCGCTGGAGGAAACGGCCATCCGCGGCGACCGCGCGAAGGGGCGTGACTGATGCGTATCCTGTTCATGTGCGTGGCCAACTCTGCCCGGAGCCAGATGGCCGAGGGCCTTGCCCGCCGCCATTTCGGGGACCGGGCGGACATTGCCAGCGCAGGGTCAGCGCCAACAAAGCCCAATCCCCTGGCCATCAAGGCGATGGCGGAGATCGGCATCGACATCACGGGCCACACCTCAAAATCCGTGGACGGGATGAAGGCGGAGGACTTTGACTATGTCATCACGCTCTGCGCCGAGGAGGTGTGTCCCTGGCTGCCGGGCGCCACGAAACGTCTGCATTGGCCGGTTGCCGACCCTGCGGCAGGCGATGACATCGCCGGCTTCCGTACCGCGCGCGATCAGATCAGGGCCCGAATCGAGGTTCTCGCGCGCCTGCTGGATGTGCCCGAGGGGCCGCCGGGCAGGGAGTTTCATGCCAGCCTCCGGGTTCGCGACCTGGCCGAAAGCGCCCGCTTCTATGCCTGGCTCCTAAACACCTGGCCGAAGGAATGGACGCACCGGTATGCGACCTTCATACGGCCAGACCTGAACCTCAACTTCGTCATCATGGTGGCGGACGGCAAGGAGCTGCATCATGATACGCTCTACCATCTGGGGGTCGAGGTGGCCGACAAGGCTGCGGTGATCGACGCCTATCTCCGCGCCGTGAGCTTCGGCGCGCCTGTGGGCAAACCCCCGCGCACGACCTGGAAGGGCACGCCGCTGCACGAATTGTGGCTCGCCGATCCAGACGGCACACTGATCGAGGTCTATGCCCGCCTCACGCCCGAGGAACTCGCGCGCAAGCCCGATGACGAGGCGCCGGAATACCTTGTGCCGGGCACCGAGCCTGCCGCCTGAAAGGAGGCCTCATGCTGGAATACAACGTCTCTGCCCGCCGGATCGATAGTCACGGGTCCGAAGCCATTACCAAAGAAGCGCGGATCGTGCTCGATACCGACCTGAAAGGCCGGCCCGATGCCTTCAATCCGGCAGAGCTGCTGCTGGCGTCGGTCGCCGCCTGTATGCTGAAGGGTATCGAGCGCGTCACACCGATGCTTGATTTCCGTATGACAGGTGTTGAGATCAGCCTTCGCGGCCAGCGCCAGGATTCCCCGCCAAAGATGGTTTCGATCGAGTATGACATCCTGGTCGAGACGGATGAGACAGAGCGCCGCCTGGAGCTGCTGCACAAGAACATTCTTAAATTCGGCACGATCTCCAACACGGTCGCCGCCGCCCTGACGCTTTCCGGGACAATCCGCGGAAGATCGCAAGCGGATGCCGGGGCATGATCGTCATCCATCACAATCCGGACTGCGGCACCTCGCGCAATGTGCTCGCCATCATCGAGGCGAGCGGGGAGACGCCGGTGGTGATCGAGTATCTGAAAGAGGGCTGGAGCCGGGGGCAGCTGCTCGGCCTGTTTGCGGCCGCCGGGCTGACCCCGCGAGGTGCGCTGCGCGAGACGAAATCGCCAGCCAAGGAGCTGGGCCTGCTGGCGCCGGAGGTGAGCGATGAGGCGATCCTGAGCGCGATGCTGGAACATCCCGTGCTGGTCAACCGGCCGATCGTGTGCAGCCCGAAGGGCGTGCGCCTGTGCCGGCCGAGCGAGCTTGTTCTGGACTTGCTGGATACCCTGCCGCCGGGACCGCTCTACAAGGAAGACGGGGACATGATCCTCGATGCCGAGGGGCGGCGCGTGGGTTAACCCGCGCCGCTCAATCCCCAGAGGCCTAACCGCTGGCCCTTGACTTGCTTTGCCTGGCAGCATCGGACGCACCGCCCTGCCCTTGACCTGAAGCCAAGGTCAGTTCATCGGAGCGCCCAGCTTTGTTGCCCTCCCACAGCGAAGGACGTACCGCACATGGACCTCTCGAAAATCCGCGCCGGCGAGAATCCGCCTGACGACATCAATGTGCTGATCGAGGTGCCGCTCGGCGGGGACGCGATCAAATATGAGATCGACAAGGCCTCCGGCGCGATGTTCGTGGACCGCTTCCTCTACACCGAGATGCGCTATCCCTGTAATTACGGCTTCGTGCCTCACACGCTCAGCCTCGACGGCGACCCGGTGGACGTGATGGTCGTTGGCAACCGCCCGCTGGTGCCGGGCTCGGTCGTGCGGGCGCGGCCCGTGGGGGTGCTGATGATGACCGATGACAAGGGCCAGGACGAGAAAATCCTCGCCGTGCCGCACCCGAAGCTGACCTCCTATTACGACAAGATCGCGACCTATCACGACCTGCCGCAGATCCTCTGCGACAAGATCCAGCACTTCTTCGAGCACTACAAGGATCTCGAAAAGGGCAAGTGGACCCGCATTGATGGCTGGCAGAGCATCGAACGCGCCCGCGAACTGATCCGCGAGGCCGTGGCGCGGGAAGCGGCAAACCTGAAGAAGGGCTGAGACCCGGGCGCCTTCGCCACCCCGCTGGAGACGTCGTGCGAAGCGCCGTAGGCGCAAAGCTCGGATGGTGGAGACGAGGAGGATCGAACTCCCGACCTCGGCATTGCGAACGCCGCGCTCTCCCAGCTGAGCTACGTCCCCGGACCGGGGCCCAGATATAACGTCGAGCGGAGCGGGTTGGAAGAGGCAGTGGCGCTTCAGGGCGCGACGATTTCGAACCGCCCCGTCCGGGCGTTGCGCCAGTGAAGCTCGCCATGCTTGATCGCGAACCAGGCGCCGTGCAGCTCCAGCGTGCCGGCCTCGACCTTTTCGCGCACGAAGGGGAAGGTCATCAGATTCTCGATCGAGGTTTCGATGCCTTCCAGTTCCAGCGCGAATTGCGGATTGACCGGATTGCTCTCGAGCACGCGCTCGCGCGCCTTGTCGAGCAGGCGCACCCAGGGGGCGACGAACTCGCCGATCAGCGGGCTGTCATTCTTGGTCAGCGAGGCTGTCACCCCGCCGCAGCCGCCATGGCCCATGACGACGATGATCTTCACTTTCAGGATGTTCACCGCGAATTCGAGGGCCGCGGAAACCCCATGCAGGCCGCCATTCGGCTGATAGGGGGGCACAAGGTTTGCCACATTGCGCACGACGAACATCTGGCCGGGCGCCGCGTTGAAGATGTCGGAGGGCTCGGCCCGGCTGTCGGCACAGCCGATCAGCATGATGTCGGGATCCTGACCCTCGCCCAGCTGACGGTAGAGTTCGGCCTGTTCGGAATAGATCCCGCCGCGGAACCGCCGATAGCCAGCGATCATATCGTCGATGGTTTTCATGCCTGTCTCCCGGTTGCCGGACGGGCGGATCGCCCAAAATCTGCTGCAACGCAAGCGAATTCGAAACAATTGGCGCCTAACACGGAACGCTCAGTCTCGCCTGCCGCGCAGATCCGGTTTATCAAGGCGTGCCTCGATGGAGACCCGGAAAATGACAACGCCGACCGAAACCCCGGCCACCCCTTCGCGCTCGCGCAAGGGTCCGACACGCAGCGAAGCATCGAAGTCGGCCATCCTGGACGCGACCCGTGACGAAATGGCCGAGAATGGCTGGCGCGGCTTCAGTGTCGATTCCGTTGCCAAGCGCGCAAGTGCCTCCAAACAGACAATCTATCGCTGGTGGCCCTCGATCGGAGCGATGTGCGTGGACGCCGCCCTCGCCCTCATCCCGGATGCGCCCGATGGCGGGCGTGATCCGCAGGAACGGATCACGGCGCTGATCATTCCGATCGAGGCGGCGGCGCGCACAGGTCACGGCCACGCCGTGCTGCGCGTGGCGCTTCTGGCGGCGGCCGATGACAAGGATGCGGGCGAAGCCTGGCGCGCCTGGGTCGGGCGCGACATTCGCCAGCCGATGCGGATGCTGCTGGCGGAACTGGCGGCAAAACGGGTGATCCGGCGCGATTTCGAGCTGGATGATGTGATGGAGCAGCTGCTCGGGCCGCTCTTCCACCGGCTGACCATCTCGCGCGCGCCGGTCAAGGAAGGCTTCTGCGCAGAGCAGGCAACCGCCTTCCTCCGCACTTACGCTGCCTTCTGAAGTCCGGGCTATTTGTTGCGCTGCCAGACCATAAGCGGATCAAAGGCTCCGGTTTCGGCGGCCTTCTGCAGGGCGGCAATCTGTTCAGACACCGCATTTGGCGCCGAGGCGGCGCGCGGCGGCTGGTAGAGCGCCTCGTCAAGGCGGCAGACCTGTTCGAACAGGGCTTCGGCCCGGCCGACGAGTTCGAGGAAACGCGGCGGAAGGCCCCTGCCCTCCTGCTGCGACGGATCGAGGGCGGGCTCGTCCCGGCGGATGCGGTATTTGCGGGCGCCCGCATCCTCGCGGCGCATGTCGCCGTCACGCACCGCCTTCTGCATGACCAGCCAGGAAGCGGCCTGCATCAGCCGCGTGGTCAGCTCCATGCTCCAGGCGGAATAGGTCAGGCTGGCTTCGCGCGGCAGGATTTTCGATTGTTCCCGTCCGGGCCCGTCGAGATAGGCGGCCGTTACCTCGACCAGCGCCATGCCGCGCGTGAAGACCGTATCGAACAGCTTGCCGCCTGTGAACGTCTCCAGCGCGGCCAGCTGCGGCACGACATTCTCTCGCTCTGCCATCACACAACTCCCCGCCAGCTTGCGGCTTATCCGGGCGAGCCTACACCCGAAGCCGTTTAACGCCGCTTAACCGTCCCCGCCGAAAAGCGCGTCGGCGGCGCGCTTCTGTGCCTTCTTCTTCTCGATCTCGGCCTCGCAGGCCGCGATATCCGCTTTCAGCTGCTCGATCCTGACCTCAAGGTCCCGGACCGACATCTGGTCGAGCGCCTGCGCTTTGCGGACAAGAACCGGCTCTTCGTCATTGAGGGCCATGGGCCTGTCTCCCGTCTCGTTCCTTCCATAAAAGCAGAAAGGCGGGCTAGAAGCGACTCCGCTATGACGAGGATTGCGACAAGGAGCCCGCGATGACCCAGATGATGACGGTTGCCCATGCCGAAATCGGCCAGCCTTTGCGCCTGATGGAGCGCCCGCGGCCAGAGCCGGGCCCGGGCGAGGTGCTGATCGAGGTGGCGGCCGCCGGTCTCAACCGGGCCGACCTTGCCCAGCGCGCCGGGCGCTATCCGCCGCCGCCAGGAGCTTCGGACATTCTGGGACTGGAGGTGTCCGGCAAGGTTGCGGCAGTGGGCAGCAATGTGAGCCGCTTCAAGCCAGGCGACCGTATCTGCGCCCTCCTTGCGGGCGGAGGCTATGCCAGCCATGTCGCGGTCGATGCCGGCGCTGCCCTGCCAGTGCCGGATCATATCGATCTGGTGACGGCGGCCTGCTTTCCCGAAGCGATGATGACTGTCTGGGCGAACGTCTTCGACCGTGCCGGTCTGAAACCGGGCGAAACTTTCCTCTGCCATGGCGCGACCAGCGGGATCGGGGTGATGGCGTTGCAGATGGCGAAGGTGGCAGGTGCCGAAAGGATTTTCGGAACGGCAGGGTCAGCCGAGAAATGCGCCCTCGCACGCGATCTGGGCGCCGACATCGCCATCAATTACCGCGAAGAGGATTTCGAGAAGGTCGTGAAGGAGGCTGGCGGCGCGGATGTGACGCTCGACATGGTGGGCGGCGACTATGTGCAGAAGAATATCGGTGCGGCAAAGGCTGACGGGCGGATCATCAATATCGCCTATCAGAGCGGCATGACCGTGACCGTCAATTTCGGCCTTGTGCTGATGAAGCGCCTGTCACTCATGGCGACAACGCTCCGGGCGCGGCCCGCGCCGGAGAAGTCCCGCATCCGCGCCGCCGTGGAGCAGGATTTCTGGCCGCACGTCGCCTCCGGAAAGATCCGCGCCGTCCTGGATAGCACCTATCCGCTCGCGGACGCGGAGACTGCCCTTGCCCGCATGGACAAGGGCGGTCATTCCGGGAAGATCCTGCTCACTCTGTAGACGCACCGTCGGGCGGCAGGAGTTCGAACCGCCGGGCGCCGAAATCGATCACATATCCGCCGGTCGCATTGAGGATGTCCTGGCCGATCAGGCCGTGGCGGCCATCAACGGAGTCGGCAAGGACGTCGACATTCTCAAGTTCGATCCGTGTTCCGGCGACTGTCACCGCCAGGCTGGGGATCACTGAAATGTCCTCGAAGACCCGCGCGCCGCCGGCGCCGCCGATTTCTGTGGACCCGGTCACAGCGTCGCTGAGTAGCGCCGGATACTGTACTGCCGCGAGCGGCGTGAGATGGCTGGTCGTCGCACCGCTGTCGATGAACATGCGAACCGGATGGCCATTGGCTTCGACCAGCGCGATCGGCGACAGGCCGCGAAAGACAAGATTCGAGGTGTCGCTCCAGCCGGCATCGGACGCGGTATGGCGCAGCCACTCATCCTCCCCTTCCCGCTCGAAACTCACCCGCCCGAGCGTCGCAAAGACCGGCAGGCCGATAATGGCCGGGATGGTGTAGACCCCGCCCGCGAATGACAGGGACTCGTCCGGCAGGACGATGAAGACGACATCGGTCAGCTCGGCTCCGGCAAAACTCAGCGTGTCGGCGATGCCGATATGACCGGCGACCGCCTCATTGCCAGAGGCGCCAACGGAGATGTCTCCCTCGAGGAGGCGGACGCCAAGGCTCTCGGCGACGGAGGCCATGATCGTGGAATAGTTCGCGCCGGTATCGAGCACCGCCTCCTGGAGCGCGCCATTGATCAGCGCATCAGCGCGGGGCAGCCCGGCAAGATCGCGGGTAATGGCCGCTTCGCCGGCATCCGCCACGGCCGCCTGCATCGGTTCGGCCCCCGCCGCCGTCCGGGCAAACTCGTAAGCCTGCGCGGTGCTGCGCGCCCGCGCTTCATCTGTCTCCGGCGCGGCAGCGTCTGCGGCTTCGAACGCGGCCGCCGCCTCGGCGAAGCGGCCCTGGCGCAGATAGACGCCCGCAGCGCCGCCCCACGCAGCGCGCCGGAAATCCGCCGGAAGCGCGTCATCCTCCACCGCCAGGGCAAGGTCCGAGAGCGCTGCGTCATCCTCCAGCCGCAACGCCGCGAGGACACCGCGGGCGATCCTCCCCTCCGGCGTCTCGGCCATGCCCAGGTCTTCGAGCGCAGCGATGTCGCTGGCTTCCAGGGCGGTCATCAGGTCGGGGGTTTCCGCCATGGCATAAAGTGGCGCGGCCATCAGGAGGAGGGTTGCGATCTGAAGTTTCATGCGGAGGTCTCCTTTTCAACCGTTGTATCGATAGTCGATATGAGCCGCAAGTCCCGCACCTTCCCAGTTGCGCGCCGACATGGTCGCTTCCCTTGGGCCGCCATTTGGCCTATAGGGAGCCCAAGGTTTACAGTTTGCCTGAAACCTTTCACCCGCCCGGCACTCACGTGCCGGGCGGCTGCATTTCAGGCTCCAGATACGGATACAAAGGAAGACCCCCATGGCCGATGTTCTCATGCCGCGAGCCACAGCCGTCTGGCTTCTCGACAACACGACGCTCACCTTCGCACAGATCGCAAAATTCTGCGGCCTGCATCATCTTGAAGTGAAGGGCATTGCTGACGGCGACGTCGCCGAAAACATGCGCGGCGTCGATCCGATCGCCGGCGGCATCCTTTCCCGAGAGGAAATCGCGCGCGGTGAGGAGAATCCCGACTATGTGCTGCAGATTGCCGCCTCCAAGATCGCCCATATCCCGCAACCGAAACGCAAGGGCAGCCGCTACACACCGGTGATCCGCCGCCAGGACAAACCCGACGCCGTGGCCTGGTTCATCCGAAACCACCCGGAAGTGACCGATGCGCAGATCATCAAGCTGATCGGCACGACCAAGGCGACAATCGGCAATGTGCGCGACAAGTCGCACTGGAATTCGCAGAATATCCGCCCGGTCGATCCGGTGACGCTGGGCCTGTGCAGCCAGATCGAGCTGGACGAGGTGATCGCCAAGGCCGCCGACCGCCGCCGCAAGATGGATGCTGAAAAGGCCGCTCGCGGCGAAGGCCCTGGCCTTGCCCCCGCGAAGGACGATCCGGCTGACTACCAGCCCGAAGAAGAAGATACCCGCCGGAAGGATATTTCGGCCGAAGACGTGTTCCGGGACTTCGACTGATCTTGCACACACAGGGCTTCGATCAGGCCGGATCTTCGGGTCCGGCCTTTTTCAATCCGCCCGCCTGAGGAAGAGATAGAAAGCGCCGGAGCCGCCATGTTTGGGGTGGGATTCGGCGAAGCCCGAAATGAGCCTGCGCGCCTCGCCGGTTTCGAGCCAGAGCAGGAAATTGCGGCGCAGCACGCCCTGCCCTTCCCTGCCCTTGCCGGTGATGACGAGGACGCAGCGAGCGCCGTCCGCCTGCTGAGCAAGAAGAAAAGCCGGCAGCGCGCGCGCTGCGCTTGCCTGTGTGTGGCCGTGCAGATCGAAACTGGCGGCGATATCCAGCTTGCCGCGCCGTACCCGCTTTTCGCCGCCGCGGTTGGCAGGCGTGGCCGGGCGCGGATCTGCCGCCTTCTCAGGAGCGGGCACCGCGGCGGGCTTGCGCGCAGGCTTTGCCACGCGCAGTTCCGCCCCGCCCGCTTCCAGCTCTGCCTGGACCTCGGGAAGCGAGGCTTCCTTTGGCCCGATCGGTTTCACGGTTGCCGCGACCTTTGCCCAGGCGCGGGCGTCGTCTTCACTGAGACGGCGTCCCTTCATCAGCCTGCCGAGCCGGCGGGTTGGGCGGCGGCAACAGGCCGGGCGCCGCCGGAATGGTAAAGCCGCTCGGCGACCCGCCGCGGCAGCAGCACCCAGAGCCGGCCGGGCGCATTCATGGTTCCGGCGCGCTGGCCGGCATCGAACCCCGTTCCGAAATAGATATCACCGCGCACCGGACCCTTGATCGCGCCGCCGGTGTCCTGCGCCACCAGCAGTCCCGACCAGTGGCCACCGAGACCGGGAGCGTTTGTCTCGACGAACATCGGCACACCGAGCGCATGGAAGGCCGGATCGACCGCCATAGAGCCGAAAGGGGTCAGCGGCACATTGTGTGCGCCGTTCGGGCCGAGGTCCGGATCGCCTTCCGGCAGGGCCTGGAAAAAAACGAAACGCGGATTGATGTTCATCGCGCGGCGTACTTCCTCCGGAGACGAACGGTCCATCCAGGCGCGGATACCCTGCATGCTCCCTTCCCCGCGCGTGATCCGGCCCGTCTCGATCAGCCAGTTGGCAACTGATCGGAAGGGCTGGCCATTGTGGGCCGCATACGCCGCGCGCATGGTTGTGCCGTCAGGAAAAGTGAGGCGCCCCGACCCCTGCACCTGCAGGAAGAAGACATCCGACGGATGAGCCCAGGCGATGGCCGTATCGCCGCCGCGCGCGGTGATCTCCGCCCGCTCGGGATAAGGCCGGGTCGCGCCGTTCGGCAGACGCTGCAGCGGCGAGTCGCCATTCGCGACGAAATCCGCCGGCAGCGCCATCACCGGTTCGGTAAATCCGGGCTGGGGCGTCCGGCGGGCTTCATACATCGGTTCGAAATAGCCGGTGAACCGAGGCCGGCCTTCCGGATCGATGATCTCCACCGGGACAAACAGGGACTCGATCACACGCCGGCCAGAGACATCGTCCATCGGCCCGGACAGCGATGCGCAGGCCGGTGCCCAGTCTTCGGCCGTGCCCGCCCAGGGTGCGCTGCGCGAGAGCGGCGCATCCCAGGCGCGGCGGCTGAACCGGTCGCAGGTGCGCCGGAACGCTTCGATCGGGGCCGCGAGCGGCGCAACCTGCCAGCCGGGAAGATCGCGAAATGTCACCGGCGTCGAGGCGGGCGGCGGCGTAATGACAGGCGATGATGAGGGCGGGGGCGCCGAGGGGGGAAGAGGTCGCGGCGCAGACTGGCACGCAGCAAGCAGCAGAACGGCGGAAGCGGCAAGAATGTAACGGGTCATGGCGCGCCGTTTATGCCGCGAAAACCCTTACAATGTCATCCGGGGGATGCGTCAGCCTGCGACATCCACGTCATCGAGCAGCCAGTTCGGGTCGTTCGAAGTCACATCGCGCTTAAAGGTCCAGATCTCCCGGGCAATACGGGTGATCTCGCCATCGCCGAGTTCGGCTTCGTACCGAACCATGACGCGGGCGATTGCCCCGTCGAGTTCGGCGCGATCGATTTCCGTCTTCTTGATGCGCAGGAGTTCGAACGGGCGGGCGCCGGAGGTATCCCGCTCGGCAATTGCGGTATCCCAGGCCTCATAGACATCATCATCCAGAAGCGGGCGGAGCGCCTCGCGGTCTCCGCGGGCAAAGGCGTCAACAATCATCTGATAGGCCGCCTTGGCGCCGCGCATGAACTCCTCCGCGCGGAAGTCGGGGTCGGCATTGTAGATTTCCTCAAGCCCGCTCGCCGCCGGCCCAGTAAATACAGGGCGTTCAGAATCGGTACGGCGCGGGGCGGCCGTCCCCGGCTCCCGGGCCGGAGCCCGGTCGTCGGCGGTTGGCGCCGGACGGCGCATCGGGCCCTCATCGCCGCCGCGGCCCAGCGCCATATAGAGGCGCCAGAGCACGAAAAGCGCGACAGCGGCAAGGATGAGGACTTCAATCACGGGATTCGGCATTTCCGGAGCGGATTCCTTTAACAAAGCTGTGGGCCCAAGGCACACATAGTACCGAGGCCTGCGCCTTGCCAGCCTGTGCGTTGCGCAGCGCAAGGTCGCATGCTAGGCGCGGGACCCTAACTTCAAAGGTGGATAATGACAGATACGAGCGCCCCCGGAAACCCCACTCCCGGCGATCGGCCGGCCAATCCGCCGAGCCTGCGGGTGCTCGGCCAGTATGTAAAAGACCTGTCTTTCGAGAACCCCGGCCATCCCCCGGTCCAGAGCCAGCCGAATATCGATCTTGGCATTGATGTCGGCGCCGCCCCCCATGCAGACGGCAATGGCATGTTCGAAGTGTCGCTGAAGCTGTCGGCAAAGGCGGTTTCCGGCGAAACCGTGCTGTTCATCAGCGAACTGGACTATGCCGGCCTGTTCCAGCTGCAGAATGTGCCTGAAAATCAGGTCGAAGCCATGCTGCTGATCGAGTGCCCGCGGCTCCTCTTTCCCTTTGCGCGCCGGATCATCGCCGAGATTACACGTGAAGGCGGCTTCCCGCCCCTGCTGATTGATCCGGTCGATTTCGTTGCCCTCTACCAGCAGCAATACCGCCGCGCTGCCGAACGCGCACAGACCGAAAATGCCGGCAACGCCTGATCCGGCCTATTGCAGGGATTTCCAGAGCGCGTCGGGGCCGAGCTTCTCGACCAGAGCCGCATGGGCGGCGCGTTCCTTTTCCGTGACAAGTGACGCAATCGGCTGCGGGCGCTGACGCGCCGGCGGACGTTTGGTCGCATCGCCTTCCAGCGCCGGCTCGAAGCTGAACGCGCGCGCACGGCCGCCGAGGAGCTCCAGATAGACGCCCGCCAGCAGCTGGCTGTCGAGCAGGGCGCCATGAAATGTGCGGCTTTCGAGCGAAATGTCGAAGCGCTTGCACAGAGCGTCGAGGCTTGCCGGCGCACCGGGATAGCGTTTTCGGGCCATCTGGACGGTATCGATCCAGCGCGATTCCGGAATGATCTCCCGGCCGCAACGGGCAAGTTCCATGTTCAGAAAGCCGCGGTCGAAGCTCGCATTGTGTGCCACGAGGGTCGCATCGCCGAGGAATTCGAGGAAAGCATCGACCACATCGGCATCCTCGAAAGGCGGCTTGCCGCGCAGATGGTCATCCGTGATCCCGGTGATGCGGATGGTTGCCTCCGATACCGGCTTTCCCGGATTGATCAGGCGGCGAAAGGTGCGCCCTGTCGGGATGTGGTTGATCAGTTCGACCGCGCCGATCTCGATGATCCGGTCCCCCTCATCCGGGCTGAGGCCCGTGGTTTCGGTATCGAATGCGATTTCCCGGATCCGGCCTGTCATAGGGTCTCTCCATCGGCGATTCGCTGCATCAGGGAGATGATGGCGCGGACCTGGTCGCGCGCAAAGTCGAAACCGTGAGCTGTCGACAGAACAAAGTCTGCCCGGGCACGTTTCTCGTTGTCGGGCATCTGGCGGGCGAGGATCGCCTCAAAGGCATCTTCCGTCATTCCGGGGCGGGCAAGGACCCTGGCGCGCTGAATCCCGGCGGGCGCTGTGACCACCAATGTATACGTGCAGTGCCGGTCGCCGCCGGTTTCGAACAGCAGCGGGATATCGAGAACGGCGAAAGCTGCGCCTTGCGCTTTTGCCCGCTGGCGGAAATCGAGCTGTGCCTGACCGGCAAGCGGGTGGACGATCGCCTCCAGTCGCTTCATGGCGGCTGTATTGTCGAGCACATGAACCCGCAGTTTCTGCCGGTCCACGGCGCCCTGATGGGTCACGCCGGGAAAGGCTTCCTCGATCGGGGCAACCGCGGCGCCGCCTTCGGCATAGAGGGCATGAACGGCCGCATCGGCATCATAAACCGGGACGCCGGCTTCGCGGAACAGGCCTGCGGTCGCGGACTTACCCATACCGATCGATCCTGTGAGGCCCAGAATGATCACTGTGTCGCCTCCACGAGTTTGCGGCAGCGGGCATGGGCTTCGGCCATGTCCGGAAGGATGCCGAACCAGCGTTCGAAGCTGATGGCTGCCTGGGCGACCAGCATGCCGAGACCGTCCAGCGTACGCCAGCCCTTTGCGCGCGCCTCTGCCAGGGCCGCGGCTGCGCCCTTGCCATAGCTGATGTCGTAGAAGATTCCGCCCGATGACACGGGCAGGTCCAGAGATCCGCCGGAATGTCCGAGGCTCAGCGTGTTGACGACGAGAGAGGCCGAGGAAAGTTGCCTCAACCCATCTTCGAGCGAGGCGACACCGGCGCCCGGAGCCAGCGCAAGCGCAAGCGTCACCGCGCGCTCGACCGTCCGGTTACAGATGGTGAGATTGGCCTCCCGCTGTGACAGGACAGAGGCAACCGCCCGGGCTGACCCCCCTGCCCCGAGCAGGAAAACATCACGGCCCTTCACGTCGATCTCGCCATAGTCGAGCGTCATGGCAAAGCCCGGTGCGTCGGTATTGTCCGCTGACCAGCCATCATCGCTGCGGAGAAGAAGGTTCGCCGCCCCGAGACGGCGGGCCGTATCGGTGGCTTTGCTGGCAAGTCTGAGGGCGTCTTCCTTGTGCGGAAGCGTCACATTCAGCCCGCGCACGCCTTGCCGGGTCAGGGTGTCCAGCCCGGCGGCCAACTCGCCTGCCTTCACTTCAAATGCCGAATAAACCGCATCGACATGATTGGCGCGCAGCCAGCCATTGTGAATGAAGGGCGACAGGGAATGCGCAATCGGATCGCCCACAACGCCATATATGCCGGTCATGACGCAAGCACCTTCCGGACACGGAGATAGTCCAGCAGCGGCAACAGCGGCAGGCCGAGAATGGAGAAATAGTCTCCCTCGATGCGCGTAAAGAGCTGAGCGCCCATCCCTTCGAGCTGGTAGGCGCCGACGGTTGACAGAAGCGTGTCGCCGCAGCGGGCGGTGTAGAGGTCGATGAATGCTTCCGACAGCGGGCGCATGGTCAGCCTGGGCCGGGCAAGATGGCGCCAGATCGGCGCGCCGTCTTCACAGACCACGATAGCGGTTTCCAGCGTGTGCGCCGGTCCGGACAGGCGCCGGGGATGATACTTCGCAGCGGCCATGTCGGCCGGCTTGTCGACGGCCTCGTCGCCCAGCGCCAGCATCTGATCCCCGCCTATCACAAGGCCCGGCTGTTTCGCCGAAACGCGCATGGCCTTGAGTTCGGCGAGCTGCATCGCCTGTTCGCGCACCGCCAGCCGTGCGGCCCGCATGCTGTCCCGGAATGCAGCCTCATCGACATTCGGCGCCGCCGTCTGGGCTTCGACTCCCGCCGCCGCCAGCAGCGCGCGCCGGCTCTGGCTGGTCGAGGCGAGCGTGACGGCGAGGCTCATGAATGCCCCCAGCGTTCATGCAGCATGTTGAGGATCGCCGCGGCCGTTTCCTCGACCGAGCGGCGCGAGACATCGATGGTTTTCCATTTGTTGCGCTGGAACAGCCGGTTTGCCTGGGTAATCTCGTCGCGCACCGCCTCTTCATCGGCGTATTCGGTGATTTCTTCCTGATTGAGGGAGATGAGACGCTGGCGCCGGATCTGGACAAGGCGCTCGGCGGAAATCTTAAGGCCGACAACCAAGGGCCCGTTATCCCCCATTGTCTCTATAAAGTCCGGAAGCGGCACACCGGGGACGAGCGGGATGTTCCCTGCCCTCACCTTGCGGTTGGCCAAGTACACGCAGGTTGGTGTCTTGGATGTGCGGCTGACGCCCAGCAGAATGACATCGGCGCCCATCAGGCTGTCGACATTCTGCCCGTCATCATGGGCGAGCGTGAAATTGATCGCCTCCATCCGGTCGAAATAATCCTCGTCCATGGCGTGCTGGCCGGCCACGCGGTTGTTCGGCGCGACGCCGAGATGCCGGCTGAGCATGGCGATTGAGGGGTCGAGAACCGGCAGGGTCGGAATGCTCCGCTCACGGCAGAAGGCTTCAAGACGCGCCCGAAGCGCGCCGTCCGATATCGTGAACCAGACCACACCAGGCGCGGCCTCTATCTCCCGCATCACCCGCTCGAGCTGGCGTTCGGAGCGCACCAGGTAATAATTGTGCTCCAGCGGCTGCACATTCTCGAACTGGGCGCAGGCGGCGCGCTGGATGGCATTCAGGGTCTCGCCTGTACTGTCAGAGACGAGATGGACGTTGAAATAGATGCTGGGGCGCTGCGGTCGGGTCACGATTGTTCTCTTGCCGGGCCGGAGCCGATTTCACAAGGGGTGTGACTCCGGTGTGGAATTCCGGTTTCCACACAGGGATTCACAGGCGACTCACATTTGCAGGATTCCCACCTCGGGAGAGTCACGCTGCGTTCTCCTGTGTGAGTCTCACACGGACATTTACACCCCGTTAACCATTGACTCATTTCGGGTTTGAAACAGAACCACTGTCATCGGCGATCTGTGAGTCAGTTGTGGATTTGCCGGTATAAAGCATTAACACAGGCATTATCCCTGAATCCCTCGGGGTTATAATCATAAGTGCCCTGACGGGCTTTTCAGGATGAATCGGGAAGGGGCTGGTGTGGCCGGGTCTGTTAAGAAATTGCTGGCGGTGCTTTCCGGGGAAGCTGTGAAACCGCCCCCGGTGTGGATGATGCGCCAGGCAGGGCGGCATTTGCCGGAGTATCTGGAGACGCGGGCCAGGGCGAAGGATTTCCTTGATTTCTGTTACACCCCTTCGCTCGCCAGTGAAGCGACACTTCAGCCGGTGCGCCGCTATGGTATGGACGGCGCCATCCTCTTTGCCGACATCCTGCTGATCCTTGATGCGATGGGCCTGAAAGTGGCCTTCGAAAAAGGGGAAGGCCCTCTGGTCGAACAGGTATCCGGTCCCTCCGACCTTGCGCGGGTCGCGCCGCAAACGGCCGCCGACCGTCTCGCACCAGTTTATGAAACGGTCTCGCGCGTGAAGGCGGCCCTGCCCACAACGACAACCCTGATCGGATTTGCCGGCTCGCCTTGGACGGTCAGCCTCTATGCTATCGAAGGCCGGGGAAAGACAGACAAGTCGATGGCATGGCGCTGGGCTCATGGCCGGCCGGACGATCTCGCCGCGGTGATGGATCAGGTGTCGGAGGCAACAGCGCACTATCTAGCCCGGCAGGTCGAGGCGGGCGCCGAGGCTCTGATGCTGTTCGACAGCTGGGCGGAAGGGTTGCCGGACAATATCTTCCGCGAGGTCATCATTGAGCCGACCCGGAAACTTGTCGTGCGCCTCCGCGAGATGGGGATCACTGTGCCGATTATCGGTTTCCCACGGGGCGCCGGTGTGATGCTTCCCGAGTATGTGCGGGCGACCGGTGTGACGGCGGTGGGCCTCGACACGGCGGCTGCCCCCGATTTCGTCAGCTTGCAGCTTCCGAAGGGCTTCCCTGTTCAAGGCCATCTCGATCCCCTCCTGCTGATCGAGGGGGGCGGGCGTCTTGACGCACGCGTGCGCGAATTGCTGGACGCCTATGCAGGACGTCCCCATATCTTCAACCTCGGCCACGGCATTCGCCCCGAAACGCCGATTGCGCATGTCGAACGTGTGCTGGACCTGATCAGAAACGGATAGGAAAAGAGAGCCGATAATGGGTCGCCGGATTGCTGTTGTTCTGTTCAATCTGGGCGGTCCGGATACCGGCGACGACGTTCAGCCTTTCCTGAAAAATCTTTTTCGCGATCCCGCGATCATCCGGGCACCCCTTCCTGTCCGCTGGCTTGTGGCGCGGCTGATTTCTGCCCAGCGGGCGCCGGCGGTTAAGCAAAACTATGCCCTTATGGACGCCGGTGGCGGATCGCCCCTGTTGCCGGAAACGAAAAAGCAGGCTGCGGCGCTTGAAGCCGAATTGGCCAGGCACCTGCCCGGCGATACGGTGCGCTGCTTCATCGCCATGCGCTACTGGCATCCGCTGACGGAAGAGGCCGCCGGCGAGGTGAAAGCCTGGGGCGCCGATGAAGTGGTCTTGCTGCCGCTCTACCCCCAGTTCTCGACCACCACCACGGGCTCATCTCTCACAGCCTGGAATGGGGCGTACGGCCACGATTGCCGCACGGTCTGCTGCTACCCGTTCGAGGAAAACTTCGTCGCCGCGCATGTCGAGAAGATCATGCAAGCCTGGACCCGCGCGGGCCGGCCTGACCGGGTCTCGCTTCTCCTCTCCGCCCACGGCCTTCCCGAAAGCGTGGTCAAGGCAGGCGATCCCTATCAGTGGCAATGCGAGACAATGGCGGAGATGATCGCCGGCCGCGTTCCGGCGGACTGGGACGTCAGCGTCTGCTATCAGTCCCGGGTCGGGCCATTGAAATGGATTGGCCCGGCGACGGAAGAGGAAGTTGCGCGCACCGCCAAAGCCGGGCGCAATATCCTGATCGCGCCGATTGCCTTTGTCTCGGAACATATCGAAACGCTGGTCGAGCTCGGCGAGGAGTACCGGCTGATCGCCGAGCAGGATGGTGCGGCAAGCTATACCCGAGTGGAAGCGCTTGGCACCCATCCCGGCTTCATTTCCTCACTAGCCGGAGAGGTCACAGCCGCGCTCGCAATGCCGGGCCATATCCGTTCCTGCGCCGGCGGGCGACTTTGCCCGTCCGGTCACAAGGGTTGTCCGCAGGCTGAAATCAGACAAGAGGCAGGAAAGCGCGTTCAGGAAACGACAGCCTAGGGGGCACGCCGGAAATGGACATCTATCTCTGGCTCAAGGTGGGCCATATCGTCTTCGTCATCGCCCTGATGGCCGGCCTCCTGGTCTATCCGCGTTACAAGATCCATCAATTGTCTGCCGCGCCCGGCGAAGCGCTTTTCGACACGATGCAGAAGTCCTCAGACCAGCTCAGGAAGATCATTCTCAATCCCAGCCTGATCCTCACCTGGCTGTTCGGGCTCGGTATGGTGTTTGTTGACTGGCAGCGCGGCGGGCAGCTTTACCTCGAAGGCTGGTTTCATGCGAAACTTGCGCTCGTTTTGGCTATCAGCGGCCTGCACGGCTACTTCATCGGTCTCGGCAAGAAGGTCGACCGGGTGACCGGCACGGTCGAAGCAAAGCGACTGCGGATGCTGAATGAAGCGCCCTTCATCCTGATGATCGGGATCGTCATCCTTGTGATCATCAAGCCCTTGTGACAGCGGCCCGGCGACAAACGCTTGACGCATGGCCGGTTTCTGACAGATAAGGCGCCTGCCGGTGTGCCGAGTCCTTTGGCGCCCGCGAGCCTCTTTCGCCCGGCCCCTCCCCTATTGCCCTTCCAGCCCGGAAAACCCGAATGGCCTCCACGATGCTCGACAACCTTACCAGCGTGACTCTGCGTGAACTCAAGGCGAAATCGCCAGAGGAACTTCTGACCTACGCAGAAGAGCTCGAGATCGAAAATGCGTCCTCGATGCGGACCCAGGACATGCTGTTCGCAATCCTGAAGGAACTTGCCGACAGCGAAGTCGAGATAACCGGCCAGGGCGTCCTCGAGGTTCTGACCGACGGTTTCGGTTTCCTGCGCTCGCCGGAATCGAACTACCTGCCCGGCCCCGATGACATCTACGTCAGCCCGGAAGTTCTCAAGAAAGCCAACATCCGCACCGGCGATACGGTTGAAGGCCCGATCGTCGCGCCGCAGGACAGCGAGCGCTATTTCGCCCTGACCGACGTCAGCCGCATCAATTTTGAAGAGCCAGAAAAAGCCAACAAGAAGGTCCACTTCGACAACCTGACCCCTCTCTATCCGGAACAGCGCCTCAAGATGGAGAGCCGCGACCCGACCAAGAAAGACCGATCCGGCCGCGTCATCGACATCGTCTCGCCGATCGGCAAGGGCCAGCGCGCACTGATCGTTGCCCCGCCACGGACGGGTAAAACCGTTCTGATGCAGAACATCGCCGCGGCCATCGAAGAGAACCATCCGGAGTGCTATCTCATCGTCCTCCTGATCGACGAGCGTCCGGAAGAAGTTACCGACATGCGCCGCACGGTGAAGGGCGAGGTGGTTGCCTCGACCTTTGACGAGCCGGCAACCCGGCACGTACAGGTTGCAGAGATGGTCATCGAAAAGGCGAAACGCCTCGTCGAGCACAAACGCGATGTCGTCATCCTGCTCGACTCGATCACCCGCCTCGGCCGCGCCTACAACACCACTGTCCCCTCCTCCGGCAAGGTTCTGACCGGCGGTGTGGATGCCAACGCCCTCCAGCGCCCGAAACGTTTCTTCGGCGCGGCGCGGAATGTCGAGAATGGCGGCTCGCTGACAATTGTTGCCACCGCCCTCATCGACACCGGCAGCCGGATGGACGAAGTGATCTTCGAGGAATTCAAAGGCACGGGTAACTGCGAAGTCGTCCTCGACCGGAAGATTGCCGACAAGCGGACCTTCCCGGCCATCGACATCATGAAGTCGGGCACCCGGAAGGAAGAGCTGATCACGCCTCAGGATCAGCTGTCCAAGATCTATATCCTTCGCCGCATCCTCGGCCCGATGGGCGCCAATGACGCTGTCGACTTCCTGCTCGACAAGCTGAAGCAGACGAAGACCAATGACGAGTTCTTCGAAGCCATGAAGAACTAAGGGAGCGGCCCGATGGGCGCGCGTGACACAATCTGCGCCCTCGCCTCGGGCCCCCCGCCATCTGCCATTGCCATCATACGGATCTCCGGACCGGGGGTGGCCGAGGTCGGCGCGAAACTATTGGCATCAGGTCTGCCGGAACCCCGGCGAGCGGTCCTCACGCACATTCATGATCTGTCCGGAGACCTGATCGATCAGGGGATCGCCCTGCATGCGCGCGGCCCCGGTTCCTATACCGGCGAGGACACGCTTGAGCTTTACCTGCATGGCGGCCCGGCCGTAATCGACCATGCGCTGCGTGCGCTAACATCCTTTCCGGGCGTCCGCCTGGCCGAGCCGGGCGAGTTCACCCGCCGCGCCTTTGAGGCCGGAAAGCTGGACCTGACCGAAGCCGAAGGCATCGCCGACATCATCGAAGCCGAGACCGTCGCTCAGAAGGCACAGGCCCTCCGCCAACTCGGCGGCGGTCTGACCCGGATCTATGATGGCTGGCGTGAAGAACTGACCGGCATCCTCGCCCTCATCGAAGTCATGATCGACTTTCCGGATGAAGGTGACGTCCCGGAAGACACGCTCCGCCCAATCCTCGGCAAGCTCGACGCCGTCATCAAAGATATGGAATCGGCCATCGGTGACCGCAGTGTGGGGGAGCGAATCCGGGACGGCTTCCGCGTTGCCATCGTCGGCCCGCCCAATGCCGGCAAGTCCTCGATCCTCAACCGGCTTGCGCGGCGCGAAGCCGCCATTGTCACCGACATTGCCGGCACGACCCGCGACGTGGTCGAGGTCCGTCTGATCCTCGCCGGCCAGGTTGTTTGGATTGCAGACACAGCCGGGCTGCGCGAAACGGATGATGTGGTCGAAGCGGAGGGCGTCCGCCGCGCGCGGAGGGCGGCGCTGGAAGCCGATCTGCGAATCCATGTCATTGATGGCGCCTCCCCCTCTCCTCCCCCGGAACAGGTAGCGGCGCATGACATGATCGTCTTCAACAAGGCCGACCGCCGTCTGCCGGGTGAAGTCCCTGAAGGTGCGCTCGCCGTATCGACGCTGACCGGCGAAGGTCTCGCAGAGCTCGAAGCGCGGATCGCAACCTTCATATCCGGGCGTGCAGCATCGGTCGAAGCCCCCGTCATCACCCGGGCCCGCCACCGCGAGAAACTCGCTGCCGGGCTTGCCAGCCTTGCCGCGGCGCGCACCGCCCTGGACGCTGACATCGGCGCCGAACTCGCCGCCGAGGATGTCCGGATGGCGCTCCGGCATCTCGCTTCCGTGATCGGCCGGATCGACGTGGAAGATGTGCTCGGCGCCGTCTTCTCCAAATTCTGTATCGGCAAATAGACCCTAGGGTTCGAGGGCCGCCGGCGTTATATAGCCGCCAAACCCCAGCTTAAGGGATGGTTAATGCCGGACTTCCCGGACTTCGATGTCATCGTCATTGGCGGCGGCCATGCCGGCTGTGAAGCGGCAGCGGCGGCGGCCCGCTTCGGCGCGCGCACCGCGCTCATCACCCACAAGCGGTCGACGATCGGCGAGATGAGTTGCAACCCGGCCATCGGCGGTCTCGGCAAAGGCCACCTTGTTCGTGAGATCGATGCGCTCGATGGCCTCATGGGCCGGATGGCCGACAAGGCCGGCATCCAGTTCCGGATGCTGAACCGATCCAAAGGCCCGGCTGTCTGGGGCCCCCGCGCCCAGATCGACCGGAGGCTCTACCGCGAAGCGATGCAGGCGGAGCTCGCGAACTATTCCGGTCTCACCATCATCGAAGACGGCGCTGAGGACCTGATCGTCGAAGACGGATCTGTCCGCGGCGTGATCGGCCTGAGCGGTCAACGCTATCTGGCCGGAAAGGTCGTCATCACGACCGGCACCTTTCTGAAGGGCGTTATCCACATCGGCGCCAGGCGGATTCCCGCTGGCCGGATTGGCGAGGCGCCGGCCCTCGGTCTTTCGGACCGGCTCTACGCCATCGGCCTTCCGATGGGCCGCCTGAAGACCGGAACCCCGGCCCGCCTCGACGGCCGGACGATCCACTGGGGCCGGCTCGAGATGCAGCCGGCGGATGAAGTGCCCATCCCGTTCTCCTTCCTCAATTCGGAGATCGCGGTGCCCCAGGTCCAATGCGGCATCACCTGGACCACGCCGGAGACACATTCGATCATCGAAGCGCATATGGGCGAGTCGGCGGTCTATTCCGGCGCGATTGCCGGGCGCGGTCCGCGCTATTGCCCCTCGATCGAGGACAAGGTGAACCGGTTTGGCGACCGGGACCGGCATCAGGTCTTCCTGGAACCTGAGGGCCTCGACGATCCTACCGTCTATCCGAACGGCATCTCCACCTCGCTACCTGAAGAGGTGCAGGAGAAATTCATCCGCACCATTCCGGGCCTCGAGGACGTCGTGATCCTCCAGCACGCCTATGCCATCGAGTATGATTATGTCGATCCGCGCGCGCTCAGCCCGGCGCTTGAAGTGAAGGCACTGGCCGGCCTCTATCTCGCAGGGCAGATCAACGGCACGACCGGTTATGAAGAAGCCGGCGCCCAGGGTCTGATGGCCGGCCTCAATGCCGCGCGCGCTGCCGCCGGACAAGACCCCGTCATCTTCGACCGGGCCGAAGCCTACATCGGTGTCCTGATCGACGACCTCGTGACGCGCGGCGTGACCGAGCCCTATCGGATGTTCACCTCGCGCGCCGAATACCGCCTCGCGCTGCGCGCCGACAATGCAGACCAGCGCCTCACGCCGAAAGGCATTGAGGCCGGAGTTGTCAGTGAGAAACGCACCTCAATGTTTCACGTGAAACATTCGGCTCTGGAATCGGCCCGGAATCGTCTCCGGAGCCTCAATCTCAGCCCCGCCGCGGCCGTGCGCCATGGGTGGGCCGTCAATCAGGATGGCCGGGTCCGTTCAGCCTGGGAATATCTCTCCTACAAGGAGATCAACTTCGATCATCTGGCCCGCGTATGGCCGGAACTTTCAGATATCCCGGCGGAGGTCGCGACCCAAATCGAGATCGAGGCGCTCTACGCCGCTTACCTGGATCGCCAGGCCGAGGATGTTGCCGCGCTTCGCCGTGATGAAGCGCTAAGCCTTCCGGCCGATCTCGATTATGATGTGATCGGCGGCTTGTCGAACGAGGTTCGCCAGAAACTGAAGACGGTCCGGCCGGGCACCCTCGGTCAGGCCGCCCGGATCGAGGGCGTCACACCTGGGGCGCTGACCGCTTTGCTTGGCCATGTCCGCCGCGTCCGTAAAGCCGGGTGACGTATGACTGACCGCGAAGACCGCGCGGCCTTCCTGGCCGCCAATGATGTTTCACGTGAAACACTGGACCGGCTCGACCGGATCATTTCCGAACTCGATATCTGGCGCCAGAAGTCCAACCTGATCGGGCCAAGGGAGTGGCCCCGGATCTGGACCCGCCATGTCGCCGACTCCTGGCAATTGCTGGATCATATCCCCGAAACGGCCCGCGTGGTCGATCTCGGATCCGGCGCCGGTTTTCCCGGCCTGATCATCGCCGCAGCCCGGCCAGCAGGCCTTGTCACGATGATGGAGAGCGTCGGGAAGAAATGCGCTTTCCTGCGGGCGGCGATCGAAGTGGCCGGCCTCAATGCGTCTGTCTGGCAGGGCCGGATCGAGATTGCTCCGCCGATTGGCGCCGATATCGTCACTGCGCGCGCCTTTGCACCAATGCCACAGCTTCTGGAATACGCCGCTCCCTGGCTCGGGAACGGTGCAACAGGGCTTTTCCCGAAAGGCGAACGCTGGAATGAGGAATTGACGGAAGCCCGCCAAAGATGGAATTTCGCTTATGAAGCGATTCCAAGTCGCACCGGTGGGTCAGGCGTCATCTTGATTGTCAGGGAGGTCGTACGTCGTCATGACTAGGCCGAGAATTTTCGCTGTGGTGAATCAAAAGGGCGGCGTCGGCAAGACGACGACCTCGATCAATCTCGGGACCGCGCTTGCCGCCGTCGGCCGGCGCGTCCTGATCATCGACTTTGATGCGCAGGGCAACGCCTCAACCGGCCTCGGCATTTCGCGCGCCGAGCGACTGATGACTTCATACGATCTCGTCGTGGATCGGGTGCCGCTCGAAAACGCGGTTCTTTCGACCATTGTGCCGAGACTTGATATCGTGCCGGGCGATGAGAACCTGTCGGGCGTGGAGACCGAACTCGCCGGTGATCCGCGACGCTCCTACCGGCTTCGCGAGGCAATCCATTCCTATATCGACCGCGTCGATCCGGCCGGGCTCGTCCGGTATGACTATGTCCTGATCGATTGCCCGCCCTCGCTGTCGGCCTTGACCGTCAATGCGATGACGGCGGCCGATGCGCTGCTCGTACCCCTGCAATGCGAGTTTCTGGCGCTCGAAGGCCTCACCCAGCTGCTGCGTACCGTCGAGGTCGTCCGCTCGGGCCTGAACCCGACGCTGGAGATCCAGGGTGTGGTGCTGACCATGTATGACCGGCGCAACAGCCTGTCGGATCAGGTCGCAAACGAGGTGCGCGCCTTTTTTGGTACCAAGGTCTACAACACCGTCATTCCGCGCAATGTGCGCCTGTCGGAAGCGCCGTCCTTCGGCAAACCGGCGCTGCTCTACGATTATCGCTGCCCGGGCAGCGAGGCTTATATCCGTCTTGCCTCGGAAGTGCTCCAGCGGGAGCGGGCGAGGGCGGCATGAGCGACTCCAACGAAGAGAGCGGCAGACGGCCAAGCCGGTTGGGGCGGGGACTGTCCGCGCTGATCGGCGAAGTCGAGGCAATGAATGTCCGCCCGCCGGCGTCCGGCCCGTCCTCGGCGCCGTCGCCCGGCGATGAGGGCGCCGCGTCACCGGCAAGCGCGAAAGCGAATGAAATCGCCATCGAACTCATCCGCCGCAACCCATCTCAGCCCCGGCGCACTTTCACGGAAGAAAACCTGCGCGAGCTCGCCGAATCGCTGAAAGCCAAGGGCGTCCTCCAGGCGATCCTCGTCCGGCCGGATCCGAAGGAGGCCGGCAAATACCAGATCATCGCCGGTGAGCGGCGCTGGCGTGCGGCGCGCATGGCCGGCCTCACGACCATCCCGGCTGTTGTGCGCAATGCCGATGAACTCGAACTCCTCGAAATCGGTATCATCGAAAACGTTCAGCGCTCGGACCTGAATCCGATCGAGGAGGCCGAAGCCTATGACGCGCTGATGAAGCGCTTCGGGCGGACCCAGGAAAGTCTCGCCACCAGCGTCGGCAAGAGCCGGGCCCACATCGCCAATACGCTCCGCCTGCTCCAGCTTCCGGAAGGCGCGCGAACACATGTCCGCGAAGGGCGGGTCAGCGCCGGCCATGCCCGCGCTGCGCTCGGCGCGCCGGACCCGGAAGCCCTGATCGAACTTGCGGCGGAGAAGGGGCTCAGCGTGCGGG
The DNA here is from genome assembly GCA_046296675.1 of Hyphomonas sp. Classification (GTDB taxonomy): domain Bacteria; phylum Pseudomonadota; class Alphaproteobacteria; order Caulobacterales; family Hyphomonadaceae; genus Hyphomonas. Next base: position 29,548 of record JBKBLD010000010.1, on the reverse strand, counting down.
AGGTCGAGGCCAGGGCGCGCGAAGCGCGTGAACGGACCCCGATCGAAACCAAGTCTGCCTTTGCCGTGCCCCCGATCAAGGACATCAACACCGAGGCGCTGGAAGCCGACATCAGCCGCACCCTCGGTCTCGATGTCGACATCCGGCACGGAAAGAATGGCGGCGAGATCCGGATCAGGTACCGGGACCTGGACCAGCTTGACGAGGTCTGCCGCCGACTGACCGCCAAGCGCCGCGGCTCCGAGTAAACAATCCGTTAACGGACGTTCTCGGCCACCTTTGCCAGATCGTTGATCAGCAGCCGGATGGCCGGATCGGCCGTCGCGCCGGATACTTTTGCCTGGCGCTCGGCGTCATGGATCCGCTCCATCACCCGCATCAGGCGCCGGGCCGGCCATTTGCCAAGCCGGGCCCGGAAGACGGGCCATTCATTGGGCCAGACGGGCGGGCGGAGCGCACGGCCGGGATTGCCGTCGCCGCCACCAATCTTTTCATGTGCGCTCAGCATCCGGACCACTTCCATCTGCAATGAGCGCAGGATCGAGATGCCGCTCGTGCCGTTCTCGGCGAGTTTGTCGAGTGCGGTATGGGCTTCGCCCGGCCGGCCATCGAGCGCGGCGAGGATGGCGCCGGATATTGCCTGTTTCACATCCGTCGCCGAAAGCGCGCGAATATCGTCCAGCGCCAGCGGCCGGCCAAGGCCGCGCGCATAGAGTGCGAGCTTCTCGATCTCCGAATTCGCCAGCGTCCGGTTTCCGGGAAGGTCCCCGACAAAGGCGGCGAGGGCAGGAGGGTCGATAACCGCGCCTTCGGCAAGGAGCGCAGTTTTGACCCGTCCGGCAATATCGGCTTCCTCTTCGGCGAACAGTTGGAGACAGGCCGTGCGGCTAGCCGCTTCTGCCGCGCCGCGCAGTTTTGATTTCGAGGGCAGCGTTCCGGCTTCAATCAGCAGCTTCGCGGCAAACCGGTGCGGTTCGGTGTCACCCTCGGCTATGGCGTCGGCAAGGAGGGCCGCGATCTTGTCGCCGCTCGTCCGGATGCGAACCGCCCTTGCATCGCCGAGCAGGGAGACCGCTTCGAGCGCATCGAAGAGGAGGGCCGGCTCCTTGCGGACCGCGTCCTCATCGAGCAGCGTGACGTCCATACCCTGCTTGCCGCCCCAGGCCGCGATCAGCGCTTGGCCGATATCCGCCGAAAGTCCCTCATCCTCGCCAAAGGCCAGCACGGCCCAGACCTCCGGATCGGGACGCCGGGCAAACCCTTCCGCAGCGCGGCCCTTGATCAGCATCAGCTGTCAGCAAGCTTAAGCCGGATATCGTCGGCGATCTGTTTCGCCAGCATCCGCATCGCCCGGTCATAGGCGCTGGTCTGGGCGGCAATGTCGCCATAGGGCGAATCCGGAACGAGGAAGGCTGTTTCCACGGACGCACTTCCGCGCACATTGAGCTTCTCACCCCGAAGCCGGTAATTGCCCGACGCGAGCACGCTCGAGCGCGAGGCCGCGCCGTCCGGTTGAAGCGCGAGCCGGCCGAGATTGCTACGCAGATTGATCGTCAGCGTCACCTGTTCCGTCACGCCGGGTACTCCGACCGCCAGTTCTTGTTGCAAGGCACGCCGCAGGATGTGGCCCTCTCGTCCCTGAATCGGCGCGATCTCGATCAGTCCGGCCTCGGCGCCGGCGACGCCGGGATTGGCGTAGAGCGGCTGAAACCCGCAGGCCGCCTGCGACAGCGCCAGGAAGAGGAGGGGCAGGACGTGCTTCATGCGACCACGATATTCACGATCCGTCCGGGCACAACAATCGTTTTCTTCACGCTCTTGCCCTCGATGAAGGCGAGAACTTCCGGCAGCGCTTTGGCTTCGGCCTCGACCGCCTCGGCGGCAAGATCCTTCGCAACCGTGATCTCGCCCCGGCGTTTGCCATTGACCTGGACGGCGAGGGTGACCGTGTCGTCCGTTGTCAGGGCGGGGTCGACGGCCGGCCAGGCAGCCTCGGAAACCAGACCGGCTCCACCGAGCCGTTCCCAGCAGGCTTCCGCCAGATGCGGCATGAAGGGTGTCAGGCAGCGCGCCAGCATGCTTGCCCCTTCTGCCCGAGCGCCGAGGGTCGCCGGATCGCTCTCGGCCTTCTTCAGCGCATTCACCCATTCATGGATGGCGGCAATGGCCGTGTTGAAGCGGAAATCGTCGATCGCCCGGTCCACGGCGCGCGCCGCCTTGTGGCTCACCTTGCGCAGCGCTGTTGAAGCTGTGTCATCCCCCGGAGCGGGGTAGGGGCCCGCCTCTGGCAAGGCGTCGATGAAGGACCAGACGCGCTGGACAAAACGGGCCGCACCTTCGACGCCGGCCTGTGTCCATTCGACATCCCGCTCGGGCGGGGAATCCGACAGCACGAACCAGCGCGCCACATCGGCGCCATAAGTCGCCACGATGGCATCGGGGTCCACCGTGTTCTTCTTCGACTTTGACATCTTCTCGATGGGTCCGACCTCGACATGCGTGCCGGTTGCCGTCTCGACATAGTGATTGCCGCGCCGCTCCACCGCGTTCGGCTCGACCCAGCGGCCATCCTCGCTGCGGTAGGTCTCGTGCGTCACCATGCCCTGTGTGAACAGGCCGGCAAACGGCTCGCCGGACGGCAGGTCCAGCTCGCCGGCATCGCGCATCGCGCGGGCAAAGAAGCGCGAATAGAGAAGGTGCAGAACGGCATGCTCCACACCGCCGATATACTGGTCGACGGGCAGCCAGTAGGCACGCTCGGCCGGATCATCGGCACTGGCAAAGCGTGCATAATACCAGGAGCTGTCCACGAAAGTGTCGAGCGTGTCGGTCTCGCGCCGCGCCGGCTTGCCGCATGCCGGGCAGTTCACATGCTTCCAGCTCGGGTGGCGGTCGAGTGGATTGCCCGGCACATCGAAGCTCACATCCTCCGGCAGCGTCACCGGAAGGTCCGCCTGCGGAACAGGCACAACGCCGCAATCCTCACAATGGATGACCGGGATCGGGCAGCCCCAATAGCGCTGGCGGGAGACGCCCCAGTCGCGGAGGCGATAGTTCACCGTCCCGCGCCCAAGGTCAGCACTCTCGATCTTCTCGATGGCGGTGCGTTTCGCGTCCTCGATCGACAGTCCGTCGAGGAAGCCAGACTTATATATATGTCCGGGCCCGGTGTAGGCTTCGCTGCCGATTTCGAAACTCTCCGCATCTGCGCCCGGCGGCAGAACGACCGGGAAGACACCCAGTCCGAATTTCCGGGCAAAGTCGAGATCGCGCTGGTCATGCGCCGGGCAGCCGAAGATCGCTCCGGTGCCATAGCCCATCAGCACGAAGTTCGCGATCCAGACCGGCACCGTCCGTCCGGGTTCGAACGGATGTGTAACCGTCAGCCCGGTATCGAAGCCAAGCTTCTCGGCCTTCTCGATCGCTTCCTCGCTGGTGCCAATCTGGGCGCATTTGGCGCGGAAAGCCTTCAGCGCGTCGGATTTTTCCGCCAACTGGATCGTTAGCGGATGATCCGGCGACAGCGCGATAAAACTCGCCCCGAACAGCGTGTCGGGCCGGGTGGTGAAAACGCTGATCCCCTCCTTGAGGCCGGCCGGCGCTTCCCCAGCGAAGGCAAAGCGCAGCTCCAGCCCTTCAGACCGCCCAATCCAGTTCGCCTGCATCGTGCGGACTTTCTCCGGCCATCGCTCCAGCTTCTGCACGGCCTCGAGAAGGTCGTCCGCATACGCCGTGATCCGGAAGAACCATTGCGTCAGCTCGCGCTGCTCAACCAGAGCGCCGGAACGCCAGCCGCGCCCGTCGATCACCTGTTCGTTGGCGAGCACGGTATTGTCCACCGGGTCCCAGTTGACCTTCGAGGCCTTGCGATAGACGAGGCCTTTTTCCATCAGCTTCAGGAACAGGGCCTGCTGCGCGCCGTAATAGGCCTCGTCGCAGGTCGCAAATTCCCGACTCCAGTCCAGCGACAGGCCGAGCTTCATGAACTGCGCCTTCATCGCGGCGATGTTGGCATAGGTCCACTTGCCGGGATGCACCTTCCGCTCCATCGCGGCATTCTCGGCCGGCATGCCGAAGGCGTCCCAGCCCATCGGGTGGAGCACATTATATCCCTTGGCGCGCTTGTGGCGGGCGACGACATCGCCCATCGCATAATTGCGCACATGGCCCATGTGCAGCCGGCCGGACGGGTAGGGGAACATCTCAAGGACAAAGGCCTTCGGCGCGCCCGGCGCCTCTGTCGGCGCTTTCGTGCGGAATATGTCTGCCCTCTCCCAGGCGCCGCGCCAGCGAGGCTCCGCGCTCTGCGGATCATAACGGGTGGCCATTGGCACTCCCCTCAATTCTGCCGAGTTTGTCTTTGTATTGTCTGGGCGCTTTAGCCGATCCGGGAGGATCGAAGAAGACGGGCCCGCTCAAGAATCTTGTTCTCGAGCTGGATGGCGGTCTCCGGGTCCACGGCCGCATCGGCCCACTGGCCGTCAGTATTGACCTGACGATAGACCGACACCTTCACCCCATCGGCCCGCAGGCGCGAATCGAGGATGAATACGGTCGCCTTGACCCGCTCATCCGGCGAGTTGGGGAAACTGCGCCAGTCATAGGCGATCACGCCGCCGATCGGGTCGGTGGTCTGGATCGGCAGGGATTGCAGCGTGTCCAGCGTCGCGCGCCAGAGATACGGGTTGGCCGCGCCGACCGACTGGATGCTGGTCGGCTGGTTGCTGCGCCCGCTGCCGGATTGACAGGCGGTGATGATGAACAGGCCGGCGAAGGCGGCGGTGAGGATCGGCTTGATCATGTGTATTTTCCGCGTGCAATACCTTGTTGATCCGGCGTGTATAACAAGGGGGTCATGGCCTCGCCAGTATCGTTCTGCGCTTCGCGCCGCTGTTAGGGAAACACGTAAATGCCGCGTTCCGGTCTGCTGACCCTTGCCCTCATCTCATTCGTGCCCGCCGCTGCGGCTCAGGATGTATGGGACGATCCGGGCGGGATCGAGACAAGCTGGTCCTTTGAGGCGGCCGTTATTGCCGCCCCCTTTGCGGATGAGGGCTTTCTCGGCCTGGCCAATCTGGAGTTCTCGGCGAATTACGTCCTGATGAATGGAGCGGAGATTGGCGTGGTTGGCGCGCTGGAGGCCCAGAGGGACAATCCCGCGCGCGCAGGCTTCAGCGGCATCTTCACGCCCGGAGGCGATCCGGCCGCGCTCTCCGGCGGCGCCTTCAGCGGCCTCGCCCGCGGGCCGCTGCCCGAAGACCGGTTGGACCGGATCAGTCTCGAGACCGCGTACATCTATATAGACGGTGGTTATGGCGAAGCCCGGCTTGGCGCCGATGAGGGCGTCGCCACGCGGTTTTACGAAAGCGGCCCGGCGCTTTTTGCGCATGCTGGCCTCGTCAATCCGGCGCTCGATCCTGATGGCAGCATCATTGCCCGGACCGATCACGACCTGACCGGACCCTCCGTTAAGCTCAGCTATGCCAGCCCTCGTATCCTCGGCCTCAGGGCCGGGCTCAGCTATACGCCGGAAGCCGGCCGTTGGGGGCTGGACCGGGATCCGGTCCGCGCCTTCGGCGGTTTGCCCCGCCCGGAGATAGAGAATGCCTTGGAGGTTGCCCTGAACCTGACCCGGCGGCTGCCGCAGAGCGGGGTGCGTCTCAGGGCAGGGGCGGCCTGGAGCCAGGCCGATACGGCCTTTGACCTGCAGCCGGGCCTGTATGGCAAGGTCGAAACCTGGTCGGTCGGCGGTTCGGCAGAATTCTCCCGCCTGCGCATCGGGGCCAGCTATCTCGGTTCCGACAACGGCATTGCATCCGGTCCGGGCGACTATACCGCCTGGTCTGCCTCGGCCTCGATTCCCTTCGGACAGTTCGAGGCGATCGGGGAACTGGCCGGCGCCAAGGACAGGTTTGCAGACTTGAAAAGCGATAGCTGGCAGCTTGGTCTGGCCTGGATGCCGGAACCGGGCTGGCGCATCGCCGGGGGTTGGCGCAATGTCGACACACGCATCCTGGGGGCGCTGCAGACCACCAGCCCCCGCGGCCGCCGCGACGGCATTGTGATGGAAATCACACGATCCCTGTAATTTCTCGCTTTATCAGAATGTTAATCTTCCTTTAAGCGGACCCCGGCACTATCATCTTTGCTGGGAGTTGATATGCGCGCAGATCTCATCATTTCCTTTGCCCTTGCGGCCGCAGCTTTCACGCTGCCGGTCATGGCGCAGGAGCGCGTGTCAGCCGATTCCATCCAGATCGAGGCGCCCACTCTGTCGGAAACCCCTGCGGCCCGTACGGAATGGTTCCGCCAGTTTTCCGAGGGCAAGCCGGCTGAATCGCGCCTGCAATGGCAGGCAGAGCCGACTCATGAATTTTCGGTCCAGATCGGCCGGGATTCCCGCTGGCAGCTCAATTTCGACAAGGTGACCCGTCCCGGCGAAACCTTCCTGCCGCGCGAGGAAGTCCAGGCCGGCGCCACATTCCGCGTCACGCCCCGCTTCTCGGTCGGCGGCGAGGTCCGTTTTGGCGCGGATGAGCTCGACTCGTCGAAGCGCTGGGAAAATCAGGATGTCGAAGCCGGCATCCGCCTGAAGTCTGCCTTCAAATTCTAGGCGCCAGCCTTTTCAAAACACCGCCAGCCTTCCACCGCAGCCAGTCCTGCGAAGCCGCTGATCATCCCGGCATTGTCGGGGTCTACCCCGCCGAGGCCATAAAGGGGCATGGGCGAGGCCATCGCAATCCGCCTGAATCGGAGGGCGCCCACCGGCGGCCCGGCGCTGGTGCTGCCTGATGGGAAGATGGCCGAGAACAGACCGGCATTGACCGGTAGTGTCCCGATCTGTCCCAGTTCTGACCGCGAATGGGCACTCGCTGTCTGCAGCCGGAACCTGTCTTTCCAGCGTCTTGCCTCGCCTGCAATCCGGCCGGGCCAATGCACCCCGTCCGCCCCGACGGCCGATGCGAGCTGCGGATCGGCGCCGATCAGCAGCACAAGGCCTCGCCGCCGGCAGATCGACCGCAGCGCGCGAGCGCCGGCCTCGCGGCCTTCAGCGCCGAAATGCCGGTAGATCACGCCCCACCCTTCGGGCAATCCTGCAGCAATGGCTGCAGGATCGGGCGTTCGCACCGGATCTGTCAGGAAAAAGGCCGGCGGCAGGCCCGCCGGCAGGTGCCGCGCGACGCCTCGTGTGGCGGCAAGCGCCTTGCGCCGCGCTCGGCTTTGGGGTTCTTCAATCATCGTGATGACTGATAACCCGCCCGACGACATTGCCAACCGGCGCCGGTCAATCCTCGCCGAACTCGCCGCTGCCCATCAGCCGCCGCCGCAGCTGATTGCGGTGTCGAAATCCCAGCCTGATGCGGCAATCGACGCTGCCCTCGCTGCCGGCCAGCGTGTTTTCGGGGAAAACCGGGTGCAGGAAGCCCAGAAACACTGGGAGCCCCGGCGCGCAGCGCATCCCGGCCTGACGCTCCACCTGATCGGTCCGCTGCAGACAAACAAGGCCGAGGACGCTGTCGCCCTGTTCGACGTCATCCAGACGCTCGACAGGGTCAAACTCGCCGATGCACTCAAGGCGGCAATGGAAAAGCTCGGCAGCCGTCCGAAACTGCTGATTCAGGTCAACACCGGCGAAGAGGCCCAGAAAGCCGGCGTTCCGCCCTCCGGGGTCGGCGCGCTGCTGCGCCATGCCCGCGAGGAAGCTGGCCTCGAGGTTGAGGGGCTGATGTGCATTCCGCCGGTGGAAGAACCCGCCGGCCCGCATTTTGCGCTGCTCAAGAAGATCGCCCGGGACTATGGCCTGGCCTGGCTCTCGATGGGCATGAGCGGCGACTACCAGCTCGCCGCCCGCTATGGCGCGACGCATGTGCGTATCGGCACCGCCCTGTTTGGCGAACGCGGCTGACGCGTTCAGCTCCGGATCTCGATCCGGCTGCCCCCGCCGAGCTGCTTCAGCACTTTCCGGAGGTCATCGCGCGCCAGAGCCACACAGCCCTCGGTCGGCAGATACCCATCGCGGGCCAGATGCAGGAAGATCGCGCTGCCACGGCCGGGTACCGGCGGATCGTCATTATAACCGAGCTCCACCACAAGATCGTAGACGCCGTCCGCGCGCCACAGCCGTTCATGGCCGGCTGGGAAGGGAAGAGACACCCAGCGGTTATAATCCGGATGGCTGGGTGCATCGCACCAGCCATCGGACGGACGCAATGCGATCGCCGGCAGCCCGGTTTCAGGCACCGGGCCCTTGTCCGGCCGGTACCAGACCCGGCGCGCGGGCCAGACACCGGCAGGCGTTGCAGCGTCGCCTTCACGCTTGCTTGCCGCCGCCAGCACGCCGCCCTTTCCAAGCGCGCAGCGCACGCGCAGGCCGCCGCCTTCCAGCCACTCGTTCGAGAAAACAATGAAATCAGCCGCCAGAAAGGCCTCCCGTTCTTGTTATTGGATAAACAGGCCACACCTTTCTAAGCAAGTTCAGGGCGTTCAGCGCCCATGCAAAGACAGGAGCGCGGATGACGGGCCGGAAATTCATCCTGATCGTCGATGATGAGCAAGACCTTCGCGAGACGCTGGCCGAACAGTTCGAGCTCAGCGAAGGCTTCACCGTGCTCTCCGCTGCGAGCGGTGAGGAGGCTCTGGGAATTCTCGGCTCCGAGCGCGTCGATCTCGTGATCCTTGATGTCGACATGCCCGGCCTCAACGGGCGCGAGGTCGCCGCCCGCATGCGCGCGGCGAATATCCGCGTCCCCATTATCATGCTGACCGGCCGTTCGGGCGAGGCGGATACGGTCGCCGGCCTCGAAGCGGGCGCCAATGACTACGTTGCCAAGCCCTTCAGCTTTGCCGTCCTGCTCGCCCGCGCCCGCAGCCAGCTGCGTAGTTTTGAACAGACCGAGGACGCCACCTTCGAGATCGGCCCCTACGAATTCCGGCCCTCCATGAAGGTGCTGCGCACCAAGGAAGGCCGCCGCATCCGGCTGACCGAGAAGGAAACCGAGATCCTGAAATATCTCTATCGGGCAGGGGGCAAGCCGGTCGCGCGCGAGACGCTGCTCTCCGAGGTCTGGGGCTACAACGCCGCCGTCACCACGCACACGCTGGAAACCCATATCTACCGGCTGCGCCAGAAGGTCGAGCCTGACCCGTCCAACGCGCAACTCCTCCTGACCGAAACCGGCGGCTACCGGCTCAGGCCGTAACGCTGACACTCACCGGTGCGTGGTCTGATGGTTTCCAGCCGCCGCGCCAGCCGAGATGAATCCGGTAGGTCCCGACCTTCACATCCTCAAGCGCGGCCTTGCTCGCCCAGATATGGTCGAGCCGCCGGCCCCGGTTCGAGGCGGCCCAGTCGGCCGCCCGGTAGCTCCACCAGGTGTAGAGCTTCTGGTCTTCCGGCACGGCGAGACGGGCAATGTCAGCAAAGGCGGCCGATTTGCGCGAGTCCTCCAGCCGCTCGGTTTCCTCCGGCGTGTGGGAGACGATCTTCAGGAGCTGTTTGTGTGACCAAACATCATTTTCATGCGGGGCCACATTGAGGTCGCCGACGAGGATACATTTGCGCCCCCTGGCAAGCTTCCGGTAGCCCGGCCCCAGCCGCTCGAGGAAATCCAGTTTGTGCGCGAACTTGTCATTGAGCGCAGGGTCGGGAATGTCGCCGCCGGCGGGCAGGTAGATATTGTGGATCTCGAGGCCCGAGGACAGGCGCGCCGCGATCACGCGGGCATGACCTTCGCGGCAGAGGTCGGGGCTGTCGACCTGTTCCAGCGGCAGACGTGAGGCGATGGCAACGCCGGCATGGCCGCCTCTCTGGCCGCGCAATACGACATGCGGAAGGCCCATCTCCCGGAACGCCTTGAGCGGGAACTCGGCGTCCATACATTTCGTTTCCTGCAAGCAGACCACGTCCGGCTTCTCGGCCTGGACGAAGGCTTCGACATTCGGCGCGCGCAGGCGAACGGAGTTGATGTTCCAGGTAGTGATTTTCAGGGGAGGGGACATGGATTCCCAGCTACCAGCTTGACCCAAAACGTCAACGCGCCCGAACGCGGGGAGTTCGGGCGCGCCGGACGCAGGTGCATGCGTCTTGATTCCGAGTGTCGCGCACTCGGTTCGATCTGGCAAATGGTCCGCAGCGGGGGGTCAATGCTGCGAGTTTATTCGCCATCCCGATAGTTGCATTTATGTCACGCCGGCCGAAAAACCCCAAGTTAAATCGGCGTAATCGCGCGCATTTCCGCCAATCACCGATTGTCGAAGTCGCGCAGGATGAACAGGCGCGGATTCAGGCGGCTGCCGGTTTCCACATCGGTGAGCATGACCGAGGTCACCCCGCCACCGGAATCGGTGGTCCGCCAGCCAAGAAGGGCATTGTCCGTGCCTGCGAGGATCAGCGTCAGCGTACCCTCCATCTCACCAGTACGGTCCTGAACGGTGATATGGGTGCGGCCATCGGCGCGGCGCACCTCCAGCACATCGGCCTGGTTCTCGAAGTCCAGCCGGTCGCTGAGCAGCAGCGACAGCGGGGTCGAGCGCAGCGGCACGCGGTCGGTGGTCTCCAGGTCGCTGTCCTGCAGCGCAACGGTTGTCCCATCGCTGACCATCAGCAGCGGCACCGGATCGTCATAGTCAAAGCGCACCTTGCCGGGGCGCTGCATCGCGAACTGGCCAGTAGACAAGGCGCCGTCCGGTGCCAGTTGTTCGAACCGTCCGCGCGCCGTTTTCACGCTCGCAAGTGCCTGTGAGGCATCCTTCAGGGTCTGGCTGCGCTCGGCGCCTGACAGCTGGGCGTTGGCCACCGGGGTCACCACGGCGGGGCTCGAGGGCGCCTGTTTGAGGGCGGGCAGCATCGGCGCTCCGGCAAACAGGGCGGCGGCGGCAACCATCGGGGCAAATAGGTTCATCATCGTTCTGGCCTCCTTCTGACCATACGGGATCACCGCTATACTTAATCGGCTGAACCGGGCCTAAACAGGGCATAAGGCATATTTTCACCTGCCGGCGGCGGCCGTTCGGCCGGGCGCTTGCGCTCCTGCCGGCTGCGCCCCATCTTTGGGCGCGGAACAAAGGGACTTTCTGCATGAGCAACGCTGAACTCCAGCACGTCAAGGACGGCACCGATCAGGGCTTCATGGCCGATGTGGTGGAAGCCTCGATGACCCAGCCGGTCATCGTCGATTTCTGGGCGCCCTGGTGCGGCCCCTGCCGCACGCTCGGGCCGATCATCGAGAAGGTGGTCGAGAGCAAGAAGGGCGCGGTCAAACTCGTCAAGATCAACACCGAAGACCACCCGGCCTATGCCGGCCAGCTCGGTGTGCGATCGATCCCGGCGGTTTACGCCTTCGACAAGGGTCGCCCGGTTGACGGCTTTCTCGGCGCGCTGCCGGAAAGCCAGGTGCGGGCCTTTGTCGACAAGCTCCTCTCCGGCACTGACGATGCGCAGATGATCGCCGAAGCGCTGACCCAGGCCGAGACCGCGAGCCAGCAGGGTGACATTGCTCTGGCCGCCGAAATCTATGCGGCAGTCCTTCAACAGGATCCCGAGAATATCACCGCCATTGCCGGGCTTGCGCGCTGCTACCTCGCCAATGGGGATAGGGCGCGCGCCGAGGCAACGCTCGACCTGGTGCCGCCGGACAAGAAGAACGACACCGCGATCAAGGGTGTGCGCACGGCCATAGACATGATGGCCGACGCTGCCCCGCCGAGCGAACTGGATGCCGCTCTTGATGCCGTGATGGCGGCGCCGGGCGATCATCAGAAACGGTTTGAGCTGGCCGAACAGTATGCGGCCGCCGGCAGGTTCCAGGACGCGGCCGATCACCTCCTGCTCATCCTGTCGTCGAAACTCGATTGGGAGGGCGGCAAGGCGAAGGAAAAGCTGCTGCAGATATTCGAGGCCGCCGGCCCGACCGATCCTGCCACCATCGAGGGCCGCCGCCGGCTCGCCTCGCTGATGTTCGCCTGATATGGCATACTGAGCGCTGGTTCGGAGGAGGAAAGGAGCGGAAAGGATCCATGGCGCAGTATCGCAAGATTGCTGACCTGCCTGCGACCCTCGCCGTGTTCCCGTTGCCCGGCGCGCTGGTCTTCCCGCGATGGCAGCTGTCGCTGAATATATTCGAACCGCGCTATCTCAACATGATTGATGATGCGATGGCCGGCTCGCGCCTGATCGGCATGGTCCAGTCCAATGGCGGCACGAAGGCGCGCCCCGGTCTTGCCGGGGTCGGCTGCGCCGGACGCATCACCTCCTATGCCGAGACACCTGACGGGCGCTATCTCATCACCCTGACCGGCATCTGCCGTTTCCGCATCGCCCGCGAACTCGAGGTGACGACGCCCTACCGCCAGGTGACGCCCGACTGGACCCCCTATGGCAGCGATCTCTCACCCGCGCCTGACGGCGATGAACGCGTCCGCCGCGCGCTCGTCATGGCTTTCCGCGACTATGCCAGCGCAAACAATCTGCAGGCCGATTGGGATGCCATGCGCGACGCCTCCTTTGAAACTCTCGTCCATGCGCTCGCCTCAGGCTGCCCGTTCGAGCCGGCAGAGAAACAGGCGCTGCTCGAGGCGAGGGATGTCGAGGCGCGGGCCGAAGCATTGACGGCGCTGCTTGAATTCGGCAGTGCCCCCGGCGGCACGGGCCCCGTCCAGTAGGAGTGTACGATGAGCGAATTGCCGGAAGAGGAGGGGGCGGGCGTTTTCACGCCGAACGGCGTCGATCCGCGCCTGCTCGAAATCCTGATCTGCCCGCTCACGCGCCAGCCGCTCGCCTATGACCGGGCGAGGCATGAGCTTGTCTCGAAGAATGCGCGCCTTGCCTATCAGATCCGCGGCGGCATCCCGATCATGCTGCCGGAAGAAGCGCGCGATCTCGACGAGCCGGAAGGCAATACGCCGGAGCCGGACGCATGACGGGGCAGCCCTGGCCGGTCAGGCTGACCTTCCGCGCAGGTGCGCAGGAGCTTGCTGCCGAGTTCGACGATGGCCGGTCGGGCCGCGTTGATTACCGCACGCTTCGCCTTGAAAGTCCGTCAGCGGAAGTTCAGGGCCATGGCTCCGGGCCGAAACCGCCGCCGCCCACCGTGCCGGATGATATCCGCGTGGTGAAAGCCGAGCCGGTCGGGCGTTACGCCCTGCGTCTGTTTTTCTCCGATGGCCACTCCAGCGGCCTCTACACCTGGAATATCCTCCGGTCCCTGACGGTCCGGGATTAGCGCATCAGGGCTGGCAGGCTTTCCTGATCGGCGCTGGCCTGCCGGGCGAGGGCCCGGCGCACCGGGGCTATCCGGTTAGCCGCTGTGAGGGCGAGCGCGCGCAGCGGTTTCAGTAGCAGATTGTCATTGGAAAAGGCGCGGTCGATCAGGTCCATCGCCATCGCCGTTGCAGCCGAATCGAAGCGGCGCCACTCGCGGTAGCGGGCGAGCACCGTATCGCTTCCCGGATCAAGGCCGACCGCGCGCGCCTCGCAGATCACGTCATAAAGGGCGGCCGCATCCTTGAAGCCGAGATTGAGCCCCTGTCCGGCCAGCGGATTGATCCGCCGCGCCGCATCGCCGAGCAGGGCAATGCGGGGCCCCACCATGTCTGCCGCAATCTGCATTATCAGCGGATAAGCCAGCGGTGGCCCGTCAAGTTTCATCGGACCGGCGAAACTGCTGAAGCGTGCGTTCAACTCGGCCTCGATTGCCTCTGCCGGCATCGTTGCCAGCGTCTCTGCCGCGCCGGACTTCATATACCAGGCAAGGTTTGCCCGGTTCTCCGGCAGGGGGAGGGTGGCGAACGGGCCTTCGGGGGTGAACAGCTGGCGCGCGAGGCCGCCATGCGGACGCTCCAGTTTTACATCGGCCGCAAACACCGATTTGCCATAGCTGCGTCCCTCGGTGCCGATCCCGGCCGCCTGTCGTACCGCAGAATGAATGCCGTCACAGGCCGCGATCACCGCGGTTGTGAAATGGCCGCCATCTTCCAGCCGCACCTCGGCGCTGGCGAGGCCCGCTTCATAGCCCGAAAACCGGGCACCGCGTTTCCAGACGAGGCCGTCTGTAACGCCGGCCTCCCGGTCGAGCGCCGCCTGCAATGCGCCGGCCGGCACCAACTGGCCAAGGGCTTCCCCGTCCGGCCCGCCCAGATCTTCCGCCGAAAAGGCGGCCCAGGGCGCACCGAACCAGTGGGTTCCGCCGTCCACCGCCTCCAGCCCGTTCAGGGGTTCGGTTAGGCCTTCGAGATCGCCATGAACTCCAGCGGCGGCCAGATAACGCCAGCTGCCCCGCACGATGGCAAAGCTGCGCGTATCTGCAGCAGGCTGGGCGCTTGCGGGCCGGGCATCGACCAACACGGTCCTCAGCCCGGCGCGGGCCGCAACAATCGCCAGCGAAGTGCCGACAGGGCCTGCGCCAATAACCGCAAGATCCGTCTCGAAAGGGGAGGGCGAAGAGGTATCAGGCATGTGAATGAGGTAGCGAGCCGCACCCTCACGGTCCAGCCATGGCGCCCCTTTGGGCGATTGGCCGCATCCTTGCACAAGATTTAACCACTCCCACCACGATTCGAAGGCCGCGCGAGTGTCGCGTGCGACTTTTCCGGGCAGCCACAATCATATCGCCATGGGAGAGCGCGGGGGGTCCCGAGCTCTGCACGACGAAAAGGCAAGAAGGAGGGGCCGATGGGCCGATTGACTGGACGATGGATCCGCGGGGCCATGCTGGCGCCGCTGTCACTGCTCACAGCGGGCATGGCATATGCGCAGGATGACGATGTGGCTGCACGTCTCGCTGCGCTTGAGGAGGCGGTGGCTGGCAGCGCCAGCTCCTATGTGGACAACAGCTACCTGTTCCTGATCGGCGGCCTGATCGTCATGTTCATGGCGGCTGGATTCTGCATGCTCGAGGCGGGCCTCGTGCGCGCCAAGAATGCTGCGATGCAGGTGACCAAGAACGTGTCGCTCTTCGCTGTCGCCGGCCTGATGTTCTGGGTGGTTGGTTACAGCATGGCCTATCCCGGCGCCTTTGCCTTCGACTTCCTCGGTCTGACGCCTGGCCCATGGGAAGCCGGTGATACCTCGATCATGGCGGTCGATGATGACGGTGCGGCGACATATGCCCCTGCGTCCGACTGGTTCTTCCAGATGGTGTTCGTGGCCACCTGCGCCTCGATCGTCTCCGGCACCGTCGCCGAGCGGGTCAAGCTGTTCCCGTTCCTGATCTTTACCGCCGTTCTGACGGCAGTCATCTACCCGGTCGTGGCCGGCATCACCTGGGGCGGCGGTTATCTCGACGCGACCTGGGGCTTCTCCGACTTCGCCGGCTCGACCATCGTTCACTCAACCGGCGGCTGGGCCGCGCTTGTGGGCGCCCTCATCATCGGCGCGCGCAAGGGCAAGTATTTCGGCAAGTCGGTGAACCCGATGCCGGGCTCCAACATCCCGCTCGCCGCGCTCGGTACCTTTATCCTATGGTTCGGCTGGTTCGGCTTCAACGGGGCCTCCGAACTTGCGGCCGGCACCGCCGAGAGCATCAACAATGTCTCGAAGATCTTCGCCAACACGAACATGGCCGCTGTCGGCGGCGTGCTCGGCGCGCTGATCCTCACGGGCATCCTTTACAAGGGCAAGATCGACGCAACCCTGGTCTTCAACGGTGCCATCGGCGGCCTCGTCTCGATCACGGCAGAACCGCTGGCGCCCTCGATGGGTCTCTCGGTCCTGATCGGTGCGGTTGGCGGCGTCCTCGTGGTGCTTACCGTCCCGCTGCTCGACAAGTTCAAGATCGACGATGTGGTCGGCGCCATCCCGGCCCACCTTGTCTGCGGCATCTGGGGCACCATGGTCGTTCCGTTGTCGAATGGTGATGCGTCCTATCTCAGCCAGTTCGTCGGCATCGTCGTCGTCGCAGTCTGGGTGTCGCTCGCCTCGGCTATTGTCTGGTACGCCCTGAAGTTCACCCTTGGTGTGCGTCCCAGCGAAGAGGACGAGGAACTTGGGCTCGACCGGGCAGAAATCGGCTTGGAAGCCTATCCGGAATTCGCCAACCGCTAAGCCGGCAGGAATTCCACAGATATCTTACCCCGGCGGAGCGATCCGCCGGGGTTCTTAATTTTCTGGCCCATTTCAAAAACCCTGCTGCAATTGCGGTTTCCGCGAAATTTCACACAGTCTGTTTGCCGGGCGTTAAGCCTAACGGGCGATAGCTAGGGGCTCGCACGAGATACCAGCGGAGCGCCCCCCAGGATGACAGATTACTCCCGCCGCGACACAGACCTCCGCACGGTAAGCGACCCCGTCTGGAGGATTCTGACCGGCGCCGCCGCTTTTGGTGCCGGCGTATTCGTTTGCGGCAGCGTGGGCTCCTATGTCGCCACTGATCCCAGCTGGAACGCGGCCACCGGCGCCGATGTCCAGAACCTGTTCGGATCCTCCGGCGCCGTGTTCGCAGACCTGGCGCGCCAGGCCTTCGGCTGGTCCGGTTGGATCGCAGGCCTTGCCCTGATGATCGGCGGGGCGATGCGCGCCGTCCTGGTCGGTCGCCCGCGCGTGCGCCGCTGGATGCTCGGCGCGCTGGCTGTCCCGCTTTCGGCGGCCTGTTTTGCAGCCTGGCCGGTACCGGAATCCTGGCCGCTCAGCGCCGGTCTCGGCGGCATGGCCGGCGATGGCATCTTCAATCTATCGGTCCTGCCATTTCGCGCCCTGATGCTGCCTTCGCCGCAGACCTGGGCCGGTGTCCTGATGGGCGGCCTCGCCGTCTGGGCCGCACTTGGCGCCATGGGCTTCGGCCGGCGCGATGCACAGCTTCTCCAGGAAACCGCAGCCCGGGGCGGCCTCCAGGCCGCGCAGCAGGCACGCGGAGCAGGGGGGCTTCTGCTGCGCATCGGGCAGAAGATCGTCACCCGCGGCCAGCCAGCGCTGCCGCACGAGACCATCACCGCCCGCGAAGAGCGTACCCTCATCATCAAGGGTGACGACAATTACGTCCCTACCTCGCGCTACCTGCCGGCTGATGAGGACGATGAGGACTATGACTATGCCCGCAGCGAAGAGGATGAGCGCTGGGAGGATGATGACGAAGACATGGACGGCTATGAAGCCGCCAATGACGAGGATGACGAGCCCGCCCGTCCGCCGCGCTTTACCTTCTCCAAGCCCGTAAAGGCGCCGCGGTCGGCCGCCGTGCCGAAGGTTGCCCAGCCAGAGCGCCGCCGAAATGGCGCAACCCGGCTGCCTTCGATCGACCTGCTGCAGGAACCTGAAGAGCGCCAGGAGACGATCGACGAGGACGCCCTCATCGCCAAGGCGGCCCGCCTGTCGGAAGTCCTCAAGGAGTTCGGCATCCGTGGCCGCATCAAGGAAGTGCGCCCCGGCCCGGTAATCACCCTGTTCGAGATGGAGCCCGCCCCTGGCGTCAAATCCTCGCGCGTCATCTCGCTCGCAGACGACATCGCCCGCTCGATGAGCGCA
Organism: Hyphomonas sp.; assembly: GCA_046296675.1. GTDB lineage: Bacteria > Pseudomonadota > Alphaproteobacteria > Caulobacterales > Hyphomonadaceae > Hyphomonas. Next base: position 12,093 of record JBKBLD010000010.1, on the reverse strand, counting down.
GTCTCGGCCCGCGTCGCGGTTGTGCCCGGCAAGAATGCGATCGGCATCGAGCTGCCGAATGATGAGCGCGACACCGTTTGGCTGCGTTCGCTGCTCCAGGCGGAAGCCTATTCCGCCAACCGCGCCAGCCTGCCGATGGCTCTCGGCGAGGATATTGGCGGCGTCCCCACCGTGGTCGATCTCGCCAAGATGCCTCACCTTCTGATCGCTGGCACCACCGGGTCGGGTAAGTCGGTTGGCGTCAATGCCATGATCCTGTCGCTGCTCTACCGGCACACGCCGGAACAGTGCCGCTTCATCATGATCGACCCGAAGAAGCTCGAACTCTCGGTCTATGAAGGCATCCCGCACCTGCTCGCCCCGGTCGTCACCGAGGCGGACAAGGCCGTCAACGCGCTGAAATGGACCGTGCGCGAGATGGAAAGCCGCTATGAGCTGATGTCCAAGGCGGGCGTGCGCAATCTCGCCGGCTACAATGAGAAGGCCGCCAAGTATCGCAGCGCCGGCGAAGACATGACTCGCAAGGTTCCAACCGGCTTCGACGAGCGCGGCAAACAGGTCTATGAGACCGAGATTCTTCCCACGGATCATATTCCGAACATCGTCGTCGTCATCGACGAGATGGCCGACCTGATGCTGGTCGCGGGCAAGGAAGTGGAAAGCTGCGTCCAGCGCCTCGCTCAGATGGCGCGCGCCGCCGGCATTCACCTGATCACCGCCACCCAGCGTCCGTCCGTGGACGTCATCACCGGCACGATCAAGGCCAACTTCCCGACGCGGATCTCTTATATGGTGACCAACAAGGTCGACAGCCGCACGATCCTCAACGAGCAGGGCGCCGAACAGCTGCTTGGCATGGGCGACCTGCTGTATCAGGCCCCCGGCAAGAAGTCCCAGCGCCTGCACGGCCCCTTCGTCTCTGATGAGGATGTCGGCGCAGTCGCCGACTGGCTGCGCGAGCAGGGCGAGCCCGACTATGTCATGGATATCCTAGAGGCGCCCGATGACGGCTCCACCGGCTCGGCCGTGATGGACGCAATCCTCGGCACCGGCGGCGATGAGGATGAGGGCCTGTTCGCCCAGGCCGTCCAGATCGTCGTGCGCGACCAGCGCGCCTCCACCTCCTATCTCCAGCGCCGTCTCAAGGTCGGCTATAACAAGGCCGCAGGCCTGATCGACCGGCTGGAAGAAGAGGGCATCATCTCCGCGCCCAACCATGCGGGCAAGCGCGAAGTCCTCGCCGGCGGGAAGCAGAGCGCGGCCTGAACCTCCTCCAGAGCTTTGGTGGGTCCAAAGAAGGGCTCCCGACCCTCCGGAGAAGAGGGCGGGGGCCTGATACAATCGGAACTGCTACCCCATCGGATAGAGAATTTCCCGCGATACCGCATCGCAGGCCTTCATCACATCCTCCGGCAACACAAGGTCCGCGGCCGCCAGAATCTCCGCCAGCTGATCGAATTTCGACACGCCGACAATCGTCGAGGCGACAAAGTCATGCTGTTTCGACCAGGCTGTCGCCAGGGTAACGGGGCTCATCCCGGCTTCTGCGGCAATTTCCATGTAGCGCGCCGTCGCGGCGAGCGATTTCTCATTGACGAAGCGCCGGGCCATGACGGTGTGGCGCCCGCCGCGTCCGGCATAGGCCGAGAAGCGCGCCCCTTCCGGTAGCGCGCCGTGCTGATACTTGCCCGACAGAACCCCGCCGGCCAGTGGGGAATAGGGGATCAGGCTCACGCCTTCCCGCAGGCATATCTTGGAAAGCGCATCCTCGAACCGGCGGTTGTTGAGGGAGAAATTGTTCTGGATCGTCTGGTAACGGACAGTGCCGAGCCGGGCGGATGTCTCGATCGACTTCATCAGCCCCCAGGCGTCCTCGTTCGAACAGCCGACAATCCGGACATATCCTTCTCGCACTAGCTCATCGAGCGCCTCCATCGTCTCGTCGAAAGGCGTGCCATGGTCTGGCCAGTGGGTCTGGTAGAGGTCGATATAGTCGGTCTGCAGCCGGGTCAGGCTTGCCTCGACGGCGCGGCGGATATTGTGCCGGTCGAGCGCCGTCATCTCGCCGCGCTGGGCGCCCTTGATCCAGCCATGCGACGGCCCGCAGACCTTTGTGGCAAGGATGATCCGGTCACGCTCCTTGGTCTTCATCCAGCGCCCGAAAATTTCCTCCGTCAGGCCGCCATACTTGATGTCCGGCGGCACAGGATAGTTTTCGGCGGTGTCATAGAAGTTGATGCCGGCATCATAGCAGGCATCGAGGATGCGGAAGGCTTCTGCCTCATCGGTCTGGGTGCCGAAGGTCATCGTCCCCATGCAGATGTCAGACACATAGATGGCGCTCTTGCCAAGACGGCGGTGTTGCATGTCGTTTGCTCCCGGGAGGTTCTGCGGCCCATCTTATTCACCGCCGCACGGTGTTACCAGCCATCTGCGCGCCCCGGCCGCGCCCTGCCCTTGAGGAAAGCTCAATCAGGCTTAAGCAAAATCCGGGTGGCGGAGATTTGCGCGCAGGCATATAGCCCGCTTCATGAGCCCCGCCCTGCGCCTAGGTTTCCCCGCCGCCCTTCTGGCTTACCTGATCTGGGGAAGCCTGCCGCTCTATATCCGCACGATGCAGCATGTCGGGGCGCTGGAGCTCCTGGCCCACCGCATCCTCTGGTCGGTGCCCACCGCGATCCTGTTCATTGCGGTGGCCGCCAATTGGCGCGATGTGCGCGCCGCCTTCAGTGGCAGCAACATCAAATGGCTGACCGTGTCGGGCCTGCTGATCGGCGCGAACTGGGCGATCTATATCTGGGCGGTCAATGCCGGGCGCACGATGGAAGCGTCGCTGGGTTATTATATCAACCCCCTCGTCAATGTACTCTTCGGCATGCTGATCTTCTCGGAGAAGCTGCGCCGGGCGCAGTGGGCCGCTGTGGTGATTGCCGCTACCGGTGTTGGCGTCATGACCTTTGCCTTCGGCGCCGTACCCTGGGTGGCGCTCGCGCTGTGCATCACCTTTGCCTGCTATTCGGTGATCCGGAAGAAGGTCGCCATCGACAGCCGGGCGGGGTTCCTTGTCGAGGTCGCGCTGCTAGCGCCGGTCGCGCTTCTCTGGCTCACCTGGTTTGCGATCACTCAGCCAGCGGGGCGCTGGCTCGCAGGCGGCGGGCTCGACATTCCGCTCCTGATGGCAGCGGGTCCAATCACGGCGGTGCCGCTGATCCTCTACGCCCTGGCCGCCAAACGCCTGCGCCTCTCCACGATCGGGATGATGCAGTATATCGGCCCGACCATTCAATTTCTCATAGCCGTGTTTGTCTTCCGCGAGCCGTTCGGCTCGGTCCATGCCGTCGCTTTTGGTTTCATCTGGCTGGCTCTGATCGTGTTCACAGCCGACAGCCTGATGGGCGACGCCAAGGCGCGGCGTCTAGCGCGGACGGCGCGGCCCGCCTGAACTCAGGGCTTGTGCAGAAAAAGTCGGCGGCCTTCGTTCAAGAACGCCGCCGGAAGAACATTGGCATGATGGAAGCAGATTTCCTGCTCCCAAAGACCAACCTGCAACTGTTGTGCCAGCAGCAGGATCAGCTGCGAAGAGGCATCAGGGCGATCCAGACCGCAATGGCGGCTAGCAGCCCGGCAAAGGTGACCCTTGCGGCGAGCGATGTGCGCCACTGGTCGAGGCGCGGGCCGAGTTGGCTGGCCAATGAGACTATCCCGGCATGAACCAGGGTCGCCACCGTAACATGGATTAACCCAAGGAACAGGCTGTAGAGCCATACCCGTTCAGTGTTCGGCGGAATAAACTGGCTGATCAGCAATACATAGAAGGCCAACGCTTTTGGGTTCAGGATATTGGCGATCAAGCCGCGTCTGAAGCCTCGCCCCCCGGATGTGCTGGTGATGGAGGGCGCGCCGGTGTCTGTCAGGGCTTCGAAGGCCAGATAAAGCATGAAGGCGACCCCGGCCCAATGCAGAGTTGCGTGGATCGTAGGTACATTGACGATCAGTGCCGTCAGCCCGGTAACGGCTGCCAGAAGTTGAACACTTAGCCCCGTAGCGATGCCGCCGACAGCCGCCAATCCCGCCGCGCGGCCTTCCCGAAGGGTGAGCGTGGCCAGCCAACCCATATTCGGTCCGGGTGTCAGCTCGATGATGAAGACGGCCAGAAGGAATGCCGCCCAGCTGATCTCAGCGGACATCACTCAAAGGCATCCATAGGCCGCCTCGATGAGCCGGCAGGGGCGCGGATCACCGACAAGCGTGGCGGCCTGGCGGTTCATCACATAGGCGGCGGCCAGCTGCCTCGCCGGATCGGCAACCGCCATGGATCCGCCCCATCCGGAATGGCCGAGCGTGTCCGGATTTGGCCCGAACTTGCCATGATTGTTGAGCATGATGCCGGCGCCGAAGCGGGTATCGAAGGGCAGGACAAGGTCCGGCCCATCGGTGCGCGCGCGGATGAGTGCGTCGAATGTTTCGCGCCGGAGGCGAGCCTTGCCGGCGATATGCCCCTCCAGGGCATAAGCCTCATACAGGCTCGCCACGCCAAGCGCCGTGCCATGGCCGTTGGCGGATGGAATCTCGATTTCGCGCCAAGCCCGGCCGCCGCGATCGGGCGAAGACCATTTCGAGACAAAGGCGGCACGCCTTGGCGCGGTGAGATTGCCAAGCGGGGCGAGGGCGCGCGGGCGCAGCATATCGGCGACACGCGGCTCATCTGCTTCCGGAAGGCCGATCTGGAAATCGATTCCGGCTGGCCCGCAGATGTCTTCCCTGAGGATTGTGCCCACCGTGCGCCCGGTGATGCGCCGGACGATCTCGCCCAGCATGTAGCCCCAGGTCAGCGGGTGGTAGCCATGCGCGCTGCCGGGCGGCCACATCGGAGCAAGGGCGGCGATGGCCGCCGCGCAGGCCGGCGGGTCGAGCCAGAGGGCCGGGTCGATTTCCTTTTCAAAGCCAGGAAGGCCCGCCTGATGACTCGCCATCTGGCCGAGAGTGACTGCGCCTTTGCCTTCGGCAGCAAATTCCGGCCAGACATCGGCGACCGGGGTTTCATAGCCGGCGGGAAGATTCTCCACCGCCATGGCAAGGACGAAGGCGGATATGCCCTTCGAGGCCGAATAGATCGGCACGATCGTGTCTTCGGCCCAGACGCGCGTTTTCGCCCTGTCGGCCCAGCCGCCGCGGATATCGACGAGGGTTTCGCCGCCAATGCGCAGCGCAAAGCCTGCGCCGTGTTCCTCGCCGGCGGCGAAGTTGGCCTCGAATGCCTCCTTCACCGGCTCGAAGCCGGGCGCGACATAGCCGGAAATGGGCGGGGCGGTATCAGCCATTCAGTATTTTCTCCATCCGGAAGCGCTTGAACGCTTCGCCGTTCCGCATCACCGTTTCAGGGGCGGTGACGATGAAGCCGGCACCTTCAAACGGACCCCTCGCATGCAGGCTCGCATCGGTCCAGAGGCGGGGCAGAGCCAGGCGGCGCGCTTCTGCCTCCAGTTCATTGTAAAGCCTGCGGAAAAGTCCCCGACCCTGTGCCTTGGCGCGGATATAGGCGAGGTCGACATAGCCGTCCGGGCGAAGTGTCAGGAAACCCAGCGGCGAGCCTGACCCATCTTCGGCCAGCCAGACCGACTGGCCGGCGAGATGCGCGGTCCAATCTTCGCCGCCGCGCGGGGCAGGCGACCAGGCGGTCCGCTGGGCTTCGGAATACAATGTAGCGCCTTCGCGTACAGCGGCGTGGAAAACATGGCCCAATGCGCCGAAATCGCGCGGGATTGCCCGCCTGATCTGGACATGCGCGCTCATGCGATGCATCGCTCCTGATGACCCATTCCAGCAGTAAAGGCCCGAAAGCCCATGTCCACCCTGCACCGTCCGCGCCGCTCCTGTCTCTATATGCCGGGGGCCAACACCCGCGCGCTGGAAAAGGCGCGCGACCTGCCGGCCGATACCCTGATCCTTGATCTGGAAGATGCTGTCGCCCCGGAAGCGAAGGAAGAGGCGCGCGCGGCGATCCTCGCGGCGGTGAAGACGGGCGGCTATGGCAAACGTGAAATCGTGATCCGGATGAACGGGCTCGACACGCCCTGGGGCCATGACGATCTGAAGGCGATTGCGACCTCCGGCGCGCATGCCGTGCTGGCGCCGAAGGTGACCGGCCCCCGCGATATCGAACGGCTGGACAATCTCCTGAACGAGGCCGGCGCGCCGGACGGGCTCGACCTATGGGTGATGATCGAGACGCCGATTGCGATCCTCAGCCTCAGGGAGATTGCCGCCGCCTCCATCGGCTCGCGCCTGACGGCCTTCGTGATGGGCACGAATGATCTGGCCAAGGAATACCGTGCCCGGATGACCGCTGACCGGCTGGCCTTCCAGGCGGCGCTGCAGCTGACCGTCGCGGCGGCGCGCGCTTATGGCCTTGTCGCCATCGACGGCGTCTACAACGACATCAAGAATGAGAGCGGCTTCCGCGATGAATGCGAACAGGGCCGCGATCTCGGATTCGACGGCAAGACGCTGATCCATCCCTCGCAGCTGGAAGAGGCCAACCGCATCTTCGCGCCGAGCCCGCATGATGTGGAACAGGCCGTCGCCGTCATCGAAGCCTTCGCCGACCCGGCGAATGCGGGGAAGGGCGTGCTGAAGGTCAATGGCAAGATGACGGAGCTGCTTCACCTCGAAGAAGCGCGGCGGATTGTGGCGATGGATGAGGCGATACGGGCGCTTGCGGGCTAGCGGGGCCGACCGGACTCCCCAACTGGGGCGGTGGACCTATGTCCATCATCATCAAACTCAGGAGACTCCCCATGCCCTACATCCTCATCCACAATCCCGGTTGCGGCTCGTCGAAGAAGGGGCTGGAACTGCTGAAGGCCAACGGTGTCGAGCCGCAGGTACGCAAATATATGAGCGCGGGTGAACGGCTGTCGGTGGAGGAACTGAAGGACATCGCGAAGAAGATGGGCGGGGTCAGCCCGCGCGCCTTCCTGCGGGAGAAGGATGCCGCCGCTGCGGGGCTTTCGGACAAGGCCGGTGATGAGCAGGTTTTCGCGGCCATGGCAGAGAACCCGAAGCTGATCCAGCGCCCCATCGGCATTAACGGCAAGAAGGCGGTTCTCGGCCGGCCGAACGAGAAACTGCTCGAAATCCGCTGATTTTGCTGCCTTCGGGCCCGGATTCGTTAAAATTTGATCGATTCGCTTTGGTCTTCCTAAGCCCTGACGCGCGATAAACGGCGTCATGATGCTTCTTGCTCTCTCAACTGCCGGTATCCTCCTTGGCTTTGCCGCCTTTGCCGCTTTCGGGCTGCCCTGGCTGGTCATGGGGAACCGGGCTTTTGAGGAATTCCCCGAGCGCCGCGACCAGCAGATGATGGCGGGCATGCTGGCGACAGCGGCCATCGCCCTGGCCTGCCTGCCGCTGCTCAATGCCGCCTTGATTTCCGCAGCGCCGCAGATGCAGGTGTTCGCCGAAACCGTATTGGGCGTGCCCTCACGCTTCTGGAGCTGACGCCCGGAAGGCGCTAAAGGCTCGCCCGTCAGATGATGAGGGCGAGACGATGGCGGCAGGCGGGAAATCCAATCCGGGCAATTTCTTCGAGGATTTCAAGCCAGGCGAGACGCTGATCCATGCGACGCCGCAGACGGTGACCGAGGGCGACCTTGCCCTCTACCGCGCGCTGACCGGGGGTCGCTATGCCCAGTATTCCTCTGCAGAGTTCGCCAAAGCTGTCGGCCTGCCGGGCCTCTGCGCCGATCCGCTCCATGCCTTTCACATTGTTTTTGGCAAATCGGTGCCGGACATCTCCCTCAATGCGGTCGCTAACCTCGGCTATGCAGATGGCCGCATCCTGCGTCCCGTCCTGCCAGGCGACACGCTGCGGGCGACCTCCGATGTGATCGGGGTGAAGGAAAATTCCAACGGCAAGACTGGCGTTGTCTGGGTGCGCACGCGCGGCCTCAACCAGCGCGGCGAAGACGTGATGAGCTATGTGCGCTGGGTGATGGTGAACAAGCGCGATGCCGCCTCGCCTGCGCCGGAGGCCGTGGTGCCGGAGCTGCCGGCGGCGGTGCCGGCCTCCGATCTCACGGGCGTTCCGGAAATGGAGACCTGGTATTTCGCCCAGTCCGGCAGCCGGCATGTGCTGGAGGACTATGAGATCGGCGAGCGGATCAACCATGTTGACGGCATGACCGTGGAGGAAGCCGAACACCAGATCGCGACCCGCCTCTACCAGAACACCGCCAAGGTGCATTTCGACGCCCACGGCCAGAAGGCGAGCCGGTTCGGCAAGCGGCTGATCTACGGCGGCGTCGTGATCTCGATTGCCCGTTCGCTGGCCTTCAACGGCCTCGAGAATGCCGGCCAGCTGCTCGCTATCAATGCCGGCAGCCATGTCAGCCCGCTGTTTGCGGGTGACACCGTCTATGCCTGGAGCGAAGTGCTGGACAAGGCCGAGATTTCCGACGGGGCCGGGGCGCTGCGCCTGCGCCTGGTGGCGGTGAAGGACGGCGATCCGGCCGGATTTGCCTACAAGGATGAGGCGGGCAAGTATGATCCCTCGGTCCTGCTCGACTTCGACTATTGGGCCGCAATTCCGCGGGGCCGCTAGCGGCGGCGCTCCGGCGCCTTATATTCAACCGATGGGCGGCTATCCTCCATATGCAGGTTTTACCGAGTTTGCGATTGCTCTGGGCGTGATCCTGTCGGCGATTGTCAGCCTGCTGGGCACCTCGATGCGCAAGCGCATGGTCGCGGCCGGCGAGGCGCGGATGCAGGATCTGGCCGAAATGACGGGGATTCTGGACCCGCGGCAGGTGCTCGCGGTGTTCGGCCCGCCGGATATGGGCCATGTCTGGCGCAATGTGACCCTGGTTGACGTGCGCCGGGCCCGCGGCCCGCTCGGCTGGCTGATGTCGAGCGATCTGGTGGACTATGCCTGCGTCCTTGCCGCTGTTGTCGCCCTGCTGATCAATCATAAGCTGGTGCCCCTTCTTCTCCTCGGGGCACTCGCGGTTCAGGCGTCGGGGTGGATTGTCTCGGCGCGTGTTCCGAAATAAGGGGCAGGGAAGCGCAAGGTTTCGCGCGTGAGGGGAATGACCGGGAGCCTGGGCATGAAGTTCTGGAAGATGAACGGCGCAGGCAATGCCTTTGCCATCTTCGATGCACGCTCGGCCGCCTTTGCACCGACGCCGGAGCAGATCCGCAAGATCGCCGCTGACCTGAAGGCCGACCAGATCATCGCCATGGAGCGGGACGCGACCAAGGATGTGTTCATGCGCATCTGGAATGCGGACGGCTCGGAGGTCTCCGCCTGCGGGAATGCAACGCGCTGTGTCGGCCTGCTGATCCTGGACGAGACCGGCAAGGACCGGGTCACCATCCAGACCGAGGCGGACATGCTGAAGGCGTTCCGGGCGGAAGGCGGGCTGATTACGGTCGATATGGGCGCGCCGCTGCTGGGCTGGGAAGATATCCCGCTGTCGGAGAAGATGGATGTGCGCGGGGTGGACGTGAAGATCGGCCCGATCGATGCCCCGATCCTCGCCCGCCCGGCGGTTGTCTCGATGGGCAATCCACACGCGGTTTTCTTCGTGGAGGATGTGGACGCCTATGACATCCCGGCCATCGGGCCGCTGGTGGAATGGCATCCGTTGTTTCCGGAAGGCACCAATGTCGGCTTTGCTCAGGTGATCGACGGGGAAACCATCCGCCTGCGGGTCTGGGAGCGCGGGGCGGGGCTGACAAAGGCCTGCGGCACCGGCGCCTGCGCGGCGCTCGTCTGTGCGGCGCGGGCCGGGCTGACAGGGCGCAAAGCCCGGCTGATTCTCGATGGCGGCGAGTTGTTGATCGACTGGCGCGAGAGCGACGACCGGGTCTACATGACCGGGCCGGTGGAACTTGAGTTCGAGGCGGAAATCTGAAAGTCCACCGCTTTCAGGGAGTTGCAGCGACGCCGGCTTTGAGTCCACACTCAACCGAGTTCAACATACGGAGGCGCCGATGCGCTGTTTGGTCCCGCTACTCCCGGCGCTCCTTCTGGCCGGTGCTGCGTCGGCACAGAGCATTACCGTTGCCAAGGGCGAGTGGACGCTGTCCACCGACGTCTATCTCACCGGCGAGATCGACGGCCAGCCGCTTGATGAACCGGCTGATTCCCAGACGATCACGGAATGCTGGCTGCAGGATGACGAGGTCGAACTCGACGAGAGCATGCTGGCGATGGATGGCTGCACGACCGTTGGCGGCAGCCGGACGGAGTATTCGATCGACCTGAAATTGAGCTGTGCAATGGAAGGCATCCCCATGGACGGCTCCATTCTCATGTCGACAAATAGCGCGCGGGACATGATTGCCGGCCGGTTCCTGCTCGACAGCCGCGATCCCGTTTTCAAGATCCGGTCCGAGGGCATCATCATGGGCCGCCGGATCAGCGCCTGCGCGGCGCCGAACTGAGCGAATTCCGCCCGCGCGCTTGCATTTGCGCGGGTTCGGGGCGATCTGACGGCCCTGATGCCTGACTCATCACTTCCTTCCGGCCCGGCCGTCATCACGCTCGGATGCCGTCTCAACACCTACGAGTCCGAGGTGATGCGCCGCCATGCCGAGGCGGCGGGCCTCGGTGATGCGGTGATCGTCAATACCTGCGCCGTGACGGCAGAAGCTGTCCGCGGCGCCCGCCAGGCGATCCGGCGGGCTGCTCGAGACAATCCCGGCGCGCCGATCATCGTCACGGGTTGCGCCGCCCAGACCGATCCGCACATGTTCGCCGCGATGCCGGAAGTCGCCCGCGTCATTGGCAATCATGAAAAGATGAAAGCCGGGACATGGGCGCCGGCGGTCCTTCTCGGCGGAGAAGAAAAGGTCCGCGTCAACGACATCATGAGCGTGCGTGAAACGGCTGCCCATCTGATCGACGGGATGGAAGGCCGCGCCCGCGCCTATGTGCAGGTCCAGAATGGCTGCGATCATCGCTGCACTTTCTGCATCATCCCGTATGGGCGAGGAAACTCCCGGTCCGTACCGGCAGGCGAAGTGGTCGCGCAGGTGCGCGCGCTCGCCGCCAGCGGGCATCATGAGGTGGTGCTGACGGGCGTTGACCTGACCAGTTGGGGCGCTGATCTTCCGGGCGCGCCGCAACTCGGTAATCTCGTCCAGCGCATCCTGAAGCTCGCCCCGGAACTCCGGCAGCTGAGGATTTCCTCAATCGATGCCATCGAGATGGACGAGGCGCTGATCGAAGCGCTCGGCGAGACGAGGGTCGCACCCTATCTTCATCTCTCGCTCCAGCATGGCGACAATCTCATCCTCAAGCGGATGAAACGGCGCCACAGCCGAGAAGACGCTGTGCAGCTTACGGATCGTCTGCGCACCGTTCGGCCCGGCATCGCCCTCGGCGCCGACATCATCGCCGGTTTCCCGACCGAGACCGAAGCCCATTTCGAAAACTCGCTCCGCCTCGTGGAGGAGTGTGGCCTGTCCTTCCTTCACGCCTTCCCCTACAGCCCCCGCCCCGGCACGCCGGCGGCGAAGATGCCGCAACTGGCCAAGCCTATCATCAGGGACCGCGCCGCGCGGCTCAGGGCGGCGGGCGAGGCAGCGCTCATCCGCCATTTCTCCCGGCACCTCGGCATGCAGCGTGAGGCGCTGGTCGAGCGAGGGACGGCCGCCCGCCTTTCTGATTTCACACAGTTGAAACTCAGCCAACCGGCAGGGGAGGGTGGCCGTATGCATTCCGTCCGAATAACCGGCCATGACGGCAAACAGCTACTGGGTGAGCCCCTTTCATGATCCTCTGGTTCGGCAAGAAAAAGAAACTGGATGAGGCCAAAGCCGCCGGCGCGGCTATGGCTGAGCCGCAGCTGTCGGCTGAGGAGCTCGCCGCGCAGGAAGCCGCCGCTGCCGAGAAGGCCGAGATCGAGCGCAAGGTTGCCGAGGCCAACCGCGCCTGGGAGGAGCGCCAGCGCCGCGAAGCGCAGGAGGCCGCCGATGAGGCGGTGCGCGCAAAGGCCGCCGCCGAGCTGAGACTGCTGGAAGAGCGCCGCGAGCACGAGCGCTTGCGCGAGGAGGCGGCTGCGGCTGCCCGGGCTGCGGCAGAGGCTG
>JBKBLD010000009.1:0-88807 GCA_046296675.1 Hyphomonas sp. | reverse complement strand
GAGGAGACCGAAGACGGCTTCACCGTGCAGGGCTGCGCCGGCCCGCCCCCCGGCGGCGGCCTCGTCGAGACCCGCCACGACCACCGCATCGCCATGAGCGCGCTGGTGATGGGCACCGCCGCTCAGCGGCCGGTGAGCGTCGACGACGTGTCGATGATCGATACCAGCTATCCGGAGTTCATGGCCCATATGCGCGCGCTGGGGGCGGATATTTCGGAGGGGTGAGCTAGAACTTCCAGCTCTCGCGCACTGTCCAACCGGCCACATCCTCATACGTCTCGACCGGCAGGAAGAGCTCGACTGCTGCCAGCCGGTCAAAGCGCATGGGGCGGCTGAGGAGCGCCGCGATCGCCCCCCGCTGCGCCTCAAGGTCCGGCGGCGGACCATAGCAGAGGCTGATATGCGGATCGAAGGCCCGGCCTTTGCGGAAATCCGGCAACGCCTCCATCCGGCGCCGCGCGGCCAACAGCTGGTCCGAAGGCGCGAAGCGCACAAACAGCGACGTTGTGAACACGCCATTACCATCGAGCCCGAGCGGCGTCAGCGCCAACCCGCGCAGCACCTGCGTTACCGCTGAAAGATCCCGCGCCCCGACTGTGAGCGTCGCAAGCGTCAGGTGCGGCACAAATACCGGCGCCCCCTGCGCAGCGGCAAGCGCGCCGATCACCGCCGCACAGGCGGCCGCATCTTCCTCACGCGGCAGGCACCAGTAGGAAACGACTTTGAGCGGCATGCGAACCTCCCTGCCCCAAGGGCAAAATTGACGGATTGGATTCGCGCGGCAATGTCTCCGGATGACAACGCTGTTTGAACCCCTCATCCTCACCCGCGGCCCGGCATGGAAGAACCGTTTCATGCTCGCCCCGCTGACCAATCTGCAGAGCCACGGCGATGGCACGCTCAGCGATGACGAATTCCACTGGCTGGTGAAACGCGCCAAAGGCAGCTTTGGCCTGACCATGACCTGCGCCGCGCATGTTCAGGCGATCGGCCAGGGCTTTCCGGGCCAGCTTGGCGTGTTCGACGACACCCACCTGCCCGGCCTGACCCGGCTTGCCAATGCGCTGAACGCCGAGGGCACGCATTCTGTCGTCCAGCTGCACCATGCCGGCATGCGCACCCCGCGCGAGCTGATCGGCGGGCGCGCGCCGCTCTGCCCTTCGGCGGACAAGGAAACCGGCGCCCGGGCGATGACGCTGGACGAGGTGAAACAGCTGGCCGGGGATTTCATCGCCGCCGCCAGGCGCTGCGAGCAGGCCGGCTTTCATGGCGTCGAGCTGCACGGCGCGCATGGCTATCTGATCTGCCAGTTCCTGAGCGCCGAGATCAACACACGCGAAGACGATTATGGCGGCAGCTATGAGGGCCGCACGAAGCTGCTGCGCGACATCATCGCCGGCGTGCGGGCCGAATGCGGGCCGGACTTCTCCCTCGGCGTGCGCCTCTCGCCGGAGCGGTTCGGGATGGATATCGGCGAGATCCGCCGCCTTGCGGCCGAGCTGATGCAGGGCGGCGAGATCGACTATCTGGATATGTCGCTGTGGGACTGTTTCAAGGAGCCGGTCGATCCGAGCTTCAAGGGCCGCCCGCTGCTCGACTGGTTCACCGGCCTGCCGCGCGGCAATTGCAGGCTCGGCGCGGCGGGCAAGCTGACGACGGGCGAGGCCTGCCGGCGCGCGATGCTGTCGGGCCTCGACTATGTGGTCGTCGGGCGCGGCGCGATCCTGCATCACGACTTCCCGAGGCAGGTCGAGGCGGACGCAGACTTCACCCCCATCCCCCTGCCCGTGCCCGAAGCCCACCTCGTCACCGAAGGGCTGGGGCCGGCCTTTGTCAGCTATATGAAGACCTGGAAGGGCTTTGTGGCGGAGGCGGCGACGGCTTGACTCGGGTTCGGGGCTGGCTCACTCCCCGCCGCCATGATCATAGCAATCGACGGGACGACCGCCTCCGGCAAGGGCACGATCGCGAAACGCCTCGCGGCGCATTACGGCCTGCCGCATATGGACACAGGCCGGCTCTACCGGGCCGTGGCGGTAGCGGCGCTGAAACAGGGGGTCGCGCTGGATGAGGCCGGGCCGCTGGCAGACATCGCCCGCTCGCTGGACCTGACCGATTTCGTCGAACATGAGCTGCGCTCGGCCGAGGCCGGCAAGGCCGCCAGCGTCGTTGCCGCCATCCCGTCCGTCCGGCAGGCGCTTTTCGAGTTGCAGCGCGCCTTTGCCACCCGCGCGGGCGGCGCCCTGCTGGACGGGCGCGATATCGGCACCGTCATCGCCCCAGACGCCGATGTGAAGCTCTGGGTGGACGCCGATGTGACCCAGCGCGCCGTGCGCCGCTGGAAGGAGCTGATCTCCCATGGCGAGGACATCCGGCTTGAAACAGTGGTCGAACAGCTGAAAATCCGCGATGCACGCGACCAGGGACGCACCGATGCCCCCGCTGCAATGGCCGCCGATGCCATCTTGATCGATACGACTGATCTCACTATAGACGCGGCTGTGGAAAGGGCGATGGCCGCCGTCGAGGCTGCTCTCGCCAAGGGAAAGTCCGCCTGAGGGCCCTGAAACAGGGCCAAATCCAAACAGGCGGGACCCGAGCCAGATCTTTTTAGAGACCACACAGGCGGTCGGATGTCAGCGGATGGCAATGGTGCCAGTCCGCCTCGAACCCATTCGGCCCTCCCCGGAGACCCCATGACCAATCAGATGAACCCCACTTCGGCCGATTTTGCCGCGATGTTCGAATCGTCGGCCGCCGCATCGGCCATGCAGGAAGGCCAGGTAATTGCTGCCACCGTCCTGCGCATCGACAATGACGCCGTCGTTGTCGATATCGGCCTCAAGACCGAGGGCCGTATCCCCGTCAAAGAATTCTCGATGGAAGACAAGCAGCCGGCCGCCGGCGATATTGTCGATGTCTATCTCGACCGGATCGAAAACGCCCTCGGCGACGCGGTCCTGAGCCGCGACAAGGCCCGCCGCGAAGAACGCTGGGTCAAGCTGGAGCGCAGCTTCGCCAAGGGCGAGCCGGTCAAGGGCGCGATCTCCGGCCGCGTCAAGGGCGGCTTCACGGTCGATCTCGGCGGCGTCAACGCCTTCCTTCCGGGCTCCCAGGTGGATATCCGCCCGGTGCGCGATGTCGGCCCGCTGATGGGAGAGATGCAGCCCTTCGCAGTGCTGAAGCTCGACCGGGTGCGCGGCAATATCGTTGTCTCCCGCCGCGCGATCCTCGAAGAGAGCCGCGCCGAACAGCGTGCCGAGATCGTCTCCGACATGGCTGAAGGCGACGTGCGCAAGGGTATCGTCAAGAATATCACCGATTACGGCGCCTTCGTGGACCTCGGCGGTATCGACGGCCTGCTGCACGTCACCGACATGTCCTACAAGCGCATCAACCACCCCTCGCAGGTGGTCGAAGTCGGTCAGGAAGTCGAAGTCCAGATCATCAAGATCAACCCCGAGACCCAGCGTATCTCGCTCGGCATGAAGCAGCTCGGCTCGGACCCGTGGGACAATATCTCCTCGCGCTATCCGGTCGGCGGGCGCCTCAAGGGCATCGTCACCAACATCACCGATTACGGCGCCTTCGTGGAGCTGGAAGACGGTGTCGAGGGTCTGATCCACGTCTCCGAAATGAGCTGGACCAAGAAGAACGTCCATCCCGGCAAGATCCTGTCGACCTCACAGGAAGTCGATGTGGAAGTGCTGGATGTGGACAGCGACAAGCGCCGCATCTCGCTTGGCCTCAAGCAGACCATGGACAATCCTTGGAGCGCCTTCCTTGCCGAACACCCGGTCGGGACCGAGATCGAAGGCGAAGTGCGCGGGATCACCGAATTCGGCCTCTTCGTCGGGCTCGGACCGGATCTCGACGGCATGGTCCACATCAACGACATTTCGTGGGACAAGTCCGGCGATCAGGCCATCGAGGCCTTCTCGAAGGGTGACCGCGTCCGCGCGAAAGTCCTCGACGTTGATGTTGACAAGGAGCGTATCTCGCTCGGCATCAAGCAGCTGTCGGGTGACCCGATCGAGACGGCTGCCAGCGAGTCCGGCGGCGGTCTGAAACGCGGTGCAACCGTGACCTGCACCGTGACGGAAATCACCTCCGGCGGTATCGAGGTCGAGTTCGGTAATCCGGCAGTGAAATCCTTCATCCGCCGCTCCGATCTGTCCCGCGACCGCGCAGATCAGCGCCCCGAACGGTTTGCCGTCGGTGACAAGGTCGATGCCAAGGTTATCACCGTGGACCGCGCAACCCGCCGCGTCTCGCTGTCGATCAAGGCACTCGAGATCGCCGAGGAAGCCGAAGCCGTTGCACAGTATGGCTCGGCCGATGCCGGCGCCTCACTGGGCGACATCCTGGGTGCCGCGCTCGCCTCGTCCAAAGGCAAGGCCGCGAAACCGGCAGCGGCTGCAGGCAGTGCGAAATCGCTCGATGCCCGCGGCCGCCTCGAAGCCCCTGCGGGCGATGCGGACGACCTGAAGGCGCTGAAAGGCGTCGGCCCGGCATTCGAGAAGAAGCTGAATGAAGCCGGTGTTTACCACTTCTGGCAGATCGCAGCCCTCTCCGACGAGCAGATTGCCAGCCTCGAAGAAGAGCTGGCCATCCAGGGCCGGTTCGAGCGCGATGGCTGGAAGGAACAGGCCGCTTCGCTCGTCTGATACCGGGACGGCCGGAGCCCTGCCCCGGCCGTCATTCTAAATTTCCCGAAATGTTTGCGGCAGGGGCCTAGCGCTCCTGCCGCAAATGCGTTTATTATCAATGCGATGCTGAAGTCCCAACTCATAGAGAAGCTCGCGGCAGAATACCCACACCTGCGTCACGAGGACGTTGAAAAGGTCGTGAACGTTATTCTGGACGAGATCGGCGATGCGCTCGCCCGGGGTGACCGGGTAGAACTGCGCGGCTTCGGCGCGTTTTCGGTACGCAAGCGCGAGGCCCGTCGCGGCCGCAATCCCCGGACGGGCGAGCCTGTGAAAGTTCCCGCCAAGGCTGTCCCCTTCTTCAAGGCTGGCAAGGAATTGCGGGCCAGGGTCAATGACGGCCACGATCCCGAGGCGAGATAACGCCCGGCTGCTCGCCTGCGTGACGCAGCGCCTTGACGCTTCAGACAAACCCGGCAACCTTCAGGCTCCATTCGGCTGATGCTGCGGCATGACAGGGGTGAATATGCTCAAGGAATTCAAGGAATTCGCGCTCAAGGGCAATCTGGTCGATCTCGCTGTCGGCTTCATTCTCGGCGGCGCTTTCGGGACGATTGTCTCCTCGCTCGTCAACGACATCATGATGCCGGTTCTGGGCCGCTTTACAGGCGGGGCCGACTTCTCCGACCTCTTCTTCAATCTCGGTGAGGGCGAGTTTGCCTCGCTCGCGGCGGCGCGTGATGCCGGTGCGCCGGTGATCGCCTATGGCCTGTTCATCAACAATATCATTGCCTTCGTCATCATGGCCTTCGCCCTGTTCTTCGTGGTCAAGGCCATGAACAATCTGAAGAAGAAGGAAGAAGCCGCACCGCCGGCCGCACCGCCGCGTCAGGAAGTGCTTCTGGAAGAGATCCGCAACCTGCTGGCCAAGAACCAGTAATGGATGAAATCTGCGGAAATGGGTTCGCAAAGTATTAAGCAGTTCGCTTCTACTTTGCGGGCAGTAGAGTAACCGCGTAGAGTGCGGAAGGGCGGCCCGACGGGTCGCCCTTCTTGCTTTCCGGGCATGGGAATTCAGTAAGTGTACTCTTCGATCCCGGTCATCGTGATCGTATAGGCCGCGTCCGCCAGCTCGCTTTCCTGCGTCTGGGTATGGATGGTGCCTTCGATCCAGACCGCCTGGGCGAGATCCTGCATCTTGATCGGCGTGTCCGACATGACGAACACTGTCTGGTTCGGCGGTGGCGGCGGCGCGTGGATACAGGCCCCGAAATACGGCACCAGCAGGAATTCCTTTATCTGGACATCCGCCCCGTATTCGAACGGCACGGTATAGCCGGGAATGCGGATCTTCTGGCCGTTGAGTTCCTTCACCGTGTTGAACGTGCCGATCTGGACAGCGACATCAGCCGCCGAACCTTCGGCGATGCCGCCCCCGGAATAGAGCATGGCCATCTGCGCCTGATACATCTGGGCGAGGCGTTCCTCCTCCCCTTCCGGCATCAGGTCTTCCCAGCCGATCCGGCGAATGCCGCGGGCGGCGAGTTCGGCGTCCTTGCGGGCCTGTTCCTCGGCGCGCTTGCGGGCAGCTTCAGCGCGGGCCGCGGCACGTTCCGCCGCGCTCTGGCCGATCCTGTCGCCGACCTGCGGCCCTGCGGCCCTGGATTCGGCGACCGATTGTCCGGCCGGTTTCGAGGGGGAGGCTTCGGCTGTCCCTGAAGTGGACGCACCGCCGCAGGCAGCAGCAAGCGCCAGCGCGGCGCACGCGAAGGCAAGGGCTGGGAGGGATCTCTTGGTCATAATCCCTATTTATAGCCGCCGTGCCGACAGTTCCAGAGCACAATACCGTTACAGGCGGACGCTGAGACCGTCGGCCAGTGACCGGCGCATCGCCGCGATGGCCGGCACCGCACCGATCAACAGCGCTGCAAGGGTCACCGCCCCCAGAACCTTGAGATCCAGAAGACCGGGTCCGCCCGCGCCGAAGGACACACCGAACTGCGTCTGAGCCATCGGCGCGATGAAGGCGAAGGCGGTGTGCACCAGAAGGATGCCGATCACCGCGCCGATGAAACCGGTGAGCCCTGCCTCAAGCGTCAGCAGCGAGAAGATATGTCCCGGCCGCGCCCCGGTCGCACGCAGGATCGACATCTCGCGCCGGCGTTCATTGAGGCTCGTCAGGATGGAGGTGAGGATCGAGACGAGGCCGACCGCAATGACGAAGGCGGAGACCGCGAGCAGTGCCCGCTCGGCGATCGAGGTGACGCTCCAGAGTTCGCGCAGCGCCTCGCCGGGGATGATCGCCATCAGCGGTTCGCCGCGATTGGTGTTGATCGCCCGCCGGGTCGTCAGAATGCTGCCGCGCCGTTCGAGGCCGACATAGATCGCGGTCACCGTGCGCGGCGTCAGGTCGAAAGTACGGATGACCTCGGTCGGGATCGTGTCGGCCAGCGGATTGCGCGCGCCGGTCTCCCAGCCGACATGGATCGCCGTGATCGCCTCGAGAGAGACATGCACCGTCCGGTCGACCGGCGTGCCGGTACGCTGGAGAATGCCGGAAACCCGGAACGGGCGATTGTCATGACCGGATCCGAAATCCGCCGCGCCGATACCATGTGTCAGGATCAGGGGCGTGCCGATGTCATAGCCAAGCTCGCGGGCAACATCGGCGCCGAGCACTGCATCGAACAGATCGTCAAAGATTGCGCCCTCGGCGATCTCGAGCATCTTGCCGCCGCCATATTTGTAGCGGTCGAAATATTCCGTTGTCGTGCCCATGACGCGGTAGCCGCGATGGCTGTCGCCGAGCGCAATCGGAACCGCCCATGCAACATCCGGTCGCTCCGCAATCTGACGATAGGTGGGCCACGACACTTCTGCGGTAGCCGACCCCATGCGAAAGACGGAATAGAGAAGCAGGTTGACCGTACCCGTCGGTGCACCGACGATCAGGTCGGTTCCGGAAATCGTGTTCTCGAAGCCCTGACGCGCGCCATTGCGGGCTTTCTCGACGCCGAGAAAAAGCGCAACCGACAGGGCTACAGCGACGATCGTCAGGATCACCGAGCCCTTGCGGTTCAGAAGGCTCCGCCAGGCGAGGGAGAACAGCGCGGTCATGCGCTTACCCCCGCCCGGTTGATATCGGCCAGATCGGCAGAGCGCGTAAAAAGGCGCGCAAGCGAGCCATCATGGCTGACGAAGAGAAGGCTGGCGCCGGAGCGCGCGACCTCCTCTGACAACAGGTTGATGAACCGGTCGCGCGCATCGGCATCGAGCGCGGAGGTCGGCTCATCCGCTATGACCAGGCTCGGGCTCCCGATCAGGGCCCGGGCGGCAGCGACGCGCTGCTGCTGGCCAACGGAGAGGTCCGACACTCGCCGCCCGAGAAGTTCTTCATCATCGAGACCAAGGCGCGCGAGCAGGCGTCTTGCCTCCGCCTGCGGATCACTTCCGGCGGCCTTGCGCCGGGCGGCCGAGAACCGCAGCGGCAGGAGAACATTCCCAGTCACCGAGAGGTAAGGCACGAGATTGAACATCTGGAAGATAACGCCCATCCGGTGAGCCCGCAGCCGGTCGCGCTTCGCGGCCGCCAAGTGTGTCATGTCCTGACCAAGCACGCTGATCTTTCCTGACTGAGGCTGCAGGACACCTGCGATCAGGCCGAGAAGCGTCGACTTGCCGGACCCGGATGGTCCGCGCAGAAAGACGCGCTCGCCTGCCTCCAGCCGGAAAGCGTCGATATCGAGGACCGCAGGGCCCTTCTTCCAGGCAAAGCGCAGTCCTTCTATTTGGATGACGGGATCGGTCATACCGGGGCTTATCTCAGGGCAAACTGCGGCGCGGATGGCTTCAGTTCTGCGGCTTTCTGAGTTGAGCCATCAAGGAAGATCGCATTGACCGTCTCGAAGCCCTGATAGGTCGAGAAACCGGCAAAACTGGCCGCCATCAGGCTCGACGGGTCGGCGCAGGTCCAGCTGAAAGTAATCCGCGCATCGGTATGTCCGCTGGATCTGTCGATCTCGGCCTGCGGCGTCTCGCCCGTACAGTTTCCGCCGGTGAGCAGGATCATCGTCGGCAAGCTGGTGATCACCTCGTCAGTAATGACGCCTTCAGCCTCCGAGAGGCCGAAATTGGCAAGCGGCGAGATCATCTCGGCGGTGAGCGAGCTGCCCTCGAGCACGAGGGCAAGATCGGCCACGCCGTGCACATGAGCCGAACCGCCGGCATGATCATGGTCGTGGTCGTGATCTTCATCGGCGTGCGCATGATCGTCATCATGGTCATGACCGTCCTGCGCGTCATGATCGCCGTCTTCACCCTCCTCATGCGCACCGTCATTGTCTTCAGGCTCAGCTTCGGCAGAAGCCTCTTCCTCGGCATCGGCCGCTTCCGGCACAACCGGCCCGGCGCCGGGCCCGCAGGCGGCCAGAACTGTAAGGGCAGCGCCGGCAAGCAATGGGAGGGCAAGGCGGGAAAGAACAGACATCAGGGACTCCTTCAAAACAGGCAGGACGGCGGGCTGCGCCGGTTATAAAAAACCAGCCGCCATGGAAATTTCTACTGGTAAGGTGCAGATTGAAACATTATAACACTTTTCGCAAGGTGCCCCGAGGCGCCCGGCGCATACCTGCCCCGTCCTGCCTCTGCCAGGCCGCCCTCAGTTCCGGACCGAAGACGCCGCTCAATGCCCATTTCCTTTCAGGCGCCCCTTCTGTTTGGCCTGCTTGCCGCGCTGATCACGTCCATCGGCCTGATCGCCGTGGCCCTGCGCAGCGATTGGAGCGCGCGCCAGTCCGGCCTGTTTTCGCTGGCCGCCGGAGGCATGCTGATCTCGCTCAGCCTGCTGCACATCCTGCCGGAAGCCTTGTACATGAATGCCCGCGCGCCGCTTTTCGTGCTCGCCGGCTTTCTTGGCGGGCTCTTCCTCACCTTCGCCATCCGGACCTCCTTCCCCGAGCGGGAGGGCGGCCGGGCTGAGGCGCTGACGCCCCTGCTCGCGGTCGCGCTCCACTCCTTCCTTGATGGCGTGATCTATTCGGTGACCTTTGCGGCGAGCTTTGAGTCCGGTGTCTATGCCTCGACATCGCTCATCATGCATGAGTTTGCCGAGGGCGTGATCGCCTTTGCGATCCTCGCGCGCCATGGCTACCGGGTGAAGGAAGCCCTGCTCTGGGCGTTCCTCGCGGCGGGCGCCACGACCCCGCTCGGCGCGCTGGTCAGCGGCCTGTTCCTGACCGGTCTTGGCCCCGAGATCGTCGCGATGCTCTATGCGCTGTCGGCCGGCCTGCTGATCTATGTTGCCACCGGCCCGCTGATGCAGCCCCTGAAGGAAGAACCGCCTTTGCGGGGGATCGCCGCACTGGGAGGCGGGGTCGTCATCGCGCTGTTGCTGATGGCGATGCCGATCCACCGGCACGGCGACCATGGCCACCACCACGACCATGACGACCACTTCCACCATCCCGCGGACCCGTCCGGCATTCACATACCCGGCTGATCCGGCCTGCGCGATGCTGGCTGTTCAGAGCGGCAGTTCGGTCGTGTTCTTCAGGCATTCCATCGCGAAGGTTGCGCTGACATCGGCAAGGTCGATCCGGGCGATCAGGGATTTGTAGACCCGGTCATAATCAGCCACGCTGCCAACCTGGATCTTGAGCAGATAGTCGACATCCCCGGCCATCCGGTAGAACTCCACGACTTCCGGCATCGCCCGGACCGCGCGGGCGAAGCGCTCAAGCCAGGCAGCGGAATGGTCGCGTGTGCGGATCGAGACAAACACGGTCTGGCCAAGACCGACCTTGTCGGGATCGACCAAAGCGACCCGCCGGGTAAGAATGCCCGCTTCTTCCAGCCGCTTCACCCGTCGCCAGCAGGTGTTCACCGAGATGCTGGCAGCCGCGGCGAGCGATTCGAGGGACAGGCCGGCATCCGCCTGCAGCGCACGCAGCAAGGCCCGTTCCGTATCATCAATATTTTCGGAGTTTCCGGCCATAATGGTAAAACTATCATCACATAATCAAACATGACAATCAAATTCTGGGATGTTCTCTCATCTGAGTGATGGGATAGTCCCCGTATGCCTCAGCCCGCCTCCACTCTCCCGCAGACCGCCGTCTTGTCCCCTCCTTCGGCCCCGGTCTGTCAGGAGGCGCGGCTGAAAGCTCTCTCGGCCCTGATCGGGCGCACTCCGCTGCTCTCGGTCAGGGTCCGTTTTCGCGGCCGTGAGCGCATCGTTCATGCCAAGGCGGAACATTACAATCTCACCGGCTCGATCAAGGACAGGATGGCGCTCTCCATCCTGTCACACGCCTATCGGAGCGGCGCGCTGAAGCCGGGAGACACGATTGCCGAGGCGACCAGTGGAAATGCCGGGATCGCGTTGACAGCGCTTGGCCGGGCGCTTGGCCATCCGGTCGAGATTTTCATGCCCGACTGGATGAGCGAAGAGCGCAAATGCCTGCTGCGAAGCCTCGGTGCGCGGCTGAGCCTGGTCTCGCGTGAGGAAGGCGGATTTCTCGGCGCAATCGCTGCGACCGAAGCACTCGCCCGGCAGCGGGCCGATGTCTTCCTGCCGTGCCAGTTTTCGAACAACGACAATGCCGCCGCCCATGCTGAGGGCACGGCGCGCGAATTGGTGCAGCAACTCGGCTGTATGGGCCTGAAGCCGGACGTATTTGTCGCCGGCGTCGGCACCGGCGGGACGGTCATGGGCGTCGCCCGCACGCTGCGCAAGGCTTTTCCGGCCATACGGGTTCACCCGCTGGAGCCGATGGAATCACCGACCCTCTCGACCGGTTACAAGAACGGCCATCACCGGATCCAGGGAATTTCGGACGATTTCATTCCGGCGCTCGTGAAGCTGGACGAGCTCGATGATGTGATTGCCGTCTCGGATGGGGATGCGATCCGAATGGCCCAGCGCCTGGCACGGGAGCTGGGACTGGGGGTCGGCATATCCTCTGGCGCGAACCTGATCGGCGCCCTCCTCGCCGCCGAGCGCCTTGGGCCGGATGCCTGCGCGGCGACCGTCTTCTGCGATGACAACAAGAAGTATCTCTCAACCGCCCTTGCTGCGGATGAACCGCACAAGGCCGGGCACCTGACCCCGGAGATCGAGCTTCTGGATTTCGAAGCCGGCGTCTGCAGCTGAACGCGCTTCAGCGGACCATCGCAGCAGCGGCAGCCTCTTCCCGCGCGGGCCGTGTGAAGCGGCGCGTGAACTGGGTGACGCGGGGCGCGATCTCGGTCTCGAAACGCGATCCGTTGAACACGCCATAATGGCCGACGCCGGGCTGGATATAGTCGGTCTGCATGTCCTTCGGAATATTGACGCAGATGTCGTGCGCGGCCTGGGTCTGGCCGATCCCGGAGATATCGTCCTTCTCGCCTTCGACCGTCATCAGCGCGACATCATGAATCGCGGAAGGCTTCACCAGCCGCTCGCCGCGATAGCGATAAATGCCGCGCGGCAGATGGTGTTCCTGGAACACGCGCTGAATGGTCTGCAGGTAGAACTCTTCTGTCAGATCAAGGACGGAGAGGTACTCGTCATAGAATTCGCGGTGCTTGCCGGCATTGTCGCCATCGCCGGCGACGAGGTGGTTGAAGAATTTCCAGTGGGCATCGACGTGGCGGTCCCAGTTCATGTTCATGAACGAAGCCAGCTGGACAAAGCCCGGATAGACCCGGCGCAGCATGCCCGGATAGGGCCCGGGGACGGAATAGATCATGTTCTGGACAAACCAGTCGAAGGAGCGCTCCTCGGCGAGCTTGTTCGGCACCGTCGGAGACCTGCGCGCATCGATCGGAGAGCCCATGAAGGTCATTGAGGCGGGCAGCGCCGGATCGCCATCCTCCGCCATCATGGAGATCGCGGCGAGAACCGGCGGGCCGGGCTGGCAGACTGCCAGCACGTGCGCGCCGCCGCCAAGATGGGTCAGCATCCGGCGGACATGATCGATATAGTCATCGAGGTCGAACCGGCCGAGCCAGACAGGCGCCATGCGCGCATCTGCCCAGTCGGTGATGTAGACATCATGGGTCTCAAGGAAGCCCTCGACCGTACCGCGCAGCAGCGTGGCATAGTGGCCCGAGAGCGGCGCAACGATCAGCATGCGGGGCAGCGGTGCGGCGCCCTTCCGGCGCGCTTCGGCCAGACGTTCGGGATCCTTGCGGAAGTGCACGAGGCCGCACCAGGGGGTGCGCCAGACGGCTTGCGGCTCGACCGGCACATCGATGCCATTGAAGCGGACCGAACTTATGCGCCACTCCGGCTTGCCATAATAGCGCGTCGCGCTCTCGAACACGTCGGCCATCGCCGTCAGCGACTTGCCATAGCTGGTGTCGCCGAAAGGGTTCATCGGCGAGGCGAGCGCAGCCCGTCCGGCGCGCGCTGCAAACCGCATCGGCGCCATGGCCACCCGGTTCATTTCGACAAGGGAGTAGAGCATCGCTTATCAAACCCTTTATGTTGCAGTGCAGCGTATGCAGCATCCTCGCGCTTCGGCAAATGATTTCACCAGCCGCGCGTTTCCCTAAAGGAAAGCGCAAGGCTAAGCGAAAGTGTTGAAGATCCCTGAAATTTCCGAGGCCGAGCCCGTCCGCAGTTAAGATTCTCGCGGTAAATCTTCGCCTGTCGGGAGAGTACCGCCGGGAGCGACGCCAATGTTTCTGACCTGTCAGCCCAATCCGCATGATGCCGGGCGCATGACGCGCACGCTGATCTTCGAGAATACGCCGGGAACGCGCTTTGCCATTGATGCCGAGACGCTGCACCGTAACCCGGAACTGCTGAAACCTTTCGGCCGCTGGCTGGATGTCCGGCTGAGGGTGCTTGATGCTTTGGCCTATCTGGCCTGCCTTGCCGGCGTCATTGCGGCGCTGGTTGTCGGCTGGTGGATGGCGGGCGTTGGCCTTCTGATCTGCGTGATGATGCTGGCCGCCAACCGCAAGACGGCCGGACGCCTGGCGCGCGCGGCCGCCCAGCGCTCAGCGGACAGTTTCCGCAAACTGCATGAAATGGGCTGTCTCTGGCTTGTAATGGCCTAGACGCCGAACAGGCCGAGTAGCGCTGAAGCGACAGCTGCCAGCGTGAACATCAGCGACAGCATCACGGAGCTGCCGCGCTGTTCCTTGCGGCGAGTGCGGACGCCTTTCGGGTTCTTGCCGGTTTTCGGGGCGAGCATCATGCGGGTGCCGAAGAAACCAAAGGACGAGACAAGCGCCACGGCGCCCGCGATCCAACTCGTTGCGAGCAGGAAAAGTGCGCCGGAGACCAGCATCAACCCGGCGATCGGCGTAGCGGTCCGGTAGAGCAGTTCACGCACATGCGTATCGGCGCGGGCACCGGTCAGCTTGTCGAAACTGCAATTGGGGGAGGCGACCGAAGCAACCCAGGATGCGCCGATGGCCATTGCGCAGGCGATGAGCGCGGCACCGTTCAATAATGACTGAAGTCCCTGAAGCATGCTCCCTTATCGCCGGATTCGCGCGCGCTTCATGTAGTTTATTTGCCAGGATTATGTAACTCGCCACTCGCCTGTGCAGGGTTCAGATTGGCCGCAGCAATCCGAATGTGGTTTTCTGGCTTCTGGGGAACATTTCTGCTCACCATGACATACAGATTCAAGCCCGGACGAGAGACGGTCAGCGACGGCATCCGCCGCATCGCGGCCGAACAGTTCGCCCTGATTTTCCGTGCGCTCGGCGATGAGAGCCTGCCATCGCCGCGCAAGGTCCATGAAGTGCGCAAGGCGGTCAAGCGGCTGCGCTCCCTGATCCGGCTCATCGGCCCCGTCTTTCCGGAGGCGAAGGCCGAGAATGCGGCGCTGCGCGACGCTGCCCGGGAGCTGTCGATCGCGCGTGATTCCGGTGCGGTCATGGAAACACTCGCGCTGCTCAAACTTCCTGAAGACCTGCATGCGCGAACACATGACGCCCTCAGCACGGTGACGGCGGCACGAATTTCGCCGGAAGAGGCAGAGCGGCTTCTGAAGACCTTCGGCCGGACCATGCGGGCAGCGGCGAAACGCGCTGCGAAATGGCGGATAGAGGCCGAAGGAATTGAGGCGCTCGCGCCGGGCGTTCGCCGCGGCTATCGACGCCTCAGAAAAAGCTTCCAGGATGCGGTGGCATCCGGCGAGGAAGAGCGCCTGCACGACTGGCGCAAATGCGCCAAGGATCACTGGCACCAGACGCTCCTGCTGCGCGCGGTCTGTTTTGAGGCGATGCAGGCGCATGCCCGCATGGCCGAGCACCTGTCGGATGCGCTTGGCGACTGGCGCGATGCAGGGCTTGTGCTGGAAGCGCTCGACCAGTTGCCCGCAAAAGCGCTCGGCAAGGACGACATCAAGACGGTGAAGCGGGCACTGGCGCGCGCGCAGAAGCGCGCATTGCGAAAAGCCCGGCGCCGCGCCGCCCTTCTGGTTGCCGAATCACCGGGCGCGCTGGTCACCCGCTGGTCAGCTTACTGGTCAGCCCAATAGAGACATCTGCAGGAAAGAGGGTGCCGGGTCTGTCGCAACACCGTCATACAGCTGGAGTATCAGGCGCGCGCCCTTGCTCCCTGCTGAGAGGACCCTGACTGATGACCCCCCGGTTTCTGCTGCCTGCCCTTGTTGCCCTGTCGCTCGCCGCGTGTGCATCGCCCCCGCCGCCGGTCATCGAGGGACAGCGGTTCGTCATGGCCATCGCAGAAACCGAGCCTGTTGGTTCACAAGGCGATGCAGCAGACGACCCGGCGCTCTGGCGGCATCCGGAAGATCCTGCCCGCTCGCTGGTGCTCGGCACTGACAAACGCCTCGGCCTGATGGCCTATGGGCTGGATGGGCGCGAAGTGCAGAGCCTGCCGATCGGACGGCTGAACAATGTCGATGTCCGCCAGTCTGCCGACCGCGCTTTCGATGTCGCCTTCGCCTCAAACCGCGACGTCGATAGCATCTCCGTCTTCCTGATTGACCGCGACAGCGGCCCGATCAGCCACAAGGGCGACGTGCCCACGGGCATGACCGAGCCTTACGGAATTTGCCAGGCACGCGACAATGGCCGCGACCTTGCCGGCGTGACCTACAAGGACGGAACGGTCCAGATTTTCGACATTTCCCTCACGGCAGATACGCTCTCGGGCGAACTCGTCTCGACCCTGAAGTTTGATACCCAGCTTGAAGGCTGTGTCTTCGATGAGGTGAACGGCACGCTGTTCATCGGCGAAGAGGCCCGCGGCCTGTGGGCCGTCGCATGGCGCGAGGAAGCCCCGCAGCCTCTGCTGATCGATACGGTCGGCAGCGGCACAGGCCTCGTTGCGGATGTCGAGGGGGTCTCCCTCTGGCGCGGCGCCGGGGGTGAGGGCTGGATCGTGGTGTCGGCCCAGAGCGAAGACCGGTATATCGTCTATGACCGCAAGGCGCCCCATACCCATCGCGGCAGCTTCTCGGTTGTTGCCAATGAGGGCCTCGGTATCGACGGCGTATCGCACACGGACGGGCTCGACGTTTACTCCGGCGCCCTGCCCGGCTTCCCGCGCGGGGTGCTGATCGTTCAGGATGATGCGAACCCCCGCAAAGGCGAGAACCAGAACTTCAAGCTCGTCAGCTGGGCGGATGTCGAGGCAGCGCTTGATCTTCCGGTCCTGGACGCGGAACAGTAGCCTGGCGCTTATACGAAATTCGCTTCTATAACCTGGTCGATGAGGCTGTCATCGGCAGGCACCTGGCCGTCCAGCATCAGCATGGCGAGGCCATGGACAAGGGACCAGGCCTGAAGCTGCCGGACGCGGCGGATCTCTGGCGGCGAGTCTGCGGGCATCAGCCCGTCAAGGGCCGTGGCGACCATGTCGAGACGTCGATCCCATGCCTTCTGGACCTGCTCCGGGGCACCGTCAGGCGGCGGAGGATGGGTCATGATCAGGCGAAACAGCGAAGGGTTGGCGAGTGCGAAGCGGACATAAGCCCGCCCCATCGCGCTGAAGGCGGCCTTTCCGCCCTCGGTCTTTGCCATCGCCGTTCTGAAGGCCTCCGACAATTGCGCGCCGCCAACCTGGCAGAGCGCGCCGAGCAGGGCCGCCTTGTCCGGGAAATGCCGGTAGACGGCGGTCGCAGAGACGCCGGCACGCCGCGCGATTTCGCGCAGGCTGACTTCATCCGGCGGGCGCAGCGCCAATTCCGCCAGACCATGCTCGATCAGCGCTGCGCGCAGGTCGCCATGATGGTAGCGGCCAGTGCGCGAATTTATGTTGACAGTGTTATCATCAGAAGGCATGTTACCAGTGTAAACATAATAAACCGCCATTCAAGGCGGTTTGGAGGAAAACATGACCAGCCCCGTTGAAACCGTCATCCGCGGCGCCGTGACCCAGGGCGTCATGGCCATTGCCAATTTCAATCGCCAGCACCGCCGGTCAAAGAGCGAGAACCCCTTCCTGACGGGAATCCACACACCGGTCACCCGTGAACTGACCGACACGGACCTCAGGGTTTCCGGAACGATCCCTGCGGGGCTGAACGGGCTTTATGTCCGGAACGGGCCCAATCCGTTGCAGAAGGTGAATCCGGCAACCCATCACTGGTTTACCGGGGATGCGATGCTGCACGGCGTTCGCCTCGAAGGCGGAAAGGCGCTCTGGTACCGCAACCGCTGGATCAGGTCGAACGCTGTCAGCGACGTGCTGGGTGAGCCGCGCGCGCCGGGCCCGCGCAATCCACGCTCTGACAATCCGAACACGAACATTGTTGGTCATGCCGGAAAGATCTGGGCGATCGTCGAGGCCGGCGGGTATCCGGTCGAGGTTTCGGAAGAACTTGAAACGCGGGCGCACACGGATCTGGATGGCCTGATCGGCGAGGCGTTCTCTGCCCATCCGCATTATGATCCGGATACGGGCGAAATGCACGCCATCTGCTACAACCCCCTGAACCCGGCAACAATCTGGCACACGGTCATCGATGCTTCGGGCAATGTGATCCGGCGCGAGCCGGTCCCGGTCCAGAACGGACCGATGATCCATGACTGCATGATTACACCGCGCTATGTCATCATCCTCGACCTGCCGGTTACCTTCTCGATGGCGTCCATGCTGCAAGGCGTCAGCCTGCCCTATCGGTGGAACCCGAAACACGAGGCGCGCATTGGCCTGCTGCCCCGCGATGGCAAGGCCGAGGACATCATCTGGTGCGCAGTCGATCCGTGCTTCATCTTCCATCCGTCGAATGCGTTCGAAACGCAGGACGGGAAAGTCGTCATGGATGCCTGCGTCTACGAAACGATGTTCGACACTGATGCGCGCGGGCCGGACACGACAGGCTCGCGGTTTGAAAGACTGCGTATCGACCCGGCCGCAGGACGGGTGACACGCGAAGTCATCGACGCTGCACCACAGGAGTTTCCGCGCTTTGACGAGCGCCTGACGGGCAAGCCCTATCGCTTTGCCTATGTGGTGGCCCTGCCGCCGGGCGGGGACGCTGCCTATCTCAGCGAGACCCGCCTCTTCAAGCATGACCTCGCAGAAGGCCAGCGCGAAGTGCATGATTTCGGACCGGGCCGTGTGCCGGGCGAATTTGTGTTCGTGCCGGCTCGCCCGGACGCCGCCGAGGATGAAGGCTGGCTGATCGGCTATGTTGCGGACACGAATACGGAACAAACAGAACTCGTCATCCTGGATGCCCGTGACTTTGAAGGCGCTGCTGTGGCGCGGGTCCACATACCCTCCCCGATCCCGCCGGGGTTCCATGGCAACTTCCTGCCGCTCGCCTGACCGGCCTCAGCCGACACTCATCGCGAGAAGGCGGCTGATCTGGGCCCGTGGCAAGCCGCTATCGGCGTGATAGTCATTGATCGCCGCCTGCACGCTGGCAAGGTCTCGCTTGCCGGTCGCTGCTGGCTTGTCCAGAACACCCTCGCGTAGCAGTGCCGCGCAGACATGCGAAGAGGCGATCCAGGCGTCCCACCCTGCAAATCGCAGGAAATACTGGCCGGTCGCACCGCCAAGCCGGGCGCCGCGCCTGTTCAGCAGATTCATCAGCCCGGTCTGGTCCTCAGCCGGCCACTCAGCCAGAAGCCTGGCGAACCCGCCTTCCCTGGCATCGATCTCAGCAACGAGCCTCGCATTCTCCAGCGCCGCCCGGATCTTCTGGCCGTTGCGAACGATACGTTCATCAGAGATCAGACGATCCATCATCTCGTCCCCGAAGAAGGCGAGCCGGGATGGATCGAAGCCTTCAAAGGCCGCCTCGAACCCCTCCCATTTCGCTTCGATGACCTTCCAGTTGAAGCCCGCATTGAACACGCAGCGCGTCATCACCGCCAGGAGCCGGTCGGACGGCACAGCCGACAGGTCTGCGACCGCCTGGGTGTTGCGCGACTTCTCGAGCGCGGCCTTCTCACCGCCATGATGGCCCGCCGCCATCTTCAGGATGGGTGCAAACCGGCGCGCCATTAGCTTCTCCTCAGTTCAGCGCTGTTTCATATACTTTCGCATAGTCGTCTGCGCTCATCGGGCGCGGATTGCCGAAATGGGCGAGATCTTTCAGCGCATACTCGACCACACCGGGCCCGTCAGATGCCGCCAGCCCCATGGCGCTCAGCGTTCGCGGTATTCCGATCGCATCGTTGAGATCCTGGATGGCATCGGCAAGGTCGGCGCCGGGTTTCAGTCCCATCACCTGCCGCAGACGGGCATATTTGTCATCCGCCGCCCCGTCATGGAAACGCAGGATGTGCGGAAGGAAAACCGCGTTCAGCGTGCCATGGTGCAGCTTCTTCTCATGCAGGCGCCCGGCGGCATGGCTGAGCGCATGGACGCCGCCGAGGCCTTTGACAAAGGCGAGCGCGCCCTCATAGCTCGCCATCATCATGTGCCAACGCGCTTCTGCATCGCTGCCATCCTTCACCGCGCGCTGAAGCATGCCCATGCCGAAAGCACGGTGCGCGCCGTCATAGCCGATACCCTCCGCTGGCGGATTGATGGTCGGGGTCAGAACAGCCTCGATACAATGGGTCAGCGCGTCCATGCCTGTCGCCGCCGTCAGCCCGGCTGGCAGGCCCAGCGTCAGATCCGGATCACAGAGCGCCACAACCGGAATGAGGTTAGGCGAGGCGAAAGTTTCCTTCCGGCCATTCTCCATCGTGATGACCATGCCGACCGAAACTTCCGAGCCCGTGCCGGCGGTCGTCGGAATCGCAATCAGCGGCGGAATCCTGCCGATCTTCTTGGCGCCGCCGATGATGGCGGCATATGTCTCGAGCGGTTCGGGATGGCTCGCCAGCAGGCCGATCGCCTTGGCATGATCCATCGAAGACCCCCCGCCTACGGCAATGATGCCGTCCGCTCCGGACTCCTTGTAGAGCTTCACCGCCTGTTTGGTCTGGGTCTCTGTCGGGTTCGGCACGGTTTCGGCAAACACGCCGGCCGGCGCCAGGCCGCGCGCGTCTTCCACCTTCGCCAGAATGCCCGACGCCTTGATCCCGGCATCGGTCACGATGAACGGCCGGGTGATGCCCCGCGCCTTGGCGAGACTGCCGAGCTGCTTCAGCGCGCCGGCGTCGAAGACACATTGGGTAAGGAAATTGATGACGGGCATGAACCAGAACTCCAGTTGGGAACTTAATGCGTCCCCATGTTCCCAACTGGAGCCTGGAAGTGCAAGCCTGTCCTGAGGACAAGGCCTGCCAGAGCCTGATGCCGTGGCGCGCCGGGACCGGCCAAAACCGTAGACCCTTTGCCGGCATCGGGCACTTCAGCGAATGTCAGTGGCTCTGGCCTTCGTCTCAATACGGACGAATACCTAGTCGCGCGTTTCTGCCGCGCGGTATGCCGACGCGCGTCAAACTGATCGATTTCACTTGTTATTTCAGGTGACTAACAGAGTCGCATCACTCACAGAAACAACGGGTTTCAAAATGAAAAAGCTCCTCGCAACGGCCCTTATGGCCTCTGCAGCGGCGGCCGGCATCGCCAGCACCGCGCATGCCCAAGACAATCCCTGGATGGTGCGCGCCCGGGTCATCAGCGTGATGCCGGATGAGGCGGGCGCACTCTCGGTCGGATCCACCCGCCTTCAGGGCGGGGTCGATATCAGCGACCAGTATGTCCCCGAACTCGACATCACCTATTTCTTCACGAAGAACATTGCGGCCGAGCTCATCCTGGGTGTGACGCCGCATGACGTTAAGGCCACCAATGTCACGGTGCCCGGCGCGCTGGCCAATGCGACGATCGACCTTGGCGATGTCTGGCTCCTGCCACCGACACTGACGCTGCAGTATCATTTCCAGAATGGCAGCCAGTTCAAGCCGTATGTCGGCGCGGGCGTGAACGCGACCTTCTTCTTCAATGAAGATGCCGGCCCCGTGGCTGACGGCATTGACTACAAGTCCAGCATCGGACCGGCGATTCAGGCAGGCTTCGATTATGATCTCGACGGCAAGGAAGGCGGCTGGGCGCTGAATGTCGACGTCAAGAAGGTCTGGATCAACACCGATGTTACCGTCGATTTCACAACGGCGCTGGGCGCGAAGGTGAATGCCGATGTCGATATCGATCCGCTGATCGTCGGGATCGGGCTCGCCTACAAGTTCTGATCTTCTGGCAGGATCAGTCAGGCGCAGGGCCGGAGTTCCTCCCACCTCCTACTCCGGTCCCGGGCTGCAGGGAAACGCTGCGGGCCATGGCACGCGGCGTTTTTCTGTGGCCTGAATCTGCATGAGACCCTTGCGCCGGGGCGCTGCGCCGTTACTCGTCGTGTCCATGACACTTCTGACTGTGACAGACCTCAGGGTCGATTTCGAGACGCCGGACGGCACCGTGAACGCCGTGAAGGGAATTTCCTTCGGGGTTTCGCCTGGCGAGTGTGTGGGCATCGTCGGCGAAAGCGGCTCAGGCAAGAGCCAGTCGGCACTCGCCGCCATGGGCCTGCTTGCCGGCAATGGCGGGGCCAGTGGCAGTATCCGCTTCGGCGACACGGAGATGCTGGACGCACCGGCTGCCACCCTGCGCCGCATCCGCGGCGCCGAAATGTCGATGATCTTCCAGGACCCGCTGACCAGCCTGACACCACATATGACGGTCGGCGCGCAGATGCGTGAAATCCTGGCCCTTCACAAGGGAATGAAGGGCGAGGAAGCCAACCGGCGCTGTGTCGAATGGCTCGAACATGTCCGTATCCCAGAAGCGGCGCGCCGGCTGGACCAGTTCCCGCATGAACTATCCGGCGGGATGCGCCAGCGCGTGATGATCGCCATCGCCATGCTGTGCGGGCCGAAACTGCTGATCGCGGATGAGCCAACGACCGCGCTCGATGTGACGGTTCAGGCCCAGGTGCTGGAGCTGATGAACGAGCTGAAGCGGGAAACCGGCACCGGCATCGTTCTCATCACCCACAACATGGGTGTCGTTGCCCGCATGTGTGACCGCGTGATCGTCATGCGCCACGGCGAAATCGTCGAACAGGGAACGGTCGATGAAATCTTCTACGCGCCGCAGCACGACTATACCAAGATGTTGCTCGCCGCTGTTCCGCGCCTTGATCAGCCGGACCCGCCCGGCCGGCCGGCGCTGACGCCCGCCCCTGGCCCTGATGTCGCCCCGGTCCTGCAGGTCGAGGACATGAAGGTCCACTTCCCGATCCAGCTGAAGGGCGGCCTGTTTGGCCGGCGCCGGCCGCTGAAAGCGGTCAACGGGGTCAGTTTCGACCTGAAGCCCGGTGAGACGCTGGGTGTGGTTGGCGAATCCGGATGCGGAAAGTCGACACTGGCGCGCGGCGTTCTCCGGCTCATTCCCCCGACCGCCGGCAAGGTTACCTGGCTTGGCCGCGACATAGCCCGCGCCAGCAACCGCGAAATGAACGCGCTGCGTGATGACCTCCAGATCGTGTTTCAGGATCCGCTGGCAAGCCTTGACCCACGCATGACCATCGGCGCTTCCATCGCCGAGCCGCTGCAGGTGCATGAGCAGGGTCTCAACAGGGCGCAGCGGGAAGCCAAGGTGCGCGAAATCCTGCCGCGCGTCGGGCTCGACCCGAACCTGATCAACCGCTATCCGCACGAGCTGTCCGGCGGCCAGAACCAGCGCGTCGGCATTGCCCGCGCAATGATCCTGAAGCCGAAGCTGGTCATCTGCGATGAGGCCGTCTCGGCTCTCGACGTCTCTGTCCAGGCGCAGGTGGTCGATCTGCTGATCGAACTCCAGAAGGAGTTTGGCCTTGCGATGATCTTCATCAGCCATGACCTCGCGGTCGTGCGTCAGATCAGCCACCGGGTGATGGTGCTGTATCTCGGCCGGATCGTCGAACTGGCCGGGCGGACCGAAATCTATGAGAACGCCCGCCATCCGTACACGCAGGGCCTGATCGCCGCCGTGCCAAACGCCGACCCCAGGGGGGAGCGCGCACGGGAGCGCGTCCGCCTGACCGGCGATCTGCCGAGCCCGCTCGACAGCCGGGCGGCGCTGCGCTTCCTGAAGTCGAAACTCATCGACGATCCGGACGCCGATCAGTACGAGGCCCAGCTGATCGAAGTCTGCCCGGACCACTGGGTCGCCGAACACGACCCGGTTCTGGGGACAGCAGGATTGCTTGTAAATTAATGCCCGCCCGCATAGGGTGCGCGCGCTTTTGCCGGACGCTTGCCCATGCCTGACACACTGACCCCTGACCTGCCCGTCACCCTGGCCGACATACAGGCCGCCGCAAAGGTGCTGGAGGGCAATATCGAGCGCACCGAACTGGCGCATTCAAAGACACTGTCGGCCATTACGGGCGCCGAAGTCTGGATCAAGCTCGAGAACCGCCAGTATACCGCCGCCTTCAAGGAGCGCGGGGCACTCAACAAGCTGTCCAAGCTGTCGGACGCAGAAAAGCGGGCCGGCGTGATCGCCGCCTCGGCCGGCAACCATGCGCAGGGCGTTGCCTATCACGCCCGCCGCCTCGGCATCCCGGCGACCATCGTCATGGCCGAGACCACCCCCTTCAACAAGGTGGAGCACACCCGCGACCATGGCGCCCGTGTAGTCCTCGAAGGCCTGATGTTCGACGAGGCGAAGGACTACGCGCTGAAGCTCGGCGCCAAGGAGGGGCTGACCTTCATCCACCCCTTCGATGATGCCGACATCATCGCCGGACAGGGCACGATCGCGCTGGAAATGCTGGCCGACAATCCGGGCCTCGACACCCTCGTCGTGCCGATCGGCGGCGGCGGGCTGATCAGCGGCATCGCGATTGCCGCGAAGGCCCTGAAGCCGGATATCAAGGTCATCGGGGTGGAAGCCGCGATGTATCCCTGCATGCACGCCTCGCTCCGCGGCAAGTCGCCCAAGATGGGCGGGGCCACCATCGCCGAAGGCATCGCCGTGAAAGAGGTCGGCGAACTGACGCGCCGCATCTGCGAACGCCTTCTGGACGATATCGTCCTCGTCGAGGAAGAGCACCTTGAGCGCGCCATCACCCTGTTTGTCGAGGTCGAAAAGACGATTGCCGAAGGCGCCGGCGCGGCCGGGCTCGCCGCCCTGCTCGCCCATCCTTCCCGCTTCTATGGCCGGAAGGTCGGGATCGTGCTCTGCGGCGGGAATATCGATACCCGCCTCCTCGCCTCGGTGCTGACCCGCGCGCTGGTGCGCGAGAACCGCCTCGCCCGTATCCGCATTGTCGGGGATGACCGGCCAGGCCTGCTCGCCCTCGTCTCCAAGATTATCGGTGACAATGGCGCCAACATCATGGAAGTCGCCCATAACCGGATCGCGCTCGACGTGCCGGCCAAAGGCGCCGAGTTCGACATTCTGATGGAAACCCGCGACAGCCAGCACACCCAGGAAGTCATCGACGCCCTCGCCCAGGCCGGCTATCCGCCCCGCGCTATCTGAGCCGATCTGCGGCAGGTGACGACCGCGCCAATTCCGCCTAGAGACATCGGCGATCAACAGACCCTTCCGGGAGACCCTGCCCCATGCTCCGTGCCCTTGCCGCCGCCGCTGCCGCTGCCGCTGCCTTCAGCCTCGCGCTGACCGCCTGCAGCCCCAACCCTGCCAAAGACGCCGGAGACGCATCGGCCATGACTTCACCTGTCGACGCTTACCTGCCGTGGAACCCTAATACGCAGGGCGTTCAGACACTCGACTCCGGGATCCAGTATATTGTTGTCAAGGAAGGCCCGAAGGATGGCCAGAAGCCGGCGCCGACGGACCGGGTGCGCGTCCATTATGACGGCCGGCTTCCGACCGGCGAGAAGTTCGACTCCTCCTTCGACCGGGGCAGCCCGTCGGAATTCC
Source organism: Hyphomonas sp. (assembly GCA_046296675.1). Classification (GTDB taxonomy): domain Bacteria; phylum Pseudomonadota; class Alphaproteobacteria; order Caulobacterales; family Hyphomonadaceae; genus Hyphomonas. The sequence goes on along the minus strand of JBKBLD010000009.1, from coordinate 63,907 downwards.
GCCTGAACCAGGTCATTCCCGGCTGGACGATGGGCTTGCAGGAAATGCGCCCGGGCGATGAATATGTCTTCTTCATTCCGAACCGGTTCGCCTATGGCAATCAGACGCGCGGTGAGGTGATCAAGCCGGGAGATGACCTCGTCTTCTTTGTCGCGCTCATCGACATCGTTCAGCCGAAATACGCCGATGCCGAAGCCTGGGCCAAGTACTTTCCCTGGAACAGCGAGTTGCCGGAAGTCTTCAAGACGGAGTCCGGCCTTGAATTCGTGAAACTGGCCTCCGGTGACGCCGACGGCGCTTCGCCAGTCGGCGGACAGCTGGTGGTGGTTCACTATGAAGGCCGCCTCGCCGAGACCGGCGACCTCTTCGACTCCTCCTACCAGCGCGGCGACCCGGAAGTCTTCCCATCCAACGCCCTGATCGAGGGCTGGGTGGAAGCCCTGGCCATGATGAAGCCCGGTGACCGCTGGATGGTGTATATTCCCGCAGACATTGCCTATGGCGAAAAAGGCACGCCGGGCGGCCCCATCCCGCCGAACGCGCCGCTGCAGTTTGAAGTCGAACTGCTCGACGTGCTGCGCTGAGCGGTTCAGGCCCGATGACGGTGACTTCAGACACCCTGGCACAGCTCGCCCTGGCCGCCGGCCAGGAGATCATGCGGATTTATCGCACGGATTTCGATGTCAGCCGCAAGGAGGACAACTCAGTCCTGACTCAGGCCGACGGCCTCGCCGAAGCAATCATCCTGAAAGGCCTCGCCGAAGCTGAACCCGGCCTGCAGGTGATCGCCGAAGAGTCCGTCGCCGGAGGACATATTCCCGAACATGGCGCACGCTTTGCACTGGTAGACCCGCTCGATGGCACCCGGGAGTTCGTTGCGAAGAATGGCGAGTTCACCGTGAACATTGCCATCATCGAGCATGGCAGGCCGGTCATGGGCGTCGTGTACGCACCTGCGCTGCACCGGCTGTTTGTTGCCGAAACCCCATCGCAGGCCTGGCAGGCAAAGGCCGCGCCGGACGGGCCCATCCCAGCGAAACGCGCGCCGCTGAGAATCCGCCCCGCCCCGGAAGCCGGGCTTACCGCATTCGTCTCGAAGTCACATAAAAGTCCGCAAACGGATGAGTGGCTGTCGCGCTATCCTGTCGCTGAGCACAAGTCAGCCGGTTCGTCCCTCAAATTCTGCCTCATCGCCGCTGGCGAGGCCGACCTCTATCCGCGCCTTGGCCGTACGATGGAATGGGACACCGCCGCCGGGCAGGCGGTCGCCGAGGCGGCCGGCGCACGCGTGCTGACGCTGGACGGCGAACCGCTGCTCTATGGCAAGCGGGCGCGTGGTTATGATAATCCGGATTTCGTGGTCTATGGGGATGTGACGCCGCGCTGACGGCGCCAGTCCGGGAGGAAGGCATGGTGCGGCAGTACTTTGGCACCGACGGCATTCGCGGCCGGGTCAACCGCAAGCCGGTGACGGCGGAAACAGCGCTTCGCCTCGCCATTGCCGCAGCACGCCTGTTTGCGCCGGAAGGCGGGCGAGAGGTGGTGATCGCGCGCGACACACGCCGGTCCTGCGAGATGATTGAGGCGGCCCTTGTTGCCGGGTTCACGTCGATGGGCGTAACACCGGTGCGCCTCGGGATCGCGCCCACCCCGGCTGTAGCGCTGATGGCCCGGGAAACCGGTGCGGCCCTAGGTGTCATGATCTCGGCGAGCCACAACCCATTCGAGGACAATGGCCTCAAACTCTTCAGCCCCGAGGGTGTGAAGTTCAGCGACGCGGTTGAGGAGTCTCTCGAAGCGGCCATGGCCGCTGCTTTCGTGGGGAACTATGCCGACCCCGCCGCGATCGCCGAACCGCGCAACCTGGCCGACGCCGGCGAACGATACGTCCGGCGCTGTATCGACACGCTCACCGGTGAGCGCGACCTCTCCCGGCTGAAAATCGTGCTGGATTGCGCTCATGGTGCCGGTTTCAAGACGGCGCCGGCCGCGCTGCGTGAACTGGGCGCTGACCTCACCGTGATTGGCGCCGCACCGGACGGCGTGAACATCAATGCCGGTTTCGGATCGACAGCAACCGGCGCGCTGCGGGAATCAGTCCTGCAGGCAGGCGCGGATATCGGGATCGCGCTCGACGGCGATGCCGACCGGCTGATCGTCGTGGATGAAACCGGCGTGGTAGCCGATGGCGATCAGGTCATGGCGCTGATCGCCGGCGAGATGCTTCGTACCGGGCGGCTGAAGGGCGGCGGCATGGTGGCCACGGTGATGTCGAACATGGGCCTTGCCGAATATCTGAAGGCGGCAGGCCTGACACTCGCCCGCACCAAAGTCGGCGACCGGTATGTGGGGGAACATATGCGGGCGCATGGCTATAATCTTGGCGGCGAACAGTCCGGGCACATCATACTTTCAGATGTATCGACCACCGGCGACGGGTTGCTGGCAGGCCTGCATGTATTGTCCGTACTCGCCGCACGCGGTGGCAAGGCATCCGATATGCTGCGGGTCTTTGCGCCCGCGCCTCAGAAGCTTGTTAACATACGCTACAACGGCGCGAACCCTCTCGAAAATGATAGGGTGAAGGCCGCCCTTGAAGAAGCCGAGACCATGCTGGGAGACCGCGGCCGGATGGTCGTGCGCAAATCCGGCACGGAAGCGCTGATCCGCGTTATGGCGGAAGCCCTTGATGATGATCTGATGGAGAAAGCGCTGGGCCATGTGGCCGCCGCCGTGAAGACGGCCGCAGACAACAGCTGACACCGCTTGGCGCAGGGTCACCTGTTGCGCCCCGGCCGCGACGGGTTATCTTCCCACGCAACCATACCAAACATCCGGAGGATACTGCCATGGCTGAGGGTCAGACCCTGCCCCCGTTTCGCCCATTGCCGCAGAAGACCCCCGATGTTGAAATGACGCGCAGAGGCGGCGCCATCTATATCCGCGCCCGGCAGGTTCCCGGCCCGCGGCCGAGGACAATACCCCATTGTCTTGACGAGCGTGCCAGCGAACACCCCGACCGGGTTTTCCTGAAAGAGCGTGATCCGAAGACGGATGAATGGGTGGAAGTCACCTATGGCGAAGCGAAACGCCTGACGGATTCCCTTGCCCAGGCCTTCCTGGATCTCCGCGCCGGCCCTGATGCGCCGGTGATGATCCTGTCGGGCAATTCGATCCGCGCAGCACTCATCATTCTCGCGGCCCAGAAGATCGGCGCGCCCGCAGCCCCGATTTCCGTTCCCTATTCGACAATGTCGACAGATTTCGACAAGCTGAAGCATTGCTACAATGCGGTGAAACCGGCGGTCATCTTCGCCGAACAACTCGCCTCGTTCCAGAAGGCGGTCGCAGCGCTCGATGCGCAGGGCTGTACGATCGTCAGCGCCGAACCGGGCGGCGACAATTCGGTGCGCAATTATAACGATCTTGCCGCCACCCCCGCCACTACTGCCGTCGCCGCCGCGATGGACCGGCTCACCGATGCCAGTATCGGCAAATACCTCTTCACGTCCGGTTCGACCGGCATGCCAAAACCGGTCCCGCAGACGCAAGGCTCGATGTGCGCCATGATCGCGGGGCAGGAAGGCCTGCGCGATGATGCCCGCGATCCGGAGCACGACCCTGATGCGGTTGCCAATGTCCTGGACTGGCTGCCCTGAAACCATATCTCGGGCTCGAACGTGAACTTCAACGGCGCCCTCTGGAACGGGGCGACCTTCTGGATCGATGGCGGCAAGCCGACCCCTGCCCTCTTCCACGAAACGATCCGCAATATCCATGACTGCAGCCCGTCGACCTTCGGAACCGCACCGATCGCACTCTCTATGCTCGCTGAAGCAATGGAGCAGGACGACGCGCTGCTGCGCGCCTTCTTCAGGAACATGCGCTCCATCGGCTATGGCGGCGCCACCTTGTCGGATGATCTCTATGACCGGCTGCAGGCGCTGGCCATCAAGGCGACGGGGCGGCGTATCCCGATCATCACCATGTATGGCGCGACCGAGACACAAGGCATCACCGTGGTGCACTGGGAAGTCGAACGTGTCGGCCTGGTCGGCCTGCCGCTTCCGGGCACGACGCTGAAACTCGTGCCGAATGGCGAGAAACTGGAAGTGCGCGTCAAGGGGCCGAGCGTGATGCCGGGCTATCTCAACGACCCGAAGAAGAATGCCGAAGTCTCTGATGAGGAAGGCTATTACTGCCTCGGCGATGCCGTGAAATTCGTCGATGAGAACGACCCGAACAAGGGCCTCGTCTTTGACGGCCGGGTGGGCGAGGATTTCAAGCTCTCCTCCGGCACCTGGGTCTCGGTCGGTACGCTGCGACCGGACTTCGTCGCTGCCTGCTCGCCGCTGATCTTCGACGCGGTGATCTGCGGTCAGGACAAGGATTTTGCCTCTGCACTCGTCTGGCCTTCGCCGGTTGCGGCCGAGCAATATGTCAAAGCGGCCGGCGACCCCGCCAGGGGCTTCGCCGCCCTCGTCGCAGACCTCGCCCGCAAGGCGGCCGCCTTCAACGCCGGTGAGCAGGGCTCGTCGCGGCGCATCAAACGGGTTCTGGTGATGACTGATCCGCCCAGCATCGATGCCGGGGAGATCACAGACAAGGGCTATGTCAATCAACGCCTAGTCATCTCCCGGCGCGCAGATCTTGTGCAGGCGCTCTATTCCGAACCGCCGGCCGCAGGCGTGATCCAGCTTTAGGCTGGACGACGCCGGCCCGCCTCTTGCATCGCCGCATCGGCGCCATCACATCGCCGGAATTGCCTGGCAGAGGTGTCGATCATGACGTTCGAGGATGCATTCCGGCAGTTGAGGGACAAGCTGCAGCTTCCCGAGATGCAGCCACCGGACCTGCGTGTCCCGATCGAGCATCTGCGACGGCAGTTTTTCCGCATGGACTATTCCAGCGAACCTGACGCGCCGGAACTGGCAGATATTCGTTTGCTGACTGTCGCCGGGCCTCACGAACCCCTCAAGGCGCGCCTCTATGTGCCGCTGGGCGCCGGCATGCCGCCGGGCCCCGGTATCCTGTTCTTCCATGGCGGCGGCTTCGTACTTGGCGATCTCGACACACATGACATGATCTGCCGGCGCCTTGCCGAAGGCTCGCGCTGCCGCGTCCTTGCCATCGACTACCGCCTTGCGCCCGAGGCCTGCTTTCCCTGCGCGCATGACGACGCACTCGCCGCATGGACCTGGCTCAGCGAGCATGGTGCAGATGTCGGCATAGACCCGAAGCGCATTGCTGTTGCCGGAGACAGCGCGGGCGGCAATCTCGCCGCATTCATCTGCCAACAGATGGTGCGGACCGACGGGCCGAAGCCGGCATTCCAGCTTCTGCTCTATCCCCTTCTCCAGTTCGCCGACATCCGCAGCAAGAAGATGCCGCCGCAGGAAAGCGGGTTCTTCATCTCCGCCGGCCTGTTCGAATTCTTCCGCGGGCATTATCTGCCTGATGCCTCAACCTATATGGATCCGAGGGTGTCTCCGCTCTTCGCGCCGCTGGAGGATATGCGCGGCCTGCCACCCGCACATATCATCGTTTGCGGATGGGACCCGCTGCGCGATGAAGGCCTGGCCTACGCCGCCAAGCTCCGTAGCGTGGGCGTCTCAGCGACCGGACAGGAGTACAGCTCGATGGTCCACGGCTTCCTCAACCTGACGCATATTTCAGCAACGGCGAGGTCTGCAGCCCGCGAAGCAGGGGTTGTCGTTGGGGAATATCTGGGTGCCCTTTAAGGACTTAGCCGGCGCGCCTTAGTGAACCGTTCACAATCCGTGACGCATGCGCAACACCTTGCACTTATTGGCATAATCACAGCGCAGAAATCGTTCAAAAACGACCGGCAGAGTCTAAGTTGCAACGAGGCGCCGGTCCACCGCTGGCTCCCTGCGAAAATACAAGAGGAAACTCCCAGAAATGCAATTCAACAAATTGATGCTGACGTCTGCGTCTGCAGCCGTCCTGCTTTTCGTCCCTGCCCATGCGCAGGAAGACACCCAAACCGGATCGACCCGCGAGTCCGCCATCGAGCGCGTACTGGGTACCGTCACCGTGACGGCAACCAAGAAAGCCGATGTCGAGGATGTGCAGACCGTCCCGGTCGCGATGACGGCGTTCAACGCCGACACGCTGGACGCCCTGAACGTTACGACGCTCGAGAGCCTCAGCTACACCTCCCCCAACGTCTCGCTGGATGATGTCGGAACCGCACGTGGCACCGCCAACTTCGCGATCCGCGGCCTCGGCGTGAACTCGTCGATCCCCTCGATTGACCCCGCCGTCGGCGTCTTCATTGACGGCGTCTATCTCGGCGTTAACAGCGGCGTTGTCGTCGACATGTTCGACCTCGACAGCATCGAGGTCCTGCGCGGCCCGCAAGGCCTGCTGTTCGGCCGGAACACGACAGGCGGCGCCATCGTCGTCAACACGGCAAACCCGACGGATGAATTCTCCTTCAAGGTCCGCAGCAGCTTCGATGGTCCCATCGACAGCGGCCGCGGCGGCCCAAGCACCAACCTGCAGGCAATCGTCTCCGGCCCGCTCATCGAGAACAAGCTCAATGGTAAGCTCGGCGTCTCCTACAATTACGACGACGGCTACTTCAAGAACCTGGCAAATGGCGAAAACCATGGCCAGCTGCGCTCGATGACCTATCGCGGCGCGCTGGAATTCATGCCGACCGACACGCTGACCTTCCTCGGAAAGATCGATTATACCGACTCCCGTTCCGATGGCCCTTCGGGTCAGAACCGCGCGCTCTTTGATCGCGACTCCTTCGACATGTCGATCAACAATCCCGGCTTCGCGGACACCGAGACGATCCAGGGTTCGCTCCGCACCGACCTTGACGTCGGTTTCGGAAATGGTGTGATCACGAACATCTTCGGCTATCGCAAATACGAGTCGACCTCGAGCGGCGACATCGATGCAACGCCGCTGACGCTGTTCCACTCGAACGCGGAGTTCAATCAGGAACAGTTCTCAAACGAGCTGCGCTATGCCGGCACGTTCGAAAAATTCGACCTGACCACTGGCCTCTACTATTTCGAGCAGAAGCTTGAGTATACCGAGATCCGCAACCTGCCCACGACCCGTCCGCCGACACTTCCGGCAACGATCCCGTGGGGCTTCTATGGCGGCGGCACAATGGACCACACCGTCTGGGGCGCCTTCGCAAGCGTCGACTATTCCCTTACCGACAAGCTGATCGCCACGGTCGGCGTGCGCTACTCGGTTGAAGAAAAAGACGCCGATGTTGTCTTCATCCGACCGCGTTTCCCGTGCAGCGTTGTTCAGGGCACCTGCTCGCCCGACGGCTTCAACGATCTGATCGGCCTGATCTCCGGCGCTCAGGAGCCGAACGGTTTCCGCGATGGCGACAAATGGAGAAACTGGACCCCGAAAGTCGGTCTGCAATATTTCTGGAACGACAACGTCCAGACCTATGCGCACTACACCAAGGGTTTCCGCTCCGGCGGTTATAACTTCCGCATCACCGACGTTCCCGGCTTCTTCAATATCGTGAACCAGACCGGCAGCCTCGGCTTCGACGAAGAGGAAGTCGACTCCTATGAAATCGGCTTCAAGGCGCAGAGCGTTGATGGCCGGATTCAGGTCAACGGCGCGGCATTCGTGACCGAGGTCGGCGATATGCAACGTGAAGTGAACACCGCCGCTCCAGGCGCTGCTGTCGTTCAGAATATTGTGAACACGGCAGATGCGACCATCTTCGGGCTCGAGTTTGATGGCCGCATTGTTCTGACAGATACCCTGCTTGCCTCGTTCAATGTTGGCTTCATGGATGCCGGTTATGACCGCGTCTTCTTTGATCTCAACAATGACGGTCTGGTGGACAATCGGGACAAGAATCTCGACCTCCCGCGCGTACCGCCGATGACCTATGGTTTCGGTCTCATCAAGGACTTCGACATGGGCAGCGCCGGCGCGATCGTTGCCCGGGCAAGCTATCAGCACCGCGACCGGATTGCCTACACAGACAGCAATTTCGGCTGGATCCAGTCAGCGGACATGGTCGATGCGAACATCACCTGGGAAACGCCGTTCCAGGGGCTTAGCGCCTCGCTCTACGGCAAGAACCTCCTCGATGAAGTTCAGGTTGGCAATGACACGCAGCTGCCCTTCCCCGGCCCGAACTCGACCGGCGTAAACCTGCCTTACGCACCCTTCCCGGCTGCCGGCACGTTCTCGCCGCTCAAGAAAGGCCGCCTGCTGGGCGTCGAGCTGACCTACGTGTACTGATCAGTTCAGCAACAGCAATCAGGAGAAGGGCGGCCTCCGGGCCGCCCTTTTTCATTTGCTACGCGCACCGGCCCACTTCCAAAGAAAAAGCGGCCCCCGTTTCCGGGGGCCGCCATGATGTATCAGGGTGAAGGCAGATCAGCTGCCGGCACCGAAGCGCTTGGTAACGCCGATCTTGAAGGTCCGGCCAATCGGATCGCCCGTGAACGGATCATAGTTCAGCTCAAGGCGTGCAAACGGCGGATCCGTGTCGAGGATGTTATCGACCGAGAACGACACCGTCGTATCCCAAGGCAACGACCAGACGACTGTTGCGTCATAGCTGACAAAGGACTTCACCGTCTGACCCTGCGGCAGGACGATGCCCGGCGTCGGCCAGTTCGGGTTCGGCGTAGTAAACAGGCCGGTCCTCTGGTCCTCATACTCGCCGATATAACGCGCCATCACGCGCGCATTGACATTGTCCGTCGACGCATTTGCGTAGGCTTCAAACTTCAGCTTCGGCAGCGGAGTTGCCACAGTCTGGAAGTTCAGGAAGCCGACCGCCGAGAAGGGCGCGCCTACGGCGATGCCCTCAACGATTACTTCGCCGACATCATATTTCAGGACGCGGCTGCCCCCGAAACCGAGCTCGAGATCGAGGCCCGGCTGCAGGACATCCTCGAAGGTATAGTCCGCGCTGAGGTCGATACCCGACGTCTTGATGTTCGGGCCGTTGATGTACTGGGTCGACAGGCGCGAGACGTTTCCGACGGCGCAGGCTCCGGTAAAGGTGAAGCGTGCTTCAAGCGCGGCGAAAGCCGGGTTGCCGCAATTGTTCGGCTGACCGGTCGGGAACATCGCCGCCACCATGTTGGCCACCGGCTCCGTGATCACCGAATCGTCGAAGTCGAAGTTCCAGTAGTCGAGTGTGGCGCGCAGGCCGCCAGTCCGGACAATGGCGCCCACATTGTAGGTAAGCGCGCTTTCCGGGTTGAGGCCCGGATTACCGGCAATATCAACCGCGCGGAACGTTCCGCCAACGCTCTGGAGCGACGTGACCGCACCCGGCGCCGTCTGGGTCAGAGCCGGGCCGCGGAAGGTTGTGCCAACCGATGCTCGCAGTGCGAGCGGATCGGCCACCTGCCAGCGGACCGACAGCTTGGGATCGAAGGTCGATCCAACACCGCTGCCATAATCCTCATAGCGGGCCGCCAGCTGGGCATTGAAGGTTTCCGTCAGCGGAATGCTGAGTTCGGCAAACACGGCGTGCACGTCGCGTGACGCATTCAGCGGACGAGACCCGGCAAGGAAGCCGAGCGCGCCGACCGGCTGTGCGCAGGTCGTCGTCCCGGTCGTCACCGTGGCGACACACGGTGTGACATTCAGGTTCGCGATGTCATTGTACTGACGGTCGAACTCTTCCTGGCGGAACTGACCGCCGAAGGCCCAGCCGACATTCCCGCCGCCCAGTTCAAATCCGAGTTGACCATCAAGCACTGCCTCGAACACGGTCAGCGTCATTTCCTGCTCGGTGAATGTGTCTTCGAGAATGAAGTCGAGCACTTCAAGCGAGTTGGCAGTAGAGGCCACATAGTTCGGGTTCGTCTGCCCGGTGACGACATTCGTCTGAATGCCGGTCGAGAACGGGTTGAACCAGAGGCAGCCATTTTGTCCGGGTGTGTTGGCGGCAACGTTGCAACCTGTTCCGCCAAGACCGCGGAGGGACAGCGCATAGCGGTTGACCACCGTGTCCTCATTGGTCCGTCGGCCCACTTGCGAGCCATGCGTCACCGATGCGGTGTAGTTGATGGAGTCCGTCAGCTCGCCCTTCATCTCGGCGGAAAGGCGGTAATGCTCATATTCGCGCATGCTGCGCTCTGAGCCGCGCCCGCCAGCCAGCGCGTTGCCGGCAAAGCCGAGCGGACGCGTGGCGATCATGAAGAGCCCCTGGGTCGCACCCGGAACCAGTCCAGGGTTTTGCGCCAGCAGCGCCTGGAAGCCCGGATGGTCGGCCGGAACAAAGAACTGGCCTGGGATCAGCGAAGCGTCCGCGGTAGGTGCGCTTGCCCCGCCCACTGGCGGGAAGGACGGCGAGAAGGCAATTTTCGGTACTTCTGTGGCCGAATAGAAAGCCTGCAGCGACAGGTTATGCCGCTCCGAGAGCTCAAAATCGGCCTTGCCGAGAATCTGATAGCGCTTTTCTTCTTCCGTGATGTTGTCAAACGGCGTGAACTGGAAGCCGCAGACAGCGGTGGTGCCGGTTACCAGCGGAATACCAGCGAAGTTGCCGCAAGCCGGATCGCGGGTCACACCCTGGATCGGCGTTGGAATACCGCCGACGAACGCGACCGGCAGGAACGCCCCCGGATTGCCCACCAGCGACCAGCCGCCCTGTGGGTTCTCAAGGAAATCGCGTACCGCCCAGTCCCGCTCCGTGGAGGGCAGCTCCGACCGTTTCTGATAGCCTGCTGCCAGCAGGAAGTTCGCATTGCCGACATTCCAGCCGCCAATAGCGCTGAGCGTGTAATCGCCATCAGAGCCGTCAACAAATTTGTAGTCGGCGCCAACTTCGAAGCCTTCAAAGTCGCGCCGGGTGATGAAGTTGACCACGCCCGCGACCGCGTCAGAGCCGTAAGTCGCCGCCGCGCCGTCCTTCAGGATTTCGATCCGGCCGACAGCCGCAAGCGGAAGGATGTTGGTATCAACCGACCCGTTGCCGGCGAAGGCGAAGGGGTTCGGCGCAAGGCGCTTGCCATCCAGCAGCACCAGGGTCCGCGAAGCGCCGAGACCGCGAAGGTTGATCGTGCCCGAGCCTTCCGAGCCCTGCGCGCGGCCATCGAACTGGTTGGTGTCGCCCAGAACGCCGCTTGAGACCGGAAGCGACTTGATGATGTCGAGCGCGGAGGGATTGCCCTGCAGCCTGAGATCTTCGGCCGTAAGGACATCCACCGGCAGGGCAGCATCTTCGGGCGTGCCCTGGATGAACGAGCCGGTGACCGTCACGGTGCCGAGCTTGCGTTCGCCTTCCTCCTGCGCCGCCGCCGTCACTGCCCCACTGAGCGCCACAGCGGACGCGCAGAGAAGTGCTCCTTTAAAATATTTCATTCGTTTCCTCCCGTTGATGGCGGTCCAAACGCAAGCTTTTGCCGCTTGTCATTAACTGGACTCGCACCCACTCTGATGACGAATTACCCCTAGGCAAAGGGGGGAGTTGTGCTGCGATGCCGCATACCAAAACGGAACTCGACTTCCGCCAAATCACGCGCCACAATCGTCTTTACTGTAGAAGATCATGACAAATTCCATTTCAGAACTAAGTTCAGAAGATCGTCCGCCAATTCTTCGCATTGCACAATGGTTCGGGGATGCCGTGAGGGCAGCCTCTTTTCCCGAAACAGTGTTGCGCTGGCGCAACCAGCGCTGGGCACAAGACGTCGGCCTGGGCAACCTCAGCGAAACTGACTGGCTTCGCCACTTCGGCCAATTCGAGCCTCTGCCCGGAAACCTGCCCACCCCCCTCGCCCTGCGATATCATGGTCACCAGTTCGGCACCTACAATCCGGACCTCGGAGATGGTCGCGGCTTCCTCTTCGCCCAGCTGCGCGACTCCGCCGGCCGGCTGCTCGATCTTGGCACCAAGGGCTCCGGCCAGACGCCCTGGTCGCGCCAGGGCGACGGCCGGCTGACCCTCAAGGGCGGCGTGCGCGAAATCCTCGCCGCCAGCTATCTCGAAGCCCTCGGCGTCAACACGTCCAAAGCCTTCAGCCTGATCGAGACAGGCGAGCAGCTTCACCGCAATGACGAGCCCTCCCCCACCCGCTCCTCCGTCCTGGTGCGCCTCTCCCACAGCCATATGCGCTTCGGCACCTTCCAGCGCTGCGCCTGGTTTGAGGACCGCGAGGCGATGGCCCGTCTCGTCGATTATTGCGTCGCCGAATTCCATCCCGGCGCCGATGACCCCGACATGGCCCGCAAGGCGGCCCGCCTCCTCGAAGAAATCGCCATCGCCACCGGCCGGATGATCGGCCAGTGGATGGCCGCCGGCTTCGTCCACGGCGTCATGAACACCGACAATTTCAACATCACGGGCGAAACCTTCGATTTCGGCCCCTGGCGGTTCTTGCCGGTCTCGGACCCGAACTTCACCGCCGCCTATTTCGACAGCCAGGGCCTTTACCGCTTCGGCCGCCAGCCCGTGCAGGGCGGCTGGGCGCTGCAACAGCTGGCCTCTGCGCTCCTCCTGCTTGCAGATGCCGAGGATCTGGCAAAGGCGCTCGTCCCCTATGAGGCGGCCTACCGCCAGAGCTTCATCGGCCACACGCACGCGCTGCTCGGCCTTCAGCCGACCGGAGAGACCGAACAAGACATCCACTTCCTGCAGACTTTGTATGGCTGGATGACCGATACCGGCGCGGGCTGGGCGGAGACCTTCTTTGACTGGTTTGGCGGCCCCGCCGGCGAAGCCCGCGCGCTCGCGAGCCCGCGCGCCACGCTCTACACCGCCGCTGAATTCGGCCCCGTCCGCGACCTTCTCCTCGCCCGCAGCCCTGCGCGCCCGGAAAGGCTGGACTTTCCCTATTTCCGGAAAGACGCACCCGTCAGCCTCGTGATCGACGAGGTCGAGGCGCTCTGGGCACCCATCGCGGCATCCGATGACTGGTCGCTCTTTGACGCCAAGGTCGCCCATATCGAGGAAGCCCGCCTCGCTCTCTCCATCTGAGCACGCTTTTACGCTGCGGGATGCCTTGATCTGGGCTAACCCACCGGGGCACTAACACCCCAGAAGCTTCAGGAGGCCCTCGCATGACCGACGCGCCACGCCCCGGCCCACTGTCCGGCATCCGCATCATCGATATGAGCAGCGTGGTGCTCGGCCCGTTCGCGACCCTGATCCTTGCCGATCTCGGCGCCGAGGTGATCAAGATCGAGCCCCCGCAGAGAGGCGACACGATGCGCTATGCCGGCGCCTCGCCGACCGGCGATCTGGGGCCGATCTATATGGCGCTCAATCGCAACAAGAAGGCGATGACGCTCGACGCCAAGACGCAGGAGGGCAAGACGGCCCTGACCGAACTCCTGAAGACCGCCGATGTGTTCTTCCACAATGTCCGCCTCGCCGGCATGGAACGCCTCGGCTTCGGCTATGAGCAGGTGAAGGCGCTGAAGGAAGATATCGTCTATGTCCATTGCGCGGGCTTCGGCGCGGGCGGACCTTACGAGCACCGCCAGGCCTATGACGATCTGATCCAGGGCGCGTCAGGCTTTGCCGACCTGAACGCCCTGCGCTCAGGTGGGCGGCCGGAATACGCGCCGTCCCTTGTTGCGGACAAGACGGCCGGCCTCTTTGCCACCTATGCAACGCTCGCCGCCCTCTTCCACCGCGCCCGCACTGGCCGCGGCCAGTTCGTGCAGGTGCCGATGCTGGAAAGCTTCACCTTCTTCAACATGGTCGAAAATCTCTATGGCGAGACCTTCCTGCCGGGCAATGGCAAACTCGCCTATACCCGCTCGATCAATCCCAACCGCCGCCCCTATCCCACAAAAGATGGCTATATCGGACTTGTTCCGTATTCGGATCAGCAATGGGAGAAATTCTTCGCGATCGGCGGCATCCCGGATGTGTTCAGGGACCCCCGCTTCTCAACCTATCAGGCGCGCACCGAGCATATCGGCGAGCTCTACGCGCTGATCGAAGAAGTCTCCGGCACCAAGACCACCGATGAATGGCTGGAACTGATGGACCAGGCCGACATCCCCGCCATGCGCTATAACACCGTCGCCGAAGTCCTCACCGACCCCCACCTCAGCGCCACCGGCTTCTTCACCGAAGCCGAACATCCGGAGGCCGGCAGATACCGCACCATGCGCCATCCGGTGCATTTCTCGGAAACGCCGGCCAGCCTGCGCCTGCCGCCACCCCGTCCGGATGCGGACAATGAGACGATCCTGGAGAGTTTGGGGTTGGGGGGCTGAAGCGTCCCGCAGGTTTGAAAGATACCGGAACGCGCCCTTAGCGTTGCTGCTGCGCTACCCAGGCGATCACGCTCTCCAGCACCTCATCAATCTCGCCCTGACGCGGGTCGTTGTAGAGGCCGGCTGTGGTTACGACAACGAGATCATAGTCGGGAACCACCACAATGTGTTGTCCGCCATTGCCGTTGGCCATATGCTTTGCTGGCTCACCCGTCTGGGGACAGGCCGGCCAAAGCCACCAGTAATATCCATAGTTCATGCCGCATTCGGGAGCGGATGCGACAACAGCGTGCGCCGTCACGGTTGTTGTTGCCCAATCTGGCGGGAGAATTTCCCGGCCCTGATAGCGCCCGGAGTCGAGCATCAACTGGCCGATCTTGAGCATGTCGCGTGGGCGCATGCGCAGCCCCGATGCGGCCAACGGAACACCCTTTTTGTCCTTCAGCCATTCAGATTCAGTTATGCCGAGAGGCTCAAACAGCCGACGGCGCGCATACTCTTCAATAGGCTCGCCGACAACACGTTCGATCACCTCTGCAATAAGCGCTACATCTCCGCCGCTGTAGCGGAACTGTGTACCGGGCTCCGCATCAATGGGTTGAGATAGCACATAGCGCAGACGATCGTCGGCATGGTCCATCGCGGTCTCGCTGTTGCGTAGGTCGGTGTACGGATAAGTAGACTCATCCCAACGCCATCCCGACGTCATGGAAAGCAGGTGGTGCAGTGTGATGCGTCGTCGCTCCTCAGATACGAGATCTGTATACTCCGGGAAGTAATCGAGTACCGGGGTGTCGAGCGTCTCAATTGCCCCATCCGAAACTGCAAACCCGAACAACAGAGCAACGATACTTTTTGTGACAGAGCGAATGTCGTGCAGCGTGTCCGGCTCAAACTCTATCGTTCCCAAGGAAGTTCCGCGGCGCTCGTCGGGGCCTTCAAAATACCACTCAGCGACTCGCTCCCCGCCACGAGCAACCAGCAATGCGTGGACATTAGAGGGGTCTCCTGCCTCGATGCGCTCTCGTATCCCAGACATCGGGTGATCATAGTACGATGCGCACGCTGACAGCCCGACTATGGCCCACACCCAGAACGCTGTCGCGGTCGCAAACGCAAGAGGCTTAGGAGTGGTCATAATCTCCTCCCGGCAGAATGGGCACACTAACAAGCGAGCCTGCCGTTTGTCGACGGACAGTTCGTTTCGGAACAAACCGCGCATCTCTGATGGATCACTGACTCAAATTTAGGGCAATCAAGCACGCCAGAGCCGCCTACCCCGCCAGCCGCGCCATTTCCTCTTCCGAAAGCTCGGAATTGTCATAGACGTTCTGCACGTCATCGAGTTCGTCGAGCACATCGAGCAGCTTCATCAACTGGTCGGCATTGTCGCCGGAGATGGCGACATTGACCTTCGGCTTCCAGATGATCTTCGCGGATTTTGGCTCCGCCTTCGCGCCCAGCGTTTCGGCGAGCGCCGCGCTGACGGCGCCAAAGTCCTCGCGCGCTGTATAGATCCAGTGGCTTTCCTCATCGGACTCCACATCCTGCGCGCCGGCCATGATCGCAGCCTCCATCACCTCATCGGCCGAGCCTGCCTCCAGCGGATATTCGATCTCGCCAAGCTGGTCGAAATTGAAAGAGACCGAGCCGGTCGTCCCGAGCGCGCCGCCATTCTTGGAGAAGGCCGAGCGGATGTCGGTCGCCGAGCGGTTCTTGTTGTCGGTGGATGCTTCCACGATGATACCGACGCCGCCAGGGCCGACACCCTCATAGCGGATATCGGCATAGTCGGCCCCGCCCCCGCTCTGGCCCTTGTCGATCGCGCGCTGGATATTGTCCTTCGGCACCGAGGCGCCCTTGGCGTTCTGGATCGCGAGACGCAGGCGCGGGTTCATGGCGGGGTCCGGCCCGCCCATCTTTGCCGCGACCGTGATCTCTTTCGACAGGCGCGCGAACAGCACGGCGCGCTTCTTGTCCTGCTTGCCCTTACGGTGCTGGATATTGGCCCATTTACTGTGCCCGGCCATCGGAAAACCCCTCGATACTGTCTGGTTCTTCAGTGTCGGGCGCTGTCTATCGCGCGCGGCCGGGCTTGAAAAGGCGAAGCTGTGCGATCAGCTGAACGTGTCGGCAAGACCGCCGACGCGCATTTCGGCCTGCATCGCAGTCACCTGGGATGTGGTGCGCAGGAGGAGATAGCCGCCGGCCACCGATACGAGCCCCGCGATAACCGCAACAGCGAGACCGGCTTCATAGGTCGGCAGCGGCTCGATGAATCCCGTGAGGCGCAGTGAAATCTGCGACAGGATGCCCCCGCCGATCCAGCAGGCCCACCACCAGCCGACATACGCCGCGACCTTCTCCGGCCGCCCCGCCAGCCTGTGCGACTCCCGCCAGATCTGAAGCATGCCCTCGAAGGGTTTCCACAGATTCGCGATCGGTATGAAATACCAGCCGACCGCCCAGCCCGGTGTCATGCTCACACCCGGCGCGCCGACAATGTGAAGGTTCTTCATCGCCCGGAAGGTCCACATGGCCACGAGAACCACCGAGGCAAACAGGCCGCCAAGCTGCATCAGGCCAACGGCCACGACCGCGAGCGCAAAGACGCCCGATGACATCCCAAGGTCCTCGAAGGGGTCAAGCCCGTGCGCTGACAGGAAATACGCCTCCACGCCATTCGACAGGGCGAGCCCTCCTTCGCCGATCATGTAGATCAGCACCGCGATCCGCATCGGCCGGAACCGCTCTCTCAGCGGCCGCGTCGCCGCGTGGCCTTGTTCAACCGCCAGTTCTGTCATGCATGCCCCCTCAAAAGCCGCCGGACATCCCGTCACGGGCGCCCGCCTTGCCAATTCCCTGTCTATCCCTGTTTCAACGCATCTGTCAGCCTTGATACTACCTCCTGGCGGACCTTCCAGCTCAGCCAGGCCTTGTCCATGCGCGAGAGCCAGTGCGAATTCACCGCGCCCTGCGCCTCGCCAAGCCGCCGCGGCTTTGCCAGCACGCGCTGGCCCAGGATCTCGGCGACATGCGCCATTTCTTCCGGACTCGCAAAGACGAGTTCATGGCCGCGATGCTCCAGCACCCAGACCGGCCAGCCCTTCCCCGGCACCTCCGCCGGAAAGGGCGGCTCGAACCGCGACGCAGCATGAAACGCCCCGTCCAGCGGACGGTGCACGAAGCGGCTGACCGGTGTACGCACCGGCTGCGCGCGGTGCTCACATCGGAGGCGCAGGGGGCGCCCAATGCGGCGGCGGGATCTCTACCGGCCGCGACAGATCGACCTCGACGCGGAAGAACCGCTCCGGCCGTCTCAGTTCGTAGGCAAACAATTGTTCGCCCGAGCGCACTTCGACGGCCCATGTATTGGCCTTCGAGACCGGAATCCCTTCCCTGTCAAACAGGTCCTTGGTCGACTGGTCAGCCGGGAACTCCTGGCGCCAGTCGGCCGGATCGGAGACCGAATAGCCGCCATAGCTTGTCAGGGCATCCAGCCCGCCATCTTCATGGCGGTGGATATGACGAAGTTCCCAGTTGCCGTTCGGTCCGGTCGTCGAGAGCACCCAGGTGCGCGACCGGTCCTCGCCGACACTCAGCGGCAGCTGGAACCGGCCGGGCTCGCAGTCGCGCGCATGCACGACCAGCCGGCTCTCGCGCCAGTCATCATCCACAGCATCGTGACTGACGACCCGCCCCTCGAAGGCCTGGCCGCAGACAGCGGCAAGTCCCTCCGCGAACGGAAGATTGGGGGAGCTTGCCCCCGGCGCAGTCGCGCAGGCAGCAAGGACAAGGGCGAAAGCGGGGGCACCGGCCAGTCTCATCAACATGGGCAGGCAGCCTAAAGCCCGGGCGCCGAAAGGCAAGCCTTGGCTTAGCTTCCCTCAGCCGCCGCATCCCGCCGGATGGAATGCGCCTTCACCGCCAGCTGTTCCAGCGCGCCGCGAAGCTCGCCGGCCAGTTCCAGCACTGCCTTGGCCGAGGCATCCTTCATCATGTCCTGGCGCACTTCCCAGGAATTGATCGTCCGCGACAGTCCCTTCCTGTCGGCAAAGGCTGTCAGTGTTGCGTAGGGGTAGCCATTGCGCACATCGATCAGGATGCCGCTGGCCGCCGCGTCGGCCTCGACACTGCGCCCCGGCAGAACGAACATGCCGATCACGGTCAGGTCGGCAAAGGACAGCGCGCTGCCCCGGCTCTTGTTGGAGGTCGACACCTCATATGCCAGCACATAGTCCAGATGCTGGCGCGCGGCGCCCCGGCGGATTTCGGCGATCGTGTCACCCGCCGTGTACTGATAGCGCGGCTTGTCGCTCTCCGGGCTCACCATCGCCGCGATCAGCGGGCTGACCGGCACGAACTCGCCATAAAGGCCGTCCAGATTCTCCGCGAGCGCCGCCCAGGCCTCGCCTTCCCTTTCGGGGATCGCGGTGAGGCGTCCCCTTTCGATACGCGCCAGGCCGATGCGCGCGGGAAAGCGGATGTCCGGCTCGATGGCGGCGATCTCGCGCACCTGCGCGTCAACCTCCGAACCCATCGTGCCGGCCGCAACCGAGTAGCTTCCGTCATAACGCGCGAGATAGTCCGCACCGGATGTCGTCTGGACACTGCTGGCGCAGGCAGCTGCCATCAGCAGCGCGGCGGCGGCCGCGATCATGTGAAGTCTCATCCCATGTTCCTCCTTGCTCGAGAGCCCGGAAGATTGCCGGAAATTCAGACCGAAATGTGCCGGAAAAGCGAAGGCAAAAAGAAAACCCTCCCGGAAGACCGGAAGGGTTTCGATTTTACGCTGCCGTGGTGTTTCAGGCGGGCTTCGGCTCCGCGCCGCCGAGGCCGCCATCTTCCCGGGGCTTCTTGCGCTTGCCGATCACCGGCACAGCGGAAGACGGACCGGCATCATCGTCCGACACGTCCGGACGGCTCGGCGGATTGCCTTTCAGAAGCTCGGCGATCTCCTCGCCCGACAGGGTCTCGTATTCGAGCAGGC
Organism: Hyphomonas sp.; assembly: GCA_046296675.1. Classification (GTDB taxonomy): domain Bacteria; phylum Pseudomonadota; class Alphaproteobacteria; order Caulobacterales; family Hyphomonadaceae; genus Hyphomonas. Next base: position 44,697 of record JBKBLD010000009.1, on the reverse strand, counting down.
CATTGGCGATCGCTTCCCATTCATGGCGATTCTCGGTCATGATCTTGCGGGCATCGACCTTGCCCTGCTCAATCAGCTTCCGGACCTCTTCCTCGATCTTGCGGGAGGTCTCTTCCGAAATATGGCTCGACTGCATCAGCTGCTGACCGAGGAACACGTCGCCCTGATCCGAGCCGTAATCGACCGGACCGATGACATCGGAATAGCCCCAGCGCGTGACCATGGCGCGTGCAAGGCGCGTTGCCTGCTGGATATCGGAAGCGGCACCTGCGGTGACATTGTCATCGCCGAATTTCAGCTCCTCCGCGACGCGGCCACCCATAATGATGGCAAGGCGCGAGGTCATCTCGACCTTCGACATCGAAAGCTTGTCGTCTTCCGGAAGCTGCATGACCATGCCGAGCGCGCGGCCGCGCGGAATGATCGTGGCCTTGTGCACCGGGTCTGCCGAGGGCACGCGCAGCGCCACGATCGCATGGCCAGCTTCGTGCCAGGCGGTAAGGATCTTCTCCTTCTCCGACATGACCATTGAGCGGCGCTCCGGCCCCATCAGCACCTTGTCCTTGGCGTCCTCGAATTCCATCATCGAGACGACGCGCTTGCCGCGGCGCGCTGCGAGGAGGGCCGCCTCATTGACGAGGTTTGCAAGGTCGGCGCCGGAGAAGCCCGGCGTCCCACGCGCAATCGTCTTGGTCTCGACATCCTTGGCCAGTGGCACATTGCGCATATGCACTTTCAGGATTTTTTCGCGCCCGATGATGTCGGGATTGCCGACAGTGACCTGACGGTCGAAGCGGCCTGGGCGCAGAAGCGCCGGGTCCAGCACATCCGGGCGGTTGGTGGCCGCCATGATGATGATGCCCTCATTGGCCTCGAAACCATCCATCTCGACGAGGAGCTGGTTCAGCGTCTGCTCGCGCTCATCATTCCCGCCGCCGAGGCCGGCCCCGCGCGAGCGGCCGACCGCATCAATCTCGTCGATGAAGATGATGCAGGGCGCCGAACGCTTGGCCTGCTCGAACATGTCGCGCACGCGGCTTGCGCCGACGCCGACGAACATCTCGACAAAGTCAGAACCGGAAATCGTGAAAAATGGCACGCCCGCTTCGCCTGCCACAGCGCGGGCGAGCAGCGTCTTGCCGGTACCCGGCGGGCCGACGAGCAGCGCGCCTTTCGGGATCTTGCCGCCGAGGCGCTGGAACTTGGACGGGTCCTGAAGGAATTCGACGATTTCCTGCAGTTCTTCCTTGGCTTCATCGACGCCGGCCACGTCATCAAAGGTGACGCGGCCCTGCTTTTCCGTCAGCAGGCGGGCGCGGCTCTTGCCGAAACTCATCGCGCCGCGCGTGCCACCGCCCTGCATCTGGCGCATCATGAAGAACACAAAACCGACGATCAGGAGGATCGGCAGAAGAGACAGGAGCACGGAGGCCACATTGTTGCGGCCGGTATCCGGCTTCACCGCAAAGGGAACATTGTTCGCCGAGAGGATTTCCTCGGTCTTCATGTCGAGCTGCCGCAGCTCGCTCTTCAGGGTCTGCCCATCGGTCGTCTTGGCGATGATCGTCGTATTCCCGAGCGTCGCCTCGGTCAGGCGGCCCTGTTCGGCGAGGGCATAGATCTCGGAAAGTTTCGTCGGCTGGGCCCGGGCGACTTCAGGGTTTCCGCCCATCATCACGGCCATACCGATCACGAGAAGGGCCAAAGCGCCCCAGATCGCCAAATTGCGGACATTCATAGCAAGGTTCCGTAAGAAGCTTCACAATCAATCATAGCGGATTGTATTTAGAAGATAGGCATCAAATCCCCTAAAAACGACTCCTTTCCTGCGACTGCGTCAATTTCGGACGCAGTTCCGGACAGGACGGCGCACAGGGCCGCCAGCCGCCAGTTGCGCGCGGCTGTATCGTTTACCCTTGGCGCGCGTTCCTCCGGCTGCAGAAGCAGACCGTCAGGACGGGGAGAGATTTTGACCCCGCCCAGTGTCGCCCCCCGGAATTTTCCTTCAGTTACAATGTTCTTCGCGAGCCTCGTGAGGCTTTCACCGCGCGGCGGGCTCTCACGGCCTGCGGTGATCTGGATGAGCAGGCTGAGGCTTCTGGCGGCCCGCTCCGGCGTCAGTCCGGCCAGATCCGACACAACCAGCCCGTTCGGCGCCGCCGACACGTCGCGCTGCATCCAGGCCGAGATGGCCCTGTCCTCGATCCTTCTCAACGCCGCAAAGCCCTGCACAAGCCCGAGGATACGCCCCGCCAGCGCCGGATTGTCCCGCAGAAGCCGCCGCACCCGCACCCGTTCGAAGGCCATGTTCTCGTTCGACGGGTCGTCCGTCCAGATATCACCCCGCGCCGTCAACCAGGCTTGGAGCGCAGCACGCCGCAGCCCGAGCAGAGGGCGCGCGACGAACACCCCCGCCCCTTCCGGCCAGACGGGGCTCAGCGACAGGGTCCGCATGCCGGCCAGACCGTACCAGCCCGACCCCTGCCGGGCCCGCATCAGGAATGTCTCGGCCTGGTCGTCAGCGGTGTGGCCGGTGAGCAGGAGGTGTCCCGATCTGTCCCGAAGTGTCCCGGCCATGGCCGCATGGCGGCGCCGGCGGAGCAGGCTCTGGCGCGGCGCGGCGCCGGAAAGGCGCAAGGTGACATGATCCGTCCCGGCGGCGCGGCAGAGCGCAGCAACCTGTTCAGCCTCGGCCGCAGCTTCAGGCCGAAGCCCGTGATCGACCGTCATCGCGAGCAGGACGGCCCCTCTCGGGCGCGCCCAGTCCTGCATCAGTTTCAACAGAGCCAGAGAATCGCTGCCGCCCGAGACGGCAATCCCGACCGGGGCTTTCAGCAGGCTTTGGGGCAGCGCCTCAAGCGCTGCGGCCATCGATGCGTCAGGCGTCAGCCCGTGCACCCGGACCGCGTCCGCTCAACCGCCGCCAGATCCCGTACAACCCTGGACGCATTGGGATATCTTTGCGGCAGTGTGCGCAGGGCCTGGCAGGCCCGCTCGGTCTCGCCGATCAGACGCATCGACCGGGCAAGCCGCGCAAGCGCGTCGGGTGCCCGCTCATCATCCGGGAAGGACCGGATCATCGTCGTGTAAGCCGCGCCGCTTTCGGCATAAGCCTGCTGCTGGTGCAACGCTTCACCCAGCCAGAAATAGGCTTCACCCGCCTGGGGATCGTTGCTGTACTGATCAACGAAGGCCTGAAAGGCCTCTTGGGCGCCGGCATAGTCGAGCGCAAGGAGGCGTTGGCGGGCGAGCGCAAACAACGGGCCGGATTCGGCCGGAAGCTGTCCGGCCTGGCTCGCCGCTGGCTGAGCCGGGGTAACGGGCGTCAGTACGGACGGGCCGCCGGCGGCCCGCTGCGACCCGGTGCCGGTCACCGCTTGGCCGAACGTCTGGCCGGGCGCGCCCCGCGGAACGCCCGCATCCGAGCCGGCGCTGGCGAAATCCTGCGGCGGCGGACCGGACTGACCCGTCTGGAAGCCGGAAGCAGGCCCCGGCGCGGCAGGCATGGCCGTCACCTCGAGCCCGAGCGTCATCTGGATTTCTGCCAGCGCCCTGCCCTGCGCGTCGAGTTGCTGGCGGAGCACGGCGTTTTCACGCGCGAGCTGTTCATTGTCGAGAGTCTGCTGATCACTGGTCGCGCGCACCCGGCTGAGTTCGAATTCAAGCGTTTCGATCCGCCCGTTCACTTGATTGATCCGGTCAGAATTGCGGTTGATCTCCAGCATCAGGTCGGCCGTCTGCTGGCGGGTCTGGTCAACCTGTTCGGAAAGCGCGCCGGTGGTCACACCCCTCACGATCGGGGCGCCCCGCGGCTGTGTCTGACCCTGCGCGATCGCGGGTGCTATCAGAAGGCCGAACGCGGCAAGGCTGGTCAGGGAAGCTTTCAGCATGTCGGGAGTCTCCTGCGGCGGGGGCGGATTTCTGATCTATGGCAGTAAAAGAAACAGCCGGGGCCAAAATATGGCACCCGGCTGTCCTTTTCAGCAGGTTTCCGCAGTACGCCTTAGCTGGTGGCGCCGGAAACGATCTGGGTCCAGGCGTTCCGGTTCAGAGCCCAGGACTCTTCGTTGGAACCAGCAGCGATCGGACGCTCCTTGCCATAGGACACGGTGTCGATGCGCGAGGCGCTGACGCCGAGGCTGACCAGATAGTCCTTGGCAGCATTCGCCCGGCGCTCACCGAGGGCGAGGTTGTACTCGCGGGTGCCGCGCTCGTCGGCATTGCCGGCGATCAGGACACGCACGTTCGGATAGGCGTTCAGCCAGGCTGCCTGACGGCGCAGGATTTCCTGATCGTCAGAGTCGAGGCGATACTGATCGAGATCGAAATAGACGCGCTCGCCAACATTCTGGCGGAAGTCTTCGAGCGAGCCCGGTGTGATCGAGGATTGCTGAACGGGCTCGGTGACGACCGGTGCGGTGTCCGGTTCGGTCTGCGTAACAGGGGGCGGGGTGACCGGCGTGTCATCCACCGGCGGGGGCCGGGAGGCGCAAGCAGCGGTCGCGGCCAAAAGAGCGGCGGCGGCAGAAGCTTTCAGGAGAATATGCATGTGTCGGGGCTCCAAGTTTAGTTCGGTTGGCACTATACGGACCGCTTTGCGGCTTTTTATTGAGACGCGGCCCTGTAGCAGGCCTTTATTTCCTTATTCTGACTGAATCGGCGCGACAATCTGGATTCGAGCGGATTCTGCAGGTGAAGTGCTGTTTTTGCCACAAAGTGGCCACATTCTGAGGCGCCTGGCATCTTTTCTGATCCGTTGCGGCTGCCATCACTGCAACAGGGGCGACCAGGCCGGGTCGGACGCGTCGGTCTGGGTCACCAGGCGGCGCTCATTCCGGCCCGTCAGATCAACCGACCAGAGTTGGGGGCCCGCGCCGGGGCGGCTTTCGCGGAAATAGACAATCACCCTGCCATTCGGCGACCAGTCGGGGCCTTCATCAAGATAGGCTTCCGTCAGCAGCCGCTCGCCCTGGCCGTCGATGCCGATGACGCCGATATAGAACCTGCCGCCCTCCTGTTTGGTGAAGGCGATGAGGTCGCCGCGCGGCGACCAGACAGGCGTTGAATAGCGCCCGCGACCGAAGGTGATGCGGCAGGCCGTGTCACGCCCGCCCGATGGACAGGCGCGCGGGCTGCCATCAGTGTTCATGATGTAGAGCTGCGGCGTGCCACCCCGGTCGGAGTTGAACACGATCGAGCGGCCGTCAGGCGACATCGACGGCGAGGTATCGATCGCCGGATGGTCGGTCAGCCGGCGGCTTTCACGCGTGCGCAGGTTCATGATGTAGATGTCGGTATTGCCGCGCTGGGCCTGGGAGAGCAGCACGCTCTGGCCGTCGGTTGCAAAGCGGGGCGCGAATGTCATGCCGGGGAAATTGCCGAGCAGTTCCTGCCGTCCGGTCTCGATATTGAAGAGATAGACCCGCGGCTTGCCGCCCTCATAGGACATATAGGTGATTTCCTGCGCCGAGGGGCTGAAGCGGGGCGTCAGAACCATCGAGCGGCCGGAAGTCAGGTATTGCTGGTTAGCGCCGTCACTATCCATGATGGCAAGACGCTTGACCCGCTCATTCTTTGGACCCGTCTCGGCGACATAGACGATCCGCGTATCGAAATACGGATCCTCGCCGGTCAGGCGGGTATAGATCGAATCGGCGATCTTGTGGGCAATCCGGCGCCAGTTGTCGGGCGTCGTCGTGAGCCGGCGGCCCGGCTCGCCATTGATCCTCATCAGTTCGCCGCCATTCACATCCCAGAGCCGGAACGAGACGGCGATCTTGCCGTCGGCAAGCTCCTCGAATGCGCCGACGACGAGCGCGTCGGTCCGGATGATCTTCCAGTCAGCAAAGCGCGGTTCGGCATTGATAGTCAGGTCGCGCTGGATGAAGGAGGCCGGGTTCTGCATGTCGAACAGGCCGGTGGAGGCGAGGTCGGCGCGCACCACATCCGTGATCTGGCGCGCCAGCTGGGTGTTCGCGCCAGTCACCTGAAAATCCGGAATGGCAATTGGTGTCGGCTGGAACTGGCCCTGGTCCACACGGACCTGCAGCTGGGCTTGGGCCGGGGCGGCAAAGCCCACCGCAAGCACAATCGCAGCTAGAAGCGGCATCAGGCGTTTCAGCATTAGTTCGAACTCCTCATCGAATAGGCTCGACTTGCCCGGATCATCCCTGCCTCGGGCCGATCGTGACGTCGATTTGTTTCCACTGGTCATAATCATCGGCGGGCAGCCGGTAAGCTTCGCACTTGCGCACAGCCCGCAGCGCGCGGTCAACCGCAATGCCTGACCGCCCGATGGGGCGCGAGGACGGGCTGACCAGAACTGGCGAGCCGTTGATCGTGCCGTCCCGGTTGAGATCCACCCGGATCGTCACCAGGATCTGATGCTCCGGCGGCAGGTCCGTAATCGGCACCCAGCACGGCTCGATCTGCGAGCGCATCGCTGCCTGCAGGGAAGCAGTATTGCCCCGGCGGTTGCCGGCCCCCTGCTGATCGCGGTCGGCATTGTTCAGAACCGGGCGGTCCGTCTGCTGGGTCTGCGGGCGCTGCTCGGTTGTGCGCCGCGAACGCAGCGTGTCTTCGAAATCATCAAGGAAGGAAAGATCATCCTTTTTCGGTTCCGGCCGCGGCTGGGGCTGAACCTTGGGCTGAGGCCTCGGTTCCTCTTTCTTCGGCTCTTCCTTTTTCGGCTCCGGTTTCTTCTCCGGTTCCGGCTGACGCGGATCGGGAACCTCGATTTCCGGCTCCGGTGGCGGCGGAGGCGGGGACTGGACAACCGGCTCAGGTTCAGGCGGAGGGGCCGCTTCCGGCTCGGGCGTCGGCTCTTCGGCGCGGCGCATCTCGGCGACGTCGGAAATCCGCCCGATCTCGAGGAAATCGATCGGCAGATCGGCAGAGGCCGCACATTGCGGCAGGCGCATCACGATCTCGACCGAGCTGATGCCCGGATTCTCGCGCCTCAGACGGTCGATCTCGCGGTCGCATTCCGATCTGGGCTGCGGCCACGACATGACCGCCATGGCCAGCACACTGGCATGCACAAGAGCGGATACTGTCAGGCCACGGATCATTTAAGTGCCAGGCTCCTTCCGGTCTAGCGACCCTGATCGGTCTTCTGTTCGGTGACGAAAGACATGCGCGTGAAGCCGGCGCCGCGCACCTCGGCGGTCACATCCATCACGATGCCGTAGGGCACGCTTTCGTCGGCATAGAGGAACACATCCTTGTCATACCCTTCGCCGACAATTGCGGCGAGCTGAGGTCCAAGGCTGGAAATCTCGATTGCCGTCTGCTGCACCAGAACCGTCCCGTCCGCGCGCACCCAGAGGGTCAGCGGCGCGTCGTTCGGGTCCGATCTCAGAGGGCCGGAACTGGTGCGCGGGAGATTGAGCTGTTCGCCCCGGATCAGCATCGGCGCAGTGACCATGAAGACGATCAGCAACACCAGCATGACATCCACAAAGGGCGTCACGTTGATTTCGGCGTTCAGCGCGCGGCGCCCGCGCCGTCCGCCCTTACCGCCTGAACCGAGAATGAGACCCATGCTGCATCAATCCCGCGCTGCGTCCGAAGCGCGCCGCGACAGGCGCACCAGGACATCCTGAGAGAAAGTGTCGAGCTGGTCCGCCAGCTTCGTCACGTCACTCGTGAACTTGTTGTAGAAAATCACGGCCGGGATGGCGGCGACGAGGCCGAGGCCGGTCGCAAACAGCGCTTCCGCGATCGGCCCGGCCACCGTGCCAAGGCTGGTGTCCTGGCGCTCGGCGATGTTCAGGAAGGCATTCATGATGCCCCAGACCGTACCGAATAGACCAATAAAGGGCGAGGCAGACCCGATGCTGGCCAGGATCGACAGGCCGCTGCCTGCCCGGCCGACTTCGCGGTCCACCGCCGCGCGCATCGAACGTTCCGCCCGGCCAACGAGCGCCGATGCTTCTGCCGGAGAGGTCTGGCCGCGCCCGGCATCCGACCATTCCCTTGCGGCCGAGATGAACACCCGGCTCGCCGGATCCTTGCCACCCTGGCCCGGGCGGACATCAACATCGCCGGCCCGGCCGCTCCAGAACGCCTCTTCAAATTCGCGTGAAGACTTCTTCAGCGCGCCAAGTTTGAAGGTTTTTTCGCCAATCACCACCCAGGACCAGATCGAAGCAAGAATCAGGATCACCAGCACAAGCTTGACCACCGGATCGGCGGCCATCAGCAGGCTGAACAGGGAAAAGTCCGTGTGGCTGGCAACCGCGCCAATCGCTTCCGTTTCCATCAGTCTCGTCATCTCCTTGGCGAGCCGGGTCACATCAGGGCGCCCGGACGGCCATTGCGGTATCAGAATTGCGGGGCGGTTCAACTGTCGCCACTGGTAATTTCCGCTCTGTAATCTATCCCAAATCCGGCAGAAACACGGCGTATCCCGGGCTTTGCGCAGTCCAATGAGCGGCCCGCCTCTATAGCATGAGGGCATTACGGATATGTTAGGCGCCCGGTTGCCCGGAATACGGGCACAGCCCGGTCAGCTCTCGCCCGTCCAGCGAAAGGATTCGAGCTGCTCGGCGATCTCCTTGATCGGCCGGCGCAGGCGTCCATCGGCATGGATCATCACCGCCGTGATCTCGGCCTCGGCGATGATATCGCCATCTCTCAGGCAGGCCTGGGAAAAGCGGATTCGCGGCCCGTCCATGCCAAGATAGCGGGTGCGGATATGCAGCAGGTCGTCGACCTTTCCTGGCCGGCGGAAGGTGACATTCACATTCGTGAGGGTGAAGGCCGCCGGATCCTGGCGCGCCAGCAGCGACTGATGCGAAATTCCGGCATCGCGCAGATGATCCGAGCGCCCGCGCTCGAAGAAGCGCAGGTAGTTCGCATGATAGACCATGCCGGTGAAGTCTGTGTCTTCGTAATAGACCCTGACTGCGATCCAGTGCTGGCGGGCAGCGTCGAAATTCCGGGAATCAAGTGTCGGCGGCGTCATGCCCCGCCCGTATCAGACTTCGCCGCCAGCATGAAGGCATGAGCAAGGGTTTCCACCAGCGCCAGCGCTTCGGCGAGGTCGGAGGCCGTCTGGCGAAGGCTTTCCTCGCTCCATTCACCACTCATCAGATCAACCAGGTTGAACCGGTTCGGACCGGGGAAATCGAAGACCAGGCGCCGGCCCTTCGCCACAGCGCGGAATTTTCCGTCATGCGCCAGCTCGATCACGCGCTCGATCACGGCCGGGTTGAAGATCTGGCGCGCCTCGACCTGATCGGTGGACCGCAGGCGGTAGCGCTCACCAAAAGCCCGCGGCCCGAGATCGATATCAAGGAAGCGGACATCAGCGGCCTCCTGCGGCCAGCCGGTCCGGCGCGCACGCAGCTGCGTGATCCCGTGCAGATCAAGTGGCGCCTCAAGCACGATGACGAGATGGTGGATATCCGGCGCTTTTTCGACACGCTCGATCCATTCGAACATTTCGAAGTCGATGCCGGAGCGCCGGCCATGGAAACCGTCTTCGACCGGGGCCTGGGAGGCCGCCATCTTCTGATACTTTTCCTTCTGCTCGGCCGAGCCGATGACATAGACATTGGCTTCGACCATCAGCCCCGCATCGCGCGCGGCGGCGACCGCTTCATCCATGCCGCCAGCCTCATCGAATGGGTCGGCGAAGGCCTTGATCTCCGCCGGTGCCCAGGACTGCTCCATCAGCCATTTCACCGGCCCCGGGATGCCGCCCGGCGTTGCGACATAGGACAGGCCGAGCGGCTCGGCCAGGACCGTCAGCGCCCTGCCCCGCACAAAGAAGATCCGCTTGGTCTGCAGCAAGACTTCGAGCAGCGTGCGCCGGACAAAATACAGCGCGCCGATCACGCAACCGAAGAACAGGACCGGAAAAAGAAGGAAGCGCAGGATACCGCCGAACAGATTGTCCGGCAGGAATGCCTGGATCACGATGAAACAGGCGGCAAAGGAGAAGAAGCCGATCGTGACCGCGCGCCCCAGCCGCTTCTGCAGCTTCGAAGCGCCAGCCGGCTTCAGATCGCTCTCTGACAGGATCGGCAGCACACGCGCCTCGGCATGAGCCTTCAGCCCGGAAAAGCCGTCGACACGTTCGATTTCGTCCCACCCCATACTCATGAAGCCGATGCTAACAGTCCGGTGCTGCGGCGTCATCCCTCATAACCGGGGGGCGCGGCGGGGTGTAAGGATAGGCGGTGCCCGAGCGATTATCCCCTTCCCCAGGCTGGCTACCCGTGCTGCGCGGTCTCCGCCAACGCTGCCCGGCCTGTGGGCGCGGCAAACTCTATGCACGCTATCTCAAACAGGTGACGGCCTGCACCGCTTGCGGGGCGCCCATCGGGCAAATCCGCGCGGAGGACGGGCCACCCTGGCTCACCGTGCTGATACTGGGCCCTTTCCTTGCCGGCCTGACCTTCATCGCGGCGCGGCAGGAAAGCTGGCCTCTCTGGCTGACCTTCCCGGCGCTCAGCCTGCTCGCCATCGGCGCTGTCCTAGCCCTCCTGCCGCGGGTCAAGGGCGCGATCATCGGCCTGCTCTGGTCCATGGGCACGCAGAATGAACCGGACGAAGACCCGCCGGGCTGATCAGCCCTCGTCTTCTCCGAACAGGGCCGATTGCTGGCCATTCGGCGCCCTCATTCCGAGGCGCTCATAGGCGAGCGGCGCGGCCACCCGGCCGCGCGGCGTGCGCGCGACATAGCCCTTCTGCATGAGGTATGGCTCGATCACGTCTTCCACCGCATCGCGTGCTTCCGACAAAGCGGCCGCCAGCGTATCGGCGCCCACGGGGCCGCCCGCATAGGTTTTCACGAGGGCGTGCAGATAGCGCCGGTCGAGCGCATCGAGGCCATCCTCATCAATCTCCAGCCGCTTCAGCGCCCGCGATGCCGACGCCCGGTCGATTGCGGCGCCTTCGGCTTCGGCGAAATCGCGCACCCGGCGCAAGAGCCGCAGCGCGATGCGCGGTGTGCCCCGCGCGCGCCCCGCAATCTCGACCGCCCCATCCTCCGTGATCGGAGCAGCAAGCTTGCGCGCCGCCGCCATCACGATCCGGGCGAGTTCCTCGGCTTCGTAGAATTCGAGCCGCACCGGAATGCCGAACCTGTCGCGCAGCGGCGTTGCGAGCAGCCCCGCCCGCGTCGTCGCACCGACCAGCGTGAAGGGCGCCAGATCGAGCCGCACGGACCGCGCCGCCGGCCCCTCCCCGATCACGAGGTCCAGCGCATAATCCTCCATCGCCGGATAGAGGATCTCCTCCACGATGGCAGGCAGCCGGTGGATCTCGTCGATGAACAGCACATCATTCGGCTCAAGATTCGTCAGGATCGCGGCGAGGTCGCCCGCCTTGGCGATCACCGGGCCAGACGTCGCCCGGAAGCCCACACCCATCTCGCGCGCCAGAATCTGCGCCAGAGTTGTCTTGCCCAGCCCCGGCGGCCCGAACAGCAGCACATGGTCCAGCGCTTCGGCTCGCCCCCGCGCCGCCTCGACATAGACTTTCAGATTGGCTTTCGCCTTGCGCTGGCCGACATAATCCTCAAACGTCTGTGGGCGGAGGGCGCGGTCGAGCGCGTCGCCGCCTTGCGCGTTGGGATCAGCGACGGAATCGCGGCGGGTCATTCACTTTCCCCGCTGCAGAACCCAAAATCTCTGTCATCCCGGCGAAAGCCGGGACCCAGTCGGGGTTTGCGCCGCTTTGCTTTTCTGGGTCCCGGCTTTCGCCGGGATGACACGAAAACAGGAAGAGTGCTTTCGAGTGTCACCGCGCCAACTCCTTCAACGCGCCCTTCACCAGCGCGCCAACCTCATCGGCCCCATCCTTCGCGGCCGCCGCCACAGCCCGCGATGCCTCGGACGGCGTATAGCCCAGATTCGTCAGCGCGCTGATCGCCTCGGCGCGCGGCCCCGTGCTGCCGGAAGCCGGCGCCGAAGCAAGCCCCGCAACAGCGGCGACTTCAAACTTCCCGAACCGGCCCATCGGCGGCGCCTTGCCCGAAAGCTCGGTAATGATCCGTTCCCCGAGCTTCTTGCCGATGCCCTTGGCGCGTGTGAACGCGCCCGCATCGCCGAGCGCAATCGCGTCCATGATCTCGGCAGGCTTGAGCCCGTCCAGAATCGCCAGCGCCGATTTGCCGGCCACGCCCGGCACATCCTGCAGCCGCACAAACCAGGCCCGCTCTTCATCCGTCGCAAACGCAAACAGCGTGATTGAGCTCTCCGTCACCCGTGTCTCGATATGCGCCGTAATCGTGTCGCCCGTCTGCAACTTCGCGAGCAGCCGCGTACCGGCCAGCGCGACATAGCCGACGCCGTTCACATCAATCAGCAGATGGTCGAGCCCGACCGCCGCCACCTCGCCCTTCAAGCGCCCGATGATCACGCCGCCCCCTTCCGCCGGAGCTCCGCCGGCAGATGATGCGCGGTGCAGATCGCGCAGGCGAGCGCATCGGCCGCGTCCAGCTTCATCTCCCCGGCCCGCGGCAACAGCCGCTGCACCATGAATTTCACCTGGTCCTTGTCCGCAGTCCCTGTGCCGACCACCGCCAGCTTGATCTGGCGCGGCGCATATTCGCAGACCGGCACGCCCGCCATGGCGAGGGCCGCCATGGCCGCCCCGCGCGCCTGGCCGAGCTTCAGCGCCGAGCGCGGATTGGCATTGACGATGGTTTCCTCCACCCCTGCCGCGCCGGGCTCATAATGGCGGGCAAGCTCGCCCACCGCCTCGAAGATATGGCCGAGGCGCTCAGCCATCGAAAGATCCGTCTCCGCCTGGATGACGCCATGCGCCACATGAGAGAGGCGCGCGCCTGTCTGTTCAATGATGCCCCAACCGGTATGGCGAAGGCCGGGGTCAATGCCGAGGATGCGAATCGAAGCCGTCATGCCGCCCACCCTATCAGGCGCGGTGGTTAAAGACAGCTTGCGATTTTCACTTTTTGTTCGCTTTTCCCCGCAAGACGGCGTCACACGGCCCTGCTAGGACAGGCAGAGGAGAACACCATGACATCACCCGACCCCAATGCCCGCTTCTGGAACAAGGCGGCGCGCAAATATGCCGCCAGCGCCATCGGCGATCCTGCCGGCTTCGAGCGCACCCTCGAACGCGTCCGCGAACTTGTCCCTCCCGGCGCTGCGATCTTCGAATTCGGCTGCGGCACGGGCACCGCCGCGCTGAAACTCGCCTCTCATGCGGGTCACATCCTGGCCACGGACATTTCCGACGAAATGATTGCCATCGCCCGCGAAAAAGCCGCCGCCGAAGGCGTCTCAAATGTGAGCTTTGAAGTCGGCCCTGCCTGGGATGAGCGCTGGGGGGAAGGCAGGTTTGACGCTGCCCTCGGCTTCAACATCCTGCATCTTGTGCCCGACCGGCCCGGCGTGTTCGCCGGTGTTCACCGCCTGCTGAAGCCCGGCGGCCTGTTCATATCAAAATCGGTGAGCCTTGCGGAGATGAACCCGATGATCCGTCTTGCCATCCCGGTCATGCGCGTGATCGGCAAGGCGCCCTATGTCGACACCGTGACCGAGGCCGTACTCGCCTCAGAGATAGACGCCGCCGGATTCGACATCCTTACCCGCGAGCGTCACGGCTCGCGCGGCAAGGATGTCCGCCCGGTGATCATCGCGCGCAAACGCTGAAGCCGGGCGCGGGCGCCCGGCAACACCTTATTCTTCCATACGCGGCAGAAGCACCGTGTCGATCACGTGGATGACACCGTTGGAGGCCTCGATATCGGCGGCCGTGACGGTCGCCTCATTGGCTTTGACCGAACCGTCCGCTTCGAGCCTGACGGAAAGGTCAAGTCCGGCAACCGTTGAGGTGGCGATGCCGGCATCCGCAGAAGGCACGTCTGCAGCCATCACTTTGCCTGCAACGACGTGATAGGAGAGAATGCGGGTCAGCTGTTCCCGGTTCTCCGGCAGCAGCAGGCTGTCGAGTGTGCCGGCCGGCAGTGCGGCAAAGGCGGCATTGGTCGGGGCAAAGACAGTATAAGGGCCCGGGCTTGCGAGTGTCGGGGCGAGGCCCGCCGCGTCAATCGCTGCTACAAGCGTCGAAAAGTCAGGATTGGCCGCCGCAATGTCCACGATTGTCTGGGCCGCGACGGGTGCGGGTTCTGCAGCTTCGGGGGCAGCGGTGATCTCTTCGACCGGCGGCGGGGTGACGGCCGGTGTCGGTGCATCCGCAGCCGGGGAACAGGCGCCAAGCGCAAAGGCGCTGGCGGCAGCAAGTGCGATAAGTCTCATTGGTTTGATCCTTCATGATGTCGCGCCGGGATGTGGGGGAATGGGGCGCGGGCCGTAAGATGGAGCGAACCTGCGCACCGGCCAGTTGCCACATTCCTCTTTATCCGAGGCTTTTTCATGGCAGGGATGTTTTCAGCTCATCCACTTCAGGATTCGTGGCTGAATCGGATTGACGAAGTCACGTTCCTCGCCGCGCGCAGTGGCCCATTCGCGCTTCAACGCCTGATACCATTTGGCCTGCACATCGATATCATCGATCCAGAGCATCGCCTTCTGGTGCGCCATGCCTTCATTCTGCAGATCGACCATGCGCCCGTCCTGGGCCAGGAAGGTCTTGCCCATGCGTTTCGCGATCGGAATCGCGAGGTTGAGGAGCGGCGCGCCGGTCCACCAGGTGAACTGGGTGATCCGTGTACGTTTCGGCGCCTCCGGTGTCAGGCAGGTGAGCGTCAGCAGACGCGCGGAATTGTTGGAGATGATCTCCCACCGGTAGCCCGGCAGCTGGAAACAGATCTCGGTCATCACCTCGCCGCCGAACACCCAGCGATAGAGTTTCGAATTCGAGGAGGGGGCATGCCGGTCGATCGCCCAGCCGCGCTCGATCGGACCGAAAGGCTTTTCCTTCAGCTTCAGGCCCGCTGATGGCGGTCGCCACCACCACTGATTATGCACGAACGGCACATGCGCCGGGTCCATCAGACCGACGACAGCATCGTCCATATGGGCATTGAACAGGTCGTGGATGACGAATTTGGGCCTGTCCGGCAGCGGCCCGAAATCCGGCGGCGGCGCAGCCGGCTCACCGCCCGCGCGCGGATCATGCGCGACATAGAGATACACCGCCCCATGCGCCTCATGCACCGGATAGCGGCGCACCTTTACCCTGGCCGGATCATACGGGCTGTCTTCGGTGAGGCTCGGCATCAGGCGGCAGCCGCCATCGGTGCCGAACCGCCAGCCGTGGTACGGGCACTGAAGGGTCCACTCCCCGCCCGTCTCCACCTGTTGCCCGGCCGATAGCGGCACCAGCCGGTGCGGACAGATGTCGCGTAGCGCAAACGCCTCCCCTGCCGGGGTACGCCCCACCACCACCGGCTCGCCCAGTATCATGATCCGCGTCTGCTGGCCGGCTTTCAGCTCGGCGGAAGGCGCTGCCAGATACCAGCTGTCCGTCAGGAAGCCTTCTTCCGTGATGCCGGCCTTCGGCGGGGTGTGCTGGGTGTCGGGCAAAGGCTGGCTTACTCCCCGGCAGCTGTAACGGTCAGTTCATAGGTCGCCTCGGGCGGCTCGTCGGTCTCCCATGGCCGGCCTTCAATCAGGCGAATCGTGCCGGTACCGGCTGCGCGGGCTTCAAGATCAAAACTCATGAAATGATTGCCGCCGGTAAAACCGGGCAGGTTCTGATAGGCCGGATCGGTCGGGCGTGTATTCTCAGCGACGAGGCTCAGGAAATCCGGCTTCTCGACGATCTGCCAGATATAGCCCGCAGTCGGCACCGTGAGGAGTTCGATCCGCAATATCTCGCCGGCCGGCACACTAACCGCACCACCATTCTTGCCGGCGCCGGCATATATGACGCCTTCTTCCGCCTTCACCTGGGCTTCGGCCGCCGCAGCCGCCGCCTCCTCGGGGGTCGGCATTTCGGGCATCTCGAACGCTTCCATGGGAACCTCCTGATCGACGGCAGGAGGCTCGATCCCGCCGGCATCAACGCCTTCTTCGCCCGGTACGCAGGCAGCAAGCCCCGCAAGGGCGACGCCGGCCATGATCACTCCAAATCCGCTGCGCATGGGACACTCCTGTTGTCTGCCTCGCATTATCGCTAGTTTCGCCGCCGGGCGAAAGCAACAGAGTTGATCGGCGAAGGGCCCGGGGCCGGTCAGCCGTCGATGCGGGCGGAAAACTCGACGCCGCCACCAGCATCGGAGAAATACCGGTTCCAGAAACTGCGCAGTTTTGCGTCCAGCGCGGCCGGCAGGGGTGAGCGCGCGGCATCATGCAGCCGCCCATACCCGATGACCCGCACATCAGCGCCGCCTGTGCGCGCCCCGGCGCCGTGCCGCGCAACGATCCCGATCAGCGCCTCCTCCTCAAGGGTGGAAAACTGCCGCCACGAAATCATTTCGCTGTTCTCCAGCATGTCGGAATAAATGACGATTGAGGTGAAAGGCTCGCCGCTCCCCGCGCCGGTCCAATGGCCGATGGTGCGGATGATGTCGGAGCCGGGCGCGTCTTCTGCGGTCGCAATCACGTCCCGCAGGGATGCAGCGAGCTCGCCCATGAACACCTGCTCGTCCTGCTTCGCCTTCATGGTGCTGCAGGAACCGGCAATTTCATCCAGAACCCCTGCGGCCCTGGGGCAACCCGGCTTGCAGGCATTGGCCAGGCGCCGGGTGCGGGAATAATGGTCCGATATGGTTGCAACGACGATCCGGTCGCCGGTCGCGAGCCGGTCCACCACATGACCAAGGCTCTCAGTCAGCACACGCTGATCATCCGCATCGAACCGCGTTGTCCGGTCAATCAGGAAGAGTGTCGATTGATCGCTGAGGCGGCAATAATCGTCCGGCGTGCGATTGACGAAGGCGGGCTCGCCCTGCCCGGAACAGGCTGCAAGCAGCATCGAAAGAATGATGGCCGGCAAGGCCAGCCGGCGTCCCCGGAACATCATCATCTGGTCAGGCGTTGGCTCTGTTGATCTGATTGGCGTGGCGGCGTAGTTCGACGGCTTCGGTATCGGCCCGGTGTCCCTTGATCCGGCTGAGCTTTCTTTCCGCCCTCTTGCGCTGAATATCCGCCGCCTGAAAATCCGGATGCGGGTCATGGGAAAAATACGACGCCGTCAGGCCGACCGCGATGATGCCCATGTTGATTGCGAAGAAGATCCAGCCGGAAATCCCGAGACCGGCCTTGAACATGTCACCCGCCATCTGGGCTGCGCCGGTCCCTGCCAGCATGTCCGAAAAGCTCGCCCTGGGCTGGGTTTCAAAGTCGAGATAGCCCTGACGCAGCACGGAGACGCCATAGACCAACGCAAGGATCATGGCGGTGATCAGCACCATCTGGATGAGGCTGCTTACCCAGCCGGACTTCCGGATATAATAGCCGAACCGGCAGAACAGCACGCCGAGCCGGTGGGCCAGCGTCACCAGGATGACGCCGACCAGAAAGGCCACGCCCAGAGACACCGCCGGGCTCTCGCGGAAGAAAAGCTCGAAGCTGAGCCGGTTCACCGGGATCTCGAACAGCATCAGGGCCAGCATGAAAGGCCAGTAGAAGATCGCCCGCGCATAGCGTGGCTGGCGATCCACCTCGGCCTGGATCGAATCCCATTTGCCATTGATCGCGTTCAGTTCTTCCTGCGCATCGGCGATACGTCCGCCATATTTGGTCTCAATGGCGTTCATATTTCCGGTATGAAGTGTCGTGAGGCGTTCGACCCGGGCGCGCTTTGCGGCAGCGAGTTCGGCCCCTTTGCCGCCACTGACTACATGAAGCGCCGAAGGGCCGCGATCATTGTCCGCCATAAGGTCGTCCTCCAACGGCTGGATGAAAGGTTAACTGACGCCTTTTGCCGCCGCAAGGACGAGACCCACATGCCCGCCGCCTGCGCCCACTTTCCCCGCGCGGCCGTGCCCGCTATATGCGCCCCATGACACCGCGCGATAAAATCCGTAACTTTTCGATCATCGCCCATATCGACCATGGGAAATCGACCCTTGCCGACCGCCTGATCCAGGCCTGCGGCGGCCTCACCGACCGTGAAATGAGCGAGCAGGTGCTCGACTCGATGGATATCGAGAAAGAGCGCGGCATCACCATCAAGGCCCAGACCGTGCGCCTGCAATACACCGCCGCCGATGGCGAGACCTATACGCTGAACCTCATGGACACGCCGGGCCATGTCGACTTCGCCTATGAAGTCTCCCGCTGTCTGGCCGCCTGCGAAGGCTCCCTCCTCGTGGTGGATGCTTCGCAGGGCGTGGAAGCCCAGACGCTGGCGAACGTCTACCAGGCCATCGACCAGAACCATGAGATCGTCCCGGTCCTCAACAAGATCGACCTTCCGGCTGCCGATGTCGACCGGGTGAAGGAGCAGATCGAGGACATTATCGGCCTCGACGCCTCTGACGCCGTGCAGATTTCCGCCAAGACCGGCCTCGGCATCCCGGAAGTCCTCGAAGCCATCGTCACCCGCCTGCCCCCGCCCAAAACCGGCGATGCGGCTGCGCCGCTGAAAGCCGCGCTGGTGGACGCCTATTACGACCCCTATCTCGGCGTCGTGGTCATCGTGCGGGTGCATGACGGTGTGCTGAAAAGGAAGCAGCTGATCCGCATGATGCGCACGGGCGGCGTCTACGAGATCGACAAGGTCGGCACCTTCAATCCGAAGCTCACCGAAACCGACGCCCTCGGCCCCGGCGAAGTCGGCTATTTCGTTGCCTCGATCAAGGAAGTCGGCGACTGTTCCATCGGCGACACGATCACCGAGGACAAACGGCCAACCGACAAGGCCCTGCCCGGCTACAAGGATGTCCAGCCGGTCGTCTTCTGCGGCCTCTTCCCGATGGATGCCGGCGACTTCGACGACCTGCGCGCCGCGATGGGCAAGCTGCGCCTGAACGACGCCTCCTTCACCTGGGAGATGGAAACCTCTGCCGCGCTCGGCATGGGCTTTCGCTGCGGCTTCCTTGGCCTCCTCCACCTCGAGATCATCCAGGAACGCCTCTCCCGCGAGTTCGACCTCGACCTGATCGCGACCGCGCCGAGCGTCGTCTATGAAATGACGATGACGGACGGCACCGAGATCGAGCTGCACAATCCGGCCGACATGCCGGACGTTGTGCGCATCTCCGAAATCCGCGAGCCTTGGATTGCCGCCACCATCTACACGCCGGACGAATATCTCGGCTCGATCCTCAAACTCTGCCAGGACCGCCGCGGTATCCAGACCGAGCTTTCATATGTCGGCGGACGAGCCTGCGTGAAATACGAACTCCCCCTCAACGAGGTGGTGTTCGATTTCTACGACCGGCTCAAATCCATCTCACGCGGCTATGCGAGCTTTGACTATACCCTGATCGGCCACCGCGCCGAGAATCTCGTCAAGCTGCAGATCCTCGTCAATGAGGAACCCGTCGACGCGCTCGCCATGCTCGTCCACCGTGACCGGGCCGAGAGCCGGGGCCGCCAGATGTGCGAACGCCTGAAAGAGCTGATCCCGCGCCAGATGTTCAAGATCCCGATCCAGGCCGCCATCGGCGGGCGCGTGGTCGCGCGCGAAACCATCAGTGCCATGAGGAAAGACGTCACCGCCAAATGCTATGGCGGCGACGCCACCCGCAAACGCAAACTCCTCGACAAACAGGCCGCCGGCAAGAAACGCATGCGCCAGTTCGGCAAGGTCGAAATCCCGCAGGAAGCCTTTGTGGCGGCGCTGAGGATGGATGGGGATTGATCGGACCTAAAGCCCCTACTCCCCCTCCAACCCCGCAATCTCCGCATCCAGCGCCTTCGCGGCCTTCGCATTCAGCCACCACACCGCGCCAAACACCGCCGCACAAATCCCGGCCGCAAGTCCGAACACCACAAGCTTCGCCGCCAGCGGCGCCGGGTTGGCCGGGGTGAACGTCACCCCGCCGAGGAACACAATCATCCCCGGCACAAACGGCAACAGATACCAGCGCCAGACCGTCGCGAGCGCGGCGCGCTGGCGCAGCAGTTCACCCTTGTGAAACGCTGTCAGGTCCTGCGCCGCGTCCAGTTCCGCCGCGCCAGCTGCGCGCGCCAAGGCATGCACCTTCCAGCCGACATAGAGCGTGCCGGCCACAATCATAGCGCAGCCCGCCCGCACGACAGGCTCGGGAACCATAAACCCCACCCAGCCGAAAATGCCGACCACCAGCACAGCTGCTGCATATTCCATGATATTCCGCCGACGGATTGTCCGCTGGAACTGGCGTGCCTTTCGCCGCACGTCTTCGAGCGGCATCTCGAAGCTGCCGGTCTCCTGCCGCGCCCACAGCGCCCGGATGGGGTCGTGTTCAGACATCTGCCGCCTCCCTGAAATCTTCTGCCAGCCTTGCCTTGAGGCGCGAGATGCGCGTCATCACCGCGCCGGGCTTCAGCCCCATGACCTCCGCGATCGATGCGGCATCAAGGTCTTCCAGATACAACGTCATTACCTGCCGGTCGGCCGGCTTCAGCGCGCGGATCCAGGCGTTGAGCCGCTCCAGCGCGTCCTCCCGCTCATAATCCGAGGCCGGATTGTCCGGCGCCGCGACGGGCGCAATGGCTTCCTCGCCCACAAGCCCGCGATTGCGACGCATCTCGCGCCCGGCATGCGTGGAGGCGACATTGTGCGCCACCCTGTAAACCCAGGTCTTCAAACTGCAGCGCCCGTCAAACCTTGCAAGGCTCCGCCAGAGCGCGACATGCATGTCCTGCAACAGATCCTGCCGCCGCCCCGGATCGGCTTCCATCGCGCGGGCAAGACGCTGCATCGCCCCGCCATGGGCCGCCGCCGCTTCCAGATAGCGCTGATCCTGATCGCCCGCCGGTTTCATGACTGGTTAGTCTGCCCGGCGCGCGCTGTCTTACAAGGCTTAGCGCAAGATCGTCATCGCGCACCAGGCGAGCAGTGGGCCAAGCATCGTGATGGCCATCCACATCCGCAGCGCAGGCGGAACGATGCCCACGCTCCGGGCCGGCACGGCGCGTCCTGCCGGCCTGAACTTGCTCGGGCGGCGCCTGACAGCGACATAACGCCGTTTCGGTCGCCGGAATTCGAGAACGCCCGCTCTGCGTGCCATGGGCCACCTCCCTGCCCCTGAGCCGCCCAGTTTCCCGCCAAAGCCCTCAGATGCCGTTGCCCGGATCGTTCAAATTTCATCGATCCCGCGCCTGACATGGGCGCTTCTATCCGGCGGCGGCCCCCGCTATATCGCTGCGATGACAAAGCCCCTGACGATCCTCGGCATCGAGACAAGCTGCGACGAGACCGCCGCCGCCGTCCTGCGCCTCGAGGACGGCCGGGCGACGCTCCTGTCAGATGTCATCCGCACCCAGCTTGCCGAACATGCCCCCTACCTAGGCGTCGTGCCGGAGATCGCCGCCCGCGCCCATGCGGAGCTGGCAGACCTCACCGTCGCCGCCGCGATGAATGCCGCCGGCCTCACATACGCCGACCTCGACGGCGTCGCCGCCACCGCCGGCCCCGGCCTGATCGGCGGCGTCCTCGTCGGCCTGATGACAGGCAAGGCCGTCGCCCAGGCCGCCGGCAAGCCCTTCATCCCCGTCAACCATCTCGAAGGCCACGCCCTCTCTCCGCGCCTGTCTGGCGACTGCCCCTTCCCTTACCTCTTGCTGCTGGTCTCGGGCGGGCATTGCCAGTTCCTCGAAGTGCGCGGGCTGGGCGACTATCGCCGCCTTGGCTCCACGATTGACGACGCCGTCGGCGAAGCCTTCGACAAGGTCGCCAAACTGCTCGGCCTCGGCTTTCCGGGCGGGCCGGCCGTCGAGCAGATGGCTCGCAGCGGCAATGCAAAAGCCCATGACTTTCCGCGCCCGCTCCTGAACCGCCCCGGCCTCGAAATGAGCTTTGCCGGCCTGAAGACTGCCGTCTCCCGCGCCGCGGAAGGCGCTGAGACCGACACCGGAAAGGCTGATATCTGCGCCAGCTTCCAGGCTGCGATCTGTGATGTGCTGGCCGAGAAATCCGGCCGCGCCCTTGCAGGCTTCGAGACGGGCGGCGGCGAAAAACGCTTCGTTGTCGCTGGCGGCGTGGCGGCCAATGCGGCCATCCGGGCAAGCCTTGAGGCCGCTGCGGCGCGCGCCGGCGCCCGGCTCATCGCCCCGCCGATGCGTCACTGCACCGACAATGCCGCAATGATCGCGCTCGCCGGTGCGGAACGTCTTGCCGCCGGCCTCGGCGATGGCGCAGCCGGCCTCGTCTCGGGCGCGCGTCCGCGCTGGCCGCTGGATGAAGCCTCCGCAAAGGCCGATCCCGTCTTCGGCGCCGGCCGCCGCGGCGCGAAAGCCTGACGCGCCTTCAGCCCGTCAGCCGCTCCAGCAGACCGCCCGCCCGCACATCCGACTGCAGCACCGTCTCGATATTCAGCTGGCCTTTCAGCCCGGCGGTCCGGTGCACGGCTGCCGCCTGCCATTCCGGCGACATCGACATGCGCACCATCGCCCCGCGTGAGGGATACATGGCAATCGCCACCTCATCCCACAGCTCCTCCACCTGGCCGAGCGTGAGGAAGGTCACATCGCCGGCGAACACGACCTGCCCGCCAAACTTCGGCAGGATCTCCGTCACCTCCCGGCCATAGATCGCATAGGCCTCGCGGCCCGAAAGCCCGCTCTCGCGCCCATCCTCATATTCTGCCCGGTCTTTGAACTTCAGGAGGTTCACCATGAAGATCGGCCCCTCGGGCCCGGGCTCCAGCATCGCCTTCAACCGTTCCGGACTGGCCGGCATCATCTCATTTACAACGTCCACCCCAGCCTCCTCTGGCGCAACTAATGACATGTACCGTGCCGAAACATCCGCACCCGGTCAAGCTGTCCCCGGGCGTCCGTCACCCCGAAACGAAAACGGGCGCCCCGAAAGGCGCCCGTTTCGCCGCCTCCAGGGCGGGGGGTGGCCCGGATGGGCGGCTTTGCGCTGCGGGGCGGCAGGGCAAGCGCCCGTAGCGGAACGATGCGGCGTCGATCAGACGACGAAGCTGGCAAGGCTCAGCGTCGCCCACATCACGATGGCGGTAACGGGAATCGCCGCGAGGAAAGCGACGACAGCCTGGCGATTTTCCTGGGTCGAGGGATACATGGGAGGAGCTTTCTGACTGTTCGGGCGGCGACCACCGCTGCCCATGAACATCATATAGCACCCCTTTGAGGGCTAATCAATGAATAAAATTGAAAATGTTCATTAGTCAGCCTTCAGGGCGTCCCTGACGATCAGTTCGCCGGTCACCGGGCAGTGCGTGTCGGTGGCGGGTGTGATGCCCTCCCACGCTGCAGGCACAACAGATCCGGGCGACATGCCGGCCAGGAGCAGGTCCATGACCCCGTCCAGTTCACGCTGCAGTTTCGGCAGGGTCAGCTTCGAGAAAAGCTGCGGGAAGCGGAACTTCATCAGCGCCGACTGCCACATTTCTGCGGTTTCTTCCGGATTCTCGATCTGGCGGAACTCGCCCGATGCCACGCCGTCATTGATGATCTTGACGAGATAGGTCCGCTCGGTCGCCAGCTTGTCGTTCATGTAGAGCGGGCGCTCCTCGCTCAGCACTTCGGCGACTTCAAGGATCTTGGCCTCATCCTCGATGGCCGAATAGGTGCGGGCGAGCTCATAGTGAAAGATCTCCCGCATCCGGTCGGCCGCAGACACCTTGCGCTCAACGATCCGGGCAAAGGTCTCATACGCCTCTTCATTGAACTTGCGGGCCATGGCCTCGGCAATGTCCAGCTTCGAGGCGAAGAAGCGGTAGATGTTCCCGGCGGACATGTTGCAGTCCCGGGCGATCTCCGCCATCGTCGTCTTCGAATAACCATAGTGCAGGATGCGCTCCACAGCGGCGTGGAGGATCATCTTCCTTGTATCGTCCATCTGGTTCATTCCCGCAGTGTACAACAAACGACTGAATATTCAATACAGCGTTCAGCGTATACTTTCCGTCAATCGCCAAACATTTCGTCCTGCCTCTGGGTCAGGATCATGACACGGCTGCGCCTGCTGTGCCATAGCGGGGACCGGACCAGACAAGGATTGCGCCTGCATGCCGCTCTATTGCCTCCACTGCCTCGACAATGAAAAGGACGGCGCCGTGCGCCGCGCCGAGACGCGGCCCGCCCATCTTGAATGGGCCGGCAGTCTCGGGCCGGCGGTGCGGATGGCGGGGCCGCTCCTCGATGCGGAGGGCCGCATGGTCGGCTCCATTTTCCTGATCACAGCAGACAGCCTCGAACAGGCCCGCGCCATCAATGCCGAAGACCCCTACACGAAAGCCGGCGTCTTCGGCCGTGTCACGATCCATGAAACCCGCTGGGCCATCGGCGAAGGGAGGCCGGCATGAGAAAGTTCCTGTCCGGCAATCTCAACTATTCCAGCTGGTCGATCCGCCCCCTGCTCGCGATCCGCAAGGCGGGCCTCGGGATTGAGGAAGAGGTGATCCCCCTCGACTTTCCGGAAACCACGGAGCGCCTGAAACAGGTCAGCCCGACTGCGAAGGTGCCGCTGCTGATCTGGGACGGTCTGGAAATCTGGGAGAGCCTCGCCATCACCGAATTTGTCGCCGAACTGGCCGGACCTGGCCGGATCTGGCCGGAAGATGCCGCGCGCCGCGCTGTCGCGCGCGCCGCCGCCTCTGAAATGCATGCCGGTTTCGCCGCGCTGCGCCGGGACTGCCCGATGGACATCCGCGCCCGCGAGCCTGCCCCGCAGATGACGCCGGCGCTGGAAGCCGATATTGCCCGCATTCAGGCAATGTGGTCTGGACTGCGCACGTCCCATGGTCAGAACACCGCCGAGCCGGGCCCCTTCCTGTTCGGCGCCTGGTCAGCCGCTGACGCGTTCTATGCGCCTGTTGTCACAAGGTTTCGCACCTATGGACTGCCGCTGACCGGCGCCGCCGCCGATTACGCCGCCGCTGTGCTGGAAGACCCGGTGTTCCGGACGCTCGAGGCCGAGGCCGAAGCCGAACCCTGGTGGATCAGCTATGGGCCCGAAGGACGTTCGAGCGGATACCTGAAACCGGCGGCTTCATGAGGTCATAGCCGAGATCACGCCGGAAGAGGTCGCGGATGCGCGCGGCGTATATGTCCATGGCTTCGCCGGTGAAAAGCTCTTCCAGCGTTTCCGGGCGGTTCTGGACGACATTCGGCTCCGCATCGGGATCAATACGGCGGGCCATCGCCTCCTTCGTCCCTTCGGCCAGCGCAGCGGTGATCGCCTCCGGCGTCAGCCGGATGCCCCAATGCGCCGCAATGGCTTCCAGCGCCGCGCGCGGATCGGCGCGTGAGGCTTCATAATGCAGACACAGGATCGCATCGGGATAAGCCGCGCATATATCGCCCCAGCGGTTCCAGAAACGCGCGATCCAGTAGAGATCACAACGGAACCGGGCGCCGGCCGGATCGCCTTTGAGATAGTCGAGCCAGTCGGTGTTCAGCTGGTGTCGCCATTTGGCGTAATGCGAGGCCAGGATCGCCATCGGATGGCGCACACCCAGCACATAGGGCGGCAGGCCGGACAGCCGGCGCGCCCAGTCCCACTCAGCCAGGCGGTGCGGGATCGAATGGCTGCGGCCCAGCCGCGGCAGGGCGGCATGAACCGGCTTGTCCGTCGCCCAGCCGATATAGGGGCGCAGCGCATTCTCGGAGAAATAGGTGGGCCGTTCGACGCCGTAAGTGTCCGCCAGCGCCACGGCCAGCATGTAGCACATCCAGTGGGTGCCGGAATTCTTCGAGGTGACGAGGAAGCCGTCGAATGCGCCATGACGCAGGACAGAAAAATTCGTCCACGATTCGCGGCGTGTCTTTGCTCGGTGGGCAGGCGGCAAGGGGGACGGCATCGCGACATGGCTAATCGGCCTCTGCGCCGGGCGCAACCACCGAGTCCATTACCAGTGTGTCAGGCGGCGCTCATGTCTTCAGACCGGCCATATCGCGGTAAATCTGGAGCAGTCCGAGCTGGGCCCGGCTTGGCAGGCCTTCGGCCTCCGACACGGCGACCAGCATCGAGTCCAAGTCCACGACCTCTTTCGGCCCCAGTTGCGGTGCGTTCACGACAAGCCGGCTCATCCGGCGCATCTCGGCCGGCCCCGGCAGCTGGCTGCTCGCAATCCAGGCCGCATGGGCAGCAAGCTCCTCGGCTTCCTGCTCCGTGAAGCTGAAATGACTGGCTATTTCCGCCTCGATCACTTCGCTCTGGCGGGGACTGAGCGGGCCGCCTCGGGCGAGCGCCACCATCATCATCATGATGGCGGCGGCCTCCCGCGGATCCTCGATCAGGTCGATCCCGCCTTTGCCCGCCCGGTAGCGGAAGGCGACGCGACGCGGGGCATTGGCCGCTGTCTTGGCAAGGTTTGCGATTTCCTCAAGGCCGCGCCGCGCCATGTGCAGGCGCCAGGCCCACACGCCGATGGCGGTCAGGATCGCAAGGACGGTGAGGAGTATGTGCATACACCCACCTTAATCCGCCCCCGCGTTTCGCGCCATGGAGAATTCGGTAAGGCTGGCTTTATTGCCCCCCGCCCGCCGTCACATGGGCCTGGCTCAGCACATAGGCCCGGATTGCCTCCGATTCGTCCGGCGTGATGAATTCGGCGAAGGAGACCATCCCATTGGCCGAGAGATTGCCGTCCATCACCACGCCGTTCCAAGCCTCCGCATTGGCGGTGATCACCGACCAGCGCAGGTCGGGCAGCACGCCCGAGGAGGCCGCCAACGGACCATGGCAGACCGCGCAGTTGCGCGCATAGTGCACCATACCGTCGGTGATCATCGCCATATCGCCGAAGGAGGCCGCTTTTGGCGTCGCATCGATGGGCGTCAGGCCGGCATCCGGGATTTCGCCCGTCCCGCCAAGCTTGAAGGTCACAACCTTGCCAACCGTGGGCGAAACCGTCTCGTCAAACCCGAACCCGGCGGCCAGCGCAAAGGCAGAGCCCCAGCCGGTGGTGATGGTCACATATTGCTCGCCATCGATCATGTAAGTGCCAGGTCCCGAGGCCCCGCCGGATTTGAGATCATGGCTCCAGAGCTTGTCACCGGTGGCGGCATCATAAGCGGCAAACTCCCCACCGAGCTTGCCCTGAAAGACGAGGCCGCCTGCGGTCGAGAGAACGCCGCCATTCCACGCATTGGCGTGTTCGACGGTCCAGCGCGGCTCTCGTGCGACCGGATCCCAGGCAATCAGCCGGCCTTTCAACGTCGAGCGCAGGAAGCGGAGGACTTCCGGCGGCGCAATCGGGGGCACGCCAGCGGAAAAGTCGATGCCGGTGTTCCAGCCAACCGGGCGCGCGGTGAAGCGCGGATCTTCGGCATAAGCCTGCGGGATTTCCTGCGCCGGGATATAGGCGAGGCCAAAGTCCGGGTTGAACGCCATCGGGTGCCAGTTGTGGCCGCCGAGGGGCCCCGGCGTCTGCTCGAATGGCTCGAGACTGTAGCGCGCCTCGGGCACCTCCATCGGGCGGCCCGTCTCGTCGAGGCCTGTCGCCCAGTTCACCGGCACATAGGCATCACCCGAGATGTATTCGCCGGTCGCGGCATCGACGACATAGAAGAAGCCGTTCTTCGGCGCCTGCATCGCGACCCGGCGCGGCGCGCCGTCCTCGCCCAATGGCAGGTCCGCGAGGATGATTGTCTGGGTGGCGGTATAATCCCAATTGTCCCCCGGCGTGGTCTGGAAGTGCCACTTGTAAGCGCCCGTGGCGGCATCAACCGCGACAATCGAGGACAGGAAGAGATTGTCCCCGCCGGACGGGTCTCGGAAGGTCCGGTTCCAGGGCGAGCCATTGCCGACGCCGAAGATGATCTGGTCATTGACCTCGTCATAGACGATCGAATCCCAGACGGTGCCGCCGCCGCCATCGGTGACCCAGGCCCCTTCATCGCCCCATGTGACATTGGCCACCTGGACAAAAGCATTGTCGGAGGCGGCGCCGTCGGGCTGTTTCTCCGGATTCGGCACCGTGTAGAAGCGCCAGACAAGGTCGCCGGACTTCACGTCATAGGCAGACAGATAACCGCGCACACCCAGTTCGGCGCCGCCATTGCCGATCAGTACCTTGCCATTCACAACCCGCGGCGCGCCGGTGATCGTGTAGGGCTTCGACTGGTCAACGGTGACCTTGCTCCAGACAACCTTGCCGGTCTTCGCGTCCAGCGCCTCGAGCCGGCCATCAATGACGCCGACGAAAATCTTGCCGTCATAGACAGCGACGCCGCGGTTCACGACATCGCAACAGGCCTTCACGCCCACGGCCCGGTCCACTTCCGGATCGTAAACCCATTTCTCCTCGCCGGTCTTCGCGTCCAGCGCGTAGACGACCGACCAGGCCGAGGTGACATACATCACCCCGTCGACCACGATCGGGGTCGATTCCACGCCGCGATTGGTGGCGAGGTCATAGGTCCAGGCCACGCCGAGCTCGCCGACATTTCCGGTATTGATCGCGGTCAGTCTCGAATGGCGCTGCTCGTCATAGGTGCCGCCATAGGACAGCCACTCTTCGCCCGCACTCGCCGTCGAGATGCGCGCGGTATCGACGCCGGCAAAGCCGCGCGGCTCTGCTCTCTGCATCTGGTCCTGCCCGCAGGCGGCTAGCATCAGCGCCGCAGCAGCGACGGCCATGAAAGGCGAGGCCCGGCGGGCCAGTATGGATGTGATCACGATGTTCCTCCCAGACCACGCCCGGCCGCACATCGGCGGCGGGGTCATTTGAGGGAAACAGTAGCCCCTCGCCCGGCAAAGTCGAGGCATGACGCCGGGAAAGAGGGTTGCGGGCCTGTCAGTTCACCGAGGCAAGCCGCAGCTCGTCGCGCGCTGCCAGGATCGCTGCTTCGACCGCCGCCCGCCACGCCGAAATATCGCCGGCGTCCCTTGCGGCTGCGGGGAAGGTCACGGAGCGCGAGGCGCTGACGACGCCCCCCTGCCCGTCAATGAGGCCGGCGCAGGCCTCGGCCGCCGCTGCGCCCTGCGCGCCATATCCCGGCACCAGGAACAGCGCTTTCGGGGCAAGTGAGCGGACCGCGCGGGCCTCTTCCGGCGCGGTCGCGCCCACAACCATCATCAGGTTCGACCAGCCGCAGGGGCTCATCAGGCGTTCGGTCATCGGCCCCAGCGCCTCGGCGACCCGCGCATACAGTGGCGCGCCGGAGATGATCCGCGACTGGAAATCCGCAGCGCCGGGATTGGAGGTGCGCACGAGGACGATCACGCCCTTGCCTCCGGCCTTCGCCATCCGTGCGAACGGCTCGATTGTATCAAGGCCCATATAGGGGTTCACGGTCACCGCATCGCCCTCGAACGGCGCGCCGGCAGCGAGATAGGCCGCAGCATAGCCTTCCGCGGTTGAGCCGATATCGCCGCGCTTTGCGTCCATCAGCACGATCAGGCCGGCCGCGCGCGCTGCCTTGCCGGCAGCCTGCAGCGCCGCCATGCCTTCCGGCCCGTGGCGTTCGAACAGGCTGACCTGGGGCTTTACCGCCGCGACCTTGCCGGCCGCTGCCTCGATGACCGCCTGTGACCATTTCCAGACGCCTTCCGGCGTATCGCCGCCAAACAGGTCCGGAATGGCCCCCGGATGCGGGTCAATCCCGACGCAGAGCGGGCCAAACTTGGCAGTTGCACTGGTCAGTCGGCTGGCGAAGTCGGTCATGACCTCACTTCGCACATCACCTTTACCACCTGCAAGCGCCGCCGGGCCGTGTCGGAGGCCGCGCCATAGGTGCGCAGTTCGAAACTGCCGGTGGCGCCAGCTTCCACAGGTACGCCCAGTTTTGTCAGGAAGGCATCGAGCGCCTGCGGCGCGGTCGTATAGATCCGGCCCCGGCGCGGGCTTTCGGCGACGATCACACCCCGCACGGCCCCGGCCTGGTCAAAGACCGGCCCGCCGGAAATACCGCCCAGCGTGCCATTGAGGCCGCTGGTGCGGCCGACTTCCGCCCAGGCGAGGATCGGCGCATCGCTCTGGCGGTCACCGCGGGTAACAAGGCGCGAACGCCCGACCAGCCGGCTGGCGAGTTCCCCCGGCACGCCTTGCGGATAGCCCACATGATAGCCCTCGGCGCCGAGGAAGAGCGGCGAGGCAAGGTCCAGCGTCACCGGATTCGGGCTGCGCCCTGTCGAGAGCAGCGCCAGGTCATGCGCGTCATCAAGGCTGATCCGGGCAACCGGCACATAATTTCCCGGCGCCACTTCAAGGCTGACCCGTGTGCAGCCATCGACCACATGCCGCGCGGTCATCCAGTCGCCGCGTGAATTGACCGCGAATGCGGTGCCGACGCCGTTCTGGGGCGGGCCGGCCTGAACCACAACCAACTCGTCGAAGGGCGAGGGCTCGGGCAGGAGCGGGCCGATTTCCTCGGCAATTTCCGATAGCGGGGGCGGCTCCGGCGCCTCGGCATCCGGGGCGAGGGAAAACACGACCAGGAGGATGAAGCCGAGCGCCGCGGCGTAGATCACCCAGTCAAATCCGCGCATGCCTCAAACCCTCTGCAGGACGGGATCCCAGAGCCCGGCGGCAAAAATCAGCCCTGTGCCGAGCTTCGCCGCTGCAAGGACCACCGCCGCGCCCATCTGATCTTCAGCGATCCGGCGCGGGATGCCCCTCAGGATGAGGTCCACCACACGGTAGGTAAGCAGTTGCATCAGCAGTGCAATGGCGCCCCACAGTACCAGCTCCGGCAGCGAGACCGAAGAGGCCAGCGTCGAGGCAATTGGGATGGCCAGGCCGCCGATGGCACCCGCCAGCGCCACACCAGCCGAGGCATTGCCCTCGCGCACCAGCGCAAGTTCCTTCCACGGCGTGAGCAGGACATAGACAGTCGATGCCACCAGAAGCAGCAGGCCCGCCATGCCTGTTGACATCAGGAAGCGCGGGAAGGCCGCATCGAAAGCGCTCAATTCTCCCAGCATCACACTTGTTAATCCTCGCTTGCGGGTCTAACCCCCCGCTCCGGGGCCCGTGCCAGACCCTATCCAGTGCATTCCCCAGCCTCAAGGAGACAGGATCATGCTTGCCGGAAAATCCGCCCTCATCACGGGATCGACCAGCGGCATCGGAAAGGCCATAGCGCTGCACCTTGCAGCGGACGGCGCCAACATCGTCCTTAACGGTTTCGGTGACGCGAAAGAGATCGAAGCACTTCGCGCAGGCATTGAAAAGGATCATAAAGTAAAAGCGATCTACTCCGGCGCCGATCTGACCAGACCGGAGGCAATCGAGGCAATGATGGCCGAGGCTGCAGCAGCCTTTGGCGGCATCGACATCCTCGTCAACAATGCCGGAACCCAGTTCGTGGCGGGAATCGACGAATTCCCGGTCGACAAATGGGATCTCATCATCGCGCTCAACCTGTCGGCCGCCTTCCACACCACGCGGCTCGCCCTGCCCCACATGAAGAAAAAGAAATGGGGACGGATCATCAATATGGGCTCGGCCCATGCGAAGGTCGCCTCGCCCTTCAAGGCCGCCTATGTCGCCGCCAAGCATGGGCTGTCGGGCCTCACCAAGGTTACCGCCCTGGAAGGGGCCACTCTCGGCATCCGCTGCAACACGATCTGCCCCGGCTATGTCTATACCCCCCTCGTCGAAGGCCAGATTGCCGACACCGCCAAGGCCCGCAGCATGACCGAGGAACAGGTCAAGAATGAGGTCCTCCTCGCAGCCCAGCCGACCAAGGAATTCGTGACGCCCGAACAGGTCGCTGCCTTTGCGAGCTTCCTGTGTTCGGACGCCGCCGCCCAGATCAACGGGGCGGACCTCTCCATCGATGGCGGCTGGACAGCGCAGTAGGCGCAATTGACGCTGCAGCCAGAAGCACCCATCTTGCCACCCGTATGCTGAAACGCATCCTGATCCTCTCCGTCAGCCTCTGGCTGATCGTGGCAGGCGGCCTCGCGGCCCATGCCGCGCCCTGCCATATGGAGACAAAGGCGGCAGCGCCGGCCGCGAACGTGGCTGCCGCCTCGGTCCATGCCCATTGCGACATGATGGCGGCCGCCCCGGCAGAGACGCCGGATGAGACCGCGCCCGGAACGCCGGCACATGCGGCTGACAGCGTCTGCTGCTGTCCGGCCGTGATCGCCGCCCTGCCAGCGCCGGCCCTTCCCGGTACCAGAAGCCCGGCTTTCCGCCTGCCTGCTGGCTTTCCGCTGGTTACAAGTGCGCCGTCGCTTAGCCTGATCCCGGAGCCGCCACCCCCGAAAGCCTGATCTGACTATTCATCCGCTACCGGATCAATAATCAGACAGGAACAGGCTTATGCCATCAAAAATAATTGCTGCGGGGCTTGCCCTCGCCGCCCTGGCGTCCGCCGCCGAGGCCCGCCCCGTCTCCTATGCCGGAGGCTGGACGGCGATGCAGGATAACAACGGAATGTATTCCGCCCTGCATCTGCACTACTCGCCGACGGCCTTCGACTCCATCGGCCTCTATAGCGAGCGCAACTGGGACATGGACGCCCATTTCACCGGCCTGCAGTACAACCGGCTGGTAAAGCGCTGGAACGCACCCCAGAGCCAGGGCAATCTCTACCTGAAGCTGGGCGCCGGTATTGCCGACCCGTTCGACGATCGCGGCCAGCGGGGCGCCGGCTTTGCCGCTGTCTCGGCCGACTGGGAAACACGCCGCATCTTCGTCTCCTGGGACACCCGGGGGCGGGATTTCGGCATTGACCAGTCGGTCAGCCATGCCGCCCGGATCGGGGTGGCGCCCTATGTGGCCGATTTCGGGGCTTTCCATACCTGGGCCATGCTGCAGGTGGAAAACCATCCCGAAGCGGACAATCCTGTCCAGGTCACACCGCTCCTGCGCTTCTTTCAGGGCCCGCTTCTCGTCGAGGCTGGGTACACACTGGAAGAAGACCGCTTCCTCCTCAACTGGATGTATCGTTTCTGAAAGGACACACCTTATGACAAGCTTCAAAACTCTCGCCTTCGCCGCTGCCCTCTCGCTTGTAGCAGCCCCCGCCCTCGCAGCCCCCGAAACGCCCGTCGCCACGAAGCAAGCCAGCGGCGAAGCCGTCACGGCCCATGTGAACGGTCTCGTCTGCGACTTCTGCGCCCAGTCGATCCAGAAACTTTTCGGCAGGGAGGCGGCGGTGTCCAATGTTCATGTCGATCTCGGCAAGGGCGAGGTTCACATCGCCATGAAGCCTGGCCAGACGATGGAAGATGCTGCCATCGAGAAACTGATCCGCAAATCCGGCTATTCCCTCGTCAAACTCGAACGGGAGGCTGCCGAATGACGGATACGGATGATATCCGCCCGCCCAGCACGCTGCCGGCCTTCCTGTCGCTGTTCACCTCAACCGGAACCCTGATATGCTGCGCCTTGCCGGCGCTGCTCGTCAGTCTGGGGGCGGGCGCCGTCATGGCAGGGCTGATTGAGGCGGTTCCCCAGATCGTCTGGCTAGGCAGGAATAAAGAGCTTGTCTTCGGCATTGCCGGCGCGCTGCTGCTGGCTTCCGGCCTCTGGCAATGGCATGCGCGCAACCTGCCCTGCCCGGCGGACCGGGCTCAGGCCGCGGCCTGCGCACGCGCGCGGAAAGTCAGCTGGATCGTCTGGGGTATCAGCGTAGCCCTGTTCGTGATCGGCGCGTTCTTCGCCTTCTTTGCCGCCGCGATCTTCTTCTGACACGGCATTGGCCCTTCCGCCTTGAGGCGGGAGGGCCTGCCTATTCCGCCGCCTTCATGATCGCTTCCATCCGGGCGATCCAGATCAGCCAGGCCTTTCGGCCGCGGTCAGTCAGGAACACACGCGTCTGCGGTTTCTTGCCGACAAAGCGCTTCTCCTGCTTCACATAGCCCGCCTCTTCCAGCTTCTTCAGATGGGTCGAGAGATTGCCGTCGGTTGCGCCGACCTTGTCGCGCAGTTCGCCGAACACGGCCGGGCTTGCGCTTGACAGATAGGCCATAACGCCGAGGCGGAGCCGACCATGGATGACATCATCAATGTCGTTATGGTCGAAGGGATTATCCGCGCTCATAGTGCTACTGGCTCTCCTCAGACCGTTTCGGATGGCTCGGCAAGCATCATCCAGATACCCGGCACGCACACCGCAAGGAAGACTGATCCTGCACCCACGAGCCAGATATACTCCGTTCCCGTCAGGAAAGTCGCCGCCAGCACGCCCGCAAAGGCTGCGATGCCGGCAAATTTCAATGCGCGCTGTCCCGAGATAGCACCCGTCACATACTGGCCGATGCCATACAGGCCGAGCACCATCGGTACGGACCAGTAAAAGCCCTCCGTGCCGGTGCCGGTCGTCAGCATGCGTATGATAAGTGCGGAGAAGTAAACGCTGAGGAAGATGCCTGCGGTTGTCCAGAGGACCCCCTGGATCCGGTTGCCAGCCGATGCCTGCCCCGGCTTGTCTCCAATCCGGGAAACGAGCACCCACTGCCCGATCGCCCCGATCACAATCAGGGTGAGCCACCAGGCCAGGTAAGACATGAGACCAAGGCCCGGATCGAATATGCCGGTAGCAAACAGGAAATGGCCACCATAGCCGAGCGTCACAAGCCCGCCCCACATCGCCAGGAACCGGCCGCCCAGGAGCGGCGCATTTTGCCCGGCTTCGGCGAGATCGCGGATATAGCTGAGATCGTCAGCAAGGTTTGAGGACTGGCTCATTTTCGTCTCCAAAGACTACTTTGAAAAACAAAGTACATGGACGGCCGATCGCCGTCAAGCGCATTTTGTTGCCGTGAGGCATTCAGGGCACGGCAGCTGGCGGGAAGGCGCCGGCGCGGCTGAGCGCGGAAGCGACCGGGTGGCCGAGCACGCTCTCCAGCCATTTCGCCGTTTCGATCAGGCGGCCAAGGTCGAGCCCCGTCTCATAACCGGCCCGCTCCAGCATCCAGACGACATCCTCGGTGGCCACATTCCCCGTCGCCGCCGGCGCAAAGGGGCAGCCGCCGATGCCGCCGCAACTGGCATCGATCACATCGACGCCCGCCTCCACGGCAGCAAACACGTTTGCGAGCCCCGCCCCGCGCGTATCATGAAAGTGCATCCGCAGGGACACGTCCGGAGCCTCGATCCGTACCCGGTCGATCCGCTGGCGGACATCCCAGGGCGTCGCCGCGCCGATCGTGTCACCCAGCGCCAGTTCGGCAACACCGGCCCGCTGCGCCTGCGCCGCAAGGCTGCCGACAACCGCAATGTCCACATCCCCGTCATACGGGTCGCCGAACGCGACCGAGATGGTGGCCGAAAGCGGAATGCCTGCGTCATGGGCCAGCGGCGCGCATTTCGCCAGCATGTCGGCGCTCTCCTGCGGGCTCATCCCCTGGTTCTTCCGGCCGAACGTCTCTCCGGCCACCAGCACGAAGTTGATCTCGTCCGCCTTCGCTTCGATCGCGCGGCGCATGCCGGTTTCATTCAGGGCGAGCGCAATATGGCGCGCTCCGCCCGGGCGGTCGAGGCCGGCGAAAACCGCCGGCGAATCCGCCATTTTCGGCACAGCCTTCGGACTGACAAAGCTGCCCGACTCCATCCGCCGCACACCGGCCGCTTCCAGCCGCGCAATGAATTCCAGCTTCTGCGCGACCGTCAGGTTGGCCGGATCATTCTGCAGCCCGTCGCGGGGCCCGACTTCTACAATGTCGATACGCCGTGTCATGTTCACTTGCCCGTAAAGGCCGGCGCGCGGCGCTCGACAAAGCTCGCCACGCCTTCCTTGAAATCATGCGTCGCAAAGCTCGCCTCCATTTCCGCGTCGGCGACTGAAAGTGAGTCCGCATAGGACTGGAAATAGCTCTCCCGGATCTGCCGCTTCATGATCGCAACCGAGCGCGGCGATACCTGGGTGGCGAGATGGCGCGCCACATCGCCGACGAAGCTAATCAGCTCATCGCCAGGCACCGCCTTGTTGACCAGACCCAGGCGCTCAGCTTCGGCGCCGTCGAACTTGCGCGCCGTGAAGAGCAGGTCAAGCGCGTTCGCCTCCCCCACCAGACGCGGTAGCTGCCAAGCGATCCCATGCTCCGCAACAAGACCGCGCTGGGAGAATGCGGTCGTGAACTTCGCCTCGGCGGCGGCATATCGCAGGTCTGCAAACAGCGTCAGGATCAGGCCGATACCGGCGCATGGCCCGTTGATCGCCGCGATGATTGGCTTCGGGCAGGCGAACATATGCCCGAACCGGCCGGGAAAGACCTTTTCCAGAGCGGACGGCACTGCCGGCTTCAGGTCCGGGATCTTCTCGTTATACTCCGCCCCGGCGCTCGCCTGGATCGACTGCAGTCCTGCCATATCGGCGCCCGCACAGAAGCCCCGGCCTGCACCCGTGATGACGATGCAACGCACCGCCGCATCCGCCCCGCCGGCGCGGATCGCTGTTTCGACCTCTGTCTGCATGATGCCGGTCCAGGCGTTCAGCCGCTCCGGCCGGTTCAGCGTGATCGTCAGCACGCCGCCAGATATCTCTGTCAGGATTTCTCGAAAGGCCGCCATCCACTGTGTCTCCCTGTCTTGTTTGCACCAGTCTAGACGCCTTTCGCGCCGATGGGCAGACGCAATTCTGCCTCGCCCGGCGCCTTGACTTGCCTTGCGCCATCGGCGACCGCTTCGCGGTGATGACGAGCTTTTCCCCGCCCCTTTCCGGCAGTGCCCAAGATGAAACTGCCGAACTGCGCCCGCGCTTTGACGCCAACGGCCTTATCGCCGCAATCACCCAGGATGCCACGACCGGCGAAGTCCTGATGCTTGCCTGGATGAATGCCGAAGCGCTGGCCCAGACCATTGCCACGGGCCGGGCGACCTATTGGTCACGCTCGCGCGGGAGCCTCTGGGTCAAAGGGGAAACCTCCGGCCACACCCAGGAGGTGACCGAAATCCGTGTGGATTGCGATCAGGACGCGGTGTTGCTGAAGGTGCGCCAGACCGGCGGGGCCTGCCACACTAACCGCGAAAGCTGCTTCTACCGGCGCGTCGATGGCCCTGGCCTATCCTTCACCGGCGATGCGGATTAGGCTTCTCCGCAAAACGGAGGAACACCATGCGCCTGATCCATCTGATGCTCACCGCTGCCGGGGGCGCCCTGCTGGCGGCCTGCTCGCCGGCAACACCGGCCCCGGCCGCCGAACCTGCCTCGCTCACCGGGACCGAAACCGCGCCGGCCCTTTATGCCGATGTGCTCGATTGCGGCACGATCGAAATCTCGGATCTCGACGCGTTCTCTTCCGCAGGCGATTTTGCCGGCACCCCGGCGAAGTTCACCAACACCTGCTATCTCATTCACCATCCCGAAGGCCGCCTGCTCTGGGATCTCGGCGTTCCCGGCATTCTTTCAGTTGCAGGCCCGGTCGTGCAGGACATCTTCACCGTCTCCCTCAGCGCGACCCTCACCGAACAACTCGAAGGCCTCGGCCTGACATCGGCGGATATCGACTATCTTTCGATCTCCCACAGCCATTTCGACCATATCGGCCAGGCTGACCAGATCCAGGGGGCCACCTGGCTCGTGCATCAGGCCGAGCTGGACGCGATGATCCCGCCGGACGGCTCGGCCCCCCAGACATCGGCCGACCAGATTGCCCTGTTCAATGCCTTTCAGG
The DNA here is from genome assembly GCA_046296675.1 of Hyphomonas sp. Taxonomy (GTDB): domain Bacteria; phylum Pseudomonadota; class Alphaproteobacteria; order Caulobacterales; family Hyphomonadaceae; genus Hyphomonas. Next base: position 7,170 of record JBKBLD010000009.1, on the reverse strand, counting down.
GCATGAACCGGGAAGTCTTCACCGGAGAGAAGGATGTGTTCGGCGATGGCAGCGTGGTGATCTTCGAGACCCCCGGCCATACGCCCGGCCATACATCGCTGCAACTGACCCTGCCGGAAGCCGGCCCGGTCCTGCTCACCGGCGACCTCTACCATCGCAGCCAGAGCCGGGATCTGCGCCGCGTGCCGCGCTTCAATTACAATGAAGATCAGACGCTGGCCTCGATGGCGGCCTTCGAAGCGCGCGCCGAAGCGCTGGGCGCAAAGGTCATCATCCAGCATGAGCGCGCCGATGTCGAACCGCTCGGCGGCGTACTGCGCTAGCCTGCTGCGGCTAGTCGTCCGCCAGCGGAGGAGATGAGGGCCGAATGAAGAGCCGGTCCTCCCGCGCGCCATCCCCGCCCCGGCGGAACTCGCCGATGATGCTGACCGAAATCCCGGTCTCCTCGAACAGCGCTGCGATCGCCGCCCCGCGCCGGTAGCCGAGGGCGCGTGCGTCGAAGGTCTGCGCCGCCAGTGCGTTGGGAACAGTGGCGACGATTTCGGCCTCGCGCACCCCCCATCGCTGCAAGGCCCAGACCTGATCGGCGACCAGATCGCCGGCGGCCGGCGACAAGGCGTCTTCACCCGGTTCGAACCGGATGGCAGCAAACTCGGCCGGCGGCGGCACGATGCTGACCGTCCAGTCCGGATAGTTACGCATCAGCCCGAGTTCCAGGCTGCGCCAGGCACCCATGCCGACACCTTCGGTCGGCGCAGCAACGAAGACGGCGCGGCGCTGCGCAGGCTCAATATCCGCCGCCGTCAGATTGAAGGGAAAGGCCGCGCGCAGTTCCCGCTCGGTCCGGCGCTCGACGGCCAGCGCTTCGAACTGGGACATCTGCGCCCGGAGCGGCGCACCCAGCGAGGTCTCCGCCGCCTGAAGGAACCGCGCAGTCTCGGACACCATACTGTCGTCGACGAATATCTGGTCGATCGACACGGCAACGGGCCGGCTGAACCGTTCGGTCAGGCGTTCGGACAGCAGCCCCTCAGCGCCAGGCACCCGCTCCGATGTCAGCACGGTCGCCTGCACCGTGATGCGGGCGGGGCCGCGGCGGGGAAAGGCGATGTCGAGATCGGACAGGCGCGCATCCCGGCCGGCGAAAGGCTCCAGCAGAATCTCGCGCGTCACATCCCGCACCCGCGTTTCATAGGCAATGTCGCGCAACGCAAGGCCAAGCGGGATCGACAGGGCGACAAAGACGCCGACGATCAGACCCGTCTGCCAGAAATTATGCTGTGGGCTGTGGCGCTCGCCAAAGCCATAGAAGCGCGAAAGCACCGTGACCGACAGGGCAATCGCCAGAAGGTTGGTCATGTAGAGGAAGAAGGCGCCGCCTGCGAGCTGGAACTGGGCCGTGGCGAGGCCGTAGCCGACCACGGCCAGCGGCGGCATCAGCGCGGTCGCGATCGCGACGCCGACAATCGTCTCGCCTTTGCGGTGGATCACGGCATACCCGCCGGCGAGACCGGAAAACACCGCCACCAGGAGATCGAAGAAATTCGGCCGCGTGCGGGCGAGAATCTCCGGCGTCACATCGGTCAGCGGCGACAGGAAGACGATCAGGAAGGCGGTCGCCAGCGCCAGCGCCGTGCCGACGGCCAGCGAGACGATCGCTTCCCGCAAGGCTTTCAGTTCAAGGATCGAGAGCGAAAAGCCCATCAGCATGATCGGGCCCATCAGCGGCGAGATCAGCATCGCGCCGATGATGACCGCAGGCGAAGAAAGCAACAGGCCGAGGATGGCGATGCCGCAGGACATCGCCGTCATGAACAGGTAGCGCCCGGTGAGCCCGCCCTCTTCATGGACATGCTTGACGACCGCCATATGGTCGATGCTGCGAATGCCGCGCCAGCGGGCAACCCGCAGGCGGCGGGCCCATTCCGGGCGCTTGCGCGCCTTGGCGTCAGCCATGTTTGTCATGTCCGGTCCTCGGTGGTTGGGCGGATCGGCGGGGCTCTGGGCCGGGATTTAATCTACTGGCACAACCTGACCATGACAGGCAGTGCCATGAGTCAGTTGCCGCCCTCGACCAGCCGCCGGGCGATGACCATCGCCTGCACCTCGCCGGCGCCCTCGAAGATATTGAGGATACGGGCATCCTGAAGGATGCGGCTGACGGGATATTCGAGCGCAAAGCCATTGCCGCCATGGATCTGCACGGCATTGTCAGCCGCCGCCCAGGCAACGCGCGCAGCCAGCAGTTTCGCCATGCCGGCCTCAAGATCACACCGCTTTCCGTCATCCTTCTGACGAGCAGAAAAATAGGTCAGCTGGCGCACACCAACGAGTTCGGCGGCCATCATCACGAGCTTGTTGGCGACCCTTGGGAACGCGAAGATCGCCTGGCCGAACTGCTGGCGGTCGAGCGCATAGCGAAGGCCGGTCTCGAACGCGTTCTGGGCCACACCGACGGCGCGCGCTGCCGTCTGGATACGGGCGCTCTCGAAGGTTGCCATCAGGTGCTTGAAGCCCTGCCCTTCAACACCGCCCAGCAGGTTCTCGGCCTTCACCTTGAAGCCGTCGAAGCCGATCTCGTATTCTTTCATCCCGCGATAGCCGAGCACTTCGATTTCGCCACCGGTCATGCCGTCTGCCGGGAATGGATCGGCATCGGTGCCGCGCGGCTTCTCCGCCAGCAGCATGGAGAGACCCGAGAAATTGTTCGTAGACGGATCTGTTCGCGCCAGCAGCGTCATCAGGTCTGCGCGCACGGGGTGCGTGATCCAGGTCTTGTTGCCGGTGACGATATAGTCGGCACCGTCGGCAGACTTCACCGCGCGCGTGCGCAGCGAGCCAAGGTCAGACCCGGTATTGGGCTCGGTGAACACTGCCGTCGGCAGGATCTCGCCGCTGGCAATCTTCGGCAGCCACTTTTCCTTCTGCTCGGGCGTTCCGCCGATCAGGATCAATTCGGCGGCAATTTCCGAGCGTGTGCCAAGAGACCCTGTGCCAATATAACCGCGCGAAAGCTCCTCAGAGACAACGCACATCGCCGTCTTGCCCATGCCGAGCCCGCCAAATTCTTCCGGGATCGTCAGACCGAACACGCCGAGCTCTGACATCTCGTCGACAACATCCATCGGGATATAGTCATTGCGCAGATGCCAGCCGTGCGCATGCGGCTTGATCCGGTCCGCTGCGAACTTCGCAAACTGGTCGCGCACCATCTCCATCGTCTCGTCGAGACCGGTATTCTCCACCGAATGACGCGACAACGAATCGGGCAGCAGCCGCGCCGCCGCCGCCAGCGAGGCCGGCGTCTTGCCCGAGATAATCAGCTTGCGGATGGACGGTTGGGCAAACAGACCGTCAGCCGCTTCAAGGCTGCCCAGTTCGTGCGGACGGATCGTCTCGCCCTGATTCATCGGGATGCCGCCGATGACCTGTGCGCAGTATTCGCCAAACAGAATCTGCGAGAGCAGCGCTTCGGCCTCGCCGAACTTGCCCTCCCCTTCCAGCCGCGCGGCCCATTCGGCGACCTGCCTCAGCGTCTCGACATAGGTGACAAGCCAGGCAAGGCCGTGGGCAAGGTGCTGGTGGCGCTCGAACGCAGCGCGGTCCGGCTTGCCATCAGCGCCCGCGAGCTGCGCCCTCGCGCCGGAAAGCGCGGCGGCTGTGTAGGTATCGAGCGCGGAAACCGCATCGGCGAGCAATGGCACAAGCCCAGCCAGCACAGGGCCTTCATTTTCCTTCACCGCGCTCGCATGGCCCATCTCGCCTCTCCCTCAACTGGTCTTCCGCCGGATAATGCCAAGCATGATAGACCGCCAGCCGCATTCTGCCATGCCCGGCTTGTGCGGTGCAACATCGCAGGCGGCGCTGCGTCGGTTTCAGGGGTCAAGTTTGCGGTAACGCGCCGATTGCGACCGCACGATCGCCCGGCCAGCCGGCTCCGGCAGGATACGGGTCAGAGTTGCCACGAACTTGTTGAACGCGCCCGGCACGACAACCGGCTGGCCGCGATTGGCCGCGCGGATACCGGCCTTCACCACCGGTTCGGCCTTCATCCATATCCATTTCGGCATCGTATTGGTCGCCTCACGGGTGCCGTTGACATCATGGAACTCGCTCCATGTGAAACCCGGGCACAGCGCCGTGCAGTGGATATTGCGATGGCCGGTGGCCCGGCATTCGGCTTCGATACTCTCGGAAAACCGGATCAGCCCCGCCTTGACGGACCCGTATAGCGTGTGGCCCGCGCTGCCCGGCGTGTATCCGGCGAGTGAGGCCACATTGATGATCCGTCCGAAGCCGCGCTCTGCCATGCCGGGCAGCACCAGCCAGGTCAGCTCCACCGGCGCATGATAGAGTACCTGCAGGAAAGCGGCCTGTTCCTCCCAGCGCGTCGTGAAGAATGTGCCCGGCAGGCCATACCCGGCATTGTTGACGAGACCGTCGATCTGCCGGCCCTTTGCCTCCAGCGCAGCGACCAGTCGCTGCGGCGCGGCGCGGTCGGCAAGATCTTCCGGGATCACATCGATATGGACGCCGTGCCGGCCGGTCAGCTCATCCGCAAGCTCGTTCAGCCGGTCTGCCCGCCGGGCCGTCAAAGCAAGGTCCCAGCCAAGCGCTGCATACTGGCGCGCAAACTCGGCCCCAATGCCTGCTGACGCCCCCGTAATCAGACAAAGCCGTCTTTTCATGCCCACTTTTTACTCCTGCGTCACATATTGTGTCGAAAATGCAACAAAACTGGAACTAAAACGCGGTGTTAGCACCGCTCTCTTGTTGATAAGTTCCAATATCCCACCTTACGATCACTTCAGGTTTCCATAAACCGCAAGCAGACGGAGCCCTTACTGTCTGCTTACACGCACACGGAGTATATCATGCAATTCAGAGCTATTCTTACTTCGGCCGCCGCAGCAATTGCGCTGTCGATCGCCGCAGCGCCGGCTTGGGCACAGGAGCAGGAAGAAGATTCCGCCCGCAAACTCGACACCGTTGTCACCGTTGGCACACGCGTTGCCAATCGTTCCGCGCTCGACACCGCAGCCCCTGTTGACGTTGTCAGTGCAGAAACGATCCAGAATATCGGCGTCGGCGAACTCAACCAGGCGCTGTCTGTCAATCTGCCTTCATACAACTTCCCGCGCCCTGCTCTTGCCGATGGTACGGACTCGATCCGTCCGGCGGCCCTTCGCGGACTTGCGCCCGACCAGACGCTGGTCCTCGTCAATGGCAAGCGTCGTCACTCCGCCGCCCTCGTCAATGTCAACGGCACGATCGGGCGCGGCTCCTCGGCAGTTGACCTCAACACCATTCCTTCGCTCGCCGTTGGCGGCGTCGAAGTCCTGCGCGATGGCGCCTCGGCGCTCTACGGCTCCGACGCAATCGCCGGCGTGGTCAACGTCCGCCTGCGCGAAGCCAATTCCGGCGGCGCTGTTCAGGCAAGCTATGGCTGGCGTGAAACCGAATACACCGTGCCGGTGATCCAGCCGACAGCGCCCGGCGTGCCCGATCCGGGCCGCAGTGTCAGCCGCAAGCGATCAGACGGCCACATCCTCACAGTTGCCGGCTGGAAAGGCTATGGCCTGGGCGATGACGGCTTCCTCACCATCACGGGCGAGTACAAGGACCAGAACCATACCAAGCGTTCCGGTTATGACCACCGGGCGCAGTATCCCGGCTCCTTCCCGGAAGGCGAAGCGATCATCAATCGCTTCAACGCCTGGACCGGCGAGCCGGACCTTGAACAGCTCTCCTTCTTTGCCAATGCCGGCTATGATCTCGGCAATGGCGCAGAACTCTATGGCTGGGCGAGCTTCCAGGACCGCGAGACTGTGTCGGCTGGCTTCATCCGTACAGCGGGTGATGCCCGCAACGTGATCGAAATCTATCCCAACGGCTTCCTGCCGAAGATCAATCCAACGACCACGGACTATTCGGCGCTCGGCGGCGTACGCTTCAACTGGGCAGGTTGGGAAGCCGATGCCTCGCTCGGCTACGGCTCCAACAAGATGGAGTTCCAGATCATCGACACGCTGAACCGTTCGCTCGGCCCGGCGTCCAAGACCTCCTTCGATGCCGGTGGCTATGAGGCAACCCAGCTTGTCGCCAATGTCGGCTTCGTGCGCGGCTTCGCCGTGGACGGCCTCGCGTCCGACCTCAACGTGGCCTGGGGTGTGGAAGCACGCCGTCAGACCTATGAGATCTTCGCCGGCGAGCCGGACTCCTACCGCAATGGCGGGGTTCTGCTGAACGGCGCACCGACCCCGTCCGGCTCCCAGGTCTTCCCCGGCTTCCGTCCGGAGAATGAGCGCGATGAGGACCGCACGGCCATCGGCATCTATCTCGACCTCGAAGCCAACCTGACCGACGCCCTGCTCGTGTCCGGCGCGGTGCGCGGCGAATCCTATTCGGATTTCGGCGAGGCTCTCACCGGCAAACTCGCCGCCCGGTATGACTTCAACGAATACTTCGCTGTTCGCGGATCGATCCAGAACGGTTTCCGGGCCCCGTCGCTTCAGCAGCAGTATTTCACGACGACCTCGACCAACTTCATCAATGGCGTTCCCTTCGAGATCACCACTTTCACCGTGGATGACCCGATTGCCGTTGCACTCGGCTCCCAGCCTCTGGACGCCGAGAAGTCGGTCAACTACGCACTCGGCTTCGTCCTGCGCAACGGGCCGTTCAACCTGACGGTCGATGCCTACAGGATCGATATCGATGACCGGATCGTGCTATCGGAAAACCTCACGGCACCCAACGTCCGCCAGTATCTCGAAGATCAGGGCTTCATCGGCGCAGGCGGCGGCCGCTTCTTCCTCAACGGTGTCGATACCGAAACCACCGGCGTCGACATCATCGCCAACTATGCCTTCCCGGACACCGAGATCGGCCAGTTCCGCGGCACGGTAGGCGCGAACTTCAACAAGACCAAAGTGACGGCCATTCCGGACATTCCGCAACTCTCCACCCTGAACCCTGCCCCGGTCCTGTTCTCACGCGTCAACGTGCTGACGTTCGAGAAGGGCGCGCCGAAGGACAAGTTCACCGGTCAGCTTGACTGGAACAACGGCCCCTTCGCCGCCACGCTCCGCGCGATTCGCTACGGCGAAGTGCTGGTGCCCCAGGCCAATGCGACGCTGGACTATACGATCAGCCCCAAGACGGTCGTGG
>JBKBLD010000008.1:70066-89328 GCA_046296675.1 Hyphomonas sp. | reverse complement strand
CCGCCCTGTCCGGCTTCTGGCGCAGGCGGCGGGGCGCGTTTCGGCTCCACCCCTCCGGAATTGGTTACAGCAGAAACTGCCTTGAGCGCCCGCGCGCGCCATGGTCAAAAGTGACCAGATGATGGCGCGCGCCCGGCGCGCGGGCAGATCAGGGGTTCCAGATCATGATGAGCATTCTCTTTCCGCTGCTGCTCGTGGCAGCGCCGATTGTCCTCGCCCTGTGGCAGATGCGCGGCCAGCCCCGAGGCCTCTACGTCCTCTTCTTTGCCGAAATGTGGGAGCGGTTTTCCTATTACGGGATGCGGGCACTGCTCATCTTCTACCTGACCTGGCACTTCCTGTTCGACAGCGACTTTTCCCTGACGCTCTACGGCGCCTATGTGGCGCTCGTATATCTCGGTCCGCTTGTCGGCGGCTGGGTGGCTGACAAATATATCGGTTTCCGCAAGGCGGTGACCTTCGGCGCAATCCTTCTGGTCGCCGGCCATGGCCTGATGGGCTTTCACGGCCCGCCAGCAAAGGAATCTCTCATCACGGCGGACGCGACCTATGAGATCGTCCGGCCCGACTACAGCGAAGCGCGCGAGCGCAGCATTGTCGTCGATGGCGAGGCCTACCTCCTCACCAGTTTCGTGCAGCCCGAACGCGGCTCGATGGAGCGCCGGATCACCTTCGCGCGCGCCGGCGAAACCGTCACGCTGACCGGCACGCTCGAGCGTGAAGGCCAGGCTCTTTACGAGTTCATCCTGTTTGCCGCCCTCGCCCTGATTGTGGCGGGTGTCGGCTTCCTCAAGCCGAACATCTCCACCTGCGTCGGCGCGCTCTATGACAAGGGCGATTCGCGGCGCGACAGCGGGTTCACGCTTTACTATATGGGCATCAACCTCGGCGCCTTCCTTGCCGGCATATGGTGCGCCATTGCGGCGGCCAATTATGGCTGGTCAGCCGGTTTCGGTCTGGCCGCGTTCGGCATGCTGGCGGGCCTTGTCGTCTTCGTCCTCGGTCAGGGCTGGCTGGAAGGCCGCGCTGATCCGCCGGCGGATGTCGATCTGAAGACGCCTGTTTTTGCCGGGCTGAACCGGGAATGGCTGGTCTATGCCGGCGGCATCGGCTTCGTCATTCTCTGCTTCGTTCTGCTCCAGTTCGCGTCATTCACGACGGCCGCGATGTATCCGGTCTTCGGCATCGCGACGGCGGGCATCCTGTTCTACATGTTCACCCGCCTCGATGCCGAGGCGCGCAACCCGATGATCGGCCTGCTGATCCTGTCGATTTCATCTGTGCTGTTCTGGACGCTGTTCGACCAGGGACCGACTTCGCTGAACCTGTTTGCCGCCAGCCATGTGACCAACAATGTTGGCGGCTGGGAATTCCCGGCACCGGCCCTGCAATCGGCAAACCCCTTCTTCATCATCTATTTCGCGCCGGTCGTGGCGCTGCTCTGGACCTTCCTCGGCAATCGCCGCTGGGAGCCGAATTCATATGTGAAGTTCGGTTTCGCCATGCTGCAGATCGGGGCGGGCTTCTTCATCCTGAACATCGGCATCCAGTCGGCGACGCCTGACGCCAACGGCATGCTGCGCATCTCGGTGATCTTCATCCTGCTGATGTATCTGCTGCATACGACCGGCGAGATTTTCCTGTCGCCGGTCGGCCTGTCTGCCGTGACGAAGATGTCGGCGAAACAGATTGTCGGATTCATGATGGGCTACTGGTTCCTCGCCGTGACGCTTGCGAACGTTATCGCCGCCGAAGTTGCCAAGCGCACCCAGGTGCCGGAAGGCGCGCCGCCGGAAGAAAGTCTCGCCGCCTACAATGCGGTCTATCTCCAGCTTGGCGGCGCCGCGATCGTGCTGGGCATCATCCTGCTGCTTCTGAGCCCGCTGCTGCGCAAGCTGACAGCGCATGTCGAAGGCAGCGGCGCTGTGGCTGCGACCCCGGAAGAAAAAGCCGGCGGGCGTGCTGCGGCCGATCAGGCCATTGCGCGCGGACAGGCCGAGTAGCGCTTCAGTTGCTACCCTCGCCAAGCTCGCTGTCAGAGGTGGCCTCGGCGCTGCTGGACCCTTGCGAACCGGAGCTGCCCTCCGGGCCCGGTAGCCGCTTCGGCGGCTGGCGGCCTTCCGGCGGCGCCATGATCTCCGGCGGGTCCGGCTGGTTCATGTAGATCGTCTGGCTCGGGAAGGCGAAGGACGCGCCGTTCCGGGCGATGATATCCATGATGGCATAGGCGAAGTCTTCCTTCGCCTTCAGCCATTCACCCCAGATGGTTGTGCGCGTGAAAGTGTAGATCAGGAAGTCGATCGAGCTTGCATTGAACTTGTCGACGCGCACGAAGAGAGACACTTCCGGAGGCTTGGCAAAGCGGTCGTCCTCGATCAGCCAGTCCTCGATTTCCTGGCGAATCGCTTTCAGCTGCTCGACGCTGGTCGAGTATTCGACGCCGACCGCCCACATGATCCGGCGATGGGTCATGCGGGTGAAATTCGTCACCGCAGCATCGGCGAGTTTCGAGTTGGGCACATAAACCGGGCTGCGGTCAAAGCGCCGGATGAGGGTGGAGCGGAAGTTGATCTTCTCGACCGTGCCCTCGACGACTCCGTCGACCAGGATCCATTCCCCCGGCACGAACCGTTTTTCGCCAATGATCAGCAGGCCGGAGATCAGATTGCGGAAAAGGTCCTGTGCGCCAAGACCGATGGCAATGCCGAACACGCCGAGACCGGCCAGCAGCGGGGCAACGGCGATGCCCCATTGCTGCGCCACGGCGCCGAGGCCCAGGGCAATCAGCAGGAACTGAAGCGCCTTGATCATCCAGTCCACGGCCGCGCCGGAGAGGGAACGTTTGAGATCCTTCAGCACATATTCCAGCATCTGGACTGCACGGGACAGGGACCAGAAAATCGTCAGGGTAATGATCGACTGGATCACTCTGCCGGCGAAGACCTCAACAGCCGGATCGACACTCAACACGCGGATAGAGGCATAGATACCGGCAACCACGGGGATGACCTTGAGCGGGGTCGCGATGGCTTTGATCAGCGCGTCATCGATACGGGTTTTCGATCCGGCGGCCCAGCGGGCGATCCAGTCCACCAGAGTATGCGCCAGGAAGCCGCGCAGCAGGATGGCGAACCCCATGATCAGCGTCACGGTGATGATCTGGCCGAAGGTCAGCCCGTAGGCGCCCTCGTTCCAGATACTGCCGATATAGCTCGTCGCCTCCGTCGCCCAGCCCGGTGCGTTGCGCTGCCACCAGTTACCAATCTCGTCCACGACGGGCGGCGCTGTCATCATCATCAGTCCCCTCGGTCTGCATTCGGTCTTCCGGAGGCAACTAGGTCACCGGGCGCGGAATGTTAACCGCCCGAGGTGTCATTTTTTCCGGTTCGTTCAGGCACGGCGCCATTTTCCGGGGGCCAGGCCGTCGAGCGTCCAGTCACCGATTCGCGCGCGGACCAGGCGGAGCGTCGGATGCCCGACTGCGGCTGTCATGCGCCGCACCTGCCGGTTGCGGCCTTCCGTGATGGTCAGTTCGATCCAGCTGTCGGGCACCGATTTGCGATACCGGATCGGCGGGTCGCGCGGCCAGAGGCCATCCGGCTCGCCGATGAGCCGGGCGCGGGCAGGGCGGGTGCGGCCATCCTTCAGGTCCACGCCCCGGCGCAGCGCCTCGAGTGCCGCGTCATCCGGAATGCCCTCAACCTGCGCCCAATAGGTCTTTTCAATCCTGTGCCTGGGGTCGCTGATCCGCGCCTGCTCGCGCCCGTCATCGGTCAGGATCAGGAGGCCCTCGCTGTCGAAGTCGAGCCGGCCGGCAGGATAGACACCGGGCAGCGCAATATAGTCCTTCAGCGTCGGCTTTCCGCTGCCCTCATCGGTGAACTGGCTCAGCACGCCATAGGGCTTGTTGAACAGGATCAGGGTCATGCCGGACGTATTGGAAGCAGACCTGCCTGTCAGTCAACGATACTGTGCCAGAGCGCCATCGCCTCGCACGCAGTCGCGTCCTGCAGGGCCGAACGCGCGGCAGCCGTGAACTGGTCGGATTCCGAAGCGGCCCAGACGCTTGCGGCGGCATCGAATGTGGTGAAGCCGACTTCCGCAAGGCCTCTTGAAATCCGTGTGCAGATGGTGCGCGCCGTATCAGAATCGCCCGTTGCGTTGAGCAGGTTGATGCGGTCGCTCATGTCGAGGCGCGAGAAGATATAGTCATAGACGCGCAGGTCCGCGCCGATCTGGAAGGCCAGTATGTCGGCCGAGCTCACGCCGGTGAAATCCGGAGTGGCATCTCCAGAAGTCTTCGCCGTCAGGACCGACGGGATCGGCTCGTCGAGATAGATCGCCCATTTGCCGACGCCGGTCTTCTTGCGGGTATCCTTGATATTGCTCGCAGGCGGCATCGATGCATTGATGATCAGGATCGGATCTTCGGTCCAGGACCGGATGGCGAAAGCGCCGGTGGACTGTTCGGTGATCGACTGGCCGAACAGCGCCGTAGACTGACTGTTGAGGAAGCTCGACGCCTGCACCATCGCCGGCGCGTTGAAATAGGTGACCAGCGCAGAGGCTGGCGCAATCAGGTTTGCCGCTGTCTGGAGGGCATTCATCACATTTGCCCCGGCCGAACTCTGGCGTTCGTCGGAGAGCTGCATCCGGAACCGGCCCTCGATCGTCGTATTCGGGCTGACCTTGAAATAGGGCGTTGCATAGACCGCAATGCTTTCATTCGTCGCCCATGCCTCGCCCTTTGCATTGTCTGACTGGAAGGTGGCCGAGAACAGCGCCTTGGTGGACTTGATGTCCGGGTTCGAGATGTCGAATTCCGCAATCAGGGTGCGCGTGACACTGCGCGAACCCGACAGCGTGCGCTGGAACCAGTTGCGGCTTTCACGATTGTAGTTGCGGGTGTCGTCCTTCGACTTGCGTCCACCGGTGGCAACGCCTTCGATGTCATAGCTGTCGGGATCGAGCGTCACGATCTGGATACGTGTGTAGCGGTCCTGCAGTTGCGGGCCATAGCCGGCGATCAGAACGTCCTGGTCAATGGCGACGTCGATATAGGGCAGGAAATCCTGCACCCGGCTCGCCGACCGGCTGCGCAGGCTTTCGCGTCCGGCGCCGGAACTGCCGGTCGACGGCCCGGCCCCTGTGGACGGGAGGCTTTCAAAGTCATCCATCCAGTCCGGAAACTCGCCGCCAGACCGGTCCGGCAGAGGCGGAGGAGGTGGCGGCGGAGGCGGGGGAGGTGGTGGCGGCGGTGGTGCGGGCGCCGGCGGGGGCGGCGCGGGCGGGACATCCGGCGCGCTGGAACACGCGGCCAGGACGAGCAGTGATGCCATCACCAGCCGGTTGAAGACATGAAGACGGCCGCTCATTCTGGATCCCCTTGAGTATATGTTTTCGTCCCTCCCGATACGGTTAACAGTCTGTAAGGTTCTTGGCGAGTGGCCTTCTGCGCGGCCCCGCGGGGGCGCCGGAATGATTACGTCAGCTGTTTGCACAGTTTACATACCGGCGCTTTACGGCCCGGCTTTTGCAATGCAATAAGCGCTTGCTGCGCTGCGGGAGCACCCCATATTCTCGCGGTGAGCATAACCGCCCACGGTGTCCGGGAGGGACCAGTTCTTGATCCTAAGCATGCTCAAAGCAAAGCTTCATGGCGCAACCGTCACGCAGTGTGACCTGTATTATGAAGGCTCGGTCTCTATCGACCAGGACCTGCTGGATGCGTCCGGAATCCTGCCGCATGAGAAGGTCGATATCTGGAACGTCACCAATGGCGCGCGGATCACGACCTATGCGCTGGAAGCGCCGCGCGGCTCGCGGACGGTGGGCGTCAATGGCGCCGCCGCCCGGCATTTTGCGGTCGGCGACAATGTCATCATCGCGGCCTTCTGCGGCGTCGAAGCCGAAAAAGCCCGCCAGCATGCGCCGACTGTCGTGCTGCTTGATGAAGGCAATGAAGTGAAGCGGCCCCGGTAAGGCGCCGCTAAACCTTCCCCATCACCTCCGCGATGATCGCGAAGGAGCGCCGGCGCTTCTCCGGGTCGTACATGTCCGAGACGATCATCAACTCATCGGCGTGTGTGCGGGCGATAAGCTTGTCGATGCCGCGCTTGACGGTGTCGCGTGATCCGATGATCGCCACGTCCAGCATGGCCGCCGCCCGCGCCTTCTCCATCGGTGTCCAGTAGGTGTCGATATCGTCGATGGGCGGCTGGGTCAGCTTACGCTCGCCGCGCACCAGGTTCGCGAACGACATCTGCTGCGAGGTCGCGAGGTATTTCGCCTCTTCGTCGGTTTCGGCGGCGATGATGTTCGCGCCGACCAGGGCATAGGGCGCCGGCATCTTCTCATTCGGTTTGAAGCGGTGGCGATAGAGCGCCAGCGCCTCGTCGAGTGCCTGCGGGGCAAAGTGCGAGGCGAAGCCATAGGGCAGGCCCAGTTCGGCGGCGAGTTGCGCCCCGAACAGGCTGGAGCCGAGAATCCAGATCGGGACATTGGAATTGGAGCCGGGCACGGCCTCGATCTGCTGGCCTTCCTTCACCGGGCCAAGCCAGAGTTGCAGCTCGACCACATCCTGCGGGAACCGCTCGGCTTCCTCCGGATGCACGCGCAGCGCCCTGAGTGTCATCTGATCGGTGCCCGGCGCGCGGCCGAGGCCAAGGTCGATCCGGCCGGGATAGAGCGCTTCCAGCGTCCCGAACTGTTCGGCGATGATATAGGGCGCGTGGTTAGGCAGCATGATGCCGCCGGCGCCGACCCGGATCGTTTTCGTGCCCGCCGCGATATGGCTGATGACCAGCGAGGTCGCTGCGGTCGTGACAGTGGGCATGTTGTGATGCTCGGCCACCCAGAAACGCTTGTAGCCGAGGGCTTCCGCATGCTGCGCCAGGCGGCGCGCTTCGTGCAGCGCATCGGCGCGGGTGAACCCCTCACGCACACGGCCGAGTTCGAGGATGGAGATTTCGGGCAAGGCAGGTTCCTTCCGGGTCGCACCCTTCTAAATGGGAACCACGCCGGCAAAGCCAACCGGCCCTGACGCGGCGTCAGAACCCCGCCGGCTTTCCCAGCCCCGTCGAGGACAGGCAGATCGCCTTGAACCGTTCGCCCATCTGGGCCGGATCGATCAGCTTCTGTGCCGCATTGAACACGGTTTCGGCCTGTTCCGGATTGGCCTTGATCAGCTGGTCGAGCCGCGCCTGCGCGCCAAGTCCCAGCAGGAACAGGCCCTGCGGCGTTGGTCCCGCCACCTCCAGCCCCGCCGCTGCCGCAAGGCGCGCCAACCGCCCGAAGTCGACATCCACCGTCAGGTCGCTTTCGCCAGGATGGTCGAGCGGCGAGACCTGCCGGCCTTCCCGGTAAGCGCGCAACGTGTCGCCGGGGGCGCGGTCCATCGGGCCATAGTCTATGTAGAGCGCGCGGAAGGGGTCGGCGCGGGTGACCAGATCAGCGACGACCAGATCGAGCCCGGCCTGAACTTCGACCACATTGCCCGTCAGCGTCGTGCCGGCCGGCGGCCGCGGCTCGTCCGCAGCAAGGCCAAAGGCCAGGCCTCCGTCCGGCGACAGGCCGATCACGCATTCCCGCCAGCGATCGCCATCGCGGCGGAACTGGCGCGCGGGCAGACAGTCGAGATATTCGTTCGCCACCAGCAGCAACGGCCCGGGCGGCACTTCGCTGAACCGGTTGACGAATGACGGATTGAACGGGCTCAGACGTTCCTGCTGCACCGGCCGCAAGGCGGGGCTGGGTTCGGCCAGGGTCAGGCGAAGCGCCTGCCGGAAATCCTCGCCGCCAGCGAAACAGGCGATGCGCAGCGCATCTGCCATAAGCAGCCCGCGCCCCGGCCCGATCTCGACAAGCTGGAAGGAGGCGGGGGCCCCCAGCGCGCGCCATTCATGCACGATCCACAGCCCGATCAGCTCGCCAAAGACCTGGCTGGTCTCCGGCGCGGTGGTGAAGTCCCGACCGATACCGGGGCGCGCGGCGTAGTATCCCTGTTCGGGATCATGCAGCGCCAGCTGCATGAAGGTCGACAGGGGAATGGGACCGTCGGCCCCGATGAGGCGAACAAGCCGTTGTTCAAGCGTCATGCGTATCCTGCAAGCGGGCCCGGCGCCCTATCTGGCCTTTTCTTCGGGCACCAGATAGGCCGCGCCGAAGATGCCTGCCAGCAGGATCAGCACCCAGGACGTGATCGAGCCGAGGTCGTGCAGGGGCTGGTCGCGGTAAGCCCAGTGCAGGCCGACATGCAACACGGCGAACATGCAGAGCCCGAAGCGGATGTGTACGCGGCGGGTGAACTCCGCGATCACGAGCAGACCCAGTACGACCGGGACATGCGCCAGCATGATGATTTGTTCAAAAGGGTCCTGGAATGACCGGAGGGTCACCGTATCGCGAAGCAAAACTGCCTCAAGCTCATGCACGATGAGGCAGGCTGCCGTGAGGCGATAATATCGTTCGCTCTTCATTGCGCCTCCCCCCACGGACTGCGCATTTCACCCAATAAGACTAAGTAGTACTACATAGATCGGCGTTGTTAACCTATTTTTCTCTCAGTTTCAACGCATTCCAGACCAGCCAGGCGCCGCCGATCCACATCGGTACCGACAGGATCATGCCCATGGTCAGCCATTCCGGCAGACCCTGCACGAAGGCGTCCGGTTCCCGGAAGTTTTCGGCAATCGATCGGCCAAGGCCGTACATCAGAAGGAACAGGCCTGCGACAAGTCCGGGACGCTTGAGGGCACCGAAGCGCCAGATCAGGACAGACAGGACCAGAAGTGGCAGCCAGCCTTCCAGAACGGACTCGTAAAGCTGGCTCGGATGGCGCGCGAGTTCGTCGCCCCGGTAGACCCAGTCGCCGGTCTCCCAGTTGTAAGCCGGCGGGGTCGAGCCCGGCACATAGCCTTCGGGGAAGACCATGCCGACAGGGGCGTCCGTCGGGCGGCCATAGAGTTCGGCATTGGTGAAGTTCGCGATCCGCACAAGGCCGATGCCGATCGGCGCGGTCACCCCGGCAATGTCGCCGACAGACAGAAGGTTTACCCCCCGCTTCGCCGCGAACCACCAGAGCACAACCGCTACCCCCAGAATCCCGCCATGGAAAGCCATCCCGCCATCCCAGACGCGCAGCACGGACAACGGATCGGCGGACAACACGTCCATCTGGTAGGGGACCATGTAGAACAGGACATAGCCGAGCCGTCCGCCAAGGATGATGCCGATGATGATCCAGAACATCAGGTCGTCGAGGCCGTTGCGGTCGAGCGGCGCGGTGCCGCCGAACAGCTGCGGTCGCTTCAGCAGCTGGCTTGCATACCACCAGGCAAGACCGATGCCGGCGATATAGCCGAGCGCATACCAGCGCAGATGGAATGTCCCGAGGCCGATGAATCCGAAGTCGAGGGAAAAGAGCGCCGGGCTCCATTCCGGAAACTTCAGCGAGGTGTCACCCAGCATCATGGTGAGCGCGGCGAGGAGGTCGGTCATGCGGCGTCTTTTCCCTGTCTGGCGGGCGTCTTATCTGATAGGTCCACCAGTACACCCCGCGCGAAGGAGTAGCCGCATGGCCGGGACAAATCCACTGCTCGATGACATCGCAGGCCTGATGACCGGAGCGCTCGGCGCGGCGCGCACGGCAGGCGAGGAAGCGAAGACCGCAGCGCAGGCCCGCGTGCGCGCCCTGATCGCCGATATGGACCTCGCCGGACGCGATGAAGTGGAGGCGCTGAAGGCCATCGCGGTGGCCGCGCTCGACCGTGTGGAGGCCCTCGAAGCCCGCATCGCGGCCCTGGAAGCTGCAAAATCCTCCGAAAGCTGAGCCGTTAACTGCACATGAACCTAGACATCGCCGGCTCCACCGGCGTTGAGTGCAGTTGGAATCGGGGCGCGAATCCGGCAGCTTGCACAAATCACAAAGCGGAGGCCCGTAAATGAGCCTTGAAATAAGCCGCAGCGACTTTCTCGGGGTCGATCCCCTGGAACTGATCGAAGATATCCTCGAAGCTGCCGGCTGGCCAGCAGAACGCGATGAGGAAGGCACCCTTCAGGTCGTCGCCGAAACCCGCTGGGGCGATATGGGCGCCCTGTTCGCCTACCGGCCGGAGCCGGCGGCGATCCACTTCTCGCTGACGCTGGATGTGAAGCCGCAGGATGCCAAACGCGCCGCAATCGCCGAACTCATCATGCTGGCGAATGAACGCCTCTGGATCGGCCATTTCGATTACTGGATCGAGGATGGGGTGATCATCTACCGCTACACCTTTCCCATGGAGGGGCGTGACGAGCTCACCGAGGGCGAGGTGCGCGCCGTGCTCGCCGCGGCAGTGAGCGCCGCTGATCGTTTCATGCCGGCCTTCAACTTCCTCGTCTGGGCGGGCAAGTCACCGCGCGAGGCGATTGATGCGGTGATGTTCGAAACCCAGGGCGAAGCCTGAGCCGCCCATGCCGGGCGTATCGTCACTGACATTGTATGGGGCAGGCCGCATGGGCGGCGCGCTGCTTAGGGGCTGGCTGACCGGCTCTGAACGCGACATCACCGTGATCGAGCCCTCGCCCTCGCCGGACCTGCAGGCCCTCGCTGCGGACGGCCGCATCCGGCTCAATCCTCCGCCTGCGGAGAGCGGCGTGCTCGTCATCGCGGTCAAGCCCCAGCAATTCGCCGCAATCGCGGATGAGGCGAAAGCCTTTGCCGACGCAAAGACGCTGGTGCTCTCCATCATGGCGGGCGTCCGCCTTGCCCAGCTGGCCCGGCGCCTTGGCACCGAACGGGTGATCCGGTCGATGCCCAACACGCCCGGCGCCATCGGGCAGGGAATCACCGTCTTCAGCGCGCCGCAGGGCGCCCGGCCCGCTGACATCACGGCGGCGCGCAAGCTCCTTGCGCCGCTGGGCGAGGTGCGTGGGCCGGTCGATGAACGGCTGATGCCGGCGGTCACCGCTCTGTCCGGGTCCGGCCCGGCCTATCTCTTCCTGCTGGCCGAAGTTATGGCGGAGGCCGGTGAGGCCGAAGGTTTGCCGCGCGACCTTGCCCAGGCGCTCGCCCGGCGCACGGTCGAAGGGGCCGCTGCCCTGATGGCGGCCAGCCCAGACGGCCCCGAGGCGCTGCGCCGGGCGGTGACTTCCCCCGGCGGCACCACCCAGGCTGCCCTTGACATCCTCATGGAGACGGGTGGGATGCCCCGGTTGCTCAGAGAGGCCTTGCGCGCCGCTGCCGCCCGTGACCGGCAGCTTTCGCAGGAGGCGGACTGACCGAAGGCAGAAGGATCATCCGGGTGGCCACCACCGAGACCGTCATCAAGAAGGGCCTGATTGCCGCGCTTGACCTTGCCGCTGGCAAGCCCTGGTCCGAGATCACGCTCGCTGCCATCGCGGAAAAGGCCGGTCTCACCCTGAATGATTTTCACGGGCGCGCGGCGAAGGAAGATCTTGTCGAGGCAATGGACGCTCATTTCGACCGGGCGATGTCGGCCGAAGGCGTGCCGGATGACTCCTCTGCCCGCGAGCGTCTGTTCGATGTCATCATGAAGCGGTTCGAGGCGATGGAGCCGCATCGCGCGGGCCTCCGTGAGCTGATGAAATTCCGCGAAACCTCGCTCACCCATGTTGTGCGTCTGCCGGCGCATCGTCACGCCAGCGCCGCCTGGGCGCTTGCTTCCGCCGGCGTCGATGACGATACCGGCGCGCCCGCCAGCCTGAAACGTATCGCCATCGCCTTCGTGATCGCCGAAACCGAGCGCGCCTGGCGCAAGGATAGCGGCGGTGACTTTGCCCGCACCATGGCGGCGCTCGACAAGGGCCTGCGCCGCGCCGAGGACCGCCTTGGCCAACTGCGCCGCTTCACTGGCCGCAGGCCGAGCAGCGCCGACGAGGCGGATGGCCCGGCCAATCAAGAACAATAAGAATGATGTGGAGGAAACATGGGCCGTCCGGGATTGGACACGAACCCGCTTGAGCTGGGTCCAGACTGGTTCAACAACCTGTTTGCGGAAATCGGTATCGATGCCGAAGTAAAGGGGCTGACAGCAAAGTCCATCGGCACCGGCCAGATCGGCGAGAATGTGCGCTTCGTGTTCGATTATGCGCGGGCAGGAGAGGGGACGCCGAGATCGCTCGTCGGAAAATTCCCCTCCGCCAGCGAAGCCAGCATCATGACGGCCAAGCTTCTGAACCATTACAAGCGCGAGGTGATGTTCTATCGCACCTTTCCGAAGGTTGCGGGGCGCATCACGCCGGATGCGCTCTATACGGATTATGATCCCGAGACCAACCGGTTTGCCCTCATTATGGAAGACATGGCGCCGTCGGAGCAGGGCGACCAGTTGAAAGGCTGCAGTGTGGAAGAGGCGCGCCGCGCCCTGGAGGCTGCGGCTGTCCTGCATGCCGCCCACTGGAACGATCCGGCGCTCGATGCGCATGACTGGCTGCAGGGCTCCGCCGCCGCGCCGGCGCCGGCGCTGGGCCCGGAAATGGTCGCGGGACTCTGGGGCGGTTTCAAGGAACGCTACGCCGCTCACCTGACCCCGGACATTATCGAGGTCGGCGATGCCTTCGCGGCGGCGCTTCCGTACTACAGCGATCAGTACGACGGGCCGAACGTTCTGACGCATAACGACTTCCGCCTCGACAATATGTTGTTCGGTCCGGTGACGGCGAGAAAGCCACTGGTTGTGGTTGACTGGCAGACGGCCGGCAAGGGCGCGCCGGCGAATGATGTCGCCTATTTCATCGGCGCCGGTCTCACGCGCGAAGAGCGCCCGAAACATGAGCAGGCGCTGCTGCGCCACTATCATGACCGGCTGACGGCGGAGGGCGTGAGCGGCTACTCCCTCGATGATCTTTATACGCACTACCGCTTGTTCAGTTTCTATGGCATCTCGGTGGCCTTCGGGGCGGCGATGCTGGTGAAGCAGACCGAGCGCGGCGACGAGATGTTCCTCACCATGATCCGGCGCCACACGGCCCAGGTTCGCGACAACAACGCGCTGGAACTGCTGCCCGCCGTTTCCTGACCGCTCGCCCCGTACAGACGGGACCGGGTACCCAGCACCGCCCGCACGGCGTGATCCCTGCCTCTGCGGGGATCAGCGGCGATGGAGCGTGTTTTCGCGCAGCGCCGCTTCGGACGAAGAAAACCCGCGAAGTCATCCCCTATTCCTGTCCGTCCTGTCACCTTCGCGGCGACAAAAAGGCAGGAATCCCGTCTTTGTCCCGCCCCGGAACAGCTTTCCAAACCATCTCCTAACGCGGGGCTGAAAACTCTCTTTCGGGGGTAGGGCTGCCCTTAAACCCGCTCATGTAGGGTCATCGAACAGAGACCCCGGAGAAGCCGGGAGTCATGTCATTGCCAGGAACAGGTCATGGACATGGAAACGCAGAACGCACGCCCCATCAGCGTCAAGGGGCCGGACGGCCAGAAACTCACCCTGGCTGATCTGCCATCGCCGAACATTTCGCGCTGGGTTACCCGCCGCAAGGCCGAAGTTGTGGCTGCCGTCGTTGGCGGCCTTCTGACGCGCGAAGCAGCTTGCGAACGCTACAATCTGACGGATGAGGAGTTCGAGGCGTGGGAACGCCTGTATGCCCGCCACGGCACCAAGGGCCTTCGCACCACCCGCCTGCAGCAATACCGGCGTTAATCCGGTATTAGCCACGTTAAACCTGCCTTAAGGCAGGGCTTCTAGCCTCTCCGGAGGCCTGCGCGAGTCTGCAGGCGATCCGGAGGGGCTGATGGCGTTTGTGCAGGCGGCAGGACAGGAAACGCAGGGGCGCACCCTGCGGCTGGCCACGCTGGTCATTCTTGCGGTTGCCTTGTCGCTGGGCGTCTGGCGCGCCTCAAGCCTGCTGACAGAACCCGATACAACGCCGAATTCCCCGGCTGAGGCGTCAATTGCCGCCCTCGTGGAGCCGATCGCCGGCCCGCGCCGCGCGCGCGTCTCGGTCATGCGCAATCCCGAGGGCGGCCGCACCGTCTTCGTCCTGCTCGATGCGGCCGCTGCGCCCGCCGCGCCGGAACTCCAGCGGATTCTGCCCGCCGCCGCCGGACTGCAGCTGGACCGCGCAGACCGCCTGATCATCGAGGAAACCGTCTTCGCCCGCGGGCTGCCCGGCCGGCCTGATTCGGCCGCATGGATGGAACTCGGCGGCCTCGGCCTGATTTCCTTTATCGCAGCCGGCATTGCACTCGTCAGCCTGCGCACGGAGGCCGCCCAATTGCCGCCGCGTGAGGCCGCCGCGCCCGTTCCTGCAGATCTCCGCCCGGAACCGGCGCGGCCACTGCGCGCTGTTCCCGTCGCCATGGCACCGCCCGACGCGAGTGACGTGGCCCGGCGTGACCCGGCCCGCGCTGCCGCCGTGCTGCGCCGCTGGATGGCGGACCGGGAGGATGCTTCTTGAGCCTGCCCGCCCCGATCCCGCGCCGCACCGAGACCGGCCTTGCCCGCGCCGCGCGGCTGATGCGCGCCCTCGGCCCGGAATCCTCCGGCATCTGGGCAGAACTCTCGCCCGCCGAAGTGCGGTCGCTGACCATCGCCATGGACGAACTGGGCGACGATGCTGCCGCTGAGGCGGACGCCGCGCGCCTTTTCGCCGAAGCGGCCCGCCGGTTTGGCGATACCGCCGGCTCGCCTGCGGGCGGCCAGCAGACACACCGGGACATCTGGTCCGCCCTCTCCGGCCTTCCCACCGATACGCTGACAGGGCTCGTGCGGACCGAACGCGCCGCGATCGTCGCGCTGATCCTCTCCCGACTTTCGGAAGAGACATCCGCCCGGGTCCTGCGCGCCCTTCCGCCATCCCTGGCAGTGGAGACAATGCAGCGCCTGTTGCATCTCGGCCTTCCGAATCCATCGGCGCTGAAATGCGTCGAAGACTACCTCACCCGCCGGCTGCCATCATTGGCCGGGGATGTGAGCCGGGGCGGGCATGAGCGTGTCGCGCGCATATTCGACCGCCTGGATGCGCGGGCCGAGTCAGTTTTCCTCGCGGCGCTTGAAAGCGCCGAGCCGGGCGCTGGCCAGAAGGTCCGTTCCCTGATGTTCACCTTCGATGACCTGGCAGGGCTTGATGCTGCCGGGATGCAGACACTGCTGTCTTCTTCTGAACGTTCAAGCCTCACCATCGCCCTGAAGGGCGCGCGTGATGCCACCGCAGCGGCATTTTTCGCCAACATGACCCAGCGCGCCGGAGAGCTGCTGCGTGAGGAAATCGCCGGGCTCGGCCCTCTGCGCCGCAGCGAGATTGAGGCCGCGCGCCAGGAGATCGTTAGTCTCGCCCGCCAGCTGATCCAGCGCGGCGAGATTCGCGCAGGCGCGGCACGCGGCGCCATCGAGGATGAGTTGATCGAGTGATGACCCGCGCCGCCCATCTGCTTTCCCCCTTCGATTTCCGCTCGGATTTCTCCCAGCAGGAGTCCGGCCCCGGTGAGGTGCGCCTGACGCCGGAAGAGGTCGTCGCCCTCATTGGCAAGGTGCGCGCCGACACGATTGCCGAAGCGCAGCGCCAGCAGTCCACCGATACGCTGGAGCGTCTCGAAGGCGCCGCCGCGGCCTTGCGCGATGCGCTGGGGCAGGTGGTGGGCCTGATGTCGCAGATCGAGGCGATCGGCTATGACGCGGCCACCGAAGACCGCCTGCGGGCCGCCGTCAATCTGACGGCCATGCACCTCATCGACGGGCAGGGAGAGCTGTTCGCCGCGGCCGGCGAGGTCAGCGCAAAGCTGGACAACGCCCCCTCCGGCGGGCCAAGGAGGGGTGGATGACCGAGCCGAAAAACCCGCCGCTTGAGAAGATGCTGATGGATGTGCCTGTTCGCGTCGATGTCGTGCTCGGAGAAGCGCGGATTCCGATGGAGGAATTGCTGGCCCTGTCGCCCGGCGAAGTGGTGGCGCTGGAGCGCCACACCCATGAGCCTGTGGATATCTATGTCTCCGGCCGGCTGGTGGCCCGCGGCAAGCTGGTCGTCTCCGACGGGCAACTCGGTGTCACGCTTTCGGAAATCATCGATTCCCGGCCCGAAGCAGCGTGATAATTAGTTACATCTGGAACTAATTCTGCTGCGGGCGTATACTGGAGGCATGGACACCGCATTTGCCAAGAATCGCTATCACGACGCCCCGCGCGCGGCCGATTTCACCATCGACCAGGCCTGGGAAACCTATTCAGCTGCCGAGCATGACCGGTGGGACCGGCTGTTCCGGCGCCAGAAGGAGGTGACGAAGGGCCGGGCCTGCCGGGCGGCGCTGGATGCGATGGCGGAGCTTGAACTCTCGCCGTCCGGCATCCCGCATATGGGCCGCCTCTCCGACAGGCTGGAGAAGATGACCGGCTGGCGCGTCGTGCCAGTGGCTGAACTCGTCCCCGACGATATCTTCTTCGATCACCTTGCCAATCGCCGCTTCCCGGCGGGGGCTTTCATTCGTCCGGAGAAGGAGTTCGACTATCTTCAGGAGCCAGACGTCTTCCACGATATTTTCGGCCATGTGCCGATGCTGGCAAACCCGGTCTTTGCCGACTTCATGGAGGCCTATGGCAAGGGCGGCCAGCGGGCCATGCGTCTCGGCCAGTTGCACAACCTCGCCCGGCTCTACTGGTACACGGTGGAGTTCGGCCTGATCCGCGAGGATGATGGCCTGCGCATCTATGGCGCGGGAATACTTTCAAGCCCGCATGAAACCGTCTTCGCGCTGGAAGACGCCAGCCCCAACCGGATCGGTTTCGAGCTGAAACGCCTTATGCGGACGAAATACATCATCGATGATTTCCAGCAGACCTATTTCGTCATTCCGAGCTTCGAGGCGCTGCTGGAGACTTGCTACCAGGATTTCGGTGATGTGTACGCTCAGGTGAAGGGTCTGCCGGACTTTGAAGCGCATGACGTCGCGCCGCAGGATGAGGTGATCACGCGCGGATCGCTGGATTATTTCAGTGCGGGTGGGCGCAAGGGGCGGTAGTTCCCCCCTCCGCCCCTTCGGGGCACCTCCCCCGCAAGCGGGGGAGGATGGAGCTGCATCCAGACACCCCCTTATCCTCCCCTGCGAAGCGGGGGAGGTGGATCGCGCCGAAGGTGCGAGACGGAGGGGGGCTACTCGCCCTCTTTCCGTGCCGTCTGCTTGGGATCATGCTTCGGTGCGGGCGCAAGGCGCATCACTTCGGTCTGGAAACGCTCATCCTCGCCTGCCAGGAGGAAGGGCAGGGCCTTGCAAATCGCATCGCACAGCGGCACGAACCAGTCGAGATCGGACTTGTGGAAGTCTGACAGCACATGCGGCATCACCATCGCCTTGTCTCCGGGATGGCCGACACCGATCCGCACACGGCGGAAGTTCTCGCCGAGATGTTCCATCATCGAGCGGGCGCCGTTATTGCCGGAATGGCCGCCGCCGCGTTTTACGCGCACGCGGCCTGGCGCAAGGTCGATCTCGTCATAGAACAGCGTCAGCGCGTCCGCCTGGAGCTTGTAGAAGTTCAGCGCCTTTGCCGCTGCGAGCCCGGACCGGTTATAGAAAGTCTGCGGCTTCATCAGCAACACTCTCTGCCGGCCCGCCGCCGTCTCCACATTGCCTTCCGAAATCTCTGAATCGAATTTCGACCGCCACGGCCCGAAGCCATGGGCAGCATGGATACGGTCCATCAGCTGGAAGCCGGCATTGTGCCGGTTCTTCGCATACTTCGCGCCGGGGTTGCCCTGGCCGCAGAGGATCAGCATGGCGGGTCGCTCCTGGAGGCTGGCCCGGAATCAGAGAGGCCGCCAGCTTTTGACTGGCGGCCCCCGAAAAGTCCAGAAAGGGATCAGTCTTTCTTCGGCGGGGCGACCTTGGTGGCCGGCACTTCGGCCGGGGTCTCAGCGGCCTCTGTTTCGGTCGTGTCAGCCTTGCCGCCGCGGCCGGCGATGGTCGCGATGGTGAAGTCGCGGTCACCGATCACGGGCGTTGCACCTTTCGGCAACGCGATGCTGGATATCTTCACATTGTCCCCGATTTCCAGCGTCGAGACGTCTGCTTCCAGGGATTCCGGAATCTGGCCGGCGGGTACGTTGAGTTCGACCGAGTGGCGCACGACGTTGAGCGTGCCGCCCTTCTTGAGGCCGGGGGAGACTTCCAGACCCTTGAAGTGAACCGGAATCTCGACCTTGATGACCTGGTCGAGCTTAACGCGGAACAGGTCGACATGCATCGGCTGGTCGGTCACCGGGTGCATCTGGATGCCCTGCGGGATCACCAGCTGGCGCTCGCCCTTGTGGACGAGGGTGGCGGTGGCGTTCAGGAACTGTCCCGTCTCGATCGCCTTGATCACTTCGTTTTTCTTCAGGCTGATGGCCACCGGGGCGATGTCGCCACCATAGAGGACGCCGGGCACAAAGCCCTGCTTGCGGGCTTCACGGGCGCCGCCGGTGCCGGTGCGCTCGCGCACTTCGACATTGAATACGATCTGAGTTTTGGACATTTGCTTTCCTTTCGCCCTGGACCGTGCCTTCCCCTGGGGAAGGTCGGAACCTGACACGCACGGCCTCGCGCCGCCGTTTCTGAAGGTCGGGCGTATAGGGCAAAGGGGGTGGACAGGCAAGGGGCAGGCTCAGGCCCTGGAGAGCCTGAAGTTTCAGCGTGTTTCAGCCCTTGCCGGGGTGCCAAGGGTGGGGGTTTGGGGACTCAGCCGCTGAAACACCCCGCCACCTCCGCCAGCCAGCCCTGCACCGCCTCTTTCTGCGCGTCCGGCGACTTGCCGTTGCGCACGAGGATCAGGTCCAGCTCCGGCAACAGCACGGTGTACTGCCCCTCATAGCCATTGGCCGAAAAGCTGCCCGGCCCGGCCATGCCGAGCCACCAATGGGCGCCGTAGCCGAGGCGTTCGGTCTCCGGCACCGGCGTCGGCGTGCGGGCGTAATCCACCCAGCCTTCGGTAAGGATACGCCGGCCGTCCCAGATGCCGCCCCGCAGGTAGAGCAGGCCGAAGCGGGCAAAGTCGCGCGCGGTGCAGTAACAGAAGGAGGAGCCTATGAAGGTGCCCGCCGCGTCGAATTTCGGGCTGGCCGAGGTCATGCCCAGCGGGGCGAACAGTTCCCGGAACATGAACTCCCGGAAGGTCTCGCCGGCGGCGCCGATCGCGCGGGCGGCGGCGCGGGCGACGAGGTTGGTCGTGCCGCTCGAATAGCTCCAGGCCGTGCCCGGCGGGTGGGTGAGTAGTGAACGTGCGGCATACGCGGCCACATCCGCCTTGCCCGAGCCGAACAGCATCTCGATGACATCCGAGACGCCGGCA
>JBKBLD010000008.1:0-70056 GCA_046296675.1 Hyphomonas sp. | reverse complement strand
GAAGCCGAGCCCGCTCGACATGCGAAGGAGCTGGTCGAGCGTGATCGCGCGGCGCGGATCGTCCTCCGCCTGCCATTCCGGCACATCGGCGGGCGCGTGAATGTCGAGCTTTCCCTCTCGCACCAGAATGCCGACCAGCGCGTGCGTCATACTCTTGGCCTGTGACCAGGAATGGTGCGTGCTGTCAGGCCCGAAGCCGGTCCAGTACCGCTCCGCCACGATGCGTCCGCCCTGAACGGCGAGGAAGGTATGGGTTTCACCGAGATCGTCCGGAGCCGGATCACGGAAGGCATGATCGAGAAGGGGCGTGAGCTTCTCCGCGACAGGGGGCTGCAACTCGCCCGCCGGCCATTCGGCGGTCGGCCAGGGTACGCCTCCGGGCTGCGCCGGCAAGGATGGCAGTGCGCTCACAGCTTGTAGACCTTCCGCGCCGTGCCGCTGAACATCGCCGCTTTCGCCGCCTCGGGATAATCCGCCGCGATCTTCTTCAGCCCGTTCCAGAGCGTGCGGTAGCTGATCGACAGCCGGTCGACCGGGAAATTGCTCTCGAACATGCAGCGGTCCGGCCCGAAGACTTTGATGGCGTGATGATACCACGGCGCCTGCGCCTCAACGAACTCCTCCGAGGACGGCGGTTTGTCCCGCGTGTTCCAGCCATAGCCATTATCCGGCATCGCCATGCCGCCCAGCTTTGCGTAAACGTTCGGGCAGGCGGCGGCCTCTGCGATGTCGTCCTTCCATTTCTCGAAAATCTCCTCGCGCCTGTCCGCATAGGGGCCAACGCCGAGGGGCGTTCCGAAATGGTCGAGGATCATCACCGTGCCGGGCACCGCGCGGGCGAGGGCGGCGAAATCTCTGATCTGGTGGTGATAGTTCCAGGTGTCATAGGTCAGGCCCCGCTCGCCGAGGCGGGCAACGCCGCGCCGGAAGTCCGGATCGCTGTAGAGCCCTTCCGGCGCCCGGCCGGGAATGGTCAGCACTTCGGGATGCGCATCGCGCGCGCCGGCATGGCGGATGCCCCGGAAGCGGCCCTTGGCGGCGGCCTGATGCGCGTCCAGCACCTCATCAAGATTGGCGAGGCGCAGATCGGCATGGGCGATGATGCCGGTGATCTGGGCCTTGTCCGGGCTGGCGGCGGCGCGCTCTGCAGCGGCGGTGACGAAGTCCGTCTCGCCGACAGGGCGCAGGTGCTCCGGCCCTTCGGTTCGATAGGCCGCGCCGCACTCCATGAACACGGTCTGCACCACTTTGTGCCCGTCCTGCGTATCGGACCAGAGTTCCTCAAGATCGTAGGAAAGATGCGGCTTCGGCCAGAGGTGATGATGAGGGTCGACGATCTCGCGAGACGGGTCGATGATTTCCTCCCGCAGCTGACTCAGCCATTCGGTGTTGTTGAACATCGCGCCATTCCTCTCAGTCCGCATGACCGACATTCAGGCGCATTACCTTGTTTTGGCAAGGCCTTGCCACCGGGCTTTCTTTCGGATCGCAAGCGAATAAGGTAGCGCCGGCAGCGCTGCAGCGCAGGGAGCAGGCAATGAGCGAACACCAAACCGAGAGTGAGCCTGAGATCGACGGGAAGGGCTATTGGCGAGAGGTGATCCGCCTGACTTTGTCTCTTCTCGCCATCTGGTTCCTCGTCTCCTTCGGTGCGGGTATCCTTTTCCGTCACTTCCTCGATCAGTTCAGCCTCGGCGGCGCGCCGCTCGGCTTCTGGTTTGCGCAGAATGGCTCGATCTATGTCTTCGTGGCGCTGATATTCTATTACTGCATCGCCATGAACCGCATCGAGCGCAAATACCGGATCGAAGGCTGAGGGGCATTCATGGACTGGACCATTTTCTGGGTCGGGCTGACCTTTGCCGTCTATATCGGTATCGCCATCTGGGCGCGCGCCGGCTCCACCAATGATTTCTACGTCGCCGGCCACGGCGTCCATCCGGTCGTCAACGGCATGGCCACGGCAGCCGACTGGATGAGCGCGGCATCTTTCCTGTCCATGGCGGGGCTGATTGCGATCCTCGGCTATGGCGGCTCGGTCTATCTCATGGGCTGGACGGGCGGCTATGTGCTGCTCGCCCTGCTGCTCGCGCCCTTCCTGCGCGAGTTTGGCAAGTTCACCGTGCCGGATTTTGTCGGCGACCGGTATTATTCCAGCGCCGCCCGGCTTGTCGCGGTCATCTGCGCGCTGTTCGTCTCCTTCACCTATATCGCCGGCCAGATGTCGGGTGTCGGCATCGCCTTTTCGCGTTTCCTCGGCGTCGATTTCAACACCGGCATTTTCATCGGCATGGGCATCGTCTTCGTCTATGCCGTGCTCGGCGGCATGAAGGGCGTCACCTATACCCAGGTCGCGCAATATGTCGTGCTGATCTTCGCCTATACGGTGCCGGCGGTCTTCATCTCGCTGATGCTGACCGGCAACCCGGTCCCGCAACTCGGCTTCATTTCGAATGTGAAGGGCGAGGATGTGTCGATGCTGCAGAAGCTGTCGGATACTCTGACGGGACTCGGCTTCGCCGAGTACACGACCACCAACAAGACCGTGTTCGATGTGTTCTGCATCACTGCCGCGCTGATGTTCGGCACGGCCGGCCTGCCGCATGTAATCATCCGGTTCTTTACCGTACCACGACCCTCTGACGCGCGCCTGTCGGCCGGCTGGGCGCTGGTCTTCATCGCAGCGCTTTACACGGTTGCCCCGGCCGTTGGCGCCTTCTCGCGCCTCAATGTCATCGAAACCGTGAATGAGACGGTCTATGTTCCGCCCGGTGAGGACTACGCCGCCACTGCCGCCGCGCTCGAAGCCGAAGGCCTGACCCCATCGCCCGCCTGGTTCGCTCGCTGGGAGGTCACCACGCTTGTCAGTTTCGACGACCGGAATGGCGACGGCATCATGCAGATCCGAGGGCCGAACGCGCCGGACGGCGTTGCCAATGAAGTCACCATCAACAATGACATCGCCGTTCTCGCCAATCCCGAGATTGCGCAGCTGCCGGACTGGGTCATCGGCCTCGTTGTGGCAGGCGGCGTCGCCGCGGCGCTGTCCACGGCGGCGGGCCTCTTGATGGTCATCTCCTCTGCGATCAGCCACGACCTCTGCCGGCGCACCCTGTTCCGGTCGATGACCGACAGGGACGAACTGCGCGTTGCGAGGGTCGCTGCCGCCGGCGCCGTCATCGCGGCGGGCTTCATGGGCATCTATTCATCCCAGCTTGCCTTTGTTGCGCAGGTGGTCGCTTTTGCCTTCGGCCTGGCCGCCGCGTCGCTCTTCCCGGTGATCCTGCTCGGCATCTTCTGGAAGCGGATGAACCGGGAGGGCGCCATCGCGTCCATGCTGACAGGCCTGATCCCGACCTTTGCCTATATCTGGCACTTCAAGCTCGGCGCCGGAAAGGATGCCGGAGCGGATCAGTGGTTCCTCGGCGTCTCGCCGGAGGGGATTGGTTTCCTCTTCATGCTGGTTGCGCTGGTAACCGGCGTTGCCGTCTCCCTGGCGACAAAGCCGCCGCCGCAGGACATTCAGGATCTCGTCGAGGATATTCGCGTGCCCGGCCAGCGCCGGCCGCATGGGATTGCCGATGCGGGCATGGCCCCGGTAGAGTAGGGCGAAACCCCATAGTCACCTGCCCGTACGGAAACCATAAGCCGATCCCATGACCGACACGTCCAAAACCTATCCCGTTCCCGAAGCCTTCGCGAAAGCGGCGAATCTCACACCCGAAGCCTATCGGGAGATGTATGCTGCCTCGATCGCCGATCCCGTCACCTTCTGGGGCGAGCAGGGAAAGCGCCTCGACTGGATCGAGCCCTATACGATCGTGAAGGATGTTTCCTGGGAAACCGGCGACCTGCATGTGCGTTGGTATGCCGACGGCGTGCTCAATGTCACCGCCAACTGTATCGACCGCCATCTGGAGACACGAGGCGACAAGGCGGCCTTCATCTGGGAAGGCGACACGCCCGGCGAGCACCACACTGTCACCTACCGCGAGCTTCACACTGCTGTCTGCAAATTCGCCAATGTCCTGAAGAAGCTCGGCGTGAAGAAGGGCGACCGCGTCACGATCTACATGCCGATGATCCTCGAGGCGGCCTATGCCATGCTCGCCTGCGCGCGGATTGGTGCGATCCATTCGGTGGTCTTCGGCGGCTTCTCACCCGAAGCGCTGGCGGGACGGATTACCGATTGCGGATCGAATGTCGTCATCACCGCTGATGAAGGCCTGCGCGGCGGGCGCAAGGTGCCGCTGAAGGTCAACGCCGACAGGGCCGCCGCCATCGCCGGGGGCACCGTCACCAGCATGCTCGTTGTCAAACGCACCGGCGCGGACGTTTCGATGACCGAAGGGCGCGATCACTGGCTGCACGAGATCGCTGCCGATGTC
Source organism: Hyphomonas sp. (assembly GCA_046296675.1). GTDB lineage: Bacteria > Pseudomonadota > Alphaproteobacteria > Caulobacterales > Hyphomonadaceae > Hyphomonas. The sequence goes on along the minus strand of JBKBLD010000008.1, from coordinate 65,668 downwards.
TCCGCCGAATGTGCCCCCGCGCCAATGAATGCCGAAGACCCATTGTTTATTCTGTACACGTCAGGTTCTACCGGAAAACCGAAAGGCGTTCTGCACACGACCGGCGGCTATCTGCTCTGGGCATCGATGACGCATCAATATGTCTTTGATCTCAAGGACGACGACATCTTCTGGTGCTCGGCCGATGTCGGCTGGGTGACGGGGCACACCTACATCGTCTACGGCCCGCTGGCGAATGGCGCGACCAGCGTGATGTTCGAGGGCGTGCCAACATATCCTGACGCCAGCCGTTTCTGGGAAGTCTGCGACCGGCACAAGGTCACGATCTTCTACACCGCCCCGACCGCCATCCGCGCCCTGATGCGCGAGGGCGAAGACCCGGTGAAGAAAACGTCGCGCCAGTCCATCCGTCTGCTCGGCACGGTCGGTGAGCCGATCAATCCGGAAGCCTGGGAATGGTATTTCCATACTGTCGGCGAAGCCCGCTGCCCGATCGTCGATACCTGGTGGCAGACAGAGACCGGCGGGACCCTGATCGTGCCGCTTCCTGGCACCACAGACATGAAGCCTGGTGCCGGATCGCATCCCTTCTTCGGCATCAAGCCGGTCCTCGTCGATGCGGAAGGAAATGAGCTTGCGGGCGCTGCTGACGGAAACCTCCTCATCACCGATAGCTGGCCCGGCCAGATGCGTACCGTGTACGGAGACCATCAGCGCTTCATCGACACCTATTTCACCGCTTATCCCGGCAAATACTTCACCGGCGATGGCTGCCGGCGGGATGCAGACGGCTTCTACTGGATCACCGGCCGTGTCGACGATGTCATCAATGTCTCGGGCCACCGGATGGGCACGGCGGAAGTCGAAAGCGCGCTGGTCAGCCATGACGCGGTCGCCGAAGCCGCTGTCGTCGGCTATCCCCACGACATAAAGGGGCAGGGCATCTATGCCTATGTGACGCTGCGCCAGGGTGTCGAGGCGGATGACGCGCTGCGCAAGAACCTCGTTGCGCATGTGCGCGAGGAGATCGGACCGATCGCTTCGCCGGACCTGATCCAGTTCGCCCCCGGCCTGCCGAAAACCCGTTCCGGCAAGATCATGCGCCGTATCCTGAGGAAAATTGCCGAGAACGAGTTCGGGAACCTCGGCGATACCTCGACACTCGCGGAGCCTGAAGTGGTCAAGGATCTGATCGACAACCGCCAGAACCGGTGAATCCGCCCGCCGCCATCAAGCCTTTATTATCCCTGTTATGGGCATAAGCTGAGGGTTTCCGCCTTCAAAAGGGAGTGACATGGCCGCGCCGAAGGTTTCCGTTGTGATGCCTGCCTACAAGGCGGCCGGCTTCATTGCCGGCGCGGTCGCGAGCGTACGCGCCCAGACGCTTGAGGACTGGGAACTGATCGTCGTCGATGACTGCTCGCCGGACGATACCGCCGCAGCCGTTGAAGCCGCCGCCGAAGGCGACCGGCGCGTGCGCGTCGTCCGCGCAGCGCAGAATGGCGGCGTCGCCCGTGCCCGCAATCTCGGAAACGAACATGCCGGCGGCGACTGGATCGCGGTCCTCGACTCCGATGATGCGATGGAGCCGCAACGCCTCAAGACACTCTTGGAGGCCGCAGAGGCGCAGGGGCTCGATATTATTGCCGATGATATGGCGCTCGTTCCGTTCGATGATCCCGGTGCGGATGGCCGGCCCTATCTCGGCATCACGGAGCGGGTGCCGGTCAGTCTCGCCAGCTGGCTCGACGGCAACCGCGCGCATCTGAACACGCCAGTCCTAGGCTTCCTGAAACCGGTCTTTCGCCGGGAGACGATTCTGCGTACCGGCACGCACTATATCCCGGACTTGAAAGTGGCTGAGGATTGCTGGTTCGCCGCGGACCTGCTGGCGCAGGGTGCGCGCTTCGAGATCCATCCCGGCGCACTCTACCGCTACGCCGTCCGGCCCGCCTCGCTCTCGCGCACGCGCAGCAACCGGAATGTCTTTTCGATGCAGCGGCCGGTCTATGCGCCGTTCCGGGCGCGTCATGCAGGACGGCTCACCTCGGAAGACCTGGCCGCCCTCGACCGCCATGAGGCGCGGTTGCGCGACGCGGAAGCCTATGAAGGCTTCATCATAGCGGGCCGCTCTGGCGATATCCTGTCTGCTGCCCGCTCGCTTGCCGGGCGCCCTTTGTCGGCGCGGTTCATGGGCATGACGATTGCGGCCAAGGCTGGCAAGCTGGCAAAGAAAGCCGGCTTCCGCCCGGCACTTCGCGTCCGCTGACGATCAGATCGCCGGCAGTTCGACGGTAAAGCAGGCGCCGCCGCCGGGCCGGTTCTCAGCCCAGACCTGGCCCCGATGAGTGGCGATGATCTGTTTCACGATCGAAAGGCCAAGTCCGGAATTGTTGCCGAAGGCGGTTCCCTTCGGGCGGTCCGTATAGAAACGGTTAAAGATGGTCTCGAGCTTGTCCGCCGGGATTCCGGGGCCGGAATCCTCCACCACCAGGCGTGCCACGGTGCGCGGGCCGTCATTCGTCTGCTCAAGGCGCACCTCCACCATACTGCCCGGCGGCGAGAAGGAGCGGGCATTGTCGATCAGATTGCGCAACACCTGGCCCAGCGGGCCTTCGCGGCCGCGTACCAGAAGCCGTGCGCCAAGCGTCGCATCGGTGAAGGTGACATGCACAGCCTCGCTGCCATCGGCAAGGCCCTCATAGGTGCGCACAACATCGCGTACAAACCGGGCTATGTCGATCGTCTCGCTCGGCAGGCGGTTCATTTCGGCCTCGAGGCGCGAGGCGTTGGAAATGTCTGTAATCAGACGGTCCAGTCGCTTTACGTCTGAAGCAATCACCGCGCGCAGCCTTGCCGCCGCCTGCGGGTCCTGAACCCGCTCCAGCGTTTCCACAGCCGACCGGATGGAGGTCAGCGGGTTCTTCAGCTCATGCGCAACATCAGCCGCAAACTGTTCATTCGCCTCGATCCGCTCGATCAGGGCTTCGGTCATTGCCTGCATTGAGGTCGCAAGGTCGCCGATCTCGTCTGTGCGCCGCGTCAGCTGCGGAATGTCCATCCGCGCGGATGAGCCGGCGCGTATCCGGTCGGCCGCCAGCGCCAGGCGCCGCATCGGCCGGGCGATACCAATGGTGAGCAGGATGGAGGTCACGAAGGCCATCAGAACGGCAACGCTGATGAAGGGCACAAGCGCGACCCGCTCGGCCCGGATGATCTCGTCAATGTCGCTGCCTTCGACCACGAGCACACCGACGACCGCGGAAACCCGCTGGATCGGCATCGAGACCGAGATCACCCGCTGGCCCCTGTCGGAGAAACGCTGGCTCGCCGCCTGGTCGCCGAGCGCAGCGCTGCGGAACTCCTCCTCGAAGGACTGCGCGCGCAGCGCGTCGGATGTCCGGCGCGGCGAGAACACGCCGAACACTTCCTCCGCCCATTCCGACAGGTCGCGCCCCATCCTGGCTGCCCAGCTCGGCTCCCGCAAGGGGGGCAGGGCGGCGACATCCACCATGTCCGACAGGAAATAGCTGTCGGCGATCATTTCCCCGGTTGGAGTATAGATCCTCGCCCGGATCCGTTCGGGCAGGTTGAGGCGCGTGATCGTCAGGCGCGCCGCCTCGCCGTTCAGCGCTGGCTCCGGCGTTGTCGCATCGTCTGAAAGCAGGCTGGAGAAAACCTGCGCCTGCGCAATCAGGTCCTGCTTCTTGGAGGCGACGAAGCCCGCGCGCATTTCGTTCAGCACCATCGCGCCGACGATCAGGATCGCGAGCCCTGCAAGGTTGGAGGCAAAGATCAGCCGCGCAATGCGCGAGCCGAGGATGGAGGGGCTGCGCCTCTGCTTCTTGCGCCGAGGGGGACCTGTCTCCGCCATCGCGTCTGTCGTCTTATCCCCTCCCTGCCGGCGGTTCAGGCGTCGGCGGCGACCTGCATCTTGACGATACGGTCGGGGCTGCGGGGCGGCTCGCCCTTGGCCAGCTGGTCGATGATCTCCATCCCGTCCGTGACCTTGCCCCACACCGTATATTGCCGGTCCAGGAAGCGGGCCTCGTCGAAACAGATGAAGAACTGGCTGTTGGCGGAGTTGGGGTTCGACGTGCGCGCCATTGAGCAGGTGCCGCGCACATGCGGCTCGCCATTGAATTCGGCCTTCAGGTCCGGCTTTTTCGAGCCGCCGGTGCCGTTGCCCTTGGGGCAGCCGGCCTGCGCCATGAAGCCGGCGATCACGCGGTGGAAGGCGATCCCGTCATAAAACCCCTCCCGCGCGAGTTCCTTGATCCTGGCGACATGGCCGGGCGCCAGATCAGGCCGCAGCTCGATCGTGACAGAGCCCTTGGACGTTTCGAGAAGCAGCGTATTTGCGGGGTCGGACATCATTTTGTTCCTGGCTGGGCGTAACTGGCCCTTTGGCTATTCAATCGCGGCACTGGCGGCAAGCTCTACATACATGTATCATTAGGCCATTCTGCGACAGCTGACGAGGCAATCAGGTGGCATCCCTGCTCGGCACTCTGCTGGCAACCCTTCTCGGCGGCCTCGGCCTGCTGCATCTGGTCTGGGCGGCCGGCCTGTCTTTCCCGTTTGCAAACCAGCAGGCGCTTGCCCGTTCCGTGGTAGGCCGGCGGGGCATCACACAGCTCCCTTCGCGGGCGGCCGTCTGCTTTCTGGGCGTTCTGCTGCTCCTGGCAGCTGCGGCCAGCTTCCTGCTTGGGCATCACGGTTGGATGTCGACCGCCACGAAGCTCATCATGTTGCCGGTCGGCCTCTTCCTGTCGGCAATCTTCCTGTTGCGCGGCATTGTCGCCATCCTGCCGGCGTTCGAGCGCGCCGCCCCTGAACAGCCCTATCTCAGCCTCAACCGGCGGATCTATTCGCCGCTGTCGGTTCTGATTGGCTTCAGCTTCCTCGCCCTCACCATGTCGCTGCCGAACTGGAGCTGGCAGCTGTCGCGGCTTTTCACTCAGCCATAGGCCGGTGCGGCCAGCCAGTCCTCGGCCGACCGGCCATCCTCGCCCCTCGCCACCATCATGCCGGCAAAGTTCCAGTGATTGAGCCGGGTCGAGATACGCGCATCCGCCTCCCGATAGGCGCGCGGCACGCCGCCGCCCGTCCAGTAGCCGACCGCCTTGACCCGGTCTGACCGGTCAGGTGCTTCGGCGGCGGCATCGACATGCAGGATGAAACGCGCCGTATCCGGCCGTCCCTGCCAGAAATTGAACGGCGGGGCAGGTTTGGCCACCGGGTCCGCCCCGACCAGCAGGGCAGGGCGGGCAAGCCGCCGGGCCAGGCGCAGCGCCGCATCCGCCCCCCAGCTATGCCCGATCAGGATGAGGGGCCGGCCATCACCTTGCGCTTCGGCCGCAAACCGCGCCGCCGCCGGCAGCTGATAGTGGGGAAAATAGCGCACAAGCCGGCCGGATGGCTCGGCAATCCGGCGGCGCGCTTCGCAATAGCCGAGCACAAGGCGCGAACTCTCATCCGCTGCGCCGCCGAAATAAAGCTCCGCAGGCGGCCTATTCGGTGTAACGGTAGCCGACGCCATACAGCGTTTCGATCGCATCGAACTCATCGGTCACTTCGCGGAATTTCTTGCGAAGCCGCTTGATGTGGCTGTCGATGGTGCGGTCGTCCACATAGATCTGGTCGTCATAGGCCGCATCCATGAGCTGGTCGCGGCTTTTGACATAGCCGGGGCGGGCGGCCAGCGCCTGCAGGATCAGGAATTCGGTGACCGTCAGGCGCACCATCTTGCCGTCCCATGTACAGGCATGGCGGTTCGGGTCCAGCACCAGCTTGCCGCGCACAATCGGCTTCACATCCCCTTCCTCCGGCGTGCCTGATGCCCCGCGCGAGCGGCGCAGCACGGCCTTCACCCGCTCGGCGAGCAGTCGGTTGGAGCAGGGTTTGCGCACGAAATCGTCGGCGCCGATATTGAAGCCGATCACTTCGTCGATTTCCTCATCCTTGGAGGTGAGGAAGATCACCGGCAGTTCGGAGGTCTGGCGCAGGCGGCGCAGCAGCTCCATCCCGTCCATCTTCGGCATCTTGATGTCGAGGATAGCGATGTCGGGCGGCGAGTCGGTCAGCGCGGGCAGGGCCGATTCCCCATCATGATAGGCGCGTACCTGATAGCCCTCGGCTTCGAAGAACATCTTGAGCGATGCCACGATGTTTTCGTCGTCGTCCACGAGTGCCAGTGTCGTCATTGCCTTGTCCTTTGCGTCAGTTCTGTTGCCGGCCATGGGCGCGGCCCGTCCTGCCAAGGGGTGTTCAATCACAGCTCGCGTCATTTCAAAAGCCCTCCTTGTCGCGTCCTTCAACAAAAACAACGGAGTGCGGCGGCTGGTTGCTCACATTACGGCGGATTCACGATTCATTGCGGCGAACCCCGCCCCAATTGTGAATGCAGACCGGAAAACAGGGGGAGAGGCCGGGGCCTGTCCCTGCCGGTTTCCCTGAGCCAGCGGGATATCCCGGCCGGCCAATCCGACCGTGTTGCGGCGGGCCTATGTTTGTTTCCAGGCCGGGAGACATCCTTCCGGCCGGGGTCAGGGGGTGTCCGCCGGAAAGGAGGAATGCTTCAGGACGCCTCAACTGCGGATGGGCCAGGGCTCCGGGACGCCGGGGACACGCCTTCCAACAGAGTAGAGTAAAATCACCGTCCCCGGACAATCAGGGCCCGCAAGGCCCATCCGCAGGACCTCCAGACCAAGGCAAAACCGGAAGGGGCAACCCTGTCCGGCTTTCGGTGCTGGTCAAGGCTCATCTTTCGGTCGTGGCGCACCATTGCTGCGCATCTCCTTGTGCAGCTGCTTTACGGCCCGCCTGAACGGACGCAGGGCGCCCGGCCGGTAAGGCGGCTTGCGCTGGCAGGCCCGCTGATAGGCATGCTCGTCCAGCAGGGTTTTCATCTGTTCCAGTGTCGGCCGGCTGCGATCTGCCCAGATCTCGCGATTGCGGATCGGCCAGTTGATCGGTTTGACGATGCCCAGGAGGGGCGGGCGCGAGACGCGGGCGCCAGCATCAAGCTTGGCAACCGCTTCTTCCAGCGGTGAGGCATCGTCACCATAGGTCGCATAGAAGCGCAATCCTGCCTGCCGCGCGCCGTCCGCCACCCATTTCAGTGCCGCCGCCGACAGGGCCTCATTCTCTCCTCCGCCGACATCGCCGTGATAGCCGACAAACCATTTCTGCGCATACACCTCTTGCCCGGCGCGTTCATTCGACTGGCCGATATCCTCCCAGAGTTGGCAGGGAAAGCCGGCGCGGCATTCATCAATGGCCACTGCGTGACGCGCGGCCATGACATTCTCCGGAATGCAGAGATTGCGGAAGCGGAACCGGTTACGGTTGCGGAAGGTGAAGAAGGAGCGCAGCACTTCGCCCGCGCCGCGCTGGGCCACCGTATCAAACACGCCGACATAGGTGATGGGCGGGACGGCATCACTCGCGCGCCGTGTGCCGTCTTCATTGCGCGCGCCCTTGCCGTATTTCATGCGGAACTGGCGCGCCTCCTCGGCATGCGCGGCCCTGGCATCCTCCGGCGCGTCGTCACCGGGGGCGCGGTAGTAGAGGCGGAAACCTTCCCGCGCCCGTTCAGCATGGCGCCGGCTGACGATGCCCGCAATGTTGATGAAACCACTGAGCCGCCGGGCGGCAAAAGCGCCGCGGCTGAAGCCGAAGATGAAGATCTCGTCGCCTTCCTCATAATCGAAGGCGAGGCGCAGATAGGTGTCGACGATGCCGTCCTCGAGGCCCTCGCCGAACATGCCGCCGAAGATACGGTTGACCCCGTGGACGAGGCTCCCGAAGAAGCCGAGCCGTTCCAGCGCACCGATCGAGGACCCGACGCCTTTGGTATAGATCACCTGCTGATGAATATGGCTGCCGTCCGCAAGGGTTTCCTTATGGGCCACCGAGCGGGCAATGATGCCGATATTGGTCAGTCTCTGCTGGTTCAGCGTCTGCCAGGTGCCATCCATACATATTATGATGCGTTTCATCGCGCCTGCACCCGCCACTTGCCGGCGCAAGTTTAGGGGAGTTTTTCAGAAAGCAGAAGGGCCGGGGCGGGCTTTGCCCGAGCCTTGTTCAGTGCGCCGCCGCCCAGTTGTCTGCGGCGCGGGCATCCACAACCAGCGGCACGGAGAGTTTCAGCGCGGGGCCGTCGGCGGCGGACATGGTCTTCTGAACCACGGAAATCAGATTGCCGGCTTCCTTTTCCGGGCATTCGAAGATCAGTTCGTCATGCACCTGCAGCAGCATCCGTGCCTTGAGGCCGGCGCCGGCGATGGCGTCCGGCATGCGGATCATGGCGCGCTTGATGATGTCGGCGGCCGTGCCCTGAAGCGGCGCGTTGATCGCCTGGCGTTCGGCAAAGGCCCGGGCCGGCCCCTTGGTTTTCATGTCCGGCAGATGGATCTTGCGGCCATAGGCGGTGCGCACGAAGCCGGTCTCACGGGCGAACGCCTTGGTTTCGTCCATGAAGTCCCGTATCTCGGGAAAGCGCTCCAGATACTGTTTGATATAGGCGCTGGCTTCTGCCTGCGGGATGCCGAGCTGGCGGGCGAGGCCGAAGCCGGAGATGCCGTAGATGATGCCGAAATTGATCGCCTTGGCCTGGCGGCGCACCATTGGGTCCATGCCTTCGATGGGCACACCGAACATCTCGCTTGCCGTCATGGCATGGATGTCGAGACCCTTGTGGAAGGCATCCTTGAGCGCCGGGATATCGGCCATGTGCGCAAGGATGCGCAGCTCGATCTGGGAATAGTCGGCGGCGACGAGCACATTACCCTCCTCGGCGATGAAGGCTGCGCGGATCTTGCGGCCTTCTTCAGTCCGTACCGGGATGTTCTGCAGGTTCGGGTCGGTGGAGGCGAGCCGACCTGTCTGGGCGCCGGCCATCATGTAGGAGGTATGGACCCGGCCGGTGTGTTTGTTGATCGCGGCCTGCAGCGCTTCAGTGTACGTTGAGCGCAGCTTCGACAGCATCCGCCAGTCGAGGATGGTGCGAGGCAGGGCGTGGCCCTGCGCGGCGAGATCTTCGAGCACATCGGAATCGGTGACCCAGGCGCCAGTCTTGGTGCGCTTGCCGCCCTGAAGGCCCATTTCGTCGAACAGGATTTCGCCAAGCTGTTTGGGCGAGCCGATGTTGAACTCGCGCCCAGCCTGCTCGCGCGCTTCGGCTTCGAGCGCAGCCATGCGCTGGTTGAAGTCGGCCGAGAGACGCGACAGCAACTGGCGGTCGACCTTGATGCCTGCCTGTTCCATTGCGGCGAGGACGGGGACGAGCGGGCGTTCCAGCGTTTCGTACACCGCCGTCACCTGCTCCGTACGCAGACGAGGTTTCAGGAGCTGCCAGAGGCGGAGGGTTACGTCTGCGTCCTCGGCGGCGTATTCGGTGGCCTTGTCGAGGGCGACTTGCGCGAAGGTTTTCTGTGTCTTGCCGGTGCCGGCGACCTGTTTGAAGGAAATCGGCTTGTGGCCGAGATAGCGCTCCGAAAGCTCGTCCATGCCGTGACTGTGGATGCCGGCGTTCAGCACGAAAGAGAGCAGCATCGTGTCGTCGATCGGGTGAACACCGATGCCGTGCTGGGCGAAGACGCTGAGATCGTATTTGATGTTCTGGCCGATCTTGAGGACTGCCGGGTCCTCCAGCATCGGTTTCAGGACCTTCAGCGCCTCTTTCATCTTGATCTGGCGGGGCGGATCGGCTCCGAACATGTCGCCGTCGCCCTTGGCGTCCGGGTCGACATGGGCGAGGGGGATGTAGCAGGCTTCGCCGGGCGCAAGGGCGAGGGAGATACCGACCAGTCCGCCGCTGACCGAGTCGAGGGCGTCGGTTTCGGTATCGACCGCAACCCAGCCCTCGGTGGTGGCGCGCGCGACCCAGTCTTCCAGCGTCTTCATATCACGGATACAGGCATAGGCGGTGACATCGACGGGCTGGGCATCCGGCGCGGCGGTCTCGATGGCGCCGTCCTTTTCCATCTGCTCGCGCACCCGGCGGGTGATGGTCCTGAACTCCATCTCTTCGAGGAAGCCGATCAGTGCTTTCGGATCGGGATCCTGCACGGCGAGGTCTTCGAGCGTGACCTTGACCGGAACATCATCCTTCAGGGTGACGAGTTGTTTCGAGAGGCGGACCTGATCGGCATAATTGATCAGCGTCTCGCGGCGCTTGGGCTGTTTGATCTCGCCGGCGCGTTCCAACAGCGCTTCAACGCTGCCATATTCGCCGACCAGCTGGGCAGCCGTTTTCACCCCGATGCCGGGGGCGCCGGGGATATTGTCGACACTGTCGCCGGCGAGGGACTGGACATCGACGACATGTTCCGGGCCGACGCCGAACTTCTCGAACACATCATCGCGCCCGAGCAGCCTGTTCTTCATCGGGTCGAGCATCAGCACCTTGTCGGAGACGAGCTGCATCAGGTCCTTGTCGGAGGAGACGATGGTGACGCGCGCGCCCTTCGCCTCGGCCTGGCGGGCATAGGTGGCGATCAGGTCATCGGCCTCGAAGCCGCCCTGTTCGATGGCATGGGCGGCAAAGGCGATGGCCGCGCGGCGCACCAGCGGGAATTGCGGCACGAGTTCTTCCGGCGGATCGGACCGGTTGGCCTTGTACTCAGGGAAAATCTCGTTGCGGAAGGTGACCTCGGACGCATCGAAGATACAGGCGAAATGGGTCGGGCGTTCGGAGCCTTTCAGGTCTTCCAGCAGCTTGAACAGCATGTTGCAGAAGCCGGCCACCGCGCCGACGGGCAGTCCGTCAGACGAGCGTGTCAGCGGCGGCAGGGCGTGGAAGGCGCGGAACACATAGGCGCTCGCGTCGATCAGATAGAGATGGCTGTCCTGGGTGACGGGCGCCGTGGCCATGAGCGATTCCTCTGCTTTGCAGAGGGTTTAGCCCGCCGGCGCGCGCGCGTCACCCGGCGAGGCTTTCCACAAAGCGTGCAATCGCCATCCAGACCGGTGTGCCGGAAAGCGGCAGGCAGAGCGCCTGAACAGCGACGATGGAAAGACCGCCCCAGACCGTTGCCGGATGGAACTTTCCGAGCGTGCGCCGGTCATAGACAAGCATCGCAATAATGATCAGATTGATCGTCAGGGATGACAGCACGGTGACATAGACCGGCGGCGGGCCGACAGCGTCCGGCGGGGAGAGCAGCACCATGTAGGGCCGCGCCATCGGCGCCTCGAGCAAGGGCACGAAGGAAAGCGTCATCAGCCGCCTGTGGAAATCCGGCTTGTGGATGAAGCGGATCGCTACCGCGATAAGGCCGAGGATCAGGGCAATACCGCTCAGCGAGACGATGGAGAAGACGCGCGCTTCCTCCGCCATGCCGATGCCTTCGGCGACCTTGATCGAGTTGATTGCCGACAGCACGACGCTGACCGCGACCAGTGTGATCAGCGCGATACCAAGCATGCCCCCAGGCGCGATGATCCTGGATCCTGCCGCGAGAGACCTGATGGACCTGCCAGGCATAGAGCCCGGTCCAGCCCAGCATGGCGATGGCGTGCACATGCAGGACCGGCTTGCCGCTGAACTCTCCGGCAAGGAGCGGCGCCCAGTAGGTCGGCCAGAAACCGGCGAAAGCGATGAACAGAAACAGCCAGGAAAGCCAGATGAAAAACCGCCCGCGGCTTCCGACTCCTGTATCAGATGCTACAGTCATGGGTCCCCCAGAAATTTTATAGTATGGCTGGAAATTACAATGAATCGCCGAAGTTGTCTAACCGGCATTGTTACGCGCTCGTAACGGGTGATTGTCGGATTTGGCTTTCCGGTTCAGGGCGAGGTGTGCTAATTATGCAACATGGATAGAGACCTTACCTTCAAGGAAGCTACGGGCCTCATTCCGGCAGAGCAGAAGGCCGCGCCGAAAACGCCCTGGCACCTTTTCCCGATTGCGGGGGCAGCGCTCTTGTGGAGCCTGCTGGCGGTGTTCGATTTCCTCGCCATCGTGACGCGGTTTGCCCCGTACATGAACCAGATCCCCGAACTGACGCGGGAATTCATTTATGCGGCGCCGTTCTGGGTGATGGCGCTGCGCGCCGTGGCGGTCTTTGCTTCGCTCGCGGGCGCCGTCCTGCTGGTGCGCCGGCGCCTGGCCGCCGTGCGGATGCTGGCGCTGGCCGCGACAGCGACGATCCTGTTCATCGGCTTCAGCTTCTCCGGTCCCGTGCCGGATGAGGGAATGGCCGTGTTCGGTGTCTGCATCGTCGTGGTGTCAGTGTTGCTGCTCTACTATGCCCAGACCTCGGCGCGCCGCGGCGTGCTGAAATAGGGGCCCCACACGCCCATTGGTTGTGCCTGTAAATTGCGATAGCCTGTTCCCCTGGGTCAGGGAGGGCCTTTCAATGACTGAAGAAACCAACGCACCCGCAGCGACTGGCGGTTGGCACCTTTGGGTCGTCGGAATACTCGGCGTCCTGTGGAACGGCTTCGGCTGTTTCGACTTCACCATGACAGCCACGAACAATGAGGCCTATCTCGGCCAGTTTCCGCCCGAGATGGTGGCCTACTGGACGTCCATGCCCTTCTGGATGTGGGGCCTCTGGGCCCTCGGCGTCTTCGGGGGACTCGCAGGCTCGGCGGCGCTCCTGATGCGGCGGGCGATCGCGGTGCCGCTGCTGGCGATGTCGCTGATTGCCGCCGCCATCAGCATGGCCATCGGCATGACGGCCAAGGATGCCCCGTCGATGGAAGGCTCGGAAATCTTCACCGTGCTGATCCTCGCCATCGCCCTCGGCCTGCTCGCCTATGCCTATTGGCAGAACCGCCGCGGCGTCTTGCGCTGAGCCGGATTCGCTCTAGCCTCCCTGCCGGAAGACAGGGAGGACGAGCATGAGCGAGACAAACAAGACCTGGGTGCTCAGGAAGCGCCCGGTGGGAGACCTGAAGGAAGGCGACCTGGAACTGGTCGAGAGCCCGCTGGCGCCGCTGGCCGAGGGCGAGGTGCGCGCGAAGACGATCTATCTGTCGCTCGACCCGACCAACCGGATCTGGATGAGTGATATGGACGCCTATCTGCCGCCGGTGCAGATCGGCGATCCGATGCGCGGCGGCGGGCTTAGCGTGATCACCGAGAGCCGCTTTGATGGCCTCGAGCCCGGCGACATCGTCAACACCGGCCTTTCCGGCTGGGCGATCTACAACACGCTGCCTGGCGCCGCTTTGGCCAAGCTGCCCCAGCTGCCCGGCGTGCCGCTCACCGCCTATATGGGCCCGCTCGGAGCAACCGGGATGACGGCTTATTTCGGCCTGATGGATATCGCCAAACCCAAGGCCGGCGAGACGGTGGTTGTTTCGGCGGCGGCGGGCGCGGTCGGTTCGATGGTCGGGCAGATTGCCAAGATCCAGGGTTGCCGCGTGGTCGGCATCGCGGGCGGCAAGGCGAAGTGCGACTGGCTGGTCAATGTCGCCGGCTTTGATGCCGCGATCGACTACAAGTCCGAAGATGTCGGCGAGGCGCTCGACCGGCATTGCCCCAAGGGAATCGACATCAATTTCGAGAATGTCGGCGGACGGATCATGGACGAGGTGATGGGCCGCCTCAACGACTTTTCCCGCATGCCGCTCTGCGGGCTGATCTCGACCTATAACGCTACCGCGCCGGTGCCGGGGCCGTACAATTTCGCCAACCTGCTGATGCGGCGCACGCTGGTGAAGGGCTTCATCGTGATCGACTATTTCCCCCGTTTCCCGGAGGGCATTCAGCAGATGGCCCAGTGGCTGATGGAGGGGAAGCTGAAATTCGAGACCGATATCGTCGAGGGATTCGAGAATGCGCCGGCAAGCCTGTCGCGGCTGTTCGAGGGCAAGAATCTCGGAAAACTGGTCGTCCGGGTCAGTCCCGAGCCGTGAGGGCGCGTCAGTTCAGATTGTGTTCAGCCTGCCGAAAAGTATAATCGCGGCAGGAGCTTGGGGGAGACGGATAATGGATGGCAGACGGCTGAGGCGCGTGCGGATATGGCTTGCGGGCGCAGGCCTTGCGGCCGTTTCCGCCTGCTCCCATTCCGACTGGGAAGGCATCGCCATGGGTCTCAACATGGTCGCTGATGATATGGCGGTTACGCTGACACAGGTGCCGCCCTATGGCTGCGGCTTCAATGCCAACCGGGACCCAGTCTGCGACGATACCGGAGACGGCTTCGCCGACCGCTATGCCGATCCGTCCTGGGACTATATCCCTGGCTGGAATTACGGCGCCGCGCCGCTGATCCGGATCAATGATTATGGCGAGGCTTACCGCTACAGCGGCAATTGCGACTGCTGGAAGCGGGAGCCCTCGCTGGACACCTATCCGAAATGAGCCTGCTTGCGCTTCAGCCTTCCGGCTGGTCTTATACCGGTCCGGAAAGGATGTTGCAGGAGTAGGTCTTGGGGTTCCTCCGTCTTCTTGTCCTCATGCTGTTGATGACCGCCCTCGCGGCCGGGCCCGCGCGCGCGCACTATGCGGTGGAGGATGCACCGCTGAAGGACTGGGCCGTCGGCATCCTTGCCGCAGACTGGCGTGACAGTGAAGGCACGCCGATCGACGCTTTCGAGAATGCAAGGCGCGCGCTCGCCGACGCCTTCGTTTCGGCCGGATTCAGCGCCGACAATATCACCCATCTGTCGCTGCGTCCGAGGGAGCTTGGCGGTTTCTCGCTGAGCAGCCGTGAAGTCTTCGCCGCGTTTGAAGCGCAGGCCCAGTCGGCGCAGGCCGGATGCCTCTACTACTTCACCTCGCACGGCATGCCGGAGGGGATGGTGATCGGGCGCGAGGGCTTTCTCAGTCCTGAGCAGCTGAACGGCCTCATCAGCCAGTGGTGCGGCGAGCGGCCGACCGTGGTGATCGTATCGGCCTGCTATTCGGGCGTGTTCGCGCCGGCGCTGCAGGCCGCCAACCGGCTGGTGATCACGGCGGCGCGCCCGGACCGGTCCTCCTTCGGCTGCAGCACGACGGCAAAGTATCCCTATTTTGACGGCTGCATTCTCGAATCGCTCGGCTATGCGGACGATTTCGTCCATCTCGCGAGTCTGGCGCGGCGCTGTGTCGCCGGACGCGAGGCCCGCGAACGTCTCTGGCCGCCATCCGAGCCGCAGGCGGTGATCGGGGCGGATGTAGAGCGGTTTTTCATCTTCCTTGATTTCGACCGCGAGCCTGTTCCGGAGGAATAAGCGGCATCGGAGCGTCACCGGCGCTGGTCCATCGGCGGGCCGATTTGCCTTGCGGAAAGGCAAAAGCTGCTGCCTAATCGGCGCTCCTGTGCATGGTGAAATCACCGGCATTCAACGGAGAGGGAGGTTCGGGATGTTCAGGCTACTGGTTTTATGTCTGGTGCTGATTTCGGGCGCTGTGTTGATCGCTTCAGCACAGGGCACGACCACCAAGGTAGCGCCGGCTGCGGTGCCCACAACTTATACGCTTGAACTGCCAAGCGTGCAGGCACGCCAGATGGTCTGCACGGCTACCGCGGCGGCCAATCCGCGAACGGCAACCTGCGGGGAAGAAGTCATCTACACTTGTCCGGCTACGGAAGTCCGGTTCCGCGTTCGGCAGAATGCGCCGGCAAAGACGTGCAGTATTTCGTGCTCGCCGGTCCGGTCTTCAGTTTCAGCCTCGATGGCGTGCTCGTGCACGCTCAAAGAGAGCGATTGCCGCTAGGCGCCGTCTGAGAGGGCGCGGAATGCCGTTGCCAGATCCTCTTTGAGATCGGTGACGGCTTCGAGTCCGGCGTGAACGCGCATCAGTTCGCCGGGCTTGGACCTGGTCCAGCAGCTTTCGCGCCGGGTCAGCTGTTCATCACAGGGGATGATCAGGCTTTCGAAGCCGCCCCATGAGAAGCCCATGCCGAACAGGCGCAAGGCATCAAAGAAGCGTTGATGGGCGTCTTTCGGAAAAGGCTTCAGGATAAAGCCGAAGAGGCCATTGGCGCCGGTAAAATCCCGTTTCCAGAGGGCGTGGTCCGGATGCGAGGGCAGGGCGGGATGCAGCACGCCGGCGACTTCGGCGCGCGTCTCAAGCCAGCGCGCCAGTTCGAGGCCCGCCGCTTCATGCGCCTTGAGGCGCGTGTGCAGGGTGCGCAGGCCGCGCAGGCACAGCCAGGCATCGTCCGGGCCAAGCGCAATGCCCCAGTCTTCCGAACAGGCCGCAATGCGCGCGGCGAGGGTGTTGTCGTTGGTGACCGCCGCGCCGCCAAAGGCATCGGAATGGCCGGAGACATATTTTGTCAGCGCCTGAACGGAAATGTCGGCGCCGAGCGCGAGCGGCTGGTGGTGCAGGCCCGCGCCCCAAGTGTTGTCCATGATGATGCGGATCCCGCGCGGCTTGGCGGCTTCGGCAATCGACGGCAGGTCGGAAATCTCGAACGTGAGGGAGCCGGGTGATTCCAGAACGATCGCCTGGGTGTTGCTGCGAAAAAGCTCGGCAATGCCGGCGCCGATGCGAGGATCAAAGCGCTCGGCTTCGATGCCCATATGATTCAGGCGCTTCTCGCAGAAACGGGCCGTCGGGCCATAGGCACTGTCCGTGAACAGAAGATGGCCGCCAGCGTCGACTACGCTGGCAATCGCGAGCGCGCAGGCCTGCAGGCCATTGCCAGCGAGTCGGGCGTGCCGGGCTCCTTCGAGGGCGCGCATTCCCGCTTCCAGTTCGCGGTGAACGGTCAGGCCCATCCGCCCATAGGTCGGCTTCGTCCCATAAAGGCCGGCTTCATCGCGGAAGAGGACGGTGGAAGCCCGTTCGACCGGCGGGTTGACCGTGACGCGGCTGAGGCGTTCCTTGCGGGTATGGATCAGCCGCGTCTCGGGCGCGCCACTCTCCGGGTCACTCATGCCTCTCCCCGTACAATCGGGCGGTTAGGGTCGGAAGCCCATTCC
Source organism: Hyphomonas sp. (assembly GCA_046296675.1). Classification (GTDB taxonomy): domain Bacteria; phylum Pseudomonadota; class Alphaproteobacteria; order Caulobacterales; family Hyphomonadaceae; genus Hyphomonas. Next base: position 48,792 of record JBKBLD010000008.1, on the reverse strand, counting down.
GCCCACGAACCATCATAGACAGCAACATCCCAGTTGCCGAGGCGGGCGAGGGCAAGCGCCGTGATCGCGGCCGTCACGCCGGAGCCGCAGGTTGTCACGGTCGGGGCGAAGGGATCGGGAAGGAGGCGGGCGAGCTCTTCCTTCGGTTTCATCCGGCCATCCTCGGTGATGAGGGCGCTGCCGGGCAGGTTGATGCTGCCGGGGATGTGGCCGGAGGGCAGGTCTTTGCGCGGCTCAGGGGCGCGGCCGAAGAAACGCCCGTCGGGACGGGCATCGATGATGCGCACCTGCGCCGAGCCGACAAGCTGTTCCATGCCGCGTGCGTCCATCACCAGGTCAGAGCGCACACGCGGCGTGAAGTGGCGCTCGCCAGGCGGGGTCGGCAGGTCATCGACGGTGCCACCTGCCTTGACCCAACTGTAGAGTCCGCCATCGAGAACATGCACATCGCTGTGGCCCATCACGCGCAGCATCCACCAGACGCGGGCAGCGGCGAAGAAACGGTTCTGGTCATAAACGACGATCCGGCTGCCATCGCCAAGGCCCAGCTTGCGGACACGGGAGGAGAACTTGACCGCGTCCGGCAGCATGTGCGGCAGGGTGGTGTCGGTGTCGGCGATCTCGTCGATGTCGAAATGGACGGACCGCGGAATATGCCCGCGCTTCCACGACTGCCGGCCGGTTTCCGGCGGGTTGGTCCAGGGGGCAAACCATGTTGCATCCACGATGCGCACATCCGGCGCTGAAATATTGGCAAGCAGCCAGTCAGCGGTGACGAGAGGATCGCCGGGCTCACTCATGGTTTCGTCTCCATCCAAGGCGGCACCGGCAGGCCCTTTGAGCGCAGGAAATCCGGATTGTAGAGCTTGGTCTGGTAGCGATTTCCATAGTCACAGAGGATGGTGACGATGGTGTGCCCAGGGCCAAGTTCGCGGGCCAGGTGAACCGCGCCGGCAACGTTGATGCCGGACGATCCGCCGAGGCAGAGGCCTTCATGCTGGACCAGATCGAACAGGATGTGCAGCGCCTCATCATCCGCGATGCGCCAGGCCTTGTCGACTTCGATGCCTTCGAGATTGGCCGTGATACGGCCTTGTCCGATACCTTCGGTGATCGAGGTGCCTTCGGCTTTCAACTCGCCGGTCGTGTAATAGGAGAAAAGCGCCGCGCCGCCCGGATCGGCGAGGCCGATCCTGATCTTTTTGTTCTTCTCCTTCAGCGCCAGCGAGATGCCGCCGAGCGTACCGCCGGAGCCGACAGCGCAGATGAAGCCGTCCACCTTGCCGCCGGTCTGCTGCCAGATTTCCGGACCGGTCGTGCGGTAATGGGCGCGGCGGTTGGCCTGGTTGTCGAACTGGTTGGCCCAGATGGCGCCGTTCGGCTCGCTCGCGGCAAGTTCCTCGGCAAGCCGGCCGGAATAGCGGACATAATTGTTGGGATTGGCGTAGGGGACTGCATCGACCTCGATCAGCTCGGCGCCAAGCAGGCGGATCGCATCCTTTTTCTCCTGGCTCTGTGTGCGCGGCATGACGATGACGACGCGGTAGCCGAGTGCCTTGCCGACGAGGGCAAGGCCGATGCCGGTATTGCCGGCGGTTCCCTCAACGATGGTCCCGCCGGGCTTCAGCAGGCCGGACTCTTCCGCTTCCCGTATGATACCGAGGGCCGGGCGATCCTTTACCGATTGGCCCGGGTTCAGGAATTCGCATTTGCCGAGGATTTCACAGCCCGTCTCTTCCGAGACACGGTTCAGCCGCAAAAGGGGGGTATTGCCTATGAGGTCGATGACGGACCGGTGGATGGTCATGGGAACTAATGGCTCGTTTCTGGGTTGTTTTCAGGTGCAACGCTACGACCGCCTGCTGCCGGGTTCAATCACTGAGATGGCGGAAAACTGATCCGCTTCACCCGGTGGGCCGTAGAGATGGCGCAATAGCCCGATGGATCAACTAACATGACCCTTAAGCGACGCGTACTGTCCTGGATTGTCCCGCTGGCGCTGCTGGCAGGCCCGGCGGTTGCCGATAATGCGCCCGTGCCGGTGCCGGCAGGGCTCGAGCAGGCCTGGACGCCTTCGCCGGGCGATCAGATCCGGTTCAATGTGCTGCGCAAGGGCAATCCTTTCGGCTCCCACAAGGTGACCTTCGAGGAGGGCCCGGACGGCGCGCTGGTCGCGAAGACCGATGTCTCGCTCCGCGCCGGGCTCGGACCTGTCACCGTGTTCCGCTACACCCTGTCTGCCAGCGAAATCTGGCGCGGCGGGGAACTGGTCAGCGTCGAAGGCCGCGTCAATGATGACGGCAAGCGCGCCAATGTGTCGGCTCGCCGGCAGAATGGCGCACTCGCGGTCGATGGCACGAAGTTCAGCGGCAAGGCGCCGGAGGACGCTGTTCCGGCCAGCCACTGGAACTACGCCCAGACGAAGACCGGCAGGCTCCTGTCGACCGAGGACGGCGAAATTCTCGATGTGGAGGTGCGCCGGAAAGGTCGCGAAACGATCCAGGCCGGCGGGCGCACGATTGAGGCGAACCGCTACCTGATGGTCTCGGATATCGACGTGGATCTCTGGTATGACGACGCCGGGCGCTGGGTAAAGCTCGCCTTCGAGGCCCGCGGCCAGCAGATCGAATACGTCCTCGAAGCGTTCTACTGACAGGGCACCGGCGCGCATGGACGTGCTCCGGCTCGTGCTTGGCGACCAGCTGTCGCCGGAGATGTCTTCCCTGCGCGATGCGGCACCCGGTCGGGATCTCGTTCTCATCGCGGAGGTGATGGAAGAGGCGACCTATGTGCGCCATCACAAGAAGAAGATCGCCTTCCTGTTCGCCGCGATGAGGCATTTCGCGCAGGAGATGGCGGCCGCGGGGCACCGCGTGCGCTATGTGCGTCTCGATGATCCGGCCAATCAGGGGTCGTTGCGGGCGGAGGTGGCCCGGGCACTCGAGGACGAGCCGGGCCTGTCGCGGCTGGTGGTGACGAAACCCGGCGAATGGCGCCTGATGCAGGACATGGAGACCTGGCGCGACCTTCTGCCGGTGCCGGTGGAGTTGCGGGAGGACACCCGTTTCATCGTGCCTCTGATGGACTTTGCCGCCTGGGCGGAGGGCCGCTGGCAGCTCAGGATGGAGCATTTCTACCGCGAGGTACGCCGCCGGACAGGCCTGCTCATGGAGGGCGGTAAACCTGCCGGTGGGCAATGGAATTTCGATCAGGAAAACCGGAAGCGCCTGCCAAAATCGGCGTTGGCGCCGCCGCGTTTCCTGCCGGACGCGGACCGGGTGACGCGCGAAGTGATGGAGCTTGTCGCGGCGCGGTTCCCCGATCATTTCGGTGAGCTTGAGCCGTGGGTGTTCCCGGTGACGCGGGCCGGGGCAGAGGCCGCGCGTGACCATTTCATGGCTGACATCCTGCCCGGCTTTGGCGACTGGCAGGACGCGATGGCGGCGGGCGAGCCCTGGATGTGGCACTCGCTGCTCTCGATACATCTCAATTGCGGGCTGCTTGATCCGCTCGATCTGTGCCGGCGCGCGGAGGCGGAATGGAAAGCAGGCCGGGCGCCGCTGAATGCGGTGGAAGGGTTTATCCGCCAGATCATCGGCTGGCGCGAATATGTGCGCGGCATCTACTGGCTGAAGATGCCGGGCTATGCGCAGATGAATGCGCTGGCAGCGAACCATCCGCTTCCGGATTTTTACTGGACTGGCGAAACCGACATGCACTGCATGGCCGAGGCGATCGGGCAGACGCGGCGCCATGCCTATGCCCACCATATCCAGCGGCTGATGGTGACTGGCAATTTCGCCCTGATCGCCGGGCTGGACCCGGCCGAGGTCAATGAATGGTATCTGCGCGTCTATGCCGACGCCTATGAATGGGTGGAACTGCCCAACACGCATGGCATGGCGCTGCATGCCGATGGCGGGCTCATGGCCTCGAAACCCTATGCCGCAAGCGGCAACTATATCTCCCGGATGTCGGACTACTGCGCCGGCTGCCGCTATGATGTGAAACAGCGAACCGGGCCGGATGCCTGCCCGTTCAACTTCCTCTACTGGGACTTCATCGCCCGGCACCAGGAGCGGTTCGCCCAGAATCCCAGAATGGCGCTGATCACCAAATCGCTGGACCGCATTGCGCCGGACGAGCGCCGGGCAATTCACGCGCAGGCCGCGCTTTTCCTCGAAACGGCCTGCCGCGCAAAACCTGTGTGAATCGGGGTATCCGGCGCCAACTCGATCAAATTTCACCGATTGCGGTGGGCTGGAGCTAACCCGTCTCTGGTATCTATTTTCAGTAGAAATGCGGGATTCACCGGAACAACGGGAGCAAGACGGGATGCCTGATCGTCAGGACGGCACGGCGATGCTTTGGTCATTTGCCGCCCTGATCCGGGGCGTGCCGGTGCCGGACAAGCACCTGCCGGGACTGCGCGCCCGGCAGATGGCGTCGATGAGCCGGATAACCGGCATCATCCTGTTGTCGAACGTTCTGAATGTCCTGGCGATCGTCGGCGTATTCCTGCCGAAGACGCATGCGCTCTACCTGTCCATCTGGGCGGTGTCCGGCCTGCTGATCGTTGGCGCTGCCGTAGTAAAGCATTTGCAGTATCTGCGGACCGATCCGCAGCGGCGCAACAATCGCCGGGCGCTGTTCGACTATACCAAAGTGTCGGCGCTGCTGGGGCTTCTCTGGGGCGCGGCCCCACTGATGGTGCTGCGACCGGATGACCCACATGGCCATATGGTCATGGGTATCATCTCGGCGGGCATGATGTTCGCGGGCGGGTTCCTGCTCTCGCGCATCCCGGTTGCCGCAATCGCCTTCATGGTGCCGACCGCGCTGGGGATGGCGACCGCGCTGTCGCTGGCGCCGGGGGCGCAGCATGCGATGATGTCGGTAATGATGCTGTATTACCTCGCCGTGCTGCTGATTGCAGTACTCTGGACGCATCGCCAGTTTGTCGAACAGTATCTGGGCGAAGCCGCAATCCAGGAGCAGAGCCAGCTCATCAGCCTTCTGCTGCGCGATTTCGAGGAAAGTACTTCCGACCTGCTCTGGCAGACCGATACCGATGGTGTGCTCCAGGACATTCCGCTGATCGGGGATGCGGGTGAGCCGGCCTGGACGGGCGGCGGATCACTGTTGCGGGGCACGGTCTTTATCTCGATGTTCCGCTCAGGTAAGCCGCGTGACGCCCTGAAACGCGCCCTTGCGGGCCGTCAGCCCTTCCGTGACATCGTGGTGCCGTTGAAGAACAAGGACGGACGCGAATGCTGGTGGTCGATCACCGGCAAGCCGGTCATCGAGCAGGGCGAATTCACGGGCTTCCGCGGTGTGGCGACCGATGTGACACAGTCCAAGGAGATTGAGGACAGGATCGCCCGCATGGCGCACTTTGATGCGCTGACCGGTCTGCCGAACCGCATCACGATGCAGGAGCGGCTGGAAAGCATTATGGCTTCGCTGCCAACGCCGCCGGCCTGCCGGGCGTTGTTGCTGATGGATCTCGACAATTTCAAATGGGTCAACGACACGCTGGGCCATCCGGCGGGTGATGAATTGCTGCGCCAGATGTCGGCGCGGCTGATGGCGGCGGCGTCGGATGCGGACTTCATGGCGCGGCTTGGCGGCGACGAATTCGCGATGATCGTCGAGCGGCCCGATGAGGCGGCGCTGGAAGAGTTTCTCGACACCCTCGCAACAGAAATGGCGCGGCCATATGACCTCTGGGGCTCAAGCGCGAATTGCTCTGCCTCGATCGGTGTGCGCCCGTTTGATCCGGACACGGCAGATGCGCGCATCATGATGCGTCATGCCGACCTTGCGCTCTATCAGGCCAAACATCTCGGCCGGGCGAAATGGTGCATGTTCTCCGATGAACTGGAAGAGCGCGCGCAGGCGAAACTGGACATCCAGGAAGAGTTGCAGCGCGCCATCGAACACAACCAGCTGCGCGTCTATTTCCAGCCGATTGTCGATGCCGAAACGCATGCCACGGTCGCCTGCGAAACGCTGGTGCGCTGGGAGCATCCGGAACGCGGCCTGGTATTCCCCGGCGAGTTTATCGAGCATGCCGAGGAAAACGGCCTCATTACACGGATGGGCGAATGGGTGATCCGGGCGGCGCTCGCTGAAGCCGCACGCCTGCCGGAACATATGCGTATCTCGGTCAATATCTCGCCCCTGCAAATCCATTCGGCGACCCTTGTGTCGACCATCGTCAATGCGATCGGTGCCAACGGCATTAATCCGGCGCGGCTGGAACTGGAGATCACCGAGACGGCCCTGCTCAGCAATACCGATGTGACCCTTCGGCGCCTGCATCAGCTGCGCGACCTTGGCATCAGCATCGCGCTCGATGATTTCGGAACGGGATACTCGTCCCTCTCATATCTGCGGGCGTTCCCGTTCGACCGTATCAAGATCGATCGCAGCTTCGTTGCCGACATCGAGTCGCGCGCCGACAGTCAGGCGATCACGCTGGCGACCGTCAATCTTGCCAAGTCGCTCGGCATGCGGTGCACGGCCGAAGGTGTCGAGACCCACTATCAGGCCGAATATCTGCGCCAGCTTGGCTGCGAGGAGCTGCAGGGCTTCTTTGTCAGCCGCGCCATGCCGCTTGACCAGCTGGGCCACCTTGTCGATCTGGGGACGCTCGCGCGTCCGGCAGAGGTGCGCGAAAGCGCGCCGGCACTTGAGGCGGCTGACCAGCTTCTGCCGAAGAGCCGCGCCAGCTGATCCGGCGGGCGGCGGCTCAATCGCCGGTCTTCTCTTCTTCCGGTTTGGGCGCTGTGCGCCGGCCGAACAGACCGCCAATCGCATCGCGCGCGGCGCGCTCGGCGGCGTCTTCGAGCTGTTTCTCCACGCTTGGGGCCGGCGGCTGGGGCTGGGCCTCCGCCGGTTCGGCCCCTTCATCCGCAGGTGTTGCCGGGCTGGCCGGGGTGCGTCCGCCGCCGATGATGTTCCCGATGATCGCGCCGGCAGCGCTGTCGCCGGCACGGCCCGTGATCTGGTCCTGAAGGCGGCCGGTCAGTTCGGCCTGCAAAGCCTGCTGGACGCCGGTGAAATCCGGAGTGACGCGCAGTGAGTCCCATTGTCCCGACAGGCGGACCGGCACCGGGATGCCGTTCAGCTGGACCACCGCGCCCTGGCCCTGACCCGACTGGTCGATGGCGGTGGCGAGGCGGATGTCGAGCGACTGGCCGCCAAGGTCGATCTTGCCGGTCCCGTCGATGCCGAGCACGGGGTTCAGCAGCTTCAGGATATCCACATTGGCAACACCATTCTGCACACTGAGTACTGTGTTAAAGCTGGTGAACTCGGTTTCGGAGGCGGGCGAGAGCACGCCGCGGAAGTCGAGATTGTTGAGGCTGCCGGTCGCAAAAGCCTGCTGCAGCGACTGGGCGCTGCGCACAAGCTGGGAAACGTTGAGACCCTTGAGGGCGCCCTCATCCAGGTTGGTCGAAAGCTGCCCGTTCACGCCGCGCATGATTTCGTCGATCGAGCCGCCGCGCGCCGTTGCGTCCACCTTGAAGGCGCCGGTGCCGGTCAGCCGGTCGAAGCCAGCAAGTGTGCCGAGGAGGCTGGATATGGCGACACTGTTGCCTTCCATGGCGAGGCCGACTTGCGGAACCTGGCCGGCGGCGTCCAGCGTCATCTGGCCCTTCCAGTTACCGCCAAAGGCCTTGAACTGCGACAGGTCAGCAGTCAGACGGCCCGCGTCGAGTTTAGCGGCGAGCGCGGCGTCGGTGAGGACCACGCTGCCCAGCGTCAGCTGGCTGGTGCGGATATTGAGGTCGGCATCAGCAGCCTGCAGGCCGGCGAGATCCAGCTTGTCCTTACTCCAGGCTTCCAGCGGCTGGGCCTGTTTCGGCTTCTGGTCCGCCGGCGCGAGGAAAGGCGAGAGGTCCAGGGCGCCCATGTTCAGATTGCCGGTGAGGCGCGGACGTTCGCCGGTCAGGTCGATCCCGGCATTGCCCTTGGCATTGATCTGGTCGAGCGTCAGGTCGAGGTCCGATACGGCGATGTTGGAGAAGGTGCCGCGCGCCGTGCCCGACATGTTGAAGCGCTGCAGGGTCGAGCCGGGTTCGATTTCCACTTCGGCCGCAGCGAGAAGATCTCTCAGCTTCTGGCTGGCGGCCGTCAGCTGGCCATTCAGCCGTCCGTCGCCGCCAAGGCCGATTTCGCCGAGATAGGACGCGGTCAGCAAGGCGCCCTCATGGTTGAACACGACATTGGAGAGGCTGATCGCATCAGCAGGGCCTTTGACGACGGCGTCCAGCTGGACGCGTTCAAGGGCAGCGGCCATTGGCAGGTCCAGTTCCATACGCCGGACCAGTTCTCCGGTGCGGGGACTGCGCAGGGCAATGCGGCCATCAAGGTCTACAGCCTCGCCGAGCCGGACGGCGCCGTTATAGCTGGCATCGATGAGGTCGCTCTTCACGCCCAGCTTGTCGAAGCTGAGATCCGGCGACAGCAGCGATCCGCTGATCTTGCCTTTCACATCAGCGCCGCCGAGGGGGGTGAGGTTCACCGGCATCTCGGCGCCGGCAAACCGGGCGAGCGCCGCGAGGCTCGGCGCGTCAAGGCTGAAATCGCCCGCCACGGTCGGCTCCTCGCCAAGCGCCAGCTTGCCGCTGAAGCTCGTCTTTGCGAGGTCGGAGGTCTGGGTGAGGCGGCTGATATCGACCACGAGGGCATCGGCAGGGCCGGCCAGGCTGCCCTGAAGATTGATCCGGCCAAGGCGCGACAGGTCGAAGGGAACTTCAACGCCGGTCAGCGCCGCCAGTGCGGGCAGCGCGTCGGACGAGCCGGTAAACTTGCCCTCGACGAAGGGAATTTCGCCGAGCTTCACGGTGCCATCATAATTGAGCTTGCCGAACGGGGTTTCGAGATCGGCCTTGATGCTGGCGGGCAATTCCTTCGTCAGGGCATCCATCGTGTCGACGGTTGCGGCGATCTGGAAGGGCTGGGCCTGGAAGATGCCCTTGGCGCGCAAGCGGAACGGGGCATCCGGCGCAGCCATGCCGGCGACAAGGTCGAGATCGCGCAGTTCGTAATAGCCTCCCGTCTGGGCGTCACGATAGGTGAGGGATGCATTGGTCAGGCGGGCCTGTTCGACGCCGCCATTGAAGCCGCCACTGGGCGCCGGCTCGCCGGCCGGGCGCGCTTCGGGCTGAGGCCGCGGCGCGTCATCGGCCGGGCCAAACACCCAATTGGTCTGCCCGTTTTCCAGCTTCTGCAGCGAGACATTCGCATCGACGAAGGCCAGTTCCTTGATCTCGACCCGCCGGGAAAGCAGCGGCAGCAGCTTCACCGAGCCACGCAGTTCGCCTGCTTCCACCATATAAGGCCCGTCGAAGCCTTCCGGATTGGCAACCGTGACGCCGCCAACGCTGGCGGAAATCGTTGGAAACACACCGATCTTCACATCACCCGTCAGGGTGATCTTGCGCTGCAGGGCCTGGGTCGCGGCGCGCTCGATCTGGTTGCGGTAGACTTCCTTCGGCACAAGGAAGGGCACGGTGACCATGACGGCGATGAGGACGGCCAGGACACCGCCGGCGATCAGGGCTATGCGTTTGATGTTCATGAGGTCGAATCCAGGCTGGGCGTATGTTAATATCACATGGGTCCGGAATGTGTCTCGTGAATGGCAAACCCTGTCCAGAAGGGTGAAAAAAGGGCGGGCGTCGGCCATCACACGGGCTTGTGAAATGCCTGACGAAGTGTGCTTGACCCGCTCGTCGGGCTTGATTAGAGAGGCGCTTCGCCCCTTTCGGGGCACCAGAAATGCGCGGGTGTAGCTCAGTCGGTTAGAGTGCCGGCCTGTCACGCCGGAGGTCGCGGGTTCGAGCCCCGTCACTCGCGCCATTTCTTTCTCTTTCCTCCAAACCGTCATGCTGGCCTGAACAGGGCGGATTAGGCCTGTTCAGGCAGGTCCGGGCATGGCCGGCGCGGAAGGCGGCACTTCCCGGCTCCGGAGGCTGGCCAAAGCCGGGGCGGGACGCTGTGCGCTACCGCCGCTGGCCAGCGCGGCCATCAATTTATATGGACGCCGCGGGAAATCTCATATTTATCTAGCGTTTGTCGCACTGCTCGGGGTGCGTCCTCCCGATGATCGGCGCCACTTGCACAATCTTTGAAGCATGGATATGCGATCGCGCTATTCGGAGAAACACCCGCACACGACGAAGCAGTCGCAGACAATACCATCACGTTCAGGCTGCTTGCCGTAACCGCCGCCCTACAAAGGATACAGACATGGCTACCAAACCCAAAACTGCAAAAAAGACACCGGCAACCAAAGCTCCGGCAAAGGCCCCGGCCGCCAGCAAAGCCGTTGCGGCAAAAAAACCCGCCGCCGACGTGATGACCCTGAAGCACATCGCCGCTGAGCTTTCCGAAGCCCATGAAATGCCGAAAAAGCAGGCTGAAGCCGTGGTCAGCGACTTCATCGACCGGATGGGCGGCCACCTGAAAAAAGGCAAGAAGCTGCGCATCACGGGTCTCGGCATCCTCGAAGTTCGCAAGCGTCCTGCCCGCACGGGCCGCAACCCGGCAACGGGCGAGTCCATCAAGATCAAGGCGTCGAAGAAAGTCGCCTTCCGTCCGTCCAAAGACCTTAAGGACCGCGTTCTCTAAGGTTGGGTCGACCCCCAAAACAGATGCCCGGCCTGCAGTCTGCGGCCGGGCATTTTTTTTGATTCAGTTTCGGCTGAGCGAAAGTGCAGCCAGGCTTTCACAGGTGGAGGCTTGGCAGGTCCAGCCCGTATTCGCGGGCGCAATCGATGGCGATGTCATAGCCGGCATCGGCATGGCGCATGACGCCGCTCGCCGGGTCATTCCACAGCACACGTTCAATGCGCCGCGCGGCCGCTTCCGTCCCGTCGCAGCAGATGACCATGCCGGCATGTTGGGAGTAGCCCATGCCGACGCCGCCGCCATGATGCAGAGACACCCAGGTTGCGCCGGAGGCGCAGTTGAGGAGCGCGTTCAGGAGCGGCCAGTCGGAAACCGCGTCGGAGCCATCCTGCATCGCCTCCGTCTCGCGGTTGGGCGAGGCGACGGAGCCGGAATCGAGATGGTCGCGGCCGATAACGACGGGAGCTTTCAGTTCACCTTTCGCCACCATGTCATTGAAGGCGAGGCCGAGCCGGTGGCGGTCTCCGAGTCCAACCCAGCAGATGCGCGCGGGCAGGCCCTGGAACTTGATCCGCTCACGGGCCATGTCGAGCCAGTTGTGGAGGTGGGGATTGTCCGGGATCAGCTCCTTCACCTTCTGGTCGGTCTTGTGGATGTCATCGGGATCGCCGGAGAGCGCTGCCCAGCGAAACGGGCCGATGCCCCGGCAGAAAAGCGGGCGGATATAGGCGGGCACAAATCCTGGGAAGTCGAAAGCGTTCGCCACGCCCTCATCCAGCGCGACCTGGCGGATATTGTTGCCATAGTCCACGGTCGGCACGCCGCGTGTTTGGAACTCGAGCATGGCGCGCACATGGTCCGTCATGGAGGCGCGCGCTGCTGTCTCGACGGCTTTGGGGTCGCTGATACGGCGGGCCTTCCAGTCCTCGACGCTCCAGCCTTTCGGGAGATAGCCATTGACCGGGTCATGGGCGGAGGTCTGGTCGGTCAGAAGGTCCGGCAGGCGGCCGAGCTCCAGGATCTTCGGCAATACCTCTGACGCATTGCCGAGAAGACCTACAGATTTCGGCGAGCCTGACCGGCAGCTTTCGTCAATCATGTCGAGGGCTTTTGAAAGATCGTCCGTCCACGCATCGAGATAGCCTGTCCGCATCCGCATCTCGATGCTGGAAACCTGGCATTCGACGGCAAGGCAGGAGGCGCCCGCCATGACCGAGGCCAGCGGCTGCGCGCCGCCCATGCCGCCGAGTCCGGCCGTCAGCAGCCACTTGCCGTTGAGATCTCCGCCATAATGCTGGCGCCCCATTTCAGCGAAGGTTTCATATGTGCCCTGAACGATGCCCTGCGCGCCGATATAGATCCAGCTGCCGGCCGTCATCTGGCCGTACATCATCAGACCCTTGCGGTCGAGCGCGTTGAAATGATCCCAGTTCGCCCATTTCGGTACGAGGTTCGAATTCGCCAGAAGCACGCGTGGTGCATCCGGATGGGTACGGAAAACCCCAACGGGCTTGCCGGACTGGATAAGAAGAGTCTCGTCCTCCTTCAGGCGCTTCAGCGTCGAGACAATCGCTTCGAAGGCATCCCAGTTCCGAGCCGCCCGTCCGATCCCGCCATAGACGACGAGATCGTCGGGGCGCTCGGCCACATCCGGATCAAGATTATTCATCAGCATCCGGAGGGGCGCTTCAGTGAGCCAGCTGCGCGCGTTGAGCTCTGTTCCCCTGGGCGCGCGGATTTCGCGGATGTTGGCAGGGTAGGGCATGAGCAGTTCTCCTCAGGCGTGGCGGGCAAAGTCAAGGCAGGCGCCGAGCACCTGGCGCAGGGTGGCAATCATCGGGGCGGCATGATCCGGATCGTAGGGAACCGGCCAGCCAGCCTCGCTGACCGGCGCGGCCGGTTCGCGCAGATAGCCGCGGCAGGACAGTTCCATCTGCACCGCATGGATATCGTTTGCCGGCCGGCCATGATGGCGCACGGTCCAGCCGCCCCGGAAGCGCCCGTCAAGCACCGTCGCCTCGCCGGAAGCGGCACAGACCTGCTCGACGCTCCGGGCAAGCTCCGGTGCGCAGGTCGTCAGATGGTTAGATCCGACATTGAAGACCGGCAGAAGCCCTTCAAACAGGCGTGGAACCTCGGAACGGATCGAGTGCGCATCATAGAGCACAACGCAGCCGTGCGCGCGCTGCAGGCGCTCGATCTCTCCGGTAATCGCGTCATGATAAGGGGCGTGATAAAGAGCGCGGCGCCGCGCGATCTCGGCCTCGTCCGGCTCGCGGCCAGGCCGGTAGAGCGGCGCACCATCGAAAGTCGTCAGAGGACAGAGTGTCGTGGTCGTCTGCCCCGGATAAAGCGATGCGCCCGAAGGGTCGCGGTTCGCGTCGATGACGGAGCGGGAGATGGCCGTATGGATCAGGGTCGCGCCCATATCGGATGCAAAGCTGTAGAGCCGGTCCACCCACCAGTCGGTATCGTACCGGGCACGTTCCATGGATACAAAATCGCCGGCAATATCATCCGGCAGTTCTGTTCCCGTATGCGGGAAGCTGACGATCAGGGGCGCAGGCCCGCGCGTCACGGTGAGCCAGTCTCCGGCCATCAGCTTTCCTCCAGGCCGGGCAGGTCGATGTCGGCAGCCTTCAGCAGGCCGCCGGAGCGGACGAGCGCGGTGGCCGCCTCGATGTCCGGATGGAACAGCCGGTCATCGTCAAGATGCGGCACATCCCGGCGAAGGCGCGCGCGCACCGCTTCCAGCGCGGCGCTTGATTTCAGCGGCGCATGAAAATCGCAGGCTTGCGCGGCGGCGAGGAGTTCAATGCCGATGATGTGGTCTGCATTCGCGATCATCCGCATAAGGCGGCGCGCGCCATGTGCCGCCATGGACACATGGTCTTCCTGATTGGCCGAAGTAGGGATCGAGTCGACACTCGCCGGAAAGGCCATCTGCCTGTTTTCGGCGACCAGCGCGGCAGCGGTGACCTGCGGGATCATGAAACCGGAATTGAGGCCGGGTTTCGGTGTCAGGAATGCAGGCACGCCGGACAGCGCCGGATCCACCAGCATGGCAACGCGCCGTTCCGCGATCGAGCCGATCTCGCAGACCGCCATCGCGATCATGTCGGCGGCAAAGGCGACAGGCTCAGCATGGAAATTGCCGCCGGAGAGTGCCTCGTCCGTCTCCGGAAAGATCAGGGGATTATCAGACACGCCGTTCGCCTCGATCAGCAGCGTGTCGGCGGCCTGGCGGAGCAGGGTAAGCGCCGCGCCGGCGACCTGCGGCTGACAGCGCAGGCAGTAGGGGTCCTGCACACGCGGATCGTTTTCGAGATGCGACGCGCGGATGGCCGAGCCCGTCATGAGCGTGCGCAGCGCCCGCGCACAATCGATCTGGCCCTTGTGACCGCGTAATTCATGGATGCGGGCATCAAAAGGCGCGTCGGAGCCTCTGGCAGCCTCGGTCGAGAGTGCGCCGGTCACGAGCGCGCAGCGCAGAAGACGTTCGGCCTCGAATAATGCGGCCAGGGCGTAGGCGGTGGAAAACTGCGTGCCGTTGAGGAGGGCAAGTCCCTCTTTTGGGGCAAGGGCAGGAAGCGGATCGAGGCCGGCTTTGCCGAATGCCGCTTCTGCGGCCATTCGTTCGCCAGCGAGGAATACATCGCCAACGCCGATCATCGCGCAGGCCATATGGGCGAGCGGTGCGAGGTCGCCGGAAGCGCCGACCGACCCTTGCGCGGGAACCAGCGGCAGCAGGTCGGCCATCAGCATCGCTTCCATCAGCCGCACGGTCTCCGGACGGACGCCCGAGGCGCCCCGGCCGAGATTGGCGAGCTTCAGTGCCATCATCAGGCGGACGATACCAGGCGCCGCCGGATCACCCACCCCCGCTGCATGCGAGAGAACAATGTTGCGCTGGAGCGTTTCCAGCTGATCGTCCGGAATGCGCACGGCGGCAAGTTTTCCGAAACCGGTATTAATGCCGTACACGGCCTTGTCCTTCGCGACGATGCGGGCCACCGCCTCGGCGCTCTGGCGAACCGCGTTATAGGCTGGCGGCGTCAGGGCAGGCGCCGCGCCGTGCCAGATGGCGCGCCAGTCTTCCGGGCCAGCTTTTCCGGGCATCAGCGCGACCTGTTTCATTGTCCTCTCCATATCCGGCTGTGGAGCCGGTTGAGGCCGATATTGTTGACGAGTTCAGCGGGGGTGGAGATATCCCAGATGCTGAGATCGCAGAATTTGCCGCGTTCCAGCGTGCCGGTCTCGCGCTCTATTCCAAGCGCCCGCGCGGCATTGCGCGTCACGCCGATCAGGCATTCCTGGGGTGTCATCCGGAACAGCGTGGCCGCCATATTCATGGCGAGGAGGAGCGAAGTCATCGGTGAGGTGCCGGGATTGCAATCGGTGGACACCGCCAGCGGCACGCCGTGACGGCGCAGGGCCTCTATCGGCGGCGGGCGCGTATCGCGCAGGAAATAATAGGCGCCGGGCAGCATGACGGCGACCGTGCCGGCCCCGGCCATGGCGGCGACACCGGCCTCATCCAGATATTCCAGATGGTCTGCCGAGAGCGCTTTGTGACGGGCGGCGAGCGCACCGCCGCCGAGGTCGGAGAGTTGGTCGGCATGCAGTTTCACAGCAAGGCCCGAAGCCCGCGCGGCGTCAAAGACGCGCCCGGTCTGCTCGGGCGTGAAGCCGATCGTCTCGCAAAAGGCATCGACCGCATCGGCGAGACCGGAGACGGCGGCAGACGGGATGATCTCGTCACAGACAAGGTCGATAAAAGCGTCGGCCTGTCCCTCGAATTCTGGCGGCACGGTATGGGCAGCAAGCAGCGTGGTTTTGACATTGACCGGGCGGTGCCGGGCAAGCGCGCGGGCGGCGCGGAGCTGTTTCAGCTCGTTCGCCGTATCAAGTCCGTATCCGGATTTGATCTCGATTGTGGTCACGCCTTCAGCGATCAGCGCGTCGAGGCGGGGCAGGCTTTCGGCGATGAGGTCGTCCTCGCTCGCAGCGCGTACGGCCGCGACGGTGGAGCGGATGCCGCCACCGGCCTTGGCGATCTCTTCATAGCTTGCGCCCTCAAGGCGCAGTTCGAATTCGCGCGCCCGGTTGCCGGCGTAGACGAGATGGGTGTGGCAATCGATCAGGCCCGGCAGGATCCAGCGGCCCGCGCAGTCGATCACTTCGGCGCCGTTTGCGGCCGGCGCGCCGGCGCCGGCGCCAGCATAGGCTATGCGCTCGCCTTCGGAGAGGATCACGCCGTCTTCAATGATGCCGAGGCCGGGCAGGCCGGGGGCGAAGGTTGCCAGCCGGGCATTCTTCCAGATCCGCGCCTGCGTCATTCGCCGGGCCCCGTTGTCATCGCTTCGGCCGCCTTGTAATATGTATATACATAATCGACGAGTCGGAGGGATGTCCAGTGTCGCTGAAGCCGGCCGAGCGCCTCTGGTTCGACCATGCCCTGCTGCCCGGCGGATGGGCGAGCGGCGTGACGATCACGCTCGAGGACGGTCTGATTTCAGACGTGACAGCGGACACGCCATCGGCAGCCGGCGCCAATCGGGGACAGAGTGTGCTTCCCGGCCTGCCGAACCTGCACTCCCATGCCTTCCAGCGCGCCATGTCCGGCCTCACCGAAACACGCGGCGCGGGCCGTGACAGTTTCTGGTCCTGGCGCGACCTGCTGTACCGTTTCGTCGAACGCCTCACGCCGGAGGATGTCCGGGCTGTAACGGCGATGGCATATGCGGAGATGCTTGAGGGCGGGTTCACCCGCGTCTGCGAGTTTCACTACATTCACAATGATGCAGACGGGACGCGCTACAGCGATCCGGCGGAGATGGCCGGGCAGGTGATCGGCGCTGCGGAAGAGACCGGGATCGGCCTGACGCTGCTGCCGGTCTTCTATGCCCATTCAGGGTTCGGCGGACAGCCGCCATTGTCCTCGCAGAGACGCTTTGTGTCCGGGATTGACCGCTTCTGTCACCTCGTGGACGCGGCGCGGGCCCATGGCGCGGCGCTGCCGGACATGGTGCTGGGTATCGCGCCGCACAGCCTTCGGGCGGTAACGCCGGATCAGCTTCAGGCGCTGACGGCGCAGTATAAGTCCGGGCCTGTCCACATCCATATCGCCGAACAGGTGAAGGAGGTTGAGGACTGTCTCGCTTGGTCCGGCGCGCGGCCTGTGGAGTGGCTGCTGCAGAACGCAGATGTCGATGCGCGCTGGTGTCTTGTCCACGTTACCCATGCCGGCGACGCGGAACTCCGCGGGATAGCTGGAAGCGGCGCGGTGGCGGGCCTCTGCCCGGTGACCGAAGCCAATCTCGGCGATGGTATCTTCGACGCCCCGTCCTTCCTATCCCATGGTGGGCGGCTCGGAATCGGCAGCGATTCCAATGTCTCGATCAATGCTGCGGATGAACTCAGGATGCTGGAATATTCTCAGAGATTCAAATGCTTGTCTCGCAATGTGATCGCTGGTGGCGGACAGGCCTCGACGGGCCGGTCGCTGTTCGAACTTGCCATGGCCGGCGGCCATCAGGCGAGTGGTACGCGGGGCGGTATCGAGGCAGGTGCGCCTGCCGATCTCATTGCCTTTGACAGCACCATTCTGCCGGAAGCGGCAGCTGGCGGTGACAGGCTGCTCGATGCCTGGATCTTCCGGAATGTGGCGGCAGCCGTGTCCGATGTCTGGCGCCGGGGCGCGCATCTGGTGCAGGGCGGGCGGCATGTGCGGCGCGCGGGGATCGAGGCGCGCTACCGGGCGGCGCTGGGCCGGCTCACCGGCTGACAGAACGGGACAGTCCAGGACAATCGATGACCATGCCAGACACTTCTGCCCCCATATCCGTCAGTGAGCGCATCCGATCAGACATCGAACGTCAGATTCTCTCAGGCGCCCTGAAGCCTGACGATCCGATCCCGCTGGAGCGCGAACTGATGGCGGCCTATGATTGTTCCCGCATGACGGCGAACAAGGCGGTGAACGATCTGGTCAACCGGGGACTTGTGGTGCGCCGCCGCCGGGCGGGCTCGTTCGTCGCCCATCCCCCGAGCGGGTCCACTATTCTCGACATTCCGGACATCCGCCTCGATCTGGAACGGCGGGGATGCCGCTACGGGTTCCGCCTTCTGAAACGCGAGGTGCGCCCGGTGCGTAAGGGAGAGGCGGCGGAGATGGCGCTGGCCGGAGCCGGGCAGCTGATCGAGGTCTGCGGGCTGCACGAAGCCGACGGGGGCCCCTTCGCTGCCGAACGCCGCCTCATCAGTCTCGCCGCCGTTCCGGAAAGCGAAGCGGCGGACTTTTCCGAGATGCCGCCGGGCACCTGGCTTCTGCAACATGTGCCCTGGTCGCAAGCCGAACACCGCATCTTCGCAATTTCCGCACCACCGTCCGAAGCCGGATTGCTGAACATCACCGAGGGCGCGCCCTGCCTGTTGCTGGAACGCCGGACCTGGCTGAAGCATGTCCCGGTCACGCATGTCTGGCAGACCTTTCCGGGCGAGCGTCATTCCTTCATTGGCGCACTGTCGCGCGGTCAGTAGCAAGCTCAGCTTCCGCGGGCAGCATGATGGGCCCGCCAGCAGGCAACGCCGGCCTCATTGTAGACGCGCATCGATTCGACCATTTTGAGGAACAGGGCCTGATTGCCGAGTTCCGGCGGGAGCAGGGGATCGAAATTGATCGCACGGATCACCGCCTGGCCGATGAGCAACGTCTCGCGCGCCGCTTCGGCCAGGCTGAGCCGGGGCAGGCGGCGGAGACTGTCCTCCATTGCGGCGATGGCGCGGCCGTAGGACGCCTCGAGATCGGCGGCCGACCAGAGCGCCGGCCAGCCGGGCGGCGCATCGGCTGCGATATCTGCCAGGCGCAGGAGGATGATCGCCTCGTCCGCACCAATGCCGATGAGATCGCGCCGGTGATCCGCCAGCGGGCGGGCAAGATTGGCGGGGCGGACCCAGAGACCGGCATCGGCCTCGCGATAGCCGTATAGGGCAAGCGCCCGCTCGCGCCCTCGCATCTGGCGCCGGTCGCGCCGCCCGAGATAGTGCGTCATCGCCGCCAGCCAGCCGCCATCCCAGGGCGCCACACGCCCGGCCACGCCTTGCCATTGCTGGACACGGCGGGTCAACGCCCGCGCCCGCGGGCCGGGCACATAGACGCCGCGCTGCGGGCTCTCGAGCAGCCCGTCCTTCAGGAGGCGGGTGACAGCGACCCGGACCGTCGATGCCTCGATCCCGAAGAGTTCGCCGGCATTGATCAGGCTGGCGATCGTCTGCTGCTGCGTGCCGATACTGCTCATCAGCGACAGGACGAGAGCGCGCGCGGACAGGTCTCCGACATCGGGGATTTCAAAATAATACGAGAATTGACTCATTGTGCCATTTTGGGTAATAATTTGATCCGGATACCATGGTGGAGGCCACGCATGCAATCTTTGGTCAAGTTGTCGGATGTGCTGTCGAAGGACGAGCTAAACCTGCTGCGGCAGAAATCCGACCTGAAGGCGCTGGCAACACTCGTCTGGAACTGGGCGCTGATTGCAGGGGCGTTTGCCATCGCGATCATCTGGCCGAACCCGCTGACGATCCTGCTCGGTATCCTGATCCTCGCCGGACGCCAGCTCGGCCTCGGCATCATCAATCATGACTGCGCCCACCATGCCTTTTTCAAGAGCAAGGCCGTGGACGATTTCGTCGGCCACTGGATTGCCGGGGCGCCGATGAACATCTCGCTGCCCGCCTACCGGGCTTATCACCTGAAACATCATCAGTATGCCGGCACGCCGGACGATCCGGACATCGTGTTCGTCAAGAATTATCCCGTGCCGGCCGAAAGCCTGAAGCGGAAGTTCATTCGCGATTTCAGCGGCCAGACCGGCTTTCGCGACACGGTGCGGAAGATCCGAAATTTCAGGCTGCGCCGCCATTACCCCTGGCTCGGCTTCCACCTCCTACTCCTGGCTGTGCTGACGCTGGCAGGGGCACCCTGGGCTTATCTGATGTGGTGGGCGGCGGAGATTTTCGTCTACCCGGCGATTGTCCGCCTGCGGCAGATCGGCGAGCATGGCACTGCCCTCGACCGGACAAGCCGGGAGGCGCGTCTCAACACCGGCACCACCAATGCGCCATTCTGGCAACGGGTGTTTGTCGCGCCGAACAATGTGAACTTCCATCTGGAGCATCACCTGCTGGCGCATATCCCGCCCTATAACCTCCGCCGGATGCACAACATTCTTGTCTCGCGCGGCTTCTATGACGGGGTCGACTGTATCTCGAAGGATTATGCCGACGTGCTGCGCCGGGCCGTGCGCCGGGAGGATACGGGTCTGGTGGCCGCAGAATAGGCGCGGGGCGCTTTTTCCGCGGAGAAACCAAACAGCCCGGCCCCTGCGCCGGGCTGTTTCGTTGCGGCCCCCGGTTCGCCGCGCTCCGCAGCAGCTCTGTGTATTCGGCCTGTTTTGCCAGTTGACGGGGCGGGCCCGGCCTTATACATCCGCGCCTTCCGAGACCGTGCCCAGATGGCGGAATTGGTAGACGCGCACGGTTCAGGTCCGTGTGCCGCAAGGCGTGGAGGTTCGAGTCCTCTTCTGGGCACCAAACCGTCCTCCGGGGCGGTTTTTTTATGTCCGGATTTTTGGGAAAGAGTAATAAAAACAAGAATTTGTGAGCTTTCGGCTGTCCGCGGATGTCCACCGGTTTCCGCCTGAAGCCAGCCCGAAATCTGGTATCGTCTGCGGTTTTCTGGTACTGTTTGGTGCCATACGCGGAGGGTGATACCAGAACATGCCATTGACCGATTTGAAGATCCGGGCGCTGAAACCCGAACATAAATCCCGCAAGTATGCCGATGGCGGGAACATGTACCTGGAGGTCAAGCCGAACGGCTCGAAGCTCTGGAAGATGGCCTACAGTTTTGGCGGCAAGCAGAAGACGCTGTCTTTCGGGCCTTATCCTCTAACGACGCTGGCGAAGGCCAGGGAACTGCGCGACGAGGCCAAGATACTTCTTAGGGACGGCATCGACCCGATGGTCCATGCGCGCGAGGTCGAAGCCGAACGGCAGGCCGAGTTCGGCAACTTCTTCGCCGATATCGCGGCCGAGCTCCTCGACAAGAACCGGAAGGAAGGGCTGGCTGAAGCGACGCTCAACAAGAAGGCCTGGCTGATCGGACTTGCGAACAGGGATCTTGCCCACAAGCCGATCGCCCGGATCAAGCCGATTGATGTCCTTGTCCCGCTCAAGCGGGTCGAAGCCGACGGCAATTACGAAACGGCCCGGCGCCTCAGAGCGGTCATCAGCCAAGTGTTCCGGTATGCCATCGCGACAGCGCGTGCCGAGATCGATCCGACAGCAGGGCTTCGCGGCGCGCTGATCGCGCCGAAGGTCACGCACCGGGCGGCCATTGTCGAGCGGGACGAATATGCGGCCCTTATACGGGCGATCTGGCACTATACGGGGGCGGCCGAAACGCATGCGGCGCTCAAGCTCATGGCCATCCTCTATCCGCGTCCCGGAGAGCTCCGTCTCTCAACCTGGCCGGAATGGGACCTCGAAAAGCGGATATGGTCGATCCCGGCCGAGCGCACTAAAATGCGCCGCGAACATCGCAAGCCGCTGCCTGGCCTCGCTGTCGAAATCCTCACGGACCTGAAGAAGCTGACCGGCCATGCACCCTATGTGTTCACGTCGCAACTGACCTGGCGCAAACCGATCAGCGAGAATACGCTGAACGCGGCATTGCGCCGGCTCGGCTACTCAAGTGACGAGCACGTCTCGCACGGTTTCAGGGCGAGTGCGTCGAGCCTTATCAACGAGAGCGGCAAGTGGCGCGCGGATGCGATCGAGGCGGAGCTGGCGCATATGGGCGCCGATCAGGTGCGCAAGGCGTATCACCGGGCAGCGTACTGGGATCAGCGCATCGAGATGGCGGAATGGTGGGCGGGGGAGCTGCTCGGGTTCGCCGCGGGTGGCACGGCCGGGCGGCCAGGCGGACTGGTGTCGCCCCGGACGGAGAGTTGGCATTGAGTGCTACCGCGCGGGATTCCGGAGCGCTGCCCGCGTGTCAGTCCTGACATGTACTACCGGGTGAGCGGATGCCTGCTTACAGGCCTGCTGATGCGTCACTTGTGGCGCAAAAGCGAAGCTTAAAGCGCCTTTCCGCGGCGCGTGTGTTGAGCTGCCTGGCTGCGTGGTACCGGGCGGCGGCTTCAACGCCGTCAGGAGCCCGGAGAGCAATTTTCCCCATTGTTGAAGCTGTACTGCCGTCTTGTTGGTGGGGATGACTTAGGGCGATATCGTATTGATATTTAACAGTTTATGGGTAGATACCCGGCGAGCGGAATGTACTCTCAGCAGGTGTTTCGAATAATGGTTTCGCGCGTTTTACGAATAATTATTGAGCGCGTTTTACGAATAAATATATAACCCAGGCGCTTTTTGAAGTATCCTGGGCATTCCGCCGGAGACTGGAAGAATGGCAACTGCACATGAGAAACTCGCCAGATCCCTGATGGCCCTGAAGGCTCTCCAGGACCGGAACATGACTGCCCTGCGGACCGCCGACCTCTCCCGAACGGACCGCGACAGGCTCGTCGAGGCCGGCTACCTGCAACCGGTGATGCGGGGCTGGTACATTTCAAGCCGACCAGGCGACCTGCCCGGCGACACGACAGCCTGGTATGCTTCCTACTGGAGTTTCTGCCGCGAGTACCTGACGCGACGTTTTGACCGCAACTGGTGCCTCTCACCCCAGCAATCCCTCAGACTGCACGCGGGAGACTGGTCAGCCCCGGAGCAGCTGCTGGTCCGGGCAGAAGGGGCGAGCAACAAGGCCGTGACCTTGCAACATGGCTCAACACTCTACGACGTCGCTGCCGAACTGCCCCTGCCAGAAGACAGGACCGTCCTGAACGGTCTCAGCGTCTACACGATCGATGCCGGCCTCGTTCAGGTGCCGGAAGTCTTCTATCAGTCCAGTCAGATTGAAGCGACATCCTGCCTTGCCGCCGTGAAAGATCTTTCCGGGATATTGCGGCTTCTGCTGAACGGGGGCCTGGTCGTGCGGGCAGGGCGGCTGGCCGGTGCGTTCCGCCGGATAGGCCGGGATGATTTTGCTGACGAGATCATAAACACGATGAAGGCGGCAGGTCAGTCTGTACCGGAGAGCGATCCTTTTACAGCTGGCGCACGCATTCCCCGGCCCCTGAGGCAGGTCTCGCCACATGTGAACCGAATCCGGTTGCTCTGGGAAAAAATGCGCGATGACCTGCCAGGCGGATTCCCGGAGGCAGCCCCTGTGAATGATCCGGATGGATACATCGCACGCATGGAGGCTGTCATTGATCAGGATGCCTATCATTCGCTCTCAATTGAGGGATATGAGGTCAGTGAAGCGCTGATCGCGAGGATCCGGGAAGGCAACTGGGATCCTGCTGGAAGTGAGGCTGATCGCGACCAGCGCAACGCAATGGCAGCACGGGGCTACCTGGATGCGTTTGAAAAAGTGACGGCTTCCGTGAGGTGTGTGCTCGAAGGGCAGGCGCCGGGCGTCGTTGCCGACCGGGACATGCAGGGCTGGTACCAGGCGCTGTTCAGCCCCGGCGTAAAGGCGGGCCTGACCCGGGCTGAATTTCTTGCAGGGTATCGAAACAACGTGGTCTTTATCCGTGGCTCGCGTCATACCCCGCTATCGCCAGAGGCCGTACGCGATGCCATGCCCGCCTTTCACGACCTGTTGTCGGCGGAGCAGGATCCTGTCGCCCGGATCGTTCTGGGTCACTTCATGTTTGTCTATATTCATCCGTTTCCGGATGGTAATGGGCGAACAGCGCGCTTTCTCATGAACCTGATGTGCGCTGCAGCCGGCTATCCCTGGCTGATCATCAAGGTGGACCAGCGTAGCGAATACATGGCAGCACTTGAAAGTGCGAGTGCAGGGCAGGATATCCGGCCATTTGCGAACTTCATTGCCGGGTCACTGAATTCACAGATCGAGGTCGCTCGCGCCCGTACGCCTGCAGATTGACGGCAGCTGCTATGACGGCTTCAGGGAGGATGGCCGGAAGCTGGCGCCTGACAAGCAGGCCGGCATCTCATTTCTGCCGCCGCTCTGGCGCGCATAGCTTGCGCGCGACAACGATGACCTCCCGCATATAGTCAACAACCTCCTGTTCTACCCATACGCTCCGGCGTCCGATGTGAATGGGCGCCGGAAAGGGCTGGACGGGGTCCTTGATGAGTTCATAAAGAAGTGACCGGCTGATGGTCAGCCGGTCGAGGACATCGCGGAGAGAAAGAAATCTAAGGTCGCCCGGCTGGGCTGGCTGCGTGACGACCGGCCGGGGTTCGGGCTTGTCGAGATCAGCAGCCATGCGGATGAACGCGCGCGGCGGGAACTGGCTCATTTCGGGCGGTTCCAGACCAGGACGCCGGTGCCTTCCTTCACATTCTCGAAGAAAGCGGCACGCATTGGCTGGGCGAAGCTCGGATCATCGAGCTTCACGGCGAGGTAGGGGGTCTCGCCGTCCTTCGACTCCTGGCGCCAGGCAGCGCCGAGCTCCGCCCCTCCGGCGTAAAGCCGGAAGTCGGGCGCTCCGTTTGCTTTGTCCTTGTTTGGAACAAGCTGGGCTTTGACATTGATGGTCATTGTGCGGATGGTCCCGGTCCAGGTTCCGTCCTTCATCGTAAATGCGCCGATCTGTGCCATGGGTCAGTCTCCTTTGCTGGCAGTTGTGTGAAGGGCCCGTCGGGCCCGCTTGAATCCGGCGTCAGACGCCAGGAAACTTTCGATCATTGCGGCGGCGAGTGTTTCTGCGCGCTCTTCGCGGCCATAGGCTTGTTGGTATGCTGCGGCATAGTCGTTCAGCGCGGCATGGGTTTCGGGATCGAGCGAGAGGGTCAGCTTTGCGGGCGTTCGGTCCGGGATCGGGGCGAGACGGAGGGTCACGGGGCAGGCTCCTCATAGGGGCGAAGGACAAGGTCGCGGGTTACGATCACATTGACCGGCCAGCCCGGGCGGATGGTGATCGAAGGCTGCACGCCGAGGCTGCGATCGACAGCCCGCTGGCCGGCCTGGTTGACCGTGTCGGTCGTGCCCCTTCGGATCGCGCGTTCGATATCGCTGTCCTCTCCGGGGCCGAGCTCGGCGCCGATGCCGAGGAGTGTGGCAAGGCCGGCTGCGGCAAAGACCTTGTCCCAGTGATGGTCGGTCCTGTCTTTCAGGCCCGCATAGCCGGACGCATCGCTGCCCGCCTCGGAGATCAGTATCGAGGCGCCGTCCGGGAACAGGATCCGGTCCCAGACGACGAGCGCGCGGTCCTGGCCGAATGAGACTTGCGACTGGTAGCGCCCGATCAGGCGGCTGCCCTGAGGGATGAGGAGGTGCTGGCCGCGAACTGTGTCGTAGACGTTCTGCGTGACCTGCGCGATGACCGTGCCCGGAAGATCAGAATTTATGCCCGTGATAAGGCTGGCGGGTATCAGCGAGCCTGCCATGAGCTGGAACGGCGAGACGGGGTCTTCGATCCGGTTCGGATTGCGGATATCGGAGCGCGTGGTGGAGGCGAATGCCGACTTGCGGTCCTGAAGGTTCGGGTCGTTTTGCTCATTTCCGGCGGCCGTGAGTGCCTGCGGCGTCCGGCTGAGGGCGAGGAGCTCGGAGGTGAAGGACGCGGCCGGGTTTTGCGATGCCGGGTCTGCTGATGCCCCGGATGACAACTGGGCCCGCGCCTCAAGCCGGAAGAAGAGCGGGGCGCTGGCGGCTTCTTCGGCGAGCGCAGCCTCCTTCAGGCGGCGGGCGCGTTCGGCTTCAGAGACCGGGTTCGGGCGGAAGTCGGTTTCAAAATCCCTGTAATCTGCATCGATTCCGAAGCTGCGTTCGGTCTCGAGGATGGTTGATCCGAGATCGCCCGGCATCGGCGGGCCGAGCTTCGGGATCTGCGGCGCGTCATAGCTCGCAGGCAGGGCCGAGAAACCGACGGGCTTGCGGGTGCTTCCGTCGGTGTAAGGTTCTGTTGCCGCTCCCGGCTCATTGAACTTCGGCGGGGCGAGCGCGATGCTGGTCGCCGCGAACAGCCCAACTGCGCCAAGACCCGCCCCGGCGATCAGGACCCTGCGATTGATCCGGGAGACGCTGCGCGGCTTCTGGCGGATCCTGAGATCCTTGGTATGCGCATCGAAGGTTCGCGGCTCCGTCATGGCCTCAGCCCCCCAGCCGTCGGGATTCTGGCCTGGACGCTGCCCTTGTAATGCGCACCGTTGTTTGCGGGCGCGTGCCGAGGCGGAGTTCTGCTGCCTCGAACAGACGATCGACGATATAATAACTGCCGCGGACCCGGTAGTTGACCAGCTCGGCCTTGCCGCGCGCGCCGAGCACGAACAGCGGCGGCATGTCGGAGGCGCGTGTGCCCTCCGGCATCTGAATGAACACCTGCCTGCCATCATCGAACACGCGCACGGGCGTCCAGACGGGCCTGTCGCCGGAGATGCGGTAGCTGAAGTTAAGAGCGTCGAGGTTGAGCCCCCGGTCGATGGAGGCCGCATCAGCGTCCGCGGCGACCAGGTTGCGCGCTGCGATGCCGGCAAGCTCATCCTGCGGATACCGCCAGGAGAGGGCGGCCATATAGCTTGCCGAGGTCGATTCCAGCTCAAGATGGTAGGTTCGCCGGTCGGTGGCGATCATCAGGTTTGTGCGCAGGCCCGCATTGACCGGTTTGACGAGGACATGGGCGCGGGCCCTGGTGCCTGATCCCGATACCGTGTCGCCGACAACCCAGCGGACCGTGTCCCCGGCCGAGACAGAGACCAGGCTCTCGCCGGGCTGCAAGGCGATGTCGCTGACCTGGCCGGGGCTTGCATAAAGCCTGTAGAGCGCGCCTTCCGTATAAGGATAGACCTGTACGGCATTGACGAACCCGTCGCGAGATGGCTCGATCAGGGCGCCGGAGCGGCCTTCCTCGATCGCCTTGTCCGGTGCGAGAGGTTTGGCGGGCCTCGCGGCAGTCGTGTCGATGGGTTTCATCTGGCCGGGAAGCGGCAGCGGGATCGCCGTCTCGACAATTTCGACGCGTTCGGGTTTTGGATCATCCGTGGGGATGGCCGCGATGAACGCCGCCGGGTCGAACGCGGGTTCCGGCGCCGGCGGCGTCACGCAGGCAGCCAGCGCGGCGAGGGATGAGGTGAGAAGCAGGTGGCGGATCATTTTCTGTCTCCTGTGACGAGGTCTTCCGCCCAGCTGAGCGAAGCGATGTAAAGGCCGAGGGGATTGGTGCGCAGGCGGGCCGCGTCGCGCGGCGGCTGCGTCACGACACTGAACATGCCGGTGAAGCGCCTCGCCTCGCGAAGCGCGCCCTGCTCGTAAGTCTTCTCGATCCAGCGTGCCTGGAAGGATTTCTCCGAGACACGAACGACGCTGACGACTTCGACCGTGCGCGAGCGGCGCCCGACATCCGCGAACGGATCATGGGCGGCCGCATGCTCGCTGAGCGTGGTGGCGGCCCGGGGCGTCACGTATTCGTAAGCCCTGAGCCAGCTGTCGCGCACGATCACCGGATCGGTCGAGAGGCTGCGGATGTCGGTGATGAACCGGGCGAGGTGATGCGCGATCTGGGCGTCGGTGGGGGTGTAGGGCTCGGTCGCCGGGCCGACGGCTTTTGCCATGCCAGTCTCGTCGACTTCGACGATATAAGGGGTCACCGTCGACTGAAGGCTACGCCAGATCAGCGCGCCGGAGGTTGCAAACGACAGGGCAAGGCAGCCCAGCGCCATCAGTCGCCAGTTCCTGGCCTGGACGCGGGCCGATCCGATCCGCTTATCCCAGACCTGGCCGGCCTTCTGGTAAGGCGTCTCGGGGTAGGGCGCGGCGCCATAATGAGTATGGGGGCGTTTGAAGCGCATGGGGTCAGTCGTCCTTGTCTTTCAGGGAGGGGGCAGCGCCCGGGGATCCGCGGTCTCCGTCGCGCAGGCTGTGGAGGGCGAGCTGGCGCGCCTCGCCGAAGCGCTGCGATGTGCGCATGCCGTGCGCCTGGCCGGAGCTTTTCCCGGGCGCTGAGGCAGCTGGCGCGTCAGAGGTCGTGGAGCGTGAGCCGCTCGTGGATTCAAACGCGCCGCGCGCGCCGCTGCGATAGGCGTCCCGGACAGCGCTCGCCGGGCCGGAGGCTGCGCGGCGGACGGTGCCGCCCGCCGCCTGGGCGACGCCGCCAAGGCCTGCCGCGAACCCGGCCGCGCCGGACTTCCCGGAAGCAGCAGACCCGAGGTCGAACGCCGTGCGCGCCCCGCCGGCCATCGAGGCACCGGCCCTGACGGCGCTCGCCGCGCCGCCACCCGCCGCGCCGAGTGCGGCTTTGGCGCCAAGGCCCGCCGCGACGGTACCGGCCGCGACACCAGCCGCCGCGCCGATGGCCGAGCCTGCACCCAGCTGCGGCGCGCCGGTGATCAGGCCGCTCGCCATGCCGGGGCCGAATATCCCCATCCAGAGGAACACAACTGCGGCCAGCACTGTGCCCATGACTTCAGCCAGCGTGACGTCTCCCGTCCCGGCGAATGCATCCGTGATCGTAGCAAACAGCGTCGATCCGATGCCGATGATGATGGCAAGCACCATCAGTTTCAGGCCCGAGGTGATGACATTGCCGAGGACGCGTTCTGCCAGGAATGAGGTCTTGTTCCAGAGTGCGAACGGCACGAGCACGAACCCCGCCAGCGTCGTCAGCTTGAACTCGAGGATCGAGACGAAGAGCTGCACGGCGAGGACAAAGAAGGTGATCAGGATTACCGCCCAGGCGATGAGCAGGACCGAGATCATGATGAAATTATTGAAGAAGGCGATCGGCCCCATCAGCTCGCCGGCCTCTTCGAGCAGCGGCAGCGCCGCATTGTAACCGATGCCGGCAATATAGCCGGGCCGCATCAGGTCCTCGGGCGTGATCAGGCTGGAGCCTGCCTTGAGGCCGAGGCCGGCAAAGCTTTCAAAGATGATCTGGGAGAGGGCGGAGAAATTGCCGAGAAGGAAGGCGAAGAAGCCGACATAGAGGACCTTCTTTATCAGCCCTGCGATCACATCGGCTTTTTCGGAAAGCGCCCAGAAAAGGCCCGCCAGCGTGATGTCGATGACGATCAGCGTTGACGTCAGGTAGGCGACGTCTCCCGCAAGCAGGCCGAACCCGCTGTCGATATAGCGTATGAAGGTTTCGAGGAACCGGTCGATGACGTCCATCTCTTCCATCGGCGCCTACTCCCTGCTGCCGAGGAAGGTTTTGAGGCGCGCGCGGCCGCGCTCGGCTTCAGCCAGCTTCCTTGCTTCTTCCAGCGCAATGGCGCGGTGCTGTGCCGCCAGCATGGCTTCGATCTGCATCAGCTGCTGCGCGGTCATGGCGGAGAGTTCGTTGCCGGCCTGTGCGGCCTGCAGCGCGCCGACCGCGCCCTGGCTTTCACTCACGAGGCGCCGGATGAGTTCAGCATCTGCCTCATTGTTCTCAAGCGCAGCGGCGGACACTTCCAGGGTTTCCCGAAATGCGCCCAGCGACTGACGCCAGCGCGCGCGGGCATCCTCGGCGAGTACCGGGCGGGGCGGCGGCGAGGCCCCGTAATCTTCAGGATAGGCGGTAGGATAATCCCGCCCGATCGCCTCGACAGAATATCCGATCCCCTCAGCCCGGGCCAGGATCTCCTCAATCCGTCCGATCCGCTGGCGGATGACCGCGTCGCTGACCGAGCCGGGCAATGATTCCAGGTTGCGCGCCATATTTTCCAGCATCTCGACTTCATGGGCGAGCTGCTGGAGCTGGCCTTCAAGTTCCTGGAGCGCGCGCGCCGCCTGCAGGACGTTCTGAACATGGTTGGCCGGGTCATAGACGGTCACCTGCGCGGCGGCCGGCGGGGCGACGAGGCCGGTTACCGGCAGGGCGGCCAGCGGCAGGGTTGTAAGCAGGAGGCAGGCAAAGTGTCGGCGCATGTGCGGGCTCATTCGGCGGCGAGGATGTGTGGACGGAGCGTGAGCGGCCCTGAGGCCGGTTTTTCCGGTGGGGGCGCAGGGCGACCCGGCCACTGGCCGAGGAGATCCGCCGCCCAGGCGAGGCCTTTTTCATGGAGCCATGTCTCAGCGAAGCCTTCGCCTTCGGTCTCGGCCATGACGCGGTCGAGCATGGCCTGGTCTTCCGGCGTGCCGGCTGCGGCAAAGGCGAGGGCGACCGGGCCGAGACCAAGCTCGAACAGGCGGCAGCCCTTCGGCGACTGGAAATAATAGTCCCGCTTCGGCGTCGCCCGGGCGATGATTTCCACCTGGCGGGCATTGAGCCCGAACCGTTCATAGGCCTCGCGCATCTGCGGCTCGCCTGCGCGTTCGTTCGGCAGGAAAATTCTCGTCGGGCAGGATTCGATCAGGGCAGGCGCGATGTTGCTGGCCGTTATGTCGGCCAGCGACTGGGTCGCGAACACGACTGCGACGTTCTTCTTGCGCAGCGTCTTCAGCCATTCGCGGATACGCGCCGCGAATGCGGTATGGTGGAGGAAGAGCCAGGCTTCATCGAGGATCAGCAGGCTCGGCCTTCCGTCGAACCGGTCTTCAAGCCGCTGGAACAGGTGCGTCAGCACCGGAAGCGCGGCGCCCGACAGGTGCATCAGCTCTTCCATCTCGAAACAGACAAGCTGGGAGAGCGCCAGCGTGTCATCATCGGCGTCCAGTAGCCGGCCGAGAGGGCCTTCGAGCGTGTAGGGCTCAAGCGCGGTGCGCAGCTCGCGGTCCTGCAGCATCAGCGAGAGTCCGGTGAGGGTGCGCTCCTTTGGCGGAGCCGAGGCAAGGGCCATCAGGCCTTCCCAAAGCCTGGATTTGAGGTCAGGCGTGAGCTTCAGCCCGGCCTGTTCGATCAGCCCGTGGAGCCAGTCGGCGGCAAGGTTTGCCCCTCGGGGGCTGTCGATGTCCCTGAGTGGCTGCAGGTCCGGCTGGCGGGACGCGCCGAACGCAACATGCTGGCCTCCCAGCGCAAGCGTCGTTGCGCGCGCCGATCCGCCCTTGTCGAAGATGAAGACCTGGCCGCTGGCATAGCGCTGCCATTGTAAGGCGAGCATCGAAAGCAGCACCGACTTGCCCGCGCCCGTCGGCCCGACAATCATTGTGTGCCCGACATCGCCGGCGTGCAGGTTCAGGCGGAATGGCGTCGAGCCGCCCGTCCGGGCTTCGATCAGCGCAGGGCCATTGAGGTAGCGGTTCCAGGCATCGCCCGCCCAGACCGCCGAGACCGGGATCATGTGGGCGAGGTTAAGCGTATGCAGAACCGGCTGGCGGACATTGGCATAAGGATGCCCGGGGAGACTTCCGAGCCAGGCCTCGACCGCATTGAGACTCTCGGCAATCACCGTGAACCCGCGGCCATTGATGATGCGCTCGAGACTGCGGGCCTGTTCGTCGGCGAGCCTCGGGTCTTGTTGGGTCACGGTGACGGTGGTGGTGACATAGCCATATGCGACAAGGTCGCTGCCGAGTTCCTGGAGCGCGGCGTCGGCGTCCTGCGCCTTGTTGTCAGCGTCATTGTCGAGAAGCGTTGACGGCTCATTGAACATCGTTTCGCGCAGGATCGCGCCGACGGACTTGCGCTTCGCCGCCCAGTGGCGGCGCTTCTTCGAGAGGAGTTTCTCGGCCTCGGCCTTGTCCATCGCGATGAACCGCGTCACCCAGCGATAGCCGAAGCCCTGACGGTTCAGTTCATCGAGAATGCCGGGAAGGGTCGAGGCGGGATAGCCGAGGACCGTCAGGGTACGGATATGCGCATTGCCGATCATGGGCGCAACGCCGCCGGTAAAAGGCTGATCGGCCAGCACCGCGTCAAGGAAGACCGGGAGCTCCGGTATGGTGACGGGGTGGCGTTTGGTCGAGATCGCCGAATGCAGATAGGTCAGCGTCTCGCTGTCCGTCAGCCGCGCGATCTCTGGCAGCGCCGTCGAGAGAAGATCGAACGCCCGCGCGGCTTGCTGCTGGAACTCCTCCAGCCGCTGACGCCAGGCAGAGGCATCTTCTGACTTCGCTTTGGTGATGAGCGCGCGCTCGGCGTGACCGGCCAGGTCTTCCGGTGGCAGCCAGAGCAGCGTGAGATAGTAGTCGCTTTCAAAGCGCGCGCCGGCTTCGTCGGCGGAAATCGCGCGTTCTTCATCCACAAGCCAGGAGACAGCATCCGGAAAGTCGCACTGGGGATAAGGCGGCGCTTCCCGGCGCACGGCCTCGAAGAACAGCGCCCAGCCCGACCCGAACCGGCGCAGGACATTGTTGAGGCGCGCGGAGACAGCGACGAGTTCGGCCTCGGTCGAGCTTTCAAGGTCGGGGCCGCGGTATCGGAAGCTGGTCTGGAACGCGCCGTCCTTGTTGAGGATCACGCCCGGCGCCACAAGGCAGGCCCAGGGGAGGTAGTCGGCGAGGAGCCTCGGGCGGTCAGCATATTCTCTGAGGTTCAGCATGAGAGATACTCCTTGTGCCGCATCGAGCGGGCCGTGACGGTCATGAAGTCCGGGTCGCGCCGGGCCATGAACACCGCCGCAGAATGTCCCGCGATCCAGATGAGCAGTCCGGGGATCCAGAGCTGCAGGCCGAGCCCGACGGCCGCCGCCAGGGTCCCGATGACAATCGCCGCCGTTCGCGGCGCGCCCGCCATGAGGACCGGCTCGGTCAGGGACCGGCGGACCGGGATCTCGAACCCCTCCGTCATCAGATCAGCGCCCCGCCACCGAATGAGAAGAAAGTCAGAAAGAAGCTCGTCGCCGCGAACGCGATGGAGAGGCCAAACACGATCTGGATCAGCTTGCGGAAGCCGCCGGACGTCTCACCGAAGGCGAGCGTCAGGCCGGTGAGGGTGATGATGATCACCGCCATGATCCGGGCGACAGGGCCCTGGATCGAGAGAAGAATCTGGTCGAGCGGCCCTTCCCAGGGCATGCCGGAGCCGGCGGCGTGTGCGGGCAGGGCCAGCGCCGCCGCCAGTCCGAGAAGGACCGCAGCCCCTCCAATGCGTCGTGTACCGCACGCAGATATGTTGGTCGTCATGTGATGTCTCCGTGTCGGACGAGGGAAAGCGGCCTTGAAATGAGCGGCTCGGTCACATAGCCGTCGCCGTCGAAACTGAGGACGCGCAGCGCTTCCTCGATACGGCGCGCACCGGTCGCGCGGCTCATGAAGACGACCACATCAATGGCGTCAGCGATCAGGTCGAAAGGCGGGCGCGGCGTTGCTTCGAGCGTCAGCTGTTCCAGCCGCCTCAGCGCGCCCTTTGCAGAATTGGCATGCAGCGTCGTGACCCCGCCGGGATGGCCGGTGTTCCAGGCCTTGAGAAGATCGAGCGCTTCGGCCCCGCGCACTTCGCCGACAATGATCCGGTCCGGGCGCAGGCGAAGCGTGGAGCGCACGAGCTCCTGAAGGCTGACGCGGCCCCGCTGCGTTCGCAGCTGGACGGCGTTGGGGACTGCGCAGCGCAGCTCCCGCGTGTCTTCGAGAATGATGATCCGGTCGCCGGCCAGAACCGGCTCTGCCAGAAGCGCGTTCGTGAACGTCGTCTTGCCCGACGACGTTCCGCCCGCAATCAGGATGTTGGCGCGCGCGGCGAGCGCTTCCTTCAGCGCAGCGCAGAGGGCAGGCGACAGGCTGCCCTGGTCGACATAGTCGCCGAGCCCGAACGGCGCAGACGCCGGTTTGCGGATCGAAAAGCAGGGCGAGGTCGAGACCGGTGGCAGAAGCCCTTCAAATCGCTCTCCGGTTCCCGGAAGCTCTGCGGATACAATCGGACTGCCAGCCCTGACGATGTCACCGGCGCCGGAGGCGACCAGCCGGATCACACGTTCCCGATCGGCCGCATCGAGGGTGTGCTCCGACACCATGACGCCGAGGCCCGCTTTCTCAATCCAGATTGAGTCGTCGGGATTGGCCATCACCTCGATCGTATCAGGCGCGTCCAGGGCCTCGCGGACCACCGGGCAGAAAGCGGTGCGCAGCATCAGGCTGCGCCGGCATTCTGTTTCATGGTGGTGCGACCGGTAGCTCATGGGGGCGGGACCTCTTCTGATGCGAGGAGCTTCCCGGATTTTGCGGTTTCAGATGAGTTGGACCGCAGGCCATTCGGTGCAGGCCAATGCCAAGGCATGCAGCGCCGGGCAGGATGTATTCAGGTCAGGTGACCCGCAGGCCGGGCCGAACCGGATCTGTTCGCACGATTTAACTTCGCGGCAAGTGCCCGTTATCGCGCACGGTAAGGTTAATGCATTCTATTTTGGCGCGTAATTTGCTTCACCCTCTGCGAGGAGGTGGAAAATGAAGACTTTCGCGATCCAGCCGAATTCTGAAACGGCGTCCTATGATTATCTCGCCAGCCTGTCCCGCGACCGGTGGGCTTGGGAGTATGCACGGCGAAATGACAGTCTGATCGCAGATGCAGCCCAGCGGGGGCCGTCGGACATGTCAGAAAAACGCGCGCCGTGTGCTGACATCCGGATACTGCGGTCCCGGGTGCCCCAGACGCTCGCGGAACGCTGGGGGCTTGTTTTTATGCCGGGTCCTGAACTGAACGGGCTGGAAGCCGACGCCGTCTGGAGCCATTACGTTTTCCCCGACCAGGTCGAGGTAGACTGCACACCCCGCAACCCGGGACAAAGCTGCGATATCTGGGATCGAACGGTTCCTTACTGCAGCATCACACATGTCACCGACGGCGCCGCCCGGGAATATCTCCTGATCCGCAGAAACGGCTGCATCGTCCAGGTCCGTTGCACAGGCATGTCACTACTCAGTATTGAGCCTGTACGGATGAAATTGCAGATCTCCGACATAGTTGCGTTTGAGGGCAAGCATAAGCGCCAGCGTGAAGCGTTGCGCCTCTACCGAGAAGGTCCGGACCTGTCCGCCATCCGCTGGACGAAGACGACACAGATCCTTCGAAACGGCGTTATTGCGCTCGACTGCCTCAAAGCCGGAATGAGCCAGCGGGAGATCGCTTCGCTCATCTACGGCCCGGGTGCCGTCGCTGGGGAGTGGGGCACCGATGTAAGCGCGCTGCGGGCCTCCCTGCGCTACGTCATCCGAAAGGCCGAAGGGCTTCGCGATGGCGGATATCTGGTTGAGCTGCTCGGGGCGCGGATGGGCGGGGATCGGCAGGCAGCGTGAGGAGGTGTGTAAGCCTTTCGCGACCCGCCCGCGCCATGGGCGCGGGGCTGTTCGCCCGGCTGACCAGATTTCTGTACGTGTTGACATTGTTCGATGCCGGGCTGCCCGGCGAGGCTCAATGAGGATCCGGTTATGAGTCTGTCGGCCGTGAGGCTGGGTCTCGCCGGCGGGCCGCGCGCCCACGCTTCCCACTGGCCGCAGGTATTTCAGGAATTTGGGTATCTCAGGCGCTCGCGGCCAGAGGGGTCGCGGGCGCTGGATTGATGGCCGTGTTCAGGCGGCGCTTCTGGCCGGGGTGAGCCTGCGCATCACGCTGGCGCGCGCGTCTGCCTTGAAGTGCATATCAAGGAGCCCGGCGAGCAGGTCCTTGTCCTGGAGGATGGCTTTGAACTCGATGCGGGCCGTGCCGCGAGAGGTGAGCCAGAGGCTTGCTTCCGCAATCAGTTCTAGGACATCCGATTGCCAGCCTGCGTTGTCCGTCACGAGGATGGCTCGGATGACGCCCGTCTCACCTTCAAGGTTAAGCCAGATGGCACCGGCGATACGATCTTCGCGCAGACCGGCGAGGATACGGGTTTCGGCTTCGGGCGCGGGCAGGGCGCCAAGCAGGTGCTCGGTCTCGCAAAGCCGGGAAAGCCCGGCGGCTTCGCTTTGACGAAGATCGCGGATATGTAGTCCCATAATGGAGTAGTCTGGAAAGATTCGGGCGAGGGGCGCGAGTCTTTACATAAGGGCTTGAACTGCCTGGGTCGCTGGTCGGGAAGCCTGGAATACCGGCTCAGAGGGTGCGAAGTCTCGGGGTGAATTGCGCGGGGCCTTTAATCGATCCGGTAGACTATTAAAGTAAAAGCAGCTATCCTTTAATAACGGTTTGGCGCTATTAAAGGATCCAGAATGGCAGCTGCAGACGATTCCGGCCGGAAGGGCAAGTGGGTGACCAGCACCGTCACCGGTGAAACCGTGCGCGCCTTCCTGCCACCGGATCTGCCGCCTCGGCCTCCGATCGACATGTCCAGCCTGTCTGTCCTTGCGAGCGAAGCCATGCTCGCCCTTGGCCGGCTCGACGGCGTGCGCAGCGTCGCGCCGGACACCTCCCTCTTCCTCTACATGTATGTCCGCAAGGAAGCGCTGCTCTCGTCCCAGATCGAAGGGACGCAGTCCTCGCTGTCCGATCTGCTGCTTTATGAAGATGAGGCTGCGCCCGGCGTGCCGCTCGATGACGTCGAGGAAGTGTCCACCTATGTGGCCGCCCTGAACCATGGCCTGGGCCGGATCCGGGGCGGGTTTCCGCTTTCGCTCCGCCTGCTGAAGGAAATGCATGGCATCCTCCTGTCTTCAGGCAGGGGAAGCACAAAGCAGCCGGGCGAGTTCCGGCGCTCGCAGAACTGGATCGGCGGAACACGGCCCGGCAATGCGCTCTTTGTGCCGCCGCCGCCCCAGCATGTTCTCGATCTCATGAGCAATCTTGAGGCCTTCCTGCACGAGACGGACTCTGGTCTGCCGCCGCTGGTCAAGGCGGGCCTGGCGCATGTGCAGTTCGAAACGATCCACCCCTTCCTCGATGGCAATGGCCGGCTCGGGCGGCTCCTGATCACGCTGTATCTCTGTGAGCAGGGGATCCTCGACGAGCCGCTGCTCTACCTCAGCCTGTACCTCAAAACGCACCGGGCAATTTACTACGCACTTTTGCAGGAGGTCCGTGAACAGGGGCGCTGGGAGACCTGGCTTGAGTTTTTTCTGACAGGCGTGCGCGATGTCGCGCGTCAGGCACATGAGGCGGCACGCGCGATCTCGGCGATCTTTGCTGAAGACGCCGCCAGTATCGCCGGGCTCGGGCGCGGCACATCCAGCGCGCAGACCTTGCACAGGATACTTCAGAAACGTCCGCTCATGACAATCGGGACTGCTGCCGACCTTGCAGGGGTGTCGTTTCCGACGGCGACAGCTGCGCTGAGCCGCCTGAGTGGTCTGGGCATCGTGGAAGAAATCACGGGCAATGCCCGTGGGCGTGTTTTTGTATACCGCCGGTACCTGTCGCTGCTCGACACGGGCACAGAGCCGCTCTGACATAAGATCAAGCCGTTCGGTCATGCCAGCGTGAGCCTCCGGCGTGCCGGAGCTCCGCAGGTCAGATCGTGTCTCCCTCCGCCTCAATAACTCTTCCCCAGTCAGGTGGGCGGACGGTGCTTTTGCCAGAGCGCGGTCGCCGCGCAAGGGGGCGGGTCTTCGTCGTGACGGATCGTCGTCTACAGGTCACTTACCTTCAGCACCCCTTGCGCGGCGCCCTGATGCGCTCCGGCCGAGCACCTCTCCGCCGCCCACCCGACTGACGGGAAAAGAACGCGGGCGGGGAAGGAGACTGACATGACTGACCCACACCCCACCCCAGCCCATTCGGCAATCGCCGCACCGGTTCTGCCGGATCGGCCTCGCATCTACGTTGCCTGCCTTGCAGCTTACAATAATGGCTGCCTGCACGGGCGCTGGATCGAGGCCACCATGCCTGACGAGATCAGGGGACAGGTTCGCGCCATGCTGGCCGCGAGCCCGGAGCCGGATGCCGAGGAATGGGCCATCCACGATTATGAAGGCTTCGAGGGCGCGCACCTTTCCGAATACGCGTCCTTTGAGACCGTGTGCGACCTTGCCGGGTTCATCGCCGAATATGGCGAACTCGCCGCGCGCATCTACCAGCATTATGGCTGCGACCTTGAACAGGCGCGCGCCGCCTTTGAGGACTATGCAGGCGAGTATCGCAGCGCCGCCGACTTCGCCGAAGAACTTCACAACGAACTTGGCACGACGATGCCGGAAAGCCTCAGCTATTACATCGACTGGCAGGCGCTCGCGCGGGACATGGCCCTCAATGGCGAGATCATCGTGTTCCAGACGGGCTTCGACGAAGTCCACGTCTTCTGGTCGCGGTGAGGGAGGGCATATCCATGTTCACGACAAGTTTTGCTGCCTTCGTTTGCCCCGGCGATGTCATCACCTGCCAGTCCGGACCTTTCACCGTCACGGCCCGGATCGTGCCGGACGATTGTCCGGACGCGCCCGACCAGCGTCAGGAAGGTTTCTGGCCCTCGCTATATATAGACGCGCCCGGGTTCATCGGGCCGGGGAACAACTTCCGCGAGCGCTTCGCCGACGCGCAGGCCAGGGCTGAAGCCATCATGCAAGGCTGGCGCAGGGGAGACTGGTTCTATTGCGGGATCGTGCTCAGCGTTTCGCTGGAGGGCGTTGAGCTCGCGCCCCATGCGGCAAGCCTCTGGGGCGTCGAAGACAATTATCCCGGCACGGACAACAGCTACCTCACCGGGGTCGCGAACGAACTCCTGCCGGAGGCCATCGCCGCTGCCCGTGAGGCGCTGGCGCAGCTTGCCGCACATGCCAACGCGCCGGAGGGCACGTGATGCCGGACATTTTCGAACAGCTTCTCGGCCCGCGTCCCTCGCTGACGCTCGACATCGAGCAGGGGTTTGTCACCGGGATCTGGGTCGCCGGGCGAAGGCCCGATCTGACCATTCGGGATTTCGATCTCGGCGCCAGCGCGCCGGATGCGTCGCTGGACTATTTCGGCGCGCCTTTCGTGCGGGTCAACTGGCACCTGCCGCCCTGGCGGCTGGGTCTCGCTCTTGCCCCTCAACACCTGTTTCCATTCTGAGGATTTACCCATGTCACAACCTGACCTGATACACATCAAGCTGAGCACGCTCGGCATTTCCAAACTCAACATGCGCCATGGCCGCAAGGCGCCGGATGTCTCCGACATCCTGCCTTCCATCCGGGAGAAGGGAATCCGCCAGACGCTGCTCGTCCGAAAGGAGGGCGAAGGCTACGGCATTGTTGCCGGACGCCGCCGGTACTTTGCGCTACTTGAAATCGCGAAGGAGACAGGCAGCGACCCGCTGGTGCCCTGCGCGATCATGCCCGAAGGCGACGCTGCCTCTGCCATCGAAGCCTCGATCATCGAGAACGTGGCCCGGCTGCCTGCCACCGAGATGGAGCAATACACAGCCTTCCGGAAACTTCACAACGAAGGTCGCAGCGTCGAGGAGATAGCAGGCTTCTTCGGTGTCACCGAACTTGGCGTACGTCGCGTGCTGGCGCTCGCGAGCCTCAGCGCCCCGATCCGGAAGCTCTACGCCGATGAAGACATTGACCGCGAGACCATCAGGGCACTGACGCTCGCTACACCCGCCCGGCAGGCCGAATGGCTGCGGCTCTTTAACAGCGAAGACGTCCGCGCGCCGCTCGGGCGAAACTGCAAGGCATGGATCACGGGCGGGTCGATCATCACGATGGACAAGGCCCTGTTCGACCTTGCGAGCTTCGATGGCCAGGTCACCGCCGACCTGTTCGGCGAGCAGGGCGTGTTCGCCGATCCGGACGCGTTCTGGACCGCGCAGATGGCAGCGGTAGCGCAGCGCATCGATGCCTGCCTTGCCGCAGGCTGGAAGGATGCCGTCTGCCTTGAGCGCGGCCTTTACTTCCATCGCTGGGACTATCAGACGAAATCCCGGAAGCAGGGCGGTAAGGTGTTCGTCGAACTCCGCCATGATGGCACCGTGACCTTCCATGAGGGGTACATCTCTCAGGCGGAGGCGCGGCGGCAGGACACAGCGAAGAAGGGGAAAGGGGCGGAAGGAGTGGGCCTCATCAAACCGGAAATGTCCGGCCCGCTGGCGGAGTATATCCTCCTGCACCGGCACGGCGCCGCGCAAGCAAGCCTCATCGCCCAACCCGCTATCGCGCTGCGCCTGATGGTGGCCCATGCGATGACCGGCAGCGCGCTCTGGAACGTGCGGCCTCACCACTGCGCCAGCCGGAAGGACGAGACGCGGGCGAGCCTTGAGGTGTCGAAAGCCGCCGCTGAACTTGAGGCAAAGCGCGAACGTATTGCGTCCCTGTTCGAGGCGCTCGGCCTGTCCGGTGAGGCGCGGCGCAGCGGTGATGCCTACCGGCTCTGCGAAGTGTTTGCCGCGCTGCTCGCCATGTCGGATGCGGAAGTCATGGAGGTGCTGGCGCTCGCGATGGCCGAAACCCTTGAGCCGGGCGGGCCGCTGGTCGAGGCCGTCCTGCATGTCTGCGAGACGGACCTGTCTGCCTACTGGCGCCCGGATGCGGCCTTCTTCGACCTCACCCGCGACCGGCGGGCGATCAATGCGATGGTCGCTGATATCGGGTCGAAGTCCCTTGCCGAAACCTGCGCAGCCGACACCGCCAGAGAGCAGAAGCAGGTCATCGGAAACCGGATCACGGGCGAAGGTTGCGCGCCCAGTCCGGACTGGCGCCCCGGATGGATGCAGGTGCCGCCAACCCGCCTAGTGGACGGCGCGGGGTCCGCGCCTGCGGATGCCTGGGCGAGGATTGCCCGGCTGTTTGAGGGGCGCGATGACGCAGCTGGACCCACCGCCGAGACCTTTGACCAGCCAGACGCCGCCTGAAGAATTCAGTCTCCTGTCAGGCGGATAACGGAGCCGCCCGGTGCCTCGGCATCGGGCGGCTTTTCCGCCTCACATTCGTCTGCGGATCAAACGGGACAAGCGTGGTTCACCGGGGCAGGGCGAGAAAAAAAATCGCCGGTCTGCGGGATCGCCTGGCATCCGGAATGGCCGGCCAGCTGCGCGCCTTCCGTTTCCCCGCACCCGGCTCCGGACCCCTTGTTCCCGTCTCTTGCCGTGTGACCTGGACGACGCAGCCCGGTCCTGAAACCGGCCCTATCGAAGAATTTTCCCCTGCGCCTGCGGCGCATTCCTCGCGCAGCAAAATTCTTCTGCGGGCCGGTGCTCCGCTGCGCTACGCCCCGCCTCGCGCTTGCCCGAAAAGTGGTTCCCACTTTTCGGATAAGCAAGCGCGCAAGAGAGCGGGTTCAGGACCGGCCTGCGCCGTCCGGGCGGTCCGGCGTCGACGGGGACAAGGGGTCCCCGGGACGGCAAGCAAACGAAAGGAACTACACTATGGCCAACGCACTCGGATATGTCAGCGAAACCAAGACCGGCTTCGAAGGCGCCCTCGCAATGATGAACCTCGCAAGCCCGATCCGCATCGAGAAGAACGCGGAGAAAGCCGCAGACGGTCAACCGGACTACCGCATCTTCGCCGGTGAAACCTCGACCGAAATCGGCGGTGGATGGCTCCGGAAAGCCAAGGCAAGCGGCAGGGAATACGTTTCGATCACCCTCGCAGACCCACAGATCGGGCCCCGCAAGATCTATGCGAACCTCGCGCCCGTCAAAGGCAAGAAAGGCCGCCACGTGATCCTCTGGAACCCCAGGGACTGAGGCTGGAAGCCATCAACCCCGAGCCGCCCCGGAGACCACTCCGGGGCGGCTTTCGCGTGCCGGATTTCTGGAGGGAGAATATGCGAAGGGCGCATTTTCTCCCTCCAAAGCCGTGCAGTTCCCGCCAATCTTCGGCGTCGCCCGGAAGAGAAAAGGAGCGGCGTACAATGACGAAACAGAGATCCGACAATCGCGGAGACGAGGACTGGCCCGAGCTTCTGAGCGTGACGGAAGCCGCCGCCTTTCTGCGGCTGAAGCGCTCGACGCTTGATCATTATCGCTGCGAAGGGCGCGGGCCAAATTACCGCAAGCATGGCGCGCGGGTCTTCTATCCGAAGCCTGAACTCATCCGCTGGTCGGAGCGCAATGCCTACGCCTCCACCTCTGAAAAGATAAGGGACCAAAAATGAGGTCAGGCTACGCTCTGGCGCTTGTTCTCGGTGGGACAGCGGCCCTGTTCGGTCTTGTGTTTGATCCACCAGACCGGCTGATCTGGAACCGGACAGGCAGCGCGCCGCAAGGGTTGTTCTGGCTGAGCGGCGACCCGTTCACCAGGGGCCGATGGGTCGTCGTCTCAGCCAGGAGCGCTCAGGCGGAATGGGCCGAGGCGGAGGGATTTGTGGGCACGGACTGGCCGCTTCTGAAGCAGGTTGCCGGCGTTCCCGGTGATGAAATCTGCCGCGAAGGGAGCGTTGTCCTGATCAATGGCAAGCATGCCGCGATCGCGCGGGAGGTGGATTCCAGGGGGCGCTTTCTGCCTGTCTGGCAGGGCTGCCTGCGTCTGGGTGGGGGAGAGTTCTTCCTTCTGGCGCCGCATCCCGATTCGCTGGACGGGCGGTATTTCGGCGTCACTGACGTCGAAGACCTGGACGGCGTCGCCCGTCCCCTCATCACCTTCGGGAACTGACAGGATCACAGAGCCATGCAAAGCGCTGCAAGGCGGAGCAGGCGTCTCCAAAGCGGACCCGGTAGGGCAAGTTAAAAGCGCTGGCGCCAGGCCTTGCCTT
This sequence comes from Hyphomonas sp., assembly GCA_046296675.1. Lineage (GTDB taxonomy): Bacteria > Pseudomonadota > Alphaproteobacteria > Caulobacterales > Hyphomonadaceae > Hyphomonas. Next base: position 6,727 of record JBKBLD010000008.1, on the reverse strand, counting down.
GCGCCTTGTCTGCACAACGATTTTTCGGTGCCCTTTGCACCGGGTCGAGACGCCGGTTTTTGCGGGATCGCCTGCCCCTGCAGCAGGCTCGACTGGCGCCATATCCTCGTTGGAGAATATTCATATGACGGATGATTTCACGCCCCGGCTGGGACGTATCAGAGACCGGGGACGCGTCGGCGAGGCAAGGTTTTCGCAGCGGCTGAAGAAGGCCGCAGCCCGGCTCGGGTCCAGGACCGGGAAAGCGAGGTTCACCGGCGCCGGCCTGGGGCGCGGCGGGGCGAGCGCCCGGTCTGTTGAAATGCGTAGGCGTCGCCTGCCGGACTTCCGTATGCGACGGGTCATCGTGAAGACCCATATTTCAAAGGCGCCCAAAGGGGGCGCGACCGGCGCCCTGAAAGCCCATCTCGGCTATATCCAGCGCGATGGTGTTGAGAGAGGCGGTTCTGGCGGCGAACTATACAGCCGGGAAGGCACAATGCCGGATGCGGACGGGTTCGTCGCGCGCTGCGAAGACGACCGGCATCAGTTTCGTATTATTGTGTCGGCCGAAGACGGCGCCCGGCTCGGCGATCTGAAGGAGACCACCCGCGCCCTGATGGCACAGATGGAATCCGATCTCGGAACACGCCTCGACTGGCTCGCCGTCGATCACTACAATACCGGCCATCCCCATACTCATATTGTGATCCGCGGCAAGGACGCAGACGGGAAAGACCTTGTCATCGTGCCGGACTATATCCGTACTGGGCTTGCTTCACGCGCTCAGGACATCGTGACCGAACGCCTCGGGCCCCGGCGCGACCTTGAGATCGCGCAGGCCCGGCAAAGCGAAGTGACGAAGGAACGCTTCACTGGACTCGACCGGGCCATCCTCGCGGATGTGTCTGACGGGCTCGTCCGGGTTTCCGCCGCATCCGGTCCGGGCGGGCGGTTTGATGAGGCACTCCGCAGGGCGAGGCTGCACCATCTCGAAAGGCTGAGACTTGCCTCACCGGCCGGCAGGGATGCCTGGCGTCTGAAACCCGGCTGGGATGCGTCCCTGAAAGCGCTGGGCCATCGCGGCGATGTGCTCCGGGCGCTGGCGGCAAAAGGCCGGGACAATGTACCGGATCATAATCTGCGCCTGTTTGAACCCGGCGCACACGGACAGGAACGCCTTCTCGGGACCGTCGTGATGTCATTGCCGGAAGATGAACTCCGCGACCGAAGGAGCCTTGTGGTTGAGGATTTCCATGGCAGCCGCTGGATGGTGGATATCGGTTTCAGTGAGCCGGGGTCGATCCCGCCAGACGGCGCCGTTGTCGAGCTGGGCACGCGGCGGGCAAAGCTGAGGGAGATCGACGCTTCGATTGCGCGCATCGCGCAGCGCTCTGGCGGGCTGTATTCGGACACGCTTCACGCAGATGCAGAACCGGGTTCGACACCGGTCTGGAGGCAGGGGCATATCAGGCGGCTCGAGGCCTTGAGGCGCGATGGCACTGCGGAGCGGAGCAGTGACGGCACATGGTCCATCCCTGAGAACTTTACCGAGAGGGCGATGGCGTATGATGCAAGCCGGACCGGCCGCGTCGAGCTTCAGGTCCGGTCATGGTTGCCTCTTAACGACCAGATCCGCCACTCAGGACTCACCTGGCTCGACATGCAAGCGGGCGCCTTGCCGGGCGATCATCTGGTTGCAGCCCGGAAAGCCCGGCTGGAATTCTTTCGTCAGAAGGGCTGGCTTGAGAGCGGAGACAGCGAGATTAGCGAGACGCTCCGAAGCCGCCTTCGGGCGATGGAGCTGCGACGGGCATCCGGCGTCCTGACATCTGTAACGGAGCGGCGGGCTGTTGAGCTTGCACAGGGGGAAAGGTTTGAAGGGCGGTTCGAGAAGGCCATTGACCTTGGGCAGGGGCGTTTCGCAGTGATCGGCAATGCCAGGGAGTTCGCGCTGGTGCCCTGGAGGCCGGAACTGGAACGCCATCGGGGCAGGGCAATGAATTTCAGGCGGACAGCGCCGGGCGTCAGCTGGACCATCGGGATCCAGCGCGGACTCGAAAGGTGAAAACAGGCCGGTCCGGAGATGATTCTACCAACCCCAGCCTTTCATTTCGTTCGACGCAGCGGCATGCGTCATGCCTCTGGGGCAGGGTTCAATCGAAGACAGTATTGGCGCTTTGCATGAGGGGCGGGCCTGCCTAAGATGCCTGCATGCGAACCGACCTCGACCACCTTCCCCATCATCAGGGAAGGCATCGCGCTCTACGATCTCAAGGGCAGCACGCCCTTCATCACGCCTAAGCCGAAAACGGCTGAAGACATCTTGGCGACAGCGCTGAAGCATAATGATTTTTGGATGCCGCTGGCTCAGCACTCGCTAAAACTTTCGCGAGACAGTATCCAAGATCAGGTTCTAAGAGATGCTGCGCTCCTCCTCCACCAGGCCGTGGAGCGCGCCTACACCTGCTTCCTCCTTGTAAAGACGAACTACTCCCCTTCGACCCACAGCATCAAATTCCTCCGCTCCCTGGCCGAACAGATCGACCCGGACCTGATTACCGTCTGGCCGCGCGAGACGAAGCATGACCGGCGCCTGTTTGAGCTACTCAAACGCGCCTATGTCGATGCGCGCTACTCAGAGCATTATGCCATCACGGCTGAAGAACTCGCCTGGCTTGGCGAGCGGGCGAAGAGAGGGGCCCTTGTTGAAGCCTGTTCGCTCGAGACGATCGATCAGTTGCGCGCTGACCGGAAAATGAATCCCCGCGGGATCGGGCAACGATAGTTTCGTTGCTTTCATTACGCTCTGCTCCGGATTGCACGCCCTTGTACCGCGTCCAACTAGGCAGTCCGCGTAGGCTTGGTTGATTATGCCGCCTCCATTGTGAGGCTGGAGTCGCCGCTTATGAATCCTGGAAAAATTCTGCTTGGACAGGTCAGCGTTGTGCTGGTCGTGATTGTTCTCACCCACTGGTACGCTGTCCAGTGGACCGCCGAAGCCCTCGGCTACCAGCCGGGACTGGGCGCGCCATGGCTAGTGATTGGTGACCGGCCAGTCTATCTGCCCTGGCGGCTGTTCCAGTGGTGGTACGCATATGAAGCCTACGCGCCGGACGTTTTTGCGAAAGCAGGACTGATTGCTGCAAGCGGCGGCCTTTTCGGAATCCTTGTTGCCGTGACCGGCTCGGTGATCCGCAGCCGCGACGCACAGTTCGTGACGACCTATGGGTCAGCGCGCTGGGCGACGAAGAAGGATTTGCGCCGGCACAAGCTGCTCGGGAAGGACGGCGTGTTCCTCGGACGCTATCGCGGCGCCTACCTCCGGCATGCGGGCCCCGAGCACGTCATGGCGTTTGCGCCGACGCGTTCCGGCAAGGGCGTTGGCCTGGTCGTGCCAACCCTCCTCTCCTGGACAGGCAGCGCCGTCATCCATGACATCAAGGGAGAAAACTGGACCCTGACATCGGGATGGCGTTCGACCTTTTCTGACTGCATTCGCTTTGATCCGACCGACCCGGGAAGCCCGCGCTACAATCTGCTGCTCGACGTCCGGCGCGGCGACAGCGAAGTGCGCGACGCCCAGAACATCGCCGATATCCTGGTCGATCCCGAGGGCTCACTCGAACGCCGCAGCCATTGGGAGAAGACAGGTCACGCCCTGCTTGTCGGCGTGATCCTGCATGTCCTTTACGCTGAGGAAGACAAGACCCTCGCCGGATGCGCGAAGTTCCTTTCAGATCCGGACCGGAGCTTTGCCGCCACACTCCGGCTGATGATGACGACACCTCACCTTGGCGCCAGCGTGCACCCTGTCGTAGCCCAGGCTGCCCGCGAACTCCAGAACAAGTCGGAGAACGAACGCTCCGGCGTGCTCTCGACCGCGCTGAGCTTTCTCAGCCTCTACCGCGATCCCGTCGTGGCTGAGGTGACCTCGGTCAGTGACTGGTCCGTGGATGACCTGGTGTCGGGCGAGCGACCTTTATCCCTGTACCTCGCTTGTCCGCCGTCGGATGTCTCGCGCACCAAGCCGCTGATGCGGCTTGTCCTGAACCAGATTGCGCGCAGGCTGACAGAAAAAGAACCCGATCCGTCCCGGCGCAAGCTGCTCCTGATGCTGGACGAATTTCCGGCGCTCGGGCGGCTCGACTTCTTCGAGACAGCGCTCGCGTTCATGGCCGGGTACGGCGTGCGGGCATTCCTCGTGGCCCAGTCGCTGAACCAGATCGAAAAAGCCTACGGGCCCAACAACGCAATCCTAGACAACTGCCATGTCCGCGTCGCGTTCGCGACCAATGATGAGCGCACCGCCAAGCGGATCTCCGAAGCGCTCGGCACCAAGACGGAGTTGCGCTCGCAGAAGAACTATACTGGCCACAGGCTCTCGCCCTGGCTCTCACACATGATGGTTTCGCGGCAGGAGACCCAGCGCGCGCTGATGACGCCTGGCGAGATCATGCAGCTTCCGGCCACCGACGAAATCGTGATGGTGTCCGGTGCCCCGCCGGTGCGTGCGAAGAAGCTTCGCTATTTCAAAGACGGAAATTTCACCGACCGGGTACTGGCGCCGGCGCCCGTCGCGCGGTTGCACACCTCCGGAAGCCATGACTGGAAAAATGTCAATGCCGGCAGCGGCACCCCAGGGAGCAGTGAGGGCGGCGCCGGTGGTGAAGGAGACGGCGGTCTCGGCCTACAGCCGGAGCTTGAACTGCCGGAAGCCAATATCCCGGAAGAGGGCGGTGTCGAATTGGCGCCAAATTTAGACGACGTGCGCCGGGTCGCTGGTCTTGACCAGGGCGACAAAGATTTTCTTCCGGATTTCTAACATGGGTAAACCCCGGCTGAACCTGCGCCTTCGCCCTGACCTGCTTGCACGCCTTGAAGCCGAAACGCGCCGTCCCGGCGTGACGAAGAACGCCGTCATCGAAAAGGCGCTGGATGAATACTTCCAGCCGGCGATCAGGTTGCGGCTCGAAGAGCGCCTGCTGCAACGTCTCGACAATTTTGAAGTTCGGCAGGGCGAGATCGAGCGCGATGTCGCGCTCAGCCTTGAGACGCTCGGGCAGTTTGTACTCTACTGGCTGACCCGGACCGACCCGATCCCAGAGGGCGAACGGGAAACGGCGCACGCTCTCGGACAAAGGCGGTTTGCGTACTTTATCGAACAGGTGGCGCGAAAGGCCCGGCGGGGAGGAGGGCTCGCTGGGCAACTCGGCATGACCGCGCCGGCTGAGGCGGTGGGTCAGACGGGGCCGATTTTCGACTATGAGGATCGTTCGGCTAAATGATGTTCCCAATCTCTCGATTTGTCAGTTTGCACCAACCCGAGCTGCTCCTCATCCGTGATCCCAACTTCAACACCCGCTCGTCCACAAATAGCGGAGACCATACATGACCGCACCCTCACGCGGGCGCGTCAGGGGATGGTTATTTTTTTGCTCCGCAAGGCGATTTTGCAGGACGCTACGCGGCCGCAGGCATTCTATGATGCAACCTTCGAATATCTGGTAGCTTGTGGCCTGCGTTTCGCCACTTAAAGAGAGGTGGCTCGGGAAAAACTGAACACGGTGGTTAGGTGAGATTTCTGCCTGCAGATCGGCTAATTTGCCGAGCACAGGAGACGATCCATGCCCAGACGACCTCGCCGGAACCACAGTCCGGCTTTCAATGCGAAGGTGGCCCTCGCTGCCGTCCGCGGTGAACAGACCCTCGCCGAGCTTGCGCAGCAGTTTGATGTTCATCCCAACCAGATCAAGCAGTGGAAAGACCAGCTCCTCGAAGGGGCGACCGGGGTCTTTGGCGACCCGCCGAAAGAAGAGGCCCCTGCCGTTGATCTGAAGGAGCTTCATGCCAAGATCGGCCAGCTGGCACTGGAGAATGATTTTTTGTCAGGAGCGCTCGGGAAGGCAGGTCTGTTGCCGGGCGCAAAGAAATGATCGACCGGAAACACAAATTGTCCGTCAAGCGCCAGGCGGCGCTGCTCGGCATCAGCCGTGGCAGCGTCTACTATCTTCCGCGCGAAGTGCCTGAGGCGGACCTGGCGCTGATGCTGCGGATCGACCAGTTGCATCTCGACTATCCGTTTGCCGGCAGCCGGATGCTGCGGGACTTGCTGGCTGGAGAAGGCTTGCACGTGGGGCGGCTGCATGTCTCTACACTGATGAAGCGGATGGGCATCGAGGCGCTCTACCGCAAGCCGAATACGTCAAAGCCCGAACCCGGCCACAAGGTCTACCCGTACCTCCTGCGCAAGCTGGCGGTGACCCGGCCGAACCAGGTATGGGCGATCGACATCACCTACGTCCCCATGGCGAGGGGCTTTGTGTACCTCGTCGCCGTTGTCGATTGGTTCAGCCGCCGGGTGCTTGCCTGGCGGCTGTCGATCACGATGGACGTGGGCTTTTGTATCGAGGCCGTCGAAGAAGCCGTCGCCCGGTATGGCTGCCCCGAGATCTTCAATAGCGATCAGGGCAGCCAGTTCACATCGACCCTGTTCACGAAGATCCTGAAAGACCGCGGTATCGAGATCAGCATGGACGGCCGCGGCGCCTGGAAGGACAATGTCTTCGTCGAGCGGCTCTGGCGATCGATCAAATACGAGGAGATCTATCTCCGGGCCTATGCCAGCGTTCCGGATGCGCGCGCCGGGATCAGCCGGTATATTTCTTTTATAACGCGAAGAGGCCACACTCATCGCTTGACCGGCAAACGCCCGATCAGGCCTACTTCAACGCGCTGCAGCCAATCC
>JBKBLD010000007.1:0-107783 GCA_046296675.1 Hyphomonas sp. | reverse complement strand
ATCCGGCCATAATGCGTCGGGTGAACGTCGCGGACCTCGAAGCCGGCACGCTCACGCGTCAGACCGCCCGGACCAAGGGCCGAAAGGCGGCGCTTGTGGGTGATCTCGGAGAGCGGGTTGGTCTGGTCCATGAACTGCGACAGCTGCGAGGAGCCGAAGAATTCGCGCACCGCGGCGACAACCGGTTTGGCATTGATCAGGTCGTGCGGCATTACGGTGTCGATATCGACCGCGCCCATACGCTCCTTGATCGCGCGCTCCATGCGCACGAGACCGATGCGGTAGTTGTTTTCCATCAGCTCACCGACCGAGCGGACGCGGCGGTTGCCAAGGTTGTCGATGTCGTCGACTTCGCCCTTGCCGTCCTTCAGGTCGAGGATGACCTTCATCACGCCGATGATGTCTTCGTTGCGCAGGGTGCGCATGTTGTCTTCAGCAGACTCATATTCGCGCACAGCCACCGAGAGGCGCATGTTCATCTTCACGCGGCCAACGGCTGAAAGGTCATAGCGCTCGGAATCGAAGAACAGCTGGCCGAACAGGGCATCAGCGGCCTCCTGCGTCGGCGGCTCACCCGGGCGCATGACGCGGTAGATGTCGGACAGCGCCTCGAAGCGCGTCTCGTTCTTGTCCGCCTTCAGCGTGTTGCGCAGCCAGGGACCACGTCCGCCGGCATCGATGTCCAGCACTTCGATCGACTTGATGCCGAACTCGCGCATTTCGGCGATCATCGCCTCTTCCAGCGCATCGCCGGCTTCGCCGAAGATTTCGCCGGTCTCAAGGTTCACGACATCGCGCGCCAGGAATTTGCCGATCAGGGCTTCCGATGGAACGCGGATTTCGTCCGTTCCGCTCTCCGCCACGCGCTTGGCTTTCAGCGCCGTGATCTTCTTGCCGGATTCGGCCACAGCCTTGCCCGTCTTGGCGTCCACGAGATCGAAGTCCGGTTTCACGCCCTTCCAGGCATCGGCGCGGAAGCTGGTGATCCAGCCCTTCTTGTCGAGGCGGTAGATCGAGCGGGTATAGAACTGGTCGAGAATCTGCTCGGTGTCATAGCCGAGCGCATACAGCATCGTCGTCGCCGGCAGCTTGCGCTTGCGGTCGATGCGGATGTTCAGGATGTCTTTTGCGTCAAACTCGAAATCGAGCCAGGAACCGCGATAGGGAATGATCCGGGCGGCAAACAGCAGCTTGCCGGAGGCATGAGTCTTGCCCTTGTCATGGTCGAAGAACACGCCCGGCGAACGGTGCATCTGCGAGACGATCACGCGCTCGGTGCCGTTGACGACGAAGGTGCCCTTCTCAGTCATCAGCGGGATATCGCCGAGATAGCATTCCTGCTCTTTCACTTCCTTGACGGAGCGCGCGCCGGTGTCTTCATCGACATCGAACACGACAAGCTGGAGGCGCACCTTGAGCGGCGCCTGGAAGGTCAGGTCGCGCTGCATGCACTCTTCAACATCGAACTTCGGCTGTTCGAATTCGTAGGAGACATATTCGAGCGTCGCGCGTTCGGAAAAGTCCGTGATCGGGAAGACCGATTTGAAGACACCGCCGAGACCATCATCCGTGCGTTTTTCGCGCGGCGTGTTCATCTGCAGGAAGGCTTCGTAGGACTCGCGCTGGACCTCGATCAGGTTTGGCATTTCGATGGCTTCGGGAATTCGGCCGAAGTTTTTGCGGATACGTTTCTTTTCCGTGAAGGAGAGTGCCATCCCAGGTTCCCAGTCTTTCGGCCAGCCAGCCCATGTGCCGGCGGCCTGTGATTAGAACGCGAGTACGCGGCGATCCCAAACGGAGACCGCCGCGCAATTCCTTGAACGGGTGGCGCCTCGCGCGAACGCCCCCCGGATACAACGCTGCCGCGCTTACTTCAGCTCGACTTTCGCGCCAGCAGCTTCGAATTTCTTCTTCAGCTCCTCAGCGTCAGCCTTGCCAACAGCTTCCTTCACGGTCTTCGGGGCGCCTTCGACGAGGTCTTTGGCTTCCTTCAGGCCCAGCGACGGAACGACTTCGCGGACGAGCTTGATGACTTCGATTTTCTTCGCGCCGGCATCGGTGAGAACGACGTCGAATTCGGTCTTCTCTTCAACAGCAGCGGCCGGAGCAGCACCGCCGGCAGCGGCAGCGACAGCCACCGGAGCAGCAGCAGAAACGCCCCACTTTTCTTCGAGCAGTTTTGCGAGCTCAGCGGCTTCCAGAACGGTCAGAGCCGAGAGGTCTTCGACAATCTTGTCAAGATTTGCCATGGTTTTGATTCCTGTTTGGTTCGGTTGTTAGGTCTTGATGTTGCGAAAACGGGCGTCTTACGCAGCGTCTTTCGACGCATAAGCAGACACCACGCGGGCAAGTTGAGATGCCGGGGCCTGGACGACGCCTGCAACTTTCGTTGCCGGAGCCTGGATGAGCCCGATAAGCTTGCCACGCAGCTGGTCGAGGGACGGCAGTTTTGCGAGCGCTTCGACGCCATTGGCATCGAGCACCTTCTCACCCATCACGGCGCCGATGATGACGAGTTTGGAATTTTCCTTCGCAAACTCATCAGCCGCTTTCGCAGCTGCCACCGGATCCGGCGAGTAGGCGATGGCAACCGGGCCCTGGAAGAGCGCCTGCGCCTGATCGCCACCTGCCCCGCCCAGCGCGATTTTCGCCAGGCGGTTCTTGACCACTTTGAAGTGCGCGCCGTCCTTGCGGAGCATGCCACGCAGCTTCGTCATTTCCGCCACGGTAAGACCGGTATAATGGGTCACGATGACCACGCCCGACTCCTCGAACACCCCTTTCAGGGTCTCCAGGGCCGCGCTTTTTCCAGCTTTATCCATTGCGGTCTCCATTGAGGCGTCCGGACCATCCGGCCGCCCTGGTGATCGCCTTCACCCCTTGCGGGAGATCCAGCGCCTGCCCAGGGATTGGCCTGCCCGGCTTGCATTTCCTGGAAAATTCCAGAAAATTCCGAACCGTTTCAACGCCTCACCCCGTCTGCACAGGTGGCCCGGGGGCCCTTCGCATCCCCGCAAAGGGATGGCCTATGGTCTTGGACAGGAAAACGGGAGGCCGCCGATGCACATCGGAGAACTCCCGTCAAGCGGCGGCAGTTAACGGTTTTTCCAGAGGTCCGCAACCCCCGGCCCACATTTTTTCACAGGGGCACGAAAAAGCCCGGAGCAGAGGATCTGCCCCGGGCCCTGTGGATTTGTCCGGATCCTGCGGTCCGAACTCAGCTCTTGGCTTCGGCCAGATCGATCATCACGCCGGCCCCCATCGTGGACGACAGGGAGATCTTGCGTACGAAAGTGCCTTTCGCGCCGGACGGGCGGGCTTTGACGACCGCGGAGAGGAAGGCCTGAACGTTCTTCTCGATATCGGCTTCGGAGAAGCTTGCCTTGCCGACGCCGGCATGAACGATACCGGCCTTCTCGACCTTGAACTCGACGGCGCCGCCCTTGGCGTCCTTGACCGCCTGGGCCACGTTCGGGGTCACGGTGCCGACTTTGGGGTTCGGCATCAGGCCGCGGGGGCCAAGCACCTTACCGAGACGGCCGACGAGGCCCATCATGTCCGGTGTCGCGATCACGCGGTCGAAATCCATGAAGCCGCCATTGACCTTCTCGAACAGGTCTTCGGCCCCGACGATGTCGGCTCCGGCAGCGAGCGCCTCTTCGGCCTTCTTGTCCTTGGCGAACACGGCCACGCGAATGTTCTTGCCGGTCCCGGCTGGCAGGTTCACCACCGAGCGGACCTGCTGGTCGGCATATTTCGGATCGACGCCGAGATTGATCGCGATTTCGATCGACTCGTCGAATTTCGCCTTGGCGTTCGATTTCACGAGCTTCACGGCTTCGGGGATGGTGTAGAGCTTGGTCTTGTCGACGGACTGCTCGATTGCGCGGGCGCGCTTACCTTTGGTCGCCATGTCGATTACTCCACAACCTGAAGGCCCATCGCGCGGGCGGAGCCGGCGATGATTTTCGTGGCGGCGTCGAGGTCGTTCGCGTTGAGGTCTTCCATCTTGACCTTCGCGATCTCGCGCACCTGCTCCATCGTCACCTTGCCGACGCTGTCATAGCCCGGCTTTTTCGAGCCCGATGCCGGCTTCTTGCCAAGCTTCAGGCCAGCCGCCTTCTTCAGCAGCACGGTGGCCGGCGGCGTCTTGGTGACGAAGGTGAACGACTTGTCCTGATAATACTGGATGACCACGGGGGTCGGCAGGCCTTCTTCCATACCCTGGGTCCGGGCGTTGAAAGCCTTGCAGAATTCCATGATGTTGATGCCGCGCTGGCCGAGGGCGGGGCCCACTGGCGGCGACGGGTTGGCCTTGCCGGCCGGAATCTGGAGCTTCAGCTGCCCCAGCAGTTTCTTAGCCATCTTGTCCTCACAACTTGGCGAAGGGGCGGTGGTCTTTCGATCCGCCCGGTTGATAACGAGGCTCCGCGGTCAGGCTGGCGGCCTCCCGCAGAAGCGGCGCGTATGGCTGAAAGGCCCTGCCCGGTCAAGCGGCGCGCATGAAAAAGCCCGGTCGCCACTGCGACCGGGCCAATCCGGGATATCCCCGGACACTACATCAGCGCATAGCCGCGGGCGTTGATATACTGGCGCAGTTCTGCTGCGCGGCGGGTCGGGTCGGGGTGTGTCGACATGAATTCCGGCGGGCGCTGGCCCTTCGACTGGGCATCCATCAGCTCCCACAGCCGCACCGACTGGCGCACGTCATAGCCGGCATTGTGCATGTAATCGACGCCGAGACGGTCCGCCTCAAGCTCGTGATTGCGGCTGTAGGGCAGGATCACGCCGAACTGCACCGCCGCCCCGCCGAGCGCGCCGATGGCGGTGCCATACTTGCTGAGTTCATCCGACTGGGCGATGGCAATCTGCCCGGCCAGCATCCCGACCTGCGCGGCCATCGCCACCGACATCCGCTCGGCGGCGTGCCGGCCGGTGACATGGCCTGCCTCATGTCCGAGAACCGAAGACAGCTGGTCGTCATTCTCGGTGAACTCGGTAATGCCGCGATACACGCCAACCCGGTTGCCCGGCATGACGAAGGCGTTGATGTCGTCCGTGTCGAAGACAGCCACATCCCATTGTTCATGGTCGCGGCGCGCGCCCTTGGCGGTGCGGTTCCAGACATTGAGAACACGGTTGCGCAGCGCCGCATTCGAAGTCTGCGGCACCTGTGTCTTCATATCCGTCCAGGCTGCGGCGGCCATGCCGGCGACTTCCGCATCGCCCATCAGCAGGAACTGGCTGCGGCCGGTTTCCGGATTGGTGGAACAGGCCGCCGCGAACGGCAACACCGTGCCCGCTGCAATGCCTGAAATGATCGCACGGCGGGACATACGGACCCGCGGCGCGCCTGCGAGAATCTCGTTATCAAATTCAATCCGCTCGACCATCCTGTCTCTCCCTTGAACCGGACTTGGGCGACGTTACGCCTCATCCGTCAAAAAGCAATCAAACACCGGCAGACCTAATCATGGCGGCGTGAACCTCTGCTGAATGTGAACAGGGTCAGCTCTCAGCGCCCTCGCCGACCAGAACGGCGGCCTGCTCGACCCAGCCCTCGCGGGCAACGCGGCCATTGAAGTTGAGGTAGTCGTCGATCCAGGCGACATTTTCCGGCGTCCATTCGGCGATCTGGTCATAATGCCAGATGCCGAGGGAATTCAGCACTTCCTGGATTTTCGGCCCGATGCCGCCGATCAGCGTAAGATCATCGGCCGGGTGGGCCATGGGACCCTCCAGCGACATCGGACGCTGCGGCTCGATCGCCGCTTGCGGATCCGCTGCCGTATCGGGCGCTGAGGCAGCTTCAGGCTGGCCTGTCTCTTCCGGCGCCTCGCCTGCGGCTGCCGCTTCCTCGGCGGCGTTTTCAACGTCTCCCTCAAAATAGGCGAGTCGTCCTTCGAGATAGCGGTTGCGCCAACGCAGGCGGGCAAGCTCCTCTTCCACCGGATCATCCGGCGCAGCGGTGGCAGCCGGCTTGGCGGGTTCCGGCGCAGGTTCGGGCGCGGCTGATGGCGGCACGGCCACCACGCCCACAGCCGCCATAGCGAGTTCTGCTTCCAGCGCGCGGGCGCGCGCCCTCAGATAGCTGACCTCCCAGACCAGTTTGGGGTCTGGCTCAGCGGCGGCAGCCATCGGAGCCTCTGCCGGCGCAGCGGCGGCGGCTACCGCTTCAGCCCGCCCGGCCTCTGCAGCTGCCAGCGCTTCGCGTGTCCGCACCAGTTCAGCGTCGATCCCTTTCAGCTGCCCCTCCAGTTCCTCGATTCGCCGGGCGGTGCCGTCATCAACCGCTGCGACCATCGGCAGGGGGGCAGGCGCGGCCGGGGCTGATTTGAGCGCCGCCAGCTCCGCCTGTGCCGCTGCCAGGGCCTGAGTTGTTTCGGCCAGCGTCTGTTCAAGCGCAGGATCGGCGGCGGCCATCGCTGCAACAGCTGTCGGGGCACCCTGACCGGCATCCAGCTTGCGCTGCGCGGCGAAGAGTTTCTCGATCTCGTCGCGCGCCTCATCCAGTTCGACACGGGCAAGATCGCGGTCAACTTCCGCCCGGCGCAAACGTCCGGTCAGCAGAGCGCCGCGCACGGACCAGCCAAGAAGGAGTGCCACAACGGCAGCGCCCGCCAGCGCGATCCACATATGGGCGACAAGCCAGCTCATTCTCCGCTCCGTTCCAGAACCCTGATTCGAATAGGCTTGGCGTCTGCGCCGCCCGCTTCTGCCGCCTGATTAGCGGCTTCCTCCCCTTGCCCGCCATAGCTGATAGCAGCCAGCCGCGCCCGCGGAATACCCGTCGAAACAAGGAAATCGGCGAGATCGGATGCATGGGCTGCGCCCGGCGCTTCGATCTCGATACGTCGTGACGGCTCGCAGCTCTGCAGCGCGGCTGCCAGCTGGTCGAGCGCGGGGCCGCTGTCCCGGGAGAGCATGCCGCTGCCGGGCGCGAATGCCAGTCCGCCAGAGGCAAGCGCCGCCTCAACCGCGTCGTCGCAGCCCGCCGCCGGGTCGCCGGCCGACATCGCCGAGACAAGGCCCGGCTCTTCCGGGACATTCCGGGACACATCCGGACGCACAAGGGACACGGCAACCACGCTGCGCCACGGCGCCGCCATGCGCGCCATGTCCCGGCGGAGGAAATGGGCCGTGCTGCCGCGCGCCTCGCCATCGATCAGGAACACGCCGCCACTGGCATCGAACGCCATGTCGCCCTGCTCGAATGTCAGAAACTGTGGCAGGCCCGCCAGCGCGCCGCTGAGCCATCCGTCCGGCAGATCCGGGCCGAGCACCATCGCATCCTCAACCGGGCCGTCAAAATGGGCGGCCACCAGTGCCAGTATCTGGCGGCGCTCGGCCTCGCCGAGGACATTTCCGGTCAGGCTGAGCCCCGTATCGGTCAGCGATGCACGCCAAAGGACATTGCCGGCGACCAGCGGCTCGCCGCGATAGGGCGCCGCGATACCGCCAATGGCGGCCGCGACTTCGGCGCGGATCGCCGGATCGGGCGTCTCGCCGCGCAGGGTGACGCGGTAGTCGGAAATCGTCACCTCCCCCGTCTCCAGCTTTGCCAGCTGGTTGATGGCGAGCCGGGCTATCCCCTGAAAATTGCCGGCCGGCGCGCCGGGAGCGAGCTTCATCTGGTCATCGACAGCGCTGCGGCCCGCGAGGCGGGCCTCTTCGACAAGCCGCAGCCGGGTCGCCTTGGCCGGAACATAGCCTTCCAGAATGAAACGGCCCTCTTCGGTCTTTGTGGCGCGCCAGACATAGGGGGAAATCGGTGGGGCCGCGTCGGCGCGGTTTTCGACGATCGTGACACCGCCGAAGACCAGCCCGCCAGGCCAGCTGGAACGCCGGACGGCCGCAGCCGCATCGATCACCGCATCGGCAGAGGGCGCCGCCCCGGTCAGGAGGGCCCGCTGGCCGTCCATCTTCACATCGGCCCAGTCGAAGCCGTCCTTGGCCAGCGCCGCCTTGGCGTGCGCCTCAAGGCGCGCTTCGAGGTTTACAGCGCTCTGGGTGGATTGATAGATGCCCCACCACATGATGAACGGCAGGGCAAGGAGGGCAAGCCCACCCAACAGGTAGTCAAGCACGCGCATATCGTCGCTGACCTCCCTAAACCACGGCCCGCCCCAAGCCCGGATATGGGCGAGGGATGCCCCAACCCTAACCAGTCCGCAAGACTGAGCCAACAGGCCTCGCCTCACTCATGAAACAACCGCTCGAACTCATCACCAGCCCGGCGAACCCGCTGGTCAAGACCCTGAAAAGTCTGGAAAGAAAGAAGGAGCGTGCGGAAACCGGACTGTTCCTTGCCGAAGGCGCGCGGATCGTTTCGGAAGGCATTTCGCGCGGCTGGCAGCCGGAGACCGTCATTATTGCCGCCGATATGGCAGAGCGGCCACAGATCGAGGCGCTGGCGCGCGAGGCCGCGAAGGCTGGCGCACGGGTCGTGTTGGCGCCGGACCGGCTGATGACCAGGATCACCCAGAAGGACAATGCCCAGAGCGTCGTCGCGGCCTTCCGCCAGCGCCATCTGGCGGTGACCCAGCTGCCGAAGGCCAGAGATCCCGCGCTCTATATCGCCCTCTACGAGGTGCGCGATCCCGGCAATCTCGGCACCATCCTGCGCACCGCCGACTGCGCCGGGGCCAGCGGCGTGATCCTGATCGGAACCTGCTGCGACCCTTACAGTTTCGAAGCCGTGCGCGCCTCCATGGGCTCGCTCTTCGATGTGCCGTTCGCGCAGGCGAGCTTTGACGCTTTCAACACCTGGCGCAAGGCGGCCGGCTACCGGCTCGCCGCCGCTTCGGTGAACGGCACCGTGCGCCATGACGGCGCCGACTTCACCGGCGGATCGGTCATCCTGATGGGCAATGAACAGGCGGGGCTGCCCGAATGGGCCGAGGCAGCCTGCGACACGCTCTGCCTCATTCCGATGCGCGGCGGGGCGGACAGCCTGAACCTTGCCCAGGCGAGCGCGATCATGATCTACGAAGCCTGGCGCCAGCGAGACTATCAATGAGCCTGACGACCGAAACCCGCCTGCTCATCGCCGATGACTGGGAGGATTATGCCCTCCTCGACTCGGGCCATCTGCAGAAGCTCGAACGCTTTGGCAGCCAGACCGTCATCCGCCCCGATCCGCAGGCTTTCTGGGAGCCGGCCCGGCCGGTGGAGAGCTGGAAAGCGGATGCGCGCTTCGTGACGAGGGCGCAGGACGAGGACGGCGCCGGCAACTGGGACATCCTCTCCCCGCGCGCCGCCGAGGCCTGGCCGATGCGCTGGGGCGGCCTCACCTTCACCGCCCGGCGCACGGCCTTCCGGCATATGGGCTTATTCCAGGAACATTCCGTACACTGGCGATTTGCGCAGGAGCAGATTCGCGCCGCCGGGCGGCCGCTGAAAGTGCTGAACCTGTTCGGCTATACCGGCATGATGTCGCTGGCCTGCGCCGCTGCGGGCGCCGAGGTGGTGCATCTCGATGCGAGCCCGAAATCCAATGGCTATGGCAAGGAGAACCAGTCGCTTTCCGGCCTCGACGACCGCACGATCCGCTGGATTGCCGATGATGCGATGAAGTTCGTCGCCCGCGAGATCCGGCGCGGCTCCAGATATGACGGCATCGTCCTAGACCCGCCGAAATTCGGGCGCGGGCCGAAGAACGAAACCTGGCGGTTCGAGGAAAGCCTGCCGGAACTGCTGGACGGGGTGCGCGACCTGCTCAGCGATCAACCCCTCTTCGTTATCGCCACCGCCTATGCCGTGCGCCTCTCCCATCTGGCCCTGTCGCAGGCCCTGTCAGACCGGCTCGCGCCCTATGGCGGCGTCATGGAGACCGGCGAGATGGCCCTGCCCCAGCAAGGCTCAAGCCGGCTTCTGCCCACCGCCCTGTACGCCCGCTGGCGGGCGGGCTGAGACCCACCCGGCCGGCGATTATCAGAGCGGCTTGCTGCCGGGGATCTTTGCGCGCTCGCGTTCGATCCAGCCATCGCCGCCGGGCACCACAACCATCCCTTCCCAGGGCTTGTTGTTGCAGTAGACATCCTTCGAGCGGACGACGGCGCCGCCGATGATCCAGGCGAATTCCTGATTGTTGTCCGCACCGAACGCGGCGCCGCCGGGCGCATAGCGCGTGCGCGGGCCCATCCGTACCTTGTCTCCGGGGCAGTCGATCGTGACATGGGAATATTCCTGCCAGGCAACCTCGCGGCCTTCCAGAAACACTTCTTCAGGCATGTAGACATAGACCATGCGGAAGTGAGCGAGGTCGCCCTCGCGCACGGCGGGCTGGCTGACATAGACGGCGAAACGCTCCTCCTGCTGGAGGATCTTGCGCCATTCCGGGGCGGGCAGTTCGGCGGCCGGCGCAGCGCTGGGCGCCGCCGCCGGCGCTTCCGGCGCACTGGCACAGCCCGCGAGTCCTGCCGCAACGGCCAGCCCTGCGAGCATGCTGATGGATCGTTGAAGGTTCATGATGGTTTCCCCTGCCGATGATTACCGGCCGAGGGATGAAAGATTCCCCCGCCCCTGTAACCCCCCGCAACAGGGGGGCGGGCGGGCTGCTGGAACAGCCCTGCGCCGGGTTCATGTGAGGGCCCGCATGTCCCCGATACGGAACCTGTTCAAAAAAGAAAACGGCGGCCCCGGAGGACCGCCGTTTCCGGTTGTTTGCTTTCGCGGACTTCTTAGAAGTCGAAGGTCACGCCAGCGAAGACGTAACGGCCCATCGCATCGTAAAGCTGCGGATAGGTGTTGCCGTTACCCGTGGTGCCGACCGAGGCCGACAGCGGCGGGTCTTCGTCGAGAACGTTGTTCACACCGAAGCGGAGTGTCGCCCAATCCTTAACTGCCCAGATGCCGGCGATGTCGAAATAGTTCTGGCTCTCGAGAACGAAGTCCGCACGATCCGGATCGCCGTTGAAGAGTTCGACTTCACCGATGTGGCGCCATGTGCCGCTGATATCGAGGCCTTGCCACGGTGTGGCCCAGCTGATGCGGG
Source organism: Hyphomonas sp. (assembly GCA_046296675.1). Classification (GTDB taxonomy): domain Bacteria; phylum Pseudomonadota; class Alphaproteobacteria; order Caulobacterales; family Hyphomonadaceae; genus Hyphomonas. The sequence continues at coordinate 96,787 of JBKBLD010000007.1, read as the reverse complement.
CGCGGTGGCGCCATTCCGGGATCGGTGTTCCGGTCGGGGCCGAGCCGGTGCAGGAGCTTGCATAGAAGCCCGCGCAATCAATGATCGAAGCCGGGTCGTTGACCGTATCGATCTTGAAGGACTCTGCCCAGGAGCCGTTCAGCGACAGGTTCAGGCTGCCATAGTCGCCGATGGCGAAGCCATAAGCGGCAGCAATGTCGACGCCCGTGGCTTTCAGGCCACCGATGTTGACGTTGAGGTCTTCAACGAAGCCCTCGCCGACCCAGAGCTGGCCATTGGCGTTCCGGTTGATCCGGTCACAGGCATCCTGGCGGTTGTCGTTGTAGCAGAGGTTGATGGAGTTCTCTGCACCCACCGTCGAGATCAGGTTGGTGACCTCGATGTTGTAGTAGTCAACCGAGAGGTTGAGACCCGGCAGGAAGCTCGGCGTTGCAACGAAACCGATTGTGTAGGTATCGGCTTCTTCCGGCTTCAGCAGCGTGCTGCCACCTTGCAGGAAGTTGTACTGACCGGCCGGCGAATCAAGCGCCACCGAGCCGTAGAATGCCGCCGGCACGCCGGTGTCGAGACACTGCTGCAGGGTCGCCGTCGGGTTGGGACCGCACGGATCGTTATCCAGGTCGAACAGGTTGAAGCCCTGTGCCTGGAAGAGTTCGATCACGTTCGGAGCCCGGACAGCGCGCTGGAAGCTGCCGCGGATGCGCAGGTCGTTCGTCGGCGCATACTCGCCGGCGATCTTGTACGCATCTGTCGAACCGCCAATCGAGTAATCCGAGAGACGATACGCGCCTTCAATCGCAAGGCGCTCGACGCCCGGACGACCGGTCACCAGCGGGAGCAGGAATTCGCCGAACACCTCATAGGCATCGATCGAGCCGTTGAGGCCGATCGTCGGGCCACCCTGGCCTGCGCCATCACCGGTGGCGAAGGAGTTGTCGGTGATCGATTCCAGCGCGTCCCGGCGGTATTCCATACCGAGCGCAACCTTCATGCCTTCCGAGGACATCGGCATCTGGATGCCATAGTTCCCGAGGTCGCCATTGACCACAGCCGTGATGTTGGTCTGGCTGGTGGTGCCGTTCTGGAGGAGCGGAACCTGCAGATAGGCAAGCGCCTCAGGCGTAACACCGTCGATTGCGAAGATGTTGTAGGGAACGCAGTTCGGGTCGGTGCCGTTCAGAACGCTGCGGCAGACCGGAGCATTGGTATCCGGATCGGTCACGACGTCGAGGGCGCGGCCGAGGCGGGTGACCGAGAACTCGTTCGTGTAAGAACGGGCCAGCGTCACTTCCGAATACTGGGCGGAGAGGTCATAGCCCCAGCCACCGGAGTCGACGAGATCGCCGCGAAGGCCGATCACACCGCGATAGGTCTGGTAGCCGAGGTTATCGCGACGACCGCCGCCCTCAACGTTCCGGCGACCGATGTACAGCGTGGTGCTGTCGCCATCGGCAATCATGGCCGGCGAACAGCCGACAGCGGCAGCCTGTGAGGCCGACAGAAGCGGGTTGTCGCAGTTGATCGAGTCGGTGACGAAGAAGTTACCCGTCGGCGCAATCTGGGCCACGGACGAATAGTCCATGAACATCAGTTGGGCGTAGGCTTCCATGTAGGGGTTGATTTCATAGCGGCCAAAAGCGCCGAGCGAGTAGCGCTCGTCGGGACGCTGGTAGTAGTTCAGCGGACCGAAGTTGTACGCATCTGCGCCGCTATAGTTGCGGAACTGACCCGGATTGTTCTCGTCCAACGTCAGCAGGACGGTCGCAAAGTCGGTCGTGAACAGGCCCGGGAACGAAGTCGCCGAACCGCCGCAGCGGAAGTCCAGACCCGCATTGTACGAAGCGAATGCAGCCCCGGAGGTGTCGATGGCACAGGCAGAGTAGTCACGCTGGCCCTGGAGCACCGCGTCGTTGTTGCGGTACGAGACATAGGCCGTGATGTTGCCCCGGCCGTCGCCGGAATTCACACCCATGATGCCGGTGATTTCCTTGGAGTAGCCGTCCGTGACGTTGTCCGACGGAATCGGGAACTGGGCAGGGTTGCCCGCAGCCCGCTGGACCAGACCGCCGGCACCATTGATGCTGTTCCGGAGGTTGCCGTTGGTGTCGTAGTCGTTGTTGTGCTGGAAGAAGCCGTACTGGGTGTCGATCTGAACACCTTCGAAGTCCTGCTTCATGATGAAGTTCACGACGCCTGCGACAGCGTCTGAACCGTAGACAGCCGAAGCACCGCCGGTCAGCACGTCAACACGCTCGACCAGCTGGCCGGGAATCAGGTTGAGGTCGGCGGCCGTGTCGTTGGGCGAGCCGTAGGGCATACGCTTGCCGTCCACCAGGACCAGGGTACGCGCCGAGCCGAGGTTACGCAGCGAAACCGTTGCGGTGCCCGACGCGCCGTTGGAAACGGTCGAGTTCTGGGCGGCGAAGGCCTGCGGCAGCTGGACAACGAGGTCCTCGACACGGGTCACGCCCTGCAGCTTGATGTCTTCGGACGTGACCGAGGAAACCGGGCTGGTGGTGACGAGGTTCGGCTGCAGGATGCGCGAGCCGGTAACGGTGATGCGCTGCTGGCGGGCTTCGGCATCTTCCGATGCGTCCGTCGTTGTCACAGCGGCGTCATCTTCCTGTGCCATGGCCGGCACAGTGGCAGTGGCAACGAACAATGCCCCTGCAATCATCGACGACATCAGAAGACGTGTCTTGAGGTTAACTTCACTCATAGGTGTGCTCTCTCCCGTAAGATGCCCGCCAAAGGCGAGCGTCCGCCAACCCGATAGGCGGACAATTGCGGCGAGTTAAGGTAAGCTCCGGGCTTCAAGTCAATCGCCCGCGAGACAAATTTGTCATGAAATCGGCCAACTGTGGCGGAGACGCCTCACTTCGCGCCAATTGTTGATAAACAAGCCCTTAATAGGTCAATCCGGTGGGCGCCTTTACCCCCGCCAACCGGCTGAGGCTCCCGCACACGCGGCGCGGGAGCCCTGAATTCTGCCGTTGAGAAATTCCCCCTGGCGGGGAAAAGTGCCGCTCAGCCGCCGCCCGGCCGGGTCCGGCACAGGAAACGCGAGCGGTGAACGTCCTTGGCGTTTTCTTCCCAGCCGCTCAGCGACGGATCGACCAAGTTCTGTGTCACCTGCACCCACATCGGCGTGATCGGGTACTCTTCCAGCATCAGCGCCTCAGCCTTGGCAAAGATTTCCGCGCGCCGCTGCAAGTCGAGTTCCTGGTTCGACTGCGCCAGCAGCGCGTCATATTCGAGATTGGCATAGCGGCCATAGTTCTGCTGGCCGGTCGTCGATTGCAGCAGGTAGAGGAAATTGATCGGATCGTCGAAATCGGCGAGCCATGCGGCGTCGGAAACCTGGAAATCGTTCTGGCGCAGGCGCGCATACAGCACTTTGGTGTCCTGGCGCACGATGATCGGCTGCACCCAGTCACCGATCTCGGCCCAGTTCTGCTGGGCCACCGGCGCCACCTTCGGATTGTCGCCGGTCGAACGGTGGGTGAATTCGAAGCGCAGCGGATTGCCGGGGCCGAAACCGGCGTCCTGCAACAGGCGGCGGGCCTCCTCAAGGCGCTCGGCGCGCGGCGTGTCCTTCCAGTAGACGTGCGGGCGCTCCACATCGTAGTTGCTCATTTCCGGCGGGACGAAGGCGTAGGCCGGTTCGAAACCCGGCGTCATCACATTGCGGACCATAAACTCCCGGTCGAGCGCCAGCGACAGCGCCTTGCGCACGCGCACGTCATTGAAGGGTGCGCGCTGCTGGTTGAAGGTCCAGTAGGTCGTCAGCAAGCCCGGCGAGGTGCGCACCCAGCCGGGGAATTTCGCCTCGATCTCGGCCTTGCGGGGACCGGAGAACTGGTTGTTGATATCGAGCTCGCCGGCCGAGATCTTGTTCTCATAGGCGGCCTCATTCTCGATCTCGAAATAGACGACGCGGTCGAAACACGCCTCCTCGGCGCCGAAACCGGCCGGGTTCTTCTCGGAGACGAGCTGGTCGCCGGTGCGCCAGTAGACGAGGCGGTAAGGGCCGTTGACGACGATATTTCCCGGCTGGATCCACGCGTCGCCATAGGTCTCGACGACATGGCGCGGCACCGGGAAGGTCGTGTAATGCGTCATCAGGCCCGGCAGGTAGGGCGCGGGATATTCCAGCGTCACCTCGAATGTGCGGTCATCGACGGCGCGCACGCCCATTTCCTCGGGCGCAAGCTCGCCATTGTTCACCGCTTCGGCATTCTTCACCAGCCAGAGCATGGAAGCGTATTGCGAGGCGATCACCGGGTCCTGGATGCGGCGGAAGGCATAGACAAAGTCATGCGCCGTCACCGGCTCGCCATCCGACCAGGAATATTCGCCGAGATAAAAGGTCCAGACGAGGCCGTCCTCGCTTGTTTCCCAGTGCGTTGCCATGCCGGGGATGGGCTTACCGGCGGCGCTGTCTGTGGTCAGGCCGATCAGCATGTCGCCAATGACAATGTTTTCCCAGGCTGCCGAGGATTTGTGCGGGTCAAGCGTGTCGACCTTGGCGGAGATGCCGCGGCGCAGCGTGGCCACGTCATCCGACCCGCCACCACCACATGCGGTCAGGACCGCTGCCAGTATCACACCGGCCGCGCCGGCCAGCAGGGATTTCATTTTCATCGGCTTATGCCTCCTCGATCTTCCCGTATCCTTACGGATTTGCCAGAAGTGGTGCCAGACGGGCGGCCAAAAGCAAAGACTTGCCCGCAGAGATGTGAACGGGAGATGATCCATGCTGCGCAGTCTGGCTGCCATGACACTGTTTGCCGCGCTGGGCGCAGGCACCGCCCTGGCCGAGGCGCCGAGCCTCGATTTGGTGCTCGCCTGCCGCGCGATCGAAGACCCTGCGGAGCGCGTTGCCTGCTATGACGAGGCCGTCGGCCGCCTCGGCGACGCACAGGCGGCGGGCGAAGTGACCGTCATTACGCGCGCGGATGTGGAGAAGGTTCAGCGCGAATCCTTTGGCTTCCGCATCCCGTCCCTGCCCTCTTTCGCCAGCCGTGACAGCGGGGGCCGGACAGAAAAACTCGAACAGGTCACCGAACCCGTCCGGTCTGTCTCCGGCAGCGGGGGGCGCCTGCGCGTCACCCTCGAAAGCGGCGCGGTCTGGGTTCAGATCGATGACAAGAACATTCGCGCCCGCAATCCGAAATCTGCGGAAATCTCGCAGGCCGCCCTCGGCAGCTACAAGATGAAGCTGGATGGCGGCCTTGCCTTCCGGGCGCGCCGCGAGAACTGACGCGGCCGGCTGGCTCAGCCAGCCAGGCTGAACTGCGAGCGCACCGTGGGTTCGGCGTCGGGCGTGTGCACGGCGCCGCGCCGCGCAAGATCGATCATATGGCCAAGCACGCTCATTGCGGCGGCCGGGTGCAGGCGTTTGTCGACATCGGCATAGAGCACCGACACGATTTCGGGGATCGCCGTCTGGCCGGCTTTCATCTGTGCAAGGATGGCCGCTTCCCGCGCCCGCCGGTGGGCGGCATATTCGCGGATGAAGGTCTCGACGAAGTCTTTGCTTCGCACCGCCTCGCCATGCGTCGGCCAGAGCGTCTCGAAACCCCGCCTGCGGATTTTTTCAAGGCTCTCCATATAGGCGCCCATATCCCCGTCCGGCGGCGAGACGACCGTGGTGGACCAGCCCATGATATGGTCGCCGGTGAAGCAGGCATTCTCTTCGCGCAAGCCGAAGCACAGATGGTTCGCCGTATGGCCGGGCGTCTCGATCGTCTCAAGCGTCCAACCCGGGCCGGAAGTGACATCTCCGTCGACAAGCTCCACATCCGGCACAAAACTCGCACCGCCTTCTCCGCCCTCATCGGCCGCGGTCTGGATGCCGCGATGCTTCGCATACGTCCGGCAGCCAGCCCATTCCGCCAGCGGGCGGGCGAGCGGGGCATGGTCTGAATGGCCATGGGTGACCAGAACGTGCGTGACGGTCTCGCCGTCCAACGCCGCTTTCAGCGCGTCAAAATGTTCCGGCTGCATCGGCCCGGGATCGATCACCGCCACCTCGCCGCGCCCGATGATGTAGACGCCGGTGCCGGTATAGGTGAAGGGGCCGGGATTGTTGGCGATGACGCGCCGGATCAGGGGCGAGACCTGGTCCACACGGCCATATTCAAACTCGATCTCGCGTACAAAGGGGATGGGCATGCAGGTCTCCTGCCGAAACCGTCCGTACCGGGATCAGCGTTTCTTTGCGGCGAACCGCTCGGCAAAGGCACGCGCCATGCGCCGGGTCGCGCGCAGCTTGCCGCCAAGTTTCATGGCAACCGGCGGGCCCATATCGGTCTTGTTGGCATCGACGATGTAGATGCGCCCTGAAGCGCGGTCGCGCAGCACGTCCACCCCGCCCCAGTCGAGACCGATCTCGGCCGCGAAGGCTTCGATCATGGCAATCTCTTCCGGTGAATAGCAGTTCTTCGGGTCGTCGAGGATGATCTCGACATTCTCGTTGAGAAAGCGGCGCTCGAGCGGGCGGCGCTTGCGGAAGACGATCACAGGGCTGCCGCCGACAAGGCAGGCGCGCAGGTCTTCTACGAGGCCGCCGGGAATCTCATTATCGATGAGGCGCTGATAGGTCTTGCCTTCGACCGGCACATCCAGCGGGCCTTCCAGCACGCGGCCGTCATGCGCGGCATTGAGTTCGGACTTCTCCACCATCCGGCCGGTATAAGTCAGCGGATCGACCGCGAGCGCCTCGCCGAATGCCGCCTCGAACGCCTCGGCGACGCGCGATTTGGAGATGTCGTTGCAGCCGAAATTCAGGAGGTGCGCGTCGGGCTTGGTCGCCGGCGAGTCATTGTGCGTCTCGGTGGAGTCGTCGAAATGCATCACGATGTCGGCGCGCGAGACATCATCGACCAGTTTGGCGCCGGAGACATGCATCACCGCCCAGATGAAATACCAGGGGCGGGGCTTGTCCGGATAGAACGCCATGGTCGGGCGCGTGTGGCCGGTCAGCGTGCGCCAGGTGCGCCATGTCTGGACGAAGAAATAGAAGCAGAACCAGGTGAAGATGCTGTGGGCGAGCGCGAGATCCGGCACAACCCGGTGCCCAGTTTTCTTGACGAGAATCTTGCCGGCATCCAGCTTGAAATCATCGATCCAAAAGCGGCCCGCCATACGTTACTCCCGGTACACCGCCAAAGGCGGGTCTGTTGGCTCAGAGCCCTTGCACGGCTCCGGTTCCGCATCAACTCCCGCTTTGCGGCGGAACTGTGTTTCGGCCTGAATTTACAGCAGTTCCCGAAGGCTTGAAAGATCGTAACCTGCGCCGGCGGCAGCCTCAATGATGTCCTCACCCGCGCCCTGCCCGGCATGCACCAGCGCCCAGGCGGTGATCGAACGGGTGCCGGTGCGGCAATAGGCGAGTACGGGCTGGGGCGCCTCGTTGAGGATATGGCCCATCCGCTCGACAATCTCGGGCGTCGGCGCACCGGAAAAGGGCAGCGCGGCGAATGTCAGGCCGAGGGATTCAGCTTTCACGCGAATTGGGCCCATGCGCGGCTGGTCCACCCCGCCTTCGCCATCGGGCCGATTGGCGATCAGCGTCTTGAATCCCGCCGCAGCGATCTCCTCGACATCAGCCTCCGAAATCTGCGGTGCAACGGCAAAATCCGGGGTGACGCGGCGGATGTCAGCCATGTTCGATATACTCCTCATCCTGCAGCCATCGCTTGATTGGCGCGCCTGACAAGCTAAGGAGTGTTAGGGGCCCTGCCAAGCGGGGCGATGGCCCGGGCGTTGCAACCCGCTGTGAAAAGAGGCTTTTTTACTCGTGACGACGCTTCAGCGCGCATTCGGCCGTATTCCTTGGGGCTATGTGCTCCGGCGCCTGCTGATCGCGATTCCGACCATGCTCGCCATTATTACGGTCGCCTTCCTGATGATGCGCGCCGCCCCGGGCGGCCCCTTCGACGGCGACCGCCGCCTGCCGCCGGCCACCGAGCGCGCCATTGCGGAAAAGTTCGGCCTCGATAAGCCGCTGCACGAGCAGTACCTGTCTTATGTCGGCGGCGTCATCCGGGGCGATTTCGGCCCCTCCTACAAGACGCTTGGCAAGAGCGTGAACGAACTCATCGCCGACGGCCTGCCGATCTCGCTGACCATCGGCGCGCTGACCATGCTGGTCTCACTGACGGTCGGCACGGCGCTCGGCATATTCGCGGGGCTCAGGCAAAACACATCGGCGGATTACGGCGTCATGGGGTTTGCGATGTTCGGCATATCCGTGCCGACCTTCGTGACCGGCCCGGTGCTGATCCTGCTGCTGGCGCTGGGGGCGGGCGTGTTCGCAGTTGGCGGACTCGGCACATGGCCGAATATCGGCATGAGCTGGCACAACATGACCCTGCCGATCCTGACACTGTCGTTGCCGCAGATCGCCATCATTTCGCGCCTGATGCGCGCCTCGATCATCGAGACGATGCGCTCCAACCATATCCGAACCGCCCGCGCAAAGGGCCTCGCCGAGCGTGATGTGATCGTGCGCCATGCCCTGCCTTCTGCGATGCTCCCGCTGGTCTCCTATGCCGGCCCTGCCATGGCCAAGGTGATGACCGGCTCGGTCGTGATCGAGAAGATTTTCAGCCTGCCCGGCCTCGGCTCCTACTTCGTCGATGGGGCGCTGAACCGAGACTATACGCTCGTGATGGGCGCGATCATCGTCTATGCCGCCCTCATCATCGTGCTGAACCTCGTCGCCGACATCCTCTATGCGATGCTCGATCCGAAAGTGAAGTACGACTGATGACGAAACTCGATCCCGTCCTCGACCCGACTGGCCGCGCCGCCGCCGTCAAGACCGCCATCGCCGGCGGGCGCTCGCTCTGGGACGATGCCCGCGCGCGCCTCTTCCGCAACAAGGCTGCCGTCGCCTCGATGTGGGTGCTCGGTTTCATCGTCATCATCGCTGTCTTCGGCCCGATGGTCTGGGTGCATGACTACCGCACCATCTCTGACGCGCGCACCATCGCGCCGACCTTCGAGAACTGGCACATCCTCGGCACAGACCTGCAGGGGCGCGACCTCTTCGCCCGGATGATGATCGGCCTGCGCATCTCGCTGACAGTCGGCCTTGTGGCCACCCTTGTCAGCCTCATTATCGGTGTCACCTGGGGTGCGACCGCCGGCTATCTCGGCGGGCGCGTCGACAATTTCATGATGCGTTTCGTGGACGTGCTCTACGCGCTGCCCTTCATCTTCTTCGTCATCCTCCTGCTCACCGTGTTCGAGCGCAACATCGTGCTGATCTTTGCCGCCATCGGCGCGATCGAATGGCTGACCATGAGCCGGATCGTGCGCGGCCAGACCCTTGCCATCAAGGGCAAGGAATTCATCGAGGCGGCCCGCGCGGCAGGCGTCTCGCAGGCCGGCATCATCACCCGCCATATCCTGCCGAACGTCATCGGCCCTGTGGCGGTCTATGTCACCCTGACGATTCCGGTCGTGATCCTGGCCGAAAGCTTCCTGTCCTTCCTCGGCCTCGGCGTGAACGAGCCGCTGACCTCGCTCGGCGTGCTGATCTCGGACGGCGCCAAGGTGATGGAGGACAAGCCCTGGATGCTGCTCGCCCCTGCAGTCACCATGTCGGTCACCCTCCTCTGCCTCAACTTCATCGGCGACGGCCTGCGCGACGCGCTCGATCCGAAAGAGCGCTGAGACCACTCCCTCTCCCCGGCCGCGGCGCCCGCCGCGCATGGCCCCGCCTTTGGGGGCCGCCACATGATCCGACTCCGGATGGCTTCCAGCCAGCCCGGATACGGTCGCATGGAGACATGCCGTCTTAGACCACCGACACGTCAACCCGCTGATCGCGCAGCTCGGCCGCGCCGAAGATCGTCATGAAGCTGATATCCGTCGCGTCGCGGCCAACGGCGATACGCACCAGACTGTCGACCGAAGACAGGCGGGTCGGATCGATCAGGTGCCAGTCATTCTCCAGCCACACTTCGACCACCGCATGGAAATCCGGCGGATCGATCGCAGGCGCATAGGCCGACACCATCCGCGCGGGAATGCCCATGGCGCGGCAGAAGCTGATCAATGCGTGCGCGTAATCCCGGCAGACCCCGCGCCGCATCAGGAAGGTATCGGTCGCCGTTGTTGTTTCATTGCTGCTGCCGGGCGCATACTCGAAATTCTCAAATATCCAGTCGGCGATGTTCAGGACCATGTCGCCGCCCTCTCGCCCGGAGAACTTCTTTTCGGCAAACGGGGAGAGCTTGTCGGATTCGCAATAGCGGCTCGGCAGCAGATAGCTGATCACATCATAGGGCAGGTCTCGCCGGGGCGGCACAAAAAGCCCGGCAATATTCACCGGCCCGCGCGAGACATCGACAAGGCCGTGATAGGAGATCGTTACAATACCGGAAGCTTCCAGCCATTGCCGGCGCCCCATGAGGTCCGGTCCTTCCGCGAGCTTGAGCCCGCAGACCGGCAGGACGGAGAGGTGGTCAGAAACAATATGCTGATCGTCTGACCGGATGGCTTCGATCGATAGCAGCACATCGACGGGCTGGGAAAAGTAATAGGCAAGCGAAGCGTCAATCTTCACGCGCATGGTGGGCGTCCTGAAATGTCTGAATGGGCCGAGTGCGGATCCTGGTGCGCCAGATCCATCCGGCGCGCGACCCTAGAAGTCGTTCCCAACGTGGCTGAACTGGACGCGAAAGAAAAGGGCCGCCCTGAATGTTTGCAGGTCACGCAAAGCTGGCGCGGGCCAGCCGGTTGGCTGTAGAGTATGAATGGTACATCCAGCTGACTGGTCCGGACAGGGAGAGTTGCAGATGAAATGGCAGGGCGGACGCAGGGGCGGCAATATTGAGGACCGGCGCGGGATGAGCCCCGGCGCAGCGGTCGGCGGAGGCGGGATCGGCCTCATCATCATCGCGCTGATCGGCTATTTCGTGTTCGGCATCGAGCCCTCGCAGATCGCAAGCATGGCCAACCAACCCGGCAGCGGGACGCAGCAGGCCGGCGTTCAGGGCACGCCGGAGGATGAAGCCGGCCTCTTCGTCGATGTGATCGGCGCCAATATCAATGATGTCTGGGAGGGCGCCCTGCCCGGCTATACGCCGCCGCGCGTCGTGCTCTATGAACAGGGCACGAGCACGGGCTGCGGCTATGGCCAGTCGGCGATGGGGCCGTTCTACTGCCCCGCCGACCGGACGGTCTATCTCGATCTCGGCTTCTGGCGGGACATGGAAACCCAGCTTGGCGCCTCGGGCGCGGAGTTTGCCCGGGCTTATGTCATCGCGCATGAGTTCGGCCATCATGTGCAGACGCTGACCGGCACGTCGCAGCAGGTGCGCCGCGCCCAGCAGGCCGCCAGCAATCAGGCCGAGGCGAACCAGTATTCGGTCGCCCTCGAATTACAGGCGGACTGTTATGCCGGCGTGTGGGCGGCCAATGCGGCGCGCGTTTCCGGCGGCGCCGTCGCGCTGGAGCCGGGCGATCTCGAGGAAGGCCTCAAGACCGCGAAAGCCATCGGCGACGACATGATACAGAGCCGGATGCAGGGCCGGGTGACGCCGGAGAATTTCACCCATGGCAGCGCCGAACAGCGCATGATCTGGCTGCGCCGGGGCTATGACGCCGGCACACCGGAGGCCTGCAATACGTTCAATTGATTGGCTTGCAGATCATTTGACAGTGCAGCTCAGCTGCGCCCCACACGCTCGATCAGGGCCATGGCTGCTGCCGGGTTGCGCTCCTTCGCGCCGGAGATGAAGAAGGCGAATACCTCGCGTTTGCCGGACCAGCGCTTGAACGTCTTGGCCCAGGCGCCAAGTTCGCCCGGCTCATAGCCTGTCTCGATGTCGCTGCGCGTCTGCTGGAGGCGTGCATAGGCAAAGTCCGCGGTCTCGACATCCGGCGTCGGCCAGTCCGGATCGTCTGCAAAAACAAGCGCATGGCCGTGCTTCCTGAGAAGGCCCGTGAACGCCTCATCCCGGAAGGTATCATTGCGCACCTCGATCACATGGCGCAGGCGCACGCCGTTATGCTCCGGCGGCAGCAGCGAGAAGAAAGCGCCGAAATAATCCGCTTCGAACTTGCGGGTTTCCGGGAACTGCCAGTTGATGGCGCCGAGCTTGTCGCCAAGCGCCGTCACGCCCCCGCCGATGAACCAGTCGATGGAGGTTTTCATATCCTCCTTCGTCTTGCGCACGGTTGTCACCCGCTGCGCCTTCACCGTGAAGCGGAACGTCTCCGGTGTCTCCGCCGCCCATTTCGCAAACACGGCCTCCGGCTGGTTCCGGTAAAAGGTCGAATTGATCTCGATCGCCGTCAGCTGCCGGCTGGCATAGGCCAGTTCGCCGGCTTTCTTTACCTCCTGTGGATAGAAGGTCTCGCGCCAGGGCTCATAATTCCAGCCACCGATACCGACACGGATGGGATGGGGCATGGGCGTGATCCTGTCTCGAGCCTGAACGCCGCCGCCGCGCCGCCTGCCCCTCATTCACAACACGGCGCGGCAGATCTCAAGAGCCCGATGGGAAATCCACTTATGCCGGATAGCGTTAACACGCCGTTTGCCAATCCATCCTAGCCTCTACCAAAAATGTGTTCGGAGGAAACGGCTTGTCTGATTCAGAGCGTCCTGCGGCGCCGGGCGGCGATATCGCGCAGCTCATGCAGGCATTCCTGGATGCCCTGCCCGATCCCGTATTCATCAAAAACGAGCATCTTGAGCTGATCTACGGCAATGCGGCGCACGACCGGTTCATCCTCAACGCAACAGGCGTGACAGACTATGTCGGCCTGCAAGACCGCGACCTTTACCCGCCCGAACAGTGCGACGTGTTCGAGGCTGAGGATTTCAAGGTGCTGGCCGGCAAGGTCTCTCTCAGCGAGGAACAGGTCGGACCCGAAGTAACCGCGCTGACCAAGAAAGTTCCGGTGCGTCTGCCGTCCGGAGAGTCAGGCATCGCCGGCATCAGCTTCGACATCACCGAATACAAGCGAACCGAAGCCCGTATCCACGAGTCCGAAGCGGCGAGCCGGGCGAAGTCGCAATTCCTGGCCGCCATGAGCCATGAGATAAGGACACCCCTGAACGGTATCCTTGGCATGGCGCAGTCGCTGATGTCAGACAGGACTCTGACCGCCTCCCAGCGCGAAAAGACGGAGATCCTGCTCGAGTCCGGGCGCACGCTGCTGTCGCTGGTCGATGATGTTCTGGACCTGTCGAAAATCGAAGCCGGCAAGCTGGACGTTGTTCCCACCGACGGCGACCTGCGCCATACGATGCGGCGCGTCGTGCGCCTGTTCGAGCCGAAGGCGAAGGAAAAGAACATCGCGCTGCAGCTGCACATCGCCGACCCGCTGGAAAGCGCGCTGTCCTTCGATCCTGTCCGCGTGCGCCAGTGTATTTCGAACCTCATCTCCAACGCCATCAAGTTCACCGAATACGGAACGGTTCGCGCCATCCTGTCGACATCGCAGGAAGGCGACAAATACCGTGTCCGGATTGATGTGTCCGATACCGGTATCGGCATCACGCCGGAAGAGATGAGCCGCCTGTTCGCCGAGTTCTCGCAGGCAGACGCCTCCACCACACGCCGCTTCGGCGGCACGGGGCTTGGCCTTGCCATCACACGGCGCCTGGCACGGAGGATGGGCGGCGATGTCACGGTTGAAAGCGTTCCGGGTCAGGGCTCCACCTTCACACTCACTTTCCTTGCAGATGCAGCGTCCGGCATCGCCTCACCTGACGAGACCGACGAATCCGCGCCCGCGCCGACGCATTCGCTCCGTGGTCTGCGCGTCCTGCTCGCTGACGACAACCGGGTGAACCGCGAAGTGGTCAAACTCTTCCTCGATCCGCACGGGGTGGAGATCACCGAGGCCGCCAATGGCCGTCAGACACTGGATGCGCTGGCGGAGGCGGCCTTCGACATCCTTTTGCTCGACATCCACATGCCGGTTATGGATGGCATCCAGGCGCTGAAGATTCTGCGCAGTGGCGACCGGCCCTACCGGAACATTCCGGTCATCGCGCTGACAGCCGATGCCATGACCGGCGACCGGGAGCGCTTCCTCGGCCTCGGTGCTGACGCTTATGTGACCAAGCCGATTGATCAGGGCGACCTCCTGGGCGCAATTGCGCGCCTTGACGTGAGACGGCCGGCAGCGGCCGGTGCCGGCGCCGATCCCCTACAGGCGTGTCTCGATGGGTTGAAGAGCGCGCCCCTGCCCCCGTTGCAACGCGGCGCCCTCGAAGGCCTGCGCGACGAATGGCTGATGGCAGCCCGGCATCAGTTCTCGGAACTCGCCGGCCAGCTCGCCAGCGGCGGCGATCTGGCGCCTGACGTGATCTACCGCGCCGCGCATGACTGCAAGGGCCAGGGCGGCCTGTTCGGCTTCCATCTGGTCGGCGCGGTGGCGGGCGATCTCTGCCTTATCTTGCAGGCGTGCAACGGCACGCTGACCGCAGAAGCACGCGCCCTCGCCGAGCGCTATGTCCGGGCACTGCTTTTCTGTATCGAGAACAATATCGCCGGCACGGGCGGCGAGGCAGGCACAATGCTGCGGATGGAACTTGCAGCGTAGATCGTCGCGGACCTGGTGGATCCGGATAGGGACAATTAACACAACGAGAGTCAAAAAGGGCGGCCCTTGAGCCGCCCTTTGTGTCTTGGATCAGGTATCCAGGAAACTCCGCAGCTTCCGGCTCCGGCTCGGATGCTTCAGCTTCCGGAGTGCCTTGGCCTCGATCTGGCGGATGCGTTCGCGGGTCACCGAGAATTGCTGGCCGACTTCTTCCAGCGTGTGATCGGTATTCATGCCAATGCCGAAGCGCATGCGCAGGACACGTTCCTCACGCGGGGTGAGCGAGGCGAGCACGCGGGTGGTCGTCTCGCGCAGGTTCGACTGGATGGCCGCGTCCACCGGAAGCAGCGCCATCTTGTCCTCGATGAAGTCGCCGAGGTTTGAATCCTCGTCGTCCCCGATCGGGGTTTCCAGCGAAATCGGCTCTTTCGCGATCTTCAGGACCTTGCGGATCTTCTCGAGCGGCAGGCCCAGTTTCTCGGCCAGCTCCTCCGGGGTCGGCTCGCGGCCGATCTCGTGCAGCATCTGGCGCTGTGTGCGGATGATCTTGTTGATCGTCTCGATCATGTGCACCGGGATACGGATTGTCCGGGCCTGGTCCGCAATGGAGCGGGTGATGGCCTGACGGATCCACCAGGTGGCATAGGTCGAGAATTTGTAGCCGCGCCGGTATTCGAACTTGTCGACCGCTTTCATCAGGCCGATGTTTCCTTCCTGGATAAGATCCAGGAATTGCAGGCCGCGATTGGTGTATTTCTTAGCAATCGAGATCACGAGGCGGAGGTTGGCTTCGACCATCTCCTTCTTCGCAATCCGCGCTTCGCGCTCGCCCTTCTGCACGGTCTGGACGATGCGGCGGAAGTCGTCGATCGGGATGCCGATTTCCTGCGCGATTTCCGAAATCTCGTCGCGCACTTCCTGGACTTCTGCGCCCTTGCCCTCGATCAGGCGTTTCCATTTCGCCGAAATACCAACGACGCGCTCGGCCCAGTCAGGCTCAAGCTCGCAGCCGATATAGTTCTGCAGGAACTCCTTGCGCGGAACGCCATGCGCATCCGCGAGGCGCATCAGCTTGCCCTCAAGGCCCATCAGCTTCTTGTTGATGGCATAGAGCTGCTCGACCAGCGCTTCGATCCGGGCATTGTTGATGTGGATCGTCTTGAGGTTTTCCACGATCAGCAGCGACAGCTCGTCATATTCGTGCTGCGCTTTCGGCGTCAGGTCCTTGCCTTCGAGGCGCCGGGTAACGAGGCGGTCCTGCAGCTTGCGGAAACGGCCGAAGGCGTCGGCGATCTCGTCGAGCTTGGCGAGCACGCCTTCGCGCAGCTCCCCTTCCATCGCCGACATCGACATGGCGACGGCGTCGTCCTCTTCCTCTTCTTCCTGCTGCTGCTGGCGCAGGCGTTCGGCTTCGACCTCGTCGACCTCCTCGCCGCGCTTCCTGCCCTTGGGCGCAGGGGTCGGCTCGGGTTCCTTCTCCTCGACCGGCTTCGGCTCCGGCGGCGGGTTTTCCGCGCCATAGGTCGCTTCCAGGTCGATCAGGTCCCGCAGCAGGATGCGCTCATTCATGAGCTCATCGCGCCAGACCATCATCGCCTCGAAGGTCAGCGGGCTTTCGCACAGGCCGCGGATCATCGCATCCCGGCCGGCCTCGATACGCTTGGCGATGGCGATCTCGCCCTCACGGGACAGAAGCTCGACCGCGCCCATCTCGCGCAGGTACATCCGCACGGGGTCATCGGTCCGGTCGCTGCCGCGGGCGTTGCCCTTCTTGGCGACGACCTTCTTGTCCTCGATCTTGGTGAGCGCCTTGCCCTGCTCCTCGGCTTCTTCCTCGGTTTCGACGACCGCGATGCCCATTTCCGAGATCTGGGACATCACGTCCTCGATCTGGTCGGAGCTCATATCGGCGTCCGGCAGCAGCTGGTTGATTTCGTCATGAGTGATGAAGCCGCGCTTCTGGGCGCGCTTCAGGACCTTTTTGACATCTGTGGCATTAAAATCGACAAGACCGCTCTCATTGTCCTTGTCTTCTTCACCTTCACCGTCGCCGGCGGTGTTTTTCTTCTTCTTGGTGGCTGTCGCCATGTCTCAGCTATCTCCCGTCCGGACCGGTGGTCTCTCCAAACCACTGGGTCCAAATGCCTCTCGCCTTGCCGCTCAGCTCAGCTGTCGCTGCGTTTGCTGGATGCTTCGTTCATACGGGCCTTGAGTGCCCTGCGTTCAGCAACCATCTGGTGCCGCCGCCGCCATTCCTGCGGAGACAGAGTAGGGTCCGCGCCCGCACGATCTGTGCCAGAGCCCGTCTCCTGGTCGCTGGAACGCCGCATCGCCACATATTGCTCCAGAGCGATAAGCCATTCCCGAGCCTCGGGCCCATCGGCCGCTATCTGAGGCGTTGCGGGATAATTCTTGAGCAGTCCGGCAGCACGTATGTTCCCAGAATTCGCTAGATGGGCGGTGATGGCCGCGCGGTCAATGGGGATTCCGTCATTTGCGAGGTCCAGAACTGCATCGCGCAGGCGGGCCACATCCGGGTCGGCCGGGGCGCACTGGGCCAGCATTTCCGTGCCTGCCGCCAGAAGGCCCGGATTATCGACAGCCCGCAGGATGAGGTTCAGCCCGCCGATATTGTCCATTGCCCGCTGCTTGAGCGCCTCCTGGGCATGTTCGCCGCCTGCGGGAATCTGTGCCGATCCGGAGCGCTTTCTGTAGCTGTTGCTACGCTTTGTGTCCCTGAGTTGCCAGAGATGGTCGCGTAGCCGGGATTTGAGGTCGCGTTCATAGGCCGTCCGCACCCCGGCGTGACGGATCTGCCCGCACGCCGCCATCAGCCGCGCTTCGAGCCCAGCCTGGCGCTCCGGCGTATCGAGCGGCTCGGCATCGCGCTCGCGCCGCCAGAGCAGTTCCGACAGCGGGATGCGCGCCTCCAGCTGCTCGGCCATGGCCAGCCTGCCTCGCGCGCGGATCAGGTCGTCCGGGTCCATCCCGTCCGGCAGCAAGACGAAGAAGACCGACCGGCCAGGCTCGACATACGGCAATGCCCGGTCGAGCGCGCGATAGGCCGCGCCAAGCCCTGCCCGGTCACCATCGAAACACATCACCGGTTCCGGCCCTGCCCGCCAGACGAGCTGCAGCTGTTCCTCGGTCAGCGCGGTGCCAAGCGGGGCAACGGCATGGCCAAACCCCGCCTCGCAGAGCGCGATGACATCCATATAGCCTTCGGCGACGATCAGCCCGCCGCCTTCGCCATGCCCCAGCGCCTCGCGTGCGGCCTTGTAGCGATAAAGCACGTTTGACTTGTGGAAGAGCGGCGTATCCCCGGAATTGAGGTATTTCGGTTTGGCGTCTGGCGTCAGCGCGCGGCCGCCAAAGGCGATGACCGCACCGCGCGCGTCCGGGATCGGGAACATCAGCCGGCCGCGGAAGGCGTCATAGGGCTCGCCGCCCTTGTCGCTCTCCTTGATCAGGCCGGCCTCCAGAAGCTCGGCGTCAGTGAAGCCCTCGGCATGCAGATGGGCGCGCGTGCGGCGCCAGTCATCCGGGGCATAGCCGAGCCGGTAACGGCTCCAGCTGGAGGAAGCGAGGCCGCGCCCCTCAAGATAGGCGCGCACCCCTGCCCCCTCGGATGAACGCAGGCGTTCCTCGAAATAGGCGGCGGCCGTCTCGCAGGCTGCCTGCAGGCGCTTGCGATGGTCATATTCCTCGACCGCTTCGGGGCTCGCCTTCGGCAGGCTCATGCCTGCCTCCTCAGCCAGCTTCTCGACCGCCTCCATGAAGGAAAGCCGCTCGGTCTCCATCACAAAGCTGATCACATCCCCGCCCATGCCGGAGGAGAAGCATTTGAAGATACGCTTCTGGTCATTGACGTAGAAGCTCGGCGTCTTCTCATTGGTGAACGGCGACAGGCCGACCCATTCCTTGCCCTTCCTGGTGAGCTTCACCTTGCGCCCGATGACATACGAAGGCCGGATACGGGCCTTCAGCTCATCGACAAAACCTTCAGGAATACGGACTGGCGAGGACATGGCCGGACACGATACCGCTTTCCCCGGCCTGCGGGAACGCGGTTTGGCACGGCAGGCGTAAAAAGAAAAAGGCCCCACCCGCCGGCAGGGCCCTCTCACTGGATTTCTGGCCGTCTTACGATTCGCGGTAAGCCGGGGCGGTGTTGTAGGTTTCGGCGTCGATATCGAGGATCACCTCATGCCCGTCGCCATCGCCCTGGGCGAGCGTCACGGCGTTCATGTCCACGACCACAAGGTCGGTGCTGACGAGGCTCGGCGAGACAATCGCATAGCGCGGCTCGCCGCTGGCCGTCAGGATCAGGTCGGCAATACGCACGGTCTCACCATTGAAGGCCAGTGTCGGGCTTGAGCCGATCATCTCCGAAGCGAGGCGGTAGTCGTTCATCTGCTCCTGCTCGAAGGCAGGCAGCGTCTCAAGCGAGGCTTCGGCCAGCGTGACGAGGACTTCCGGCTCATCGCTGCCTGCCTGCGGGGCAATCGTTGCCTCCTCGAAGCTGACGAAGCGCAGGTCACCGCCGAGGCCCGTCAGGCCGCCATCGCGCACCAGCAGCATCGGCGTGTCGCCATTCTCGCCGAGCCAGATATCGGCCACCGTGGCGATCTCATCGCCCGAGGCGCCGATGACTGGCGCACCGATCAGGTCGGACGCCTCAAGCTCGTTCGAAGCGAGCACATATTCTTCGCGGACCGCGTCCGTACCGGAGGTATCAGCAGCAAAGGCCGCCTCCTCCTGCGGGGTCAGTTCGTCATCATAGATGGGCTCCATCTGGGCGCGCATTTCAACACCGGCGCCCCGGTCGGTCTCCGCCGTACAGGCGGCAGCGGACAGCATGAGTGCGGCCGCACTGGCAGTTGCAAGAAGGAGTTTCATGGCTGTGTCCTTTCGGTGGTTGAACTGCGCAACCAACGGACAGGCATGGCGCCGGTTCCGGCACCTTTCTGCCTTTTCAGACTCAGGGCGATTTTAAGGCGAAGGCGCCTGGAAAGGCGCGGCCGCTCAGCCTCCGCCGAGCGCGGAACGCACCGCCTTGCCGGCGCTGGCAGCCTCGATCAGGCCGGGATAACGCTCTTTCAGCTCCGTGACGCAGCGGCCGAGATCCTTGAGCTTGGTCGCGCCGAGATCCTCTACGACCTGCTTCACCGCAATATCCAGCGCCCGGCCAGACAAAGGCTGGGGCAGGAAAGCCTGGATAATGGCAATTTCCTCGCGCTCGCGGATCGCGTCTTCGAGGCGGCCTTCTTCCTCATGCTCGCGGGCCGACGCCTCGCGCTGGGCCACCATCGTCTGCAAGACGCCGCGAACATCGGTATCGGGGCAGCCCTCGCCTTCCCCGCGCCCGCGCGCGCAGACATCCCGGTCCCGGATGGCGCATTCGATCAGGCGCAGCGTGTGCAGGCGCGTCTCGCTCTGCGTGCGGCCGGATTCTTCCTTCAATGCTGCAGCGATCCGGGCCTTCAGGCCCATACAGGCAGAAATGTCTTCACGGCCCATGCCGGTCCCAAGCCTTTCTACACTCTGCGCGGTCCGCCTTGCTTGACGGTGCAGAGACTCAGCCTCAATAAGCAGCCGAGTTTTGGCCGGACCGGTTAAAACTGCGTCAACCAGCATGGCCAGCGGCGAGAGGTATATCTTCCATGAGCAGGAATCAAGATATGGACTCAGCAACTGGCGCCCTAGTCCTTGAAGATGGAACGGTTTTCGCCGGTTACGGGGCCGGAGCCGAGGGGGTAAAGGTCGGCGAACTCTGCTTCAACACCGCCATCACCGGCTATCAGGAAATCCTGACCGACCCCTCCTACGCCTCCCAGATCGTGCTGTTTACCTTCCCGCATATCGGGAATGTCGGCGCCAATCCGGAAGATCAGGAGGAATCCACGGCCGCCGCCGCCGATGCGGCCCGCGGCGCCGTGTTCCGCGAACCGATCACCGCACCCTCGAACTGGCGTGCCGCAGAGGATTTCGGCATATGGCTCGCCAAACGCGGTATCATCGGCCTGTCCGGTGTCGATACGCGGGCGCTGACAAAGCGTATCCGTGAACAGGGCATGCCGAAGGCTGCCATCTGCCACAAGCCCGGCGGCGGGATCGACTTTGCCGCCCTCGCCGAGCTTGCCCGCAGCTGGGCAGGTCTCGACGGGGCTGACCTGGCCGCAGGCGTCGACCAGGCCGCCCGCTATGAAAACACCGAAGGCCTCTGGACCATCACTGGCGGCCATATGCCGATGGCCGAAGCCGAGTTCCATGTCGTCGTCATCGATTTCGGCGTGAAGAAGAACATCCTGCGCAACCTCGCCAATGCCGGCGCGCGCGCAAGCGTTGTGAATGGCGATGCCAGCGCCGCAGACATCCTCGCCCTCAAACCCGACGGCATCGTCTTCTCCAACGGCCCTGGCGATCCGGCTGCCACCTTCGAGCGCTCCGGCGCCATGATCCAGGCCCTGATCGCCTCCGGCCTGCCGATCCTCGGCATCTGCCTCGGCCACCAGCTGCTTGGCCTAGCGCTGGGCGCAAAGACCAGAAAGATGGCCCAGGGCCATCACGGCGCCAACCATCCGGTCAAGGATCTCACCACCGGCAAGGTCGAGATCGTCTCGATGAACCATGGCTTCACCGTCGATCCGGACACGCTGCCGCCCGGCATCGAGGAGAGCCACCGCTCCCTCTTCGACGGCACCAATTCCGGCCTCTCGGTGACCGGCAAGCCGATCATCTCGGTCCAGCACCACCCCGAGGCCTCCCCCGGCCCGCAGGACAGCTTCTACCTGTTCGACCGTTTCGCCGGCCTGATGCGTGCGCACCGGGCAAGCTAACGGGCGGCCGCCGCGGCGTTAGCAAAACTCTTCCGGTATTTTGAGGGTGGGGTTCCGAACTCGCGCTTGAAGGCCCGGCTGAACGCCGCTTCGGATTCATAGCCCACATCGAGCGCGATCCCGAGCACCGTCTCTGTCGTCGCCCGCAATTTCCGCGCGGCCATCTGCATGCGCCAGCGGGTAAGATAGGTGATCGGCGGCTCGCCGAGCAAATTATGAAAGCGTTCTGCGAGCACCGCCCGTGATGAGCCGGCTTCGGCCGCAAGCTTTTCGATCGTCCATGCCTCAGCCGGTTGCTTGTGGATCAGCGCCAGGGCGGCCCCGGACACCGGATCGCGCACAGCCGCGAGCCAGCCTGTCTCATCCTCCGGCAGCGTACGCAGATGAATCCGCAATGTCTCGATGAACAACGCCTCGGCCATCTTCGAGAGAAGGATCGCATGGCCCGGCTGCCCCTTCTGCGCCTCGTCCACGAGGTGGCGGATCGAGCTTTCGATCCAGGCGCCGGTCGCGTCGCTGCGGATGTTCACCTTGATCGCCGCTGGCAGCCCCGCCAGGAAAAACCGTTCGGCATGGCGGTCACACCCCAGGAATCCGCATACAAATCGTGATGTCTCGCCATCCCCGCCGGTATAGCGGAACTGGCTGAGCTCTCCGGCAACATGGCGGCTCAGCGCCACCGCCGCATTGATCGGCCGCCGGGCCGAGCCATGATAAAACAGATGCGCCTGCCCGTGTGGCAGCACGACGACCTCTCCGGCCTGCACGGTCATCACCGACTCGCCCGGAATCTCAAGGCTTGCCCGCCCCTCCGTTACCAGATGATAGCTGACCAGATACTCCGTATCCGGAGAAAGTACCGGAGCAGAGAGCTTTGTCGGCGGTGTTTCAAAACACCACGGCGCCCTGAATTCAGCCGACAGGAAAATTGCGCCTGTGATCCGCACCGATCTGAGAGCTTCCGAAAGAGCGTCCATCTGGTCCTCCTTGGGCAAACAAATGGCTACGGCAAAGAAATCAAGACGCGCTGCAAAGAAACTGATATGTCGTGTCTGCAGTATGACACCGATCCATGCTTGGATCGGAACCTTTGCCGAAGGCGCTCACTACCTGTTGGCCGGCAAACAGGTTTCGCCCCGAAACGAAGCCAAAGGGTATACTACCATGTCCGCAACAACAATGATAAATGAAAACAAGCTGAACACTCTTGTCGGCGACATGCTCGCCGACCTCGGCGGCGCCTCCAGCATCGCCATGGTCCGCATCGGGGATGCCCTCGGGCTCTACAAGGCAATACGAGACCGGGGGGCGATGCGACCAGCCGACCTTGCCGCCGCCACCAAGGTCGATACGCGCTACCTCACCGAATGGCTCTCGAACCAGGCCGCATCCGGCTATCTCACCTATGATGCCAATGCAGGCACCTTCGCACTCTCGCCGGAACAGGCGATGATTTTTGCAGAGGACGACAGCCCGGTGAACATGATCGGCGCCTTCGATCTGATGGCGGCTATGCTCGACAATCAGCCCAAGATCGAAAGCGCCTTCCGCACCGGCGAAGGCGTCGCCTGGGGTCATCAGGCCGGCTGCCTCTTCTGCGCCGTCGCCCGCTTCTTCCGGCCCGGATACCAGACAAACCTCGTCGATGCCTGGCTCCCTGCCCTCGACGGCGTCGTTGCAAAGCTGGAGAAAGGCGCCAAGGTCGCCGATGTCGGCTGTGGCCATGGCTGGTCCACGGTGCTGATGGCCAAGGCTTTCCCGAACTCGACCTTCATCGGCTATGACTTCCATGAGGACTCGATCGCCGACGCGGCCGAACACGCCAAGTCCCACGGCGTCTCGGCCAATACGCGTTTCGAAGTCGCCCTCGCCAAGGATTACAAGGACAAGGATTTCGACCTCGTCACCTGTTTCGACTGTCTGCACGATATGGGCGATCCCGATGGCGCCGCCGCGCACATACGCGAGTCCCTGAAACCCGACGGCACCTGGATGATCGTCGAACCGATGGCGGGTGACACGCTGGAGAGCAATCTCAACCCGGTCAGCCGCATTTTCTATGCCGGCTCCACCCTGATCTGCATCCCGACCTCCAAAGCCCAGGAAGTCGGCCGCGCCCTCGGCGCCCAGGCCGGCGAAGCACGCCTCGGCGAAGTCATCAAAGGCGCGGGCTTCTCCAAAGTGCGCCGGGCAACCGAAACCCCCTTCAACATGATCCTCGAGGCCCGGCCATAGCGGTTCATCGGGATGCCAGCGTCGACCGCTTCGCTGGCCTGATGCGCGCCTATCGCGGCGGCTGACAGCTAGAACAGGACAGGAATGCCGTTCGCCGCGTTGTGCCCGATCACCGGCATCAGCAGGCTTCCCGTGCGCTCGCGCATCCAGAGAAGGATCAGCGCGGGCACGCCGGTCATCGCCATCGCCATGATGTCGAAGGACACCTCCCCGCCGCGTATGCTGAGCGCATGGGTGAGACCGAAAGCGAAGGTGGCCAGCAGCCCGCCATAGCCGATCGGCGCGCCGAGTACCCTGATCCGTGACCGGAAGGCTTCGTTCAGCGCCAGCAGCAGCGTGCCGCGATAATAGAGTTCCTCATCGAAACCCGGCATCGTCCACTGGAAGGCGACCGTGTTCGCCCCAGCCGCCTGCCCCTCGCCGAAATAGACGGAAAGGCCGAGGATCAGAACCACCAGCCCCATAAGCACGCCGAGCGGCCAGCGCCAGTGCGCGCCCTGGTCCAGTGTCATCCCGCAGCGCCTCCAGCCAAAGGCCGGCAGCGACATGATCGCCAGTGTACCGGCAATCGCCAGGCCCTTCCCGGCCCAGTTCCAGCGTTGGCCGGCGAACGGGTCCGGCAGCTGCCAGAACCCCCGCGTCAGCAGCGCCGCATAGATCAGGCTGATGGCCAGGGCGGCCAGAAACCAGCCCATGCGAAAGTCCCGCCGCAGGAAAATCGCCCCCGCCAGCCCGGCCACCGCCAGCAGCCCCGTCTCCGCAAATGCCGAATAAACCGAATCCGTGAAAAACCCTCCTCCGGAGCAGGATGCACCGGAAGCAGTGTCTGGATGCAGCGCCGTCAGATTTTTTCCGCTCAGCCCGCCTTGCGCGCGCCCGCAGCTTCGGCTTCGGCCGCCTGCAGCTTCTCGGCCACGAGGAAGGCGAGTTCCAGTGCCTGCTCGCCGTTCAGGCGCGGATCGCAATGCGTGTGGTAGCGGCTGGAGAGGTCTTCTTCCGAGATCGCCTGCGCGCCGCCGATACATTCGGTGACATTCTGGCCGGTCATCTCGAAATGCACCCCGCCCGGATAGCAGCCCTCGGCTGAGAGCACGTCGATGAACTGGCGCACCTCGGAGAGGATGCGGTCCACCGGCCGGGTCTTGAAGCCGGTGCCGGTCTTCAGCGTGTTGCCATGCATCGGATCGCACGACCAGACCACCGTGCGGCCGGACTTCTTCACCGCGCGCGCCAGCGGCGGCAGGCCGGCCTTCACCCCTTCCGAACCAAAGCGCGAGATCAGCGTGATGCGGCCGGGCTCATCCTTCGGGTTCAGCGTGTCGATCAGGCGCAGCAGTTCGTCGGTTTCCATGCCGGGGCCGCATTTGATCCCGATGGGATTCCTGATGCCCTTGCAGAAATTGACATGCGCATGGTCCAGCTGACGCGTGCGGTGGCCGATCCAGAGCATGTGGGCGGAGGTGTCATACCAGTCGCCGCTGGTGGAATCGACGCGCGTCATCGCCTCTTCATAGCCGAGCAGCAGCGCCTCATGGCTGGTGTAGAATTCCACCTGCGACATCTGCGGAACGCTTTCGGCATTCAGGCCCACCGCCTGCATGAACCGCAGCGAGGCGGAGATCTGGTCGGCGAGCTTCTGGTAGCGCTCGCCCTGCGGCGAGCGGTCCACAAAGCCCAGCATCCAGCGGTGCACGTTGGCGAGGCTCGCATAGCCGCCCTGGCTGAACGCGCGCAGCAGGTTCAGCGTCGCCGCCGACTGCGAATAGGCCTGGATCAGCCGCTCCGGGTCCGGAATCCGCGCCTCGGGCGTGAACTCCATGCCGTTGATATTGTCGCCCCGATAGGATGGCAGCGTCACGCCGTCGATGGTCTCGATCGGCTCGGAGCGCGGTTTGCCGAACTGGCCGGCGATACGCCCGACCTTCACCACCGGCTTCGCCGCCGCAAAGGTCAGCACGACCGCCATCTGCAGGATCACGCGGAACGTGTCGCGGATGTTATCCGGGTGGAATTCCTTGAAGCTCTCGGCGCAGTCCCCGCCCTGCAGCAGGAACGCCTTGCCCTCGGCCACTTCGGCGAGCCGTGTCTTCAGACGCCGGGCCTCGCCGGCAAACACCAGCGGCGGAAAATTCCTCAAACGGGCCTCGACAGCCGCCAGCGCCTTCGCGTCAGGATAATCCTGCGGAATATGCTTGGCCGGCAGGTTGCGCCAGTCGGAAGGGTTCCAGGTCATGGGTCGGTCTCTCTCGGGATTTGGCCGGGGTAAACCATATGACAGGCGCCTGCTCAAGTTTCACCATAATTTCACTGCAAAAAGGTGGCGGAATCGCGGGCAGGCCCGATAAAAGGCCCGTCCAGACACCGGACTCATGAGGCGCGGGGCCACATGTCGCATGTATATATCAGCCATTCGGGCAGGGACCCGGACGCACTGCTCGCGCTGCATGAAGCATTGCGGGCCGCCGGGATTGCAGTGTCCTATGCCGGGGAGGAGACCGGCCGGACTGAGGCCGATGCCGCCATCGACCGGGCATTTGCGGTCATCGTGCTGGTCTCGGCCACCGCCGTCCGCTCCAGATGGGTGCGCGAGGATATCGAGACGGCAAAGGCCCGCGGCCTGCGCCTGATCCCCTACCAGGTCGACAAGGCGCGCCTCGGCGGCTTCTTCAAGCAGGAAGTCCAGCCGCATCTGCGCCTGTCCTCCACCATGCCGGACGGGCTTGCGCGCCTGGTCGCAGAAACCCGGGAGGCCTATCGCCGCAAATGCCCGGTCATCGCGGTGATGAACCTCAAGGGCGGCGTCGGCAAAACCACCGTCTCGGCGCAGGTCTTCGGCGCCTGGCAGGAACATTTCGGAGGGCGGGTGCTGCTGGTCGATCTCGATCCGCAATACAATCTGACCCAGACTTTCTATCCGATGGAGGTCGCCGACGCCTCCTCCGCCGAGGACCGCTCTGTCATATCCCTGTTCGAACGCTCCCGCCTGCATGCGCGCGATGCCGTCTCGCCGGCCGAGAACTGGCTTGGCCTGACGGCTGCGCCCTTCACGCCCGCCCCGCGCGACCAGTTCGTCCACCCCGTCCTCGGCGCAGACGGCCCGCCCGGCCGGCTCGACATTGTGTCGGGCCAGTTCGAGATCTCGAAATATGCCTTCGCTGGCGACTCCGACACGCTCGCCACCATCAAGCAACATTTCCTGCGCTCGGTGGACCATTATCGCAGCGAATATGATCTCATCGTCTTCGACACTAATCCGAACGCGACCTTCCTGACGCGCTGCGCGCTGGAGGCGGCCGACCGTGTCATTGCGCCGATGCATGCCGACATCTATTCCCTGCGCGGGGTGCGCCTGCTCGGACAGGTCATCCGCAACCAGATCGAGGAACAGCATCGCCCGGCCCTGTCGATCCTGTTCAATGCCGTAAACCGCAATGAGCAGTCGACTTTTGAGGCCGATGCCCGCAATGGCGTGTTCGACCAGATTGCCGGCTTCCCGCTCTCCAGAGCCCTACTCACCTCGGCGCTGCCCCGTTCGGCGCATTTCGCCGTTAAGCCGCCGCAGGACGGCCAGCCCGCCTGGCGCCAGCTCGTCGCGCATGCCGGACGCGGCGGCGGCCTGAAAGCCATCCGCGAAAGCCTGAAACAGGTTTCTCTGGAAATCCGTGCACTGAACGAAGGCAGGAGCGCGCCCTAGGCCCGGTGCGTTCAGACCTCGCCGGTATTCATCGCCTTCATGATGCTCAGCCGTTTCGAGATCGGATTCGGGTTGCGCCCCTCGCAATACAGCCTGCGAAGCCGGAAATGGGCGATGGCCGGGCGGAGCTGTTTCGGCGCCGGCGTCACGATCGGCCCGAAAGCTTTCGAGGCATGCCGGCGCGCCGCAGCATAGACGGCCGCCAGTTCCTGGATTTCCCCGCCCCAGTTATGGACCGGGATCAGGATGTTGGCCGCCGTAAGCGCCAGCCAGCCTTCCGGCTCGCGCGTCCGGTCATTCTCGAGGAAGGCTGCCTGATAGCCATCGACCAGTTTCTGCAGCGCCCCGGCCTTGAGGCGCCCGGCGGCGATCTCTTCGGCCAGCGCAAGGCAGACATCATGCCCGCGCGGGGGCTGGCCGGCCTCGATCTCGGCTATCGCCTCGCGCCACCACTGGAAACGGATCAGGCCGAGGGTTTCCTCCGACACCGCCTCGCGCACCCGGACCAGTTCATAGGCGAGCGCATACAGTGCGGTCAGCGCCCGGCGCTCGGCGGCCGATGCGAAGCGGCTGGAGATCCAGCGGTCCTCGTCTACCCGCCGGACTCTTTTGTCTATTTCCGCCCAGGGCGTTTGGGTCAGGGGTCTGGTCTCGTTTGACATGGTCCCCATATGTGCGAAACCGCTGCGCAGCGAAAGACACCAAAACACGCAAGAAAGGACACCGCCGCCATGGCCTTCACCCTCCCTGACCTGCCTTATGACCGCAAGGCGCTCGCCCCGCACATCTCGGAAGAAACGCTGAACTTCCATTACGGCAAGCACCATCAGGCCTATGTAACGAACCTCAACGGCCTCGTCGACGGCACCGATCTTGCCGGCAAATCGCTCGAAGAGGTCATCAGGATTTCGGCTGCCGACAAGTCCAAGGCCGGCATCTTCAACAATTCGGCGCAGGTCTGGAACCACACCTTCTACTGGCACTCGATGAAGCCCGGCGGCGGCGGCAAGCCGCATGGCAAGGTGGCTGAACTGATCGAGCGCGACCTCGGCGGCTATGACAATTTCGTCAAGGAGTTCAAACAGGCCGGCGCCACGCAGTTCGGCTCGGGCTGGGCCTGGCTCTCGCTGAAAGGCGGCAAGCTGGTGATCTCCAAGACGCCGAACGCCGAAACACCCCTCACCGAAGAGGGCACCGCCCCCCTGATGACCATGGATGTGTGGGAACACGCCTACTATCTGGACTATCAGAACCGCCGCCCCGACTATATCGACACGTTCCTGAATAGCCTCGTGAACTGGGACTTCGTGAACCAGAATCTGGCCGATGCCGGCGCGTAAACCGCGATAAATCTGCATAAAATTACGACGCCCGCCCTTCCCCGGCGGGCGTTTATGCATTATGTGCAGCGCACAACGCTCCGGGCATGGGATTCGCCCGGCTGCGGCTCGCCGGTCATGGGGATCGGCAGGCGCAGGACAAGAGCCGCCAATCCGGGCGGCCGGGCCAATCAACAGACATCCCGGAGAAGACCCCTTTGACTGAAACTACATTCGCTGATTTCGGCCTTGCCGAAAACATCCTCAAGGCCGTGATCGAATCCGGCTACACAACCCCCACCCCGATCCAGACTGAAGCCATCCCGCACATCCTGATGGGCGGAGACGTGACTGGCATCGCCCAGACGGGCACCGGCAAGACCGCCGCCTTCGTGCTGCCGATGATCCAGCGGCTGTCCACCGGCCGGGCCCGGGCGCGCATGCCGCGCTGCCTGATCCTCTGCCCGACGCGCGAACTTGCCGCCCAGGTCGCCGAGAATTTCGAGAAATATGGCAAATACCTGAAGCTCACCATGGCCCTCCTGATCGGCGGCGTCAGCTTCAAGGAACAGGAAACCCTCCTGCAGCGCGGCGTCGACGTGCTGATCGCCACGCCGGGCCGCCTGATGGACCAGTTCGACCGCGGCAAGCTCCTCCTGATGGGCGTCGAAACCCTCATCATCGACGAGGCCGACCGGATGCTCGACATGGGCTTCATCCCGGACATCGAGAAGATCTGCTCCAAACTGCCGGCCAGCCGACAGACGCTGCTTTTCTCCGCAACCTTCCCGACGGACATCCAGCGTCTCGCCAAGACCTTCCAGAAAGACCCCAAGAAGATCGAGGTGGCGCGCCCGACGGACGCCGCCCGCACGATCACCCAGCATGTCGTTCACCTGCCCTCGAATGACGGCAAGGCCCGCCGCACGGCGCTGCGCCGCGTGATCGAATCGACGAACGTCAAGAACGGCATCGTCTTCTGCAACCGCAAGGTCGAGGTCGACATCGTCGCCGCCTCGCTGACCAAGCATGGCCATGACGCTGCGCCGATCCATGGCGACCTGCCGCAATCGGTGCGCACCGAGACCCTACAGCGCTTCCGCGATGGCTCGCTGAAACTGCTCGTCGCCTCCGATGTCGCCGCACGCGGGCTGGATATCCCGGATGTCGGACATGTGTTCAATTTCGGTCCTCCGCCCAAGGATGAAGACTATATCCACCGCATCGGCCGCACCGGCCGTGCGGGCCGCAGCGGCGAAAGCTATACGCTGGTCAGCCCTGCCGACGACAAGTCCTGGGGCTTTGTGCTGAAGATGATCAAGCAGGATGTGAAGGAATTCATGCCCGAAGGCCTGATCGACGAACTCGCAGTCCTGCCGCCGGAAGAAAAGCGCGACCGCAAGAGCGGACGCGGTTCAGACCGCGATCGGGGCGGGCGCAGCGCCCGTGGCCGCAGCAGCGAGCGGGCCGACCGGGCCCCGCGCCGCCGTGAGCGCGAGGAGGGCGATGTCGCCGTCCTGGACAAACCGGCCGCAGCGCCCGAGACACCGGACGCTGTCAGCGAAGCTGCAGCGCCGGCTGAGCGCAAGCCGAGACGCGAGCGGGGCGAACGCGCGCCGCGCGGCGAGAAACGCCGGGAGCGGAGCGAGCAAAAGCCCCATACGGATCATATCGAGCGTACTGACCGTGAGCGCAGCGAAAAACGCGAACGCCCGGCCCGCGACTATAAGCGCAAGGATGACGACCTGATCCTCGAGCCGGCACCCGACCGCGTCAAAGGATTCGGCGAAAACGTCCCAGCTTTCTTCAAGCGCTAGGTCAGAGCCAGCCGCGCCATTTGAAGAACTGGTAGGGGCCGACGGCCGACAGGACCATCAGCCCCAACGCCATCGGGTATCCATACGGCCAGGCCAGTTCCGGCATGAACTCGAAATTCATGCCGTAGATAGAGGCAATCAGTGTCGGCGGAAGGAAGACGACCGCCGCCACAGAGAATATCTTGATGATGCCCGTCTGCTGGATATTGATCATGCCGAGCGTGGCATCGAGCAGGAAGTTGATCTTCTGGGTCAGGAAGTTCGAGTGATCGCTGAGCGATTGCACATCGCGAGACAACGTCCGGATACGTCCCTCATACTCCTTGCCCGGCTTGCGGGTCGCTGCCGCTTCGGCGCCAAAGGCCAGAAGACGCTGGAACGATACTAGGCTCTCGCGCAGCTTCGACAGGAGATATCCCTTCCGGCCGATCTGCTCCAGCACCTGCCGGTAGTTGGGCGGCTTCGGCTTTGCTGCTTTCGCCTCGCCCGTCAGCGATGGCGGATTGACCGCAAAGACGGCATCCGACAGCGCATCGAGTTCATGCCCGGTCCGCTCCAGCACGTCGCCGACCCGCTCGATCAGCCCCTCCAGGATGCCGGTCAGGATGCCGTCGGCAGAATGCGGGCCCGCCTTCAGGCAGCGCGCAATGAAATTCTCGATCGAGCGCGGCTCGGCATAGCGCACCGTCACGAGGCGGTTACCGATCAGGATGAAGGTGATCGGCGACATCAGCACATTGTCGCCATCGGTATGCGACAGCATCATGGCGGTCATGAAATGCGTGCCATCCTCCGCATAGAGACGGCTCGACACTTCGATCTCGCTCATTTCCTCCATCGTCGGCACATCGATGCCGAGGGCGCGCTCGACCGCCGTCTCCTCATCCTTGTCAGGCCGGATGAGGTCGATCCAGACCGCATCGTCAAAATGCTCAAGGTCTTCGCCGGTCAGGACGAAACGGCCATCGGTGCTGGAATAGGTGCGGATCATGGGCAGGCCCCGGCAGGCTGGTGACCTTCCTGTCTGCGGAAAGTCGCCCGCCTTGGCAACCGGGGCTGCGCTAGTCGCGGCCTAGCCGCCCGCCGGCGCCAGGCGCACAAGGCGACCGCCTTCCCGGTCTTCCAGCACATACAGCGCACCATCCGGGCCTTCGGCCACCTCGCGCACCCGCTTGCCCCATTCATACCGGCCCGCCTCGGCGGCGCTCCCGTCTTCATGCAGGCTCACCCTCACCAGGGCCGGATCATTCATCCCGCCGATGAACCCGTCGCCAGTCCAGTCGGCGAACAGGTCGCCGCCATAGATGGCAAAACCGGCAGGGCTGATCGCCGGCACCCAATAGGCCGCCGGCGCGGCGAATTCCGGGCGCGTGTCATGATGGGGAATCTTCCGGCCGTCATAATGGTTGCCGTTGGAGACTTCCGGATAGCCGTAATTCGCGCCGCGCTCGATCAGGTTCAGCTCATCGCCATGCGCCGGACCCATCTCGTGCGACCAGAGCCGGCCGGCGCCGTCAAAGCCGATCCCCAGCGGATTGCGGTGTCCGAGTGTCCAGACCTCGGCCGCAACTCCGCCCTGATCGGCAAACGGATTGTCCTCCGGCACACTGCCATCCAGATTCAAGCGTACGATCTTGCCGAGATTCTGGCTCATGTCCTGTGCCGGCGTGAACTTCTGCCGCTCGCCCGAGGTGACAAAGAGATGCCGGTCCGGAGAGACGACGAGGCGATGGCCGTAATGGCCATTGCCGGTCACTTTCGGATATTGCCGCCAGATCACCTCGCGCCTGCCAAGCGTGCCGCCCGTCGCTGTCAGCGTCAGCACGGCCCGCTCCACCACCGCGCCAGAGTGAGCATCATTCGAAGCGTCGCGCTCGACATAGGACACATAGACCTCGCCCGTTTCGGCAAAGTCGGGATGCAGGATGAAATCCCCCAGCCCGCCCTGTCCGCGCGCCGTCACGCGCGGCCCGCCGGTGATCTGCCCGGCTTTGGTGCCCTCGGCATTCAACAGCCAGATCGCCCCGCCCTTCTCGGTCACCACCGCACGCCCGTCCGGGAGGAAGGTCATTGCCCAGGGGCTGTCGAACGTCTCCAGCGGCGTCGCGGCCAGCACCGCGCCGTCCGTACCGGTCACCGTGAAGCCGCTGTCACCGGCCGCTGCCGGCTCCACCGCGCTCGCGCAGGCAACCAGCAGGCCACCGGCAAACCCGGCGGCGGCCGAGGCGCGAATCATCTGGCGCAATCTGAGGTCAGGCATGAAAAATCTCCTTCAGTATCCGGATCAACCGGCCGCGAAGGCAGACCGGTCCACGAGGTTGAGTAACGGTTTACCCTCCAGATAGTTCACCAGATTGCGGAGGAAAGTTTCATCCGTCCGCGCAATCGTTCCCGGTGTATCGGCGCTGTCATGCGGCGTGATCACAACCTTGTGATGCCGCCAGAGCGGGCTGTCGCCGGGCAGCGGCTCGGAGCGGGTTACGTCCAGCGCTGCAAATGCCGGCCGGCCGGCATCCAGCGCCGCGATCAGCGCGTCCTCATCCACCAGTGCCCCGCGCCCGAGATTCAGGAACAGGGCCTCTGGGTTCATCGCGGCGAAAAAGGCCGCGTTCGCCATCCCCTCGCTCTCGGGCGTATGCGGCAGGCAGAGCAGCACAATGTCCGCCGCCGGCAACTCTGCCAACAGCGCGTCCGGCGAAACGATGCGGTCTGCGCCCTCGGCCGGCCCAGGCGAGCGGCGCACACCCGTCACAACCCCGCCAAGCGCCATCACCCGGCGGCCAACGGCCTGCCCGATCGAGCCAAATCCGACGATCAGCCAGTGCGAGCCGTGGATTTCCCGTGCCCGCACCCGCTGCCACCTCGCCTCCGCCTGATTCGCCCGGTGCGCCGGTCCGGCACGCAGGAAGTCCAGCGCCTGCCACAGCGCCCATTCGGCCATCGATTCGGCCTGGGTATGGTTGGTCGTATAGCGCTGTGCCTTCCGGCCGATCATGACGAGGCCCGGATTCTCGATTCCGGCGGCCGCCGACTGGAACCAGTCGAACTCCGGGCTTTTCAGGATCGCGGTCATGAAGTCCCGCACGGATGGGGAATAGAAGGCGTCGGTATTGCCATAGGCGAGGTGGACTTCCGGCGGTCCGTCCAGCGCCTGGCTGGTCCAGGCCTCGTGGAAACGCTGGGCATCATCGACCGTGACAATCCTGACAGCCGCTTCCAGCCCCTTGAGCCTTGGCGCGATGCGGGCGAATGTCCGCGCATGAAGAAGAAGTGTTTTCATGTCCTCCTGCTTAGCCTCGCGCTTGGCGCCAGCACAAGCATGATGCCCGCCTCGGCGCAGCCAAATCTGCCGGCGCGCGGGCCGGATTATTTCCGCGACGCCGCCGACCTCTCCGAAATTCTCGGCGGCGCCCATGCCATCCGCGTCAAATGCAATGGCAATGAAGACCAGTACTGGCGCCGCTACATGGCCGATATGCTGAACTATGAGGCGCCGGAGCCCGGCAATCTGCGCGCCTCCCTCGTTGCCGCCTTCAATGACGGCTATGTCCGCACCGACCGGGAATTTCCCGTCTGCGACAGCCGGGCCGTCGCCGCCGAGGCGCGCTATGCCCAGACCGGCCAGGTCATCGCCTCGCGCCTCGCCACCCATTATTTCCCGAGAGATGCCCGCCGTGGGGGAGGAAACGAATGATATCCGCACGACTGGGGGCCACCTGCGCGCTCCTTCTGGCCGCCTGCGCCCAGACACCCGACCCGGCGCCCGCTCCTGACGCCCCGCCAATGCCCGTTGCCGCCGCGCCAGCTGCGCCCGAAGTCTCCCATCCGATGACCGGCCAGCGCCCGGAGAGCGGCCACCCCATAGCTACCCGCTCTGCCGTCATGGCGCCCAACGGCGCCGCGGCCACCGCCCACCCGCTGGCCACCCAGACCGCCATCGACATCCTCAAGAAAGGCGGCAGCGCGGTCGATGCCGCGATCGCCGCCAACGCCATGCTCGGCCTGGTCGAGCCGACCGGCAACGGCATCGGCGGCGACCTCTATGCCCTCGTCTGGGACCCAGAGACTGAAAAGCTCTACGGCTATAACGGCTCCGGCCGCAGCGCGAAGAACGCCACCCTTGCCGACGCGCAGGCCAAGGCCGACCAGTTCCGGGAGGGTAAAAGCCTTCCCTCCTTCGGCGCCATCACCGTCACCGTGCCGGGCACCGTCGATGGCTGGTTCGCCCTGCATGAAAAATTCGGCCGCCTGCCGATGTCGCAAAATCTCGGTGCGACGGTCGACTATGCCCGGGGCGGGGCGCCGGTCCCGGAAATGATCGCCTGGTACTGGTCGCGCGGACCGCTACGCTATCAGCCTGCCTTCGAGCGCGGTGAGCTTGAGGAATATGCCAATGCCCGGGCCACCTTCTTCAGTCCGGTCCCGGAAGAAGGCAGCCTGTTCCGCAATCCGGACCTGGCTAGCACGCTGGAACGCATCGGCCGCGTCGGCCGCGACGAATTCTACAAGGGTGAGACCGCGCGTGTGATGAGCGCCTATTTCGCCCGTATCGGCGGCTATCTCGGCATTGAGGACTTTGCCGCCCATGCCGGCGAATGGATGGAGCCGCTCTGCGCCGAATATCGCGGCGAGGTGAAGCTCTGCGAACTCGGGCCGAACACGCAGGGCGTCGCGGCATTGCAGATGCTGGAAATGCTGGAGCGCTTCGACCTGAAAGCGATGGGCTTCGGTTCGCCCGACGCCTTGACCGCCATGATCGAGGCCAAACGCCTCGCCTTTGCCGACCGCGCACTTGGCTATGCCGACCCGGAATATTCCGGTCTCGATCCGGCGATTTTCATCGCGCCGGGCTACAACGCCGCGCGCGCCGAACTGATCGATACCGCCCGCGCCATGGCGGAAATCGCTCCGGGTACTGAGATCACCGACGCCATCCTGCGCCAGGGCGACACGACCTATCTCACCGTTACCGACAAGGACGGGATGATGGTCTCCTTGATCCAGTCCAACTATCGCGGCATGGGGTCCGGCCTCGTGCCCGATGGGCTCGGCTTCATGTTCCAGAACCGGGGCGAGTTGTTCAGCCTCGACCCCGCCCATCCCAATGTCTTCGAAGGCGGCAAGCGCCCCTTCCACACCATCATCCCCGCCTTCGCCTTCCGCAAGGACCTGCCCGGCTGCCAGGTGCGCGCGACCGCGCCGGAGGTCGCCTGCCCGTACGAGCCCTGGCTCAGCTTCGGCGTCATGGGCGGGGGCATGCAGCCGCAGGGCCATGTCCAGATCATCACCAACATCGTCGATTTCGGCATGGGCCTGCAGGAAGCCGGCGACGCGGCGCGCTGGGAACATGATGGCGGCTGCGAGCCGACCGATGCTCTGGGGGCGGAGTGCAATGTGGGCGCCGGCAAGGTCCTCCTCGAGCGCGGCCTCGCCCACGCCGCAGACGCCCTGCGCGAACGCGGCTATGAAGTCACCTGCTGCGAAGCCAACTATGGCGGCTACCAGGCCGTGATGCGCGACTTCGTTTCAGGCGCGTGGCACGCCGCAACGGAAATGCGCAAGGACGGAAGTGCGGATGGGTACTAAAGCGGTTGCCAACCCCGAAGCCCCCCGTGACTGCCCACTCTGCCCGCGCCTCGTGGCATATCGCGAGGCCGTCCGTGCGAAGGAGCCATCCTGGTTCAATGGCGCCGTGCCGAGCTTCGGCAGCGAGCAGGCTGAACTGCTGATCGTCGGCCTCGCGCCCGGTGTGACCGGGGCGAACCGCACAGGCCGTCCGTTCACGGGCGACTGGGCCGGAGACCTGCTCTACGCCACGCTCGACAAGTTCGGCTTCTCCGAAGGCACCTTTGCCGCCGACCCCGGCGACGGGCTTGCCCTCACCGGCGCGATGATCACCAATGCCGTGCGCTGCGTACCGCCGGAGAACAAGCCCGTCGGTGCAGAGATCAATGCCTGCCGGCCTTTCCTGAAAGCCCGCATCGCAGCGCTGCCGAAGCTGAAAGTCCTCCTCTGCCTCGGAAAGATCAGCCACGATTCGACCCTGCGCGCCCTCGGCCTGAAACTATCAGACCATCCGTTCGGACACGGAACAGTCTATGAGGTGGCGGCGAATGGGCGGCCTGTGACGCTCCTCTCCTCCTACCACTGCTCCCGCTATAATACGAACACGGGACGGCTGACGGCGGAGATGTTCGAGGCAGTGTTTGCAGAGGCGCGGCGGGTGGTGGACGGCTGAAGAGCCCTACCCCGCCTTCAAAATCCGCGCTTTCTGGCGGGCCCAGTCGCGCTTGGCTTCGTTCTCGCGTTTGTCATGCGCCTTGCGGCCGGTGGCGACACCGATGAGGAGTTTCGCCCGGCCCTTGTCGTTGAAGTAGAGTTTCAGCGGCACGATGGTGCGCCCCGCCCGTTCCACCTCTTGCGACAGCTTCGCCAGTTCCCGCTTCGAGACCAGTAGCTTGCGCTTGCGGCGCGGCTCATGGTTGAAGCGGTTGGCGCCGGGATAGGTCTGGATCTCGGCATTGATCAGCCACAGCTCCCCGCCCTCCACCGAGGCATAGGCTTCGGCGATATTCGCCTTGCCCTCGCGCAGGGACTTCACCTCCGAGCCAACGAGCATGACGCCGGCCTCCAGCGTATCCTCGACGGAATACTCACGCCGGGAGCGGCGGTTCTCCGCCACCAGCCCGTCGGTCCGGCCCTTGATCTGCGTGTTCTTCTTCGTTGCCATCGGCCCTATCTAGGCATTGAGGCCGGCAAGCGCCATGGCCTCGTCGATCTGCTCGCGCGCGGCCTCGTCCGGCGGCGTGATCGGCAGGCGCACATCTTCCCGGCACAGCCCCATCTTCGCCAGCGCATATTTTGCCGGACCCGGCGAGGGCGAAGAGAACATCGCGCGGTGCAGGAGGACGAGGCGCTGGTTGATCGCCCGCGCCGTCTCCACATCGCCGTCATCGAAGGCGGCATGCATCGCCGCGCAGGCCTCCGGCAGCACGTTCGCCGTCACCGAGATACAGCCCGCCCCGCCCATGGCGCGGTGGGCCAGCGCGCTCGAATCTTCGCCCGACAGCTGGATGAACTGGGTGCCCGGCCTGATGAGATGGTTATGCAGCGCCACGCGCTCCATCTCGTCGCTCGCATCCTTGATGCCGATGATGTTGGGCAGCGCCGCCAGCGCGGCGACGGTCTGAGGCATCAGATCGACCACCGTGCGCCCCGGCACGTTGTAGAGGAAGACCGGCAGCGCCACGGCGTCGTTGATCGCCTTGAAATGCGCGTAGAGCCCCTCTTGGTTCGGCTTGTTGTAATAGGGGCAGACGACGAGGGCGGCGTCGGCGCCGACAGCCTTGGCATGGGCGACAAGGTCGATCGCCTCATCGGTGGCGTTTGCCCCCGCCCCGGCGATCACAGGCACTCGGCCAGCGGCGACTTCAACACAAAGTGATACGACCGCCTTATGCTCCTCGGTCGACAGCGTCGAGGTCTCACCGGTCGTGCCCACGGGCACCAGCGCGGCAGACCCGGCCTCGATCTGGCGCTCCACGAGATCGGCGAAGGCGGCCTTGTCGACCTCCCCGTTTCGGAAAGGTGTAACAAGGGCTGGGATCGAGCCGTGAAACATTTTAACGTGGCCGTATTCAGGGATTGGTGGGGATTGCGTGCTAGGGTCAGAGTTCTGACTTGTCACGCTTCGGCGCAGAAATAAACACAGGTGACCCTGTTCATGATCCGCATTCCCGCTGTTTTTGTGGCAATTTCTCTGCTTCTTGCAGGCACTTCGGCCGCCTCGCGGCCCGAAGCGCCCAGCCTCAAGCCAGGCACGGCCGCCGCCACGGACGACACCGCAGCGGCCGAGTCGTTCATCCGGTCACCGGCAGACACCGCCGCCGCAGCGCCGGTTCTGGCGCCCCTCTCGCCGGCCCCGGCCCAGCCTGTGTCTCAACCTGGCACAGCCCTGCCGGCCGCCAGCCCGGCCGCAACCGCCTATGTCGCCACCCCCGCCGGCGCCGCCTATCTGCGCGACGCCTTCCAGGCCGCCAGCCGCGGCAACTGGAGCGAGGTGATGCGCCTGCAGTACGGCGCGGCCGATCCGGTCGTGCGCGATGTCATCCTCTGGCGCCGGGCCAGCGAAGGCGTGCCGGGCATGACCTTCGACGAGGTCAACTTCGCCCTCACCACCCTGTCCACCTGGCCGCAGACCGACCGGATGCGCCGGCGCGCCGAAGACATCATCGATGAGAGCAATCTGACGCCGAAAGCGAAGATCGAATGGCTGGAAGCCTCCGGACCGTCGACCGGCGCCGGCAAGGTCGCCCTTGCCAATGCCCTGCGCGCCGACGGCCAGATGACCCGCGCCGAACAGGTCATCCGCGATGCCTGGCGCAACAATACGCTGGAGAACGACCTGCAGCGCACCGTGCTCGCCCGCTGGGGCCAGTCCCTCAACCAGGACGACCACCGTGCCCGGGTCGACTTCCTGCTCTGGACCGGCCAGCGCAGCGCCGCCCAGGCCCTGAAGCCGCAGCTCTCCGCCGATCACCGCGCCCTCACCGATGCCCGCATCGCGCTGGCCGCAAGGGCGCGCAATGTCGATGGCGCTGTCCAGGCCGTGCCGGAGCACCTGCAGAACCATCCGGGCCTGCTCTACGAGCGCGCCCGCTGGCGGCGCACCAACAATCTGAAAGACACCGTCGCCCCGCTGCTGGTCCAGATCGACGGGCGCGATGTGCAGGCCTCCGGCCGCAGCCGGCTGTGGACCGAACGCGCCATCGCCGCGCGTGACGATCTGAAGAGCCGCAACTATACCCGCGCTTACCGGCTGACCTCGCCGCATGGCATGACCTCCGGCGCCAACTTTGCCGATGCCGAATGGCTGTCCGGCTGGATCGCCCTCCGCCTCAATGGTGATGCCACACGCGGCCTCAAACATTTCGAGACGATGACCAATTCTGTCTCCACCCCGGTCAGCCTCGCGCGCGGCCAGTACTGGAGCGGCCGGGCCCGCGACGCGCTCGGCCAGTCCGACCAGGCCGTTCTCTCCTATGGCGCCGCCGCTGCGCACAAATACACCTATTACGGCCAGCTGGCCGCCGAACGCCTTGGCGACCGCACGATCAATTTCGGCCCGGCTGTCGTCCCGGAACCGGAAGACATCGAAGCCTTCGAGAACAATCCGATGGTCAAGGCCATGCGCCTGATTGCCGAGACGGGCGAAATGGGGCTCTACCGCACCTTCTCCCACCATCTCCACAATGCTCTCTCAACCCCGGCGGAGTTCGAACTGCTCGCCCGGATGAACCATCAGTACGACCAGCCCGACACCGCCGTGCGCGCCGGCAAGGCGGGCCTTCAGAAAGGCATCATCGCCCCCGATGCGGCCTACCCGGTGCTGATGCATCCCTTCTCGCGTGAGCCGCAAGTGGAGCGTGCCTTCATCCTCGCCATCACGCGCCAGGAGAGCGAGTTCAACCCGAATGCCCGCAGCCCCGTCGGCGCGCTCGGCCTGATGCAGTTCATGCCGTCCACGGCCCGCGCTGAGGCCCGCCTGCGCGGCATGCCCTACCAGCAGGCCTGGCTGACCACTGACCCGGCCTACAACATGACGCTCGGCGGGCTGCATCTCGACACGCTGCTGAAACAGTTCAATGGCAGCTATATCATGACCGCCGCCGCATATAATGCCGGCCCCTCCCGCCCCAGCCAGTGGGTGCGCGATTATGGCGACCCGCGCACCGGCCAGATCGACCCCGTGGACTGGGTGGAATTCGTGCCCTTCTCCGAGACCCGCAACTATATCCAGCGCGTCCTCGAAAACATCCAGGTCTACCGCCACCGCCTCAACGGCGACGCCACCGACATTCAGCTCACTGAAGACCTGAAACGCGGGCGCAGATAGCCCCCGGACGAGCAAGGGCGCGTCCGGATGCAACCTGCTCCTCCCCCGCCCGCGGGGGAGGAGGCCGGCGGAGCCGGTCGGAGAGGGAAGCCCCAAAACGCAACCCTATCCCCCACATTTTGCCCCGCATCCTGCAGCAGGTGCGCGATTTGCGAAAAACTTATCCGACACCCCCCGGACCGGGTGCATGCTCGGGCCCATGCGAAACACAAGCGGCAGGACTCACCCCGAATAAGATGCCGCTCCTAACCCGCCCGGCGCCGCCGGGCCGCTCTGAGGCCGCGCGATACGGTGGCGTCCTCTTCCAGGGTGAAGCGTTCGACCAGCCGGGCAATGAAGGCCGATATCTGGTCGCGCACTTCGTAGGGCGCTTCCATCGGCAGGAAATGCGAGGTGCCGCGCACCGCCCGCATCATCAGCGAGGGGTTTTTCAGGATGATCTGCGCCCGGACCTTCGGGGTAATCACCGAGTCCCGGTTCGGGCGCATGATCACGATCGGGATCTTGTGCTGGCGCACTTTCTTCAGCGCCTTCCACGGCGCATGGCGATGGGCGCCGAAGGTCTTGGCTTCCCATTTCGGCGTACAGGTCAGCGCCCAGCGCTGGACCTCCGCATCGGCCGGCCCGTTATCGGCCCGGTCAATCCCGTCGAGCAGATAGTCGGCCAGGAAGGGCTCGCGCCAGGACTGGAACGCCCCGCGCCCGGAATAGGATTCGAGCGCCTCGCGGAACGAGCCGAACACGCCGCGGCGTTTCTTCGCCCGCGCCGCCATCCTGTTGCGTGCCAGCAGCCAGTTCACCGGGGGAAAGACATGGTTCCAGAAATAGGTGGTGCGCGACAGGATCACCGGATCGGCCAGCACCAGCCCCTTGACGAGGTCCGGCCGCTTGCCCGCCACCAGGAGGGCCACGCATCCGCCCATCGAATGGCCGGCCAGCACTACGCCCTGCGGCGCCTCTTTCTCGAGGAATTCGATCACATCGTCGCGGTAGCGGTTCCAGCTGGCTAGCCCGCCCTTTTTCGGCAGTGTCGTGCGGCCATGGCCGCGCATGTCGAGGGCGCCGATCCGCGCCCGCAGGCCAAGCGGCGCCAGCATCGACTGGTATGTCATAGCGTTGAATCCGGTCGCGTGCAGCCAGATGGCGGCAAAGGGCTTTACCGGATCACCAAACTCGATCCCGGCGATTTCGCCGCCCGATTTCATCTCCTCCCGAAACCGGCGCATCAGCCGCCACCCCCGCCAGGCAGGCGCGCGCGCTTTTTCCCTCGCGGCAAAATTGTCTCCCCCATCCGCTTTGTGCCGTCAGGCAAGCCGTGTCCTCCGGCCCCTCCCCGATCCACATTCCGCATAAATGCGGCGGGCGCAACCAGCCGGCCTGATTCCATCGCAAAACTCCACACGCGCATCGCGGTTAACCAACCGGCGCCCGGCAACCCTACAAGAGCGTTTCCCGGATTTGAAGCGCCGGAACACCGCACGGTGCAGCAGGCGCGCAGCTTACGGTGATTTCATCTTTGGGCTATTGACCACGCTTGTAGTCACCGGTATCGACCACATCCGTAGTCGAAAGAAGCGTCATCATGATCCAGATCTCCGCAGCAGAACTCGAAGTCATGGGAATCCTCTGGGAAACGCCGGGCCTCGCGGCCAGCGATGTCCATGAGAAACTCGGTGACGAACGGGATTGGAACATCCGCACGGTGAAAACCTTCCTCGCCCGCCTGGTCGAGAAAGGTGCCCTCACCACCCGCGAGGATGGCCGGCGCTACCTGTATTTCCCGGCCATCGAGGAAGCCGGCTACAAGGCCGATGCGGCTGGCCAGTTCGTGGATCGGGTGTTCTCCGGCCGCGCGGCGCCGCTGCTGGCTCACCTCGCCGACAGCCGGGGCCTGACCGAAGACGATATCGCAGAGCTTGAAAAGCTTCTCGGGGAGCTGAAGAAATGATCACCCAACTATCTGGCACCTATCTTGGCCATGCGCTCGAAGCGGCCATCGCCACAACGCTCCTCATCCTGCTGGTCCTTGCGGTCCGCAAACCGGTCGCGCGCCATTTCGGCGCCGGCATTGCCTATGCACTCTGGCTGCTGCCCTTTGCCCGGCTGATCCTGCCGCCGCTGCCGCATCAGGCGTC
Organism: Hyphomonas sp.; assembly: GCA_046296675.1. GTDB lineage: Bacteria > Pseudomonadota > Alphaproteobacteria > Caulobacterales > Hyphomonadaceae > Hyphomonas. The sequence goes on along the minus strand of JBKBLD010000007.1, from coordinate 54,273 downwards.
GATCTTCGGCTGGCTTAAAGCCGCGCCCGAGCCGGCGCTCGCCTCGCCGGTTCATGCCGCAGGCGACTGGACCCCGCCCGGCTTGTCCTCTGCGGCGGCCGAGGGCCCCGGCGCGCATCTCGCCTTCGAGATGCCGCATCCGGCCGCCGCGGTGCCCACATCTTCCGGGCTCGACCTGCCGCCGGTGACTGAACTGCTGGCGCTTGCCGGCGGGATCGGTCTTGCCATCTGGGCGGCCGGCGCGCTCTGGTTTGCCGGCCGCAGCCTCCTGGCACATGCCCGCTTCATGGCGATCCTCGACCGCGAGGCGACCCCCGTGACCGGCGAGCTGGAAGCTCTCTCGCTCGAAGTCGCCCGCGAAGCGGGGATCCGGCGGATGCCGCGGATCGTCACCAGCCTGATCTCATCCGGCCCCTTCGTGACCGGCCTCTTCCGCCCGGCGGTGGTGCTGCCAGCCTGGTTTGCCGAGGACTATTCCCGGATCGAAGCGCGCGCCGCCATCGCGCATGAGCTGACGCATGTGAAACGCGCCGACCTCTGGGCGCTGCAGGCCGCCGAGATTTTCGTGGCGCTGATGTGGTTCAACCCGCTCGCCTATATCGCCCGGCGTGCCTTCCGCACCGACCAGGAAGCCGCCTGCGACGCCGATGTGCTGCGCCGCGGCCATGCCAGCCCCCATGCCTATGGCGCCACGCTGGTCAAGGCCGTCCGCATGCAGATGCCTTCCCGCATGGCGCTGACGACAAGCCTGCCGCTGACCCACGCCCTCAAGGAAAGACTGAAACTGATGACCTACCCTGCTCCCGACGCCCGCCGCCGCTGGATCGGCTTTGGCGCCGCTGTCCTCTTCGGCACCACCGCCCTGGCCGGCACTGCCTCGGTCGCCGCCGCCGGTGAGCAGAAAGAGCGCCGGGAAGTGCGGATCGAAAACGGCACGCTCTGGCTCGACGGCGAGAAGATCGAAGACCGCCAGGCGGTCCTGCTCAGCGATCCGGTCAAGGGCCTCGTCCTTGCGACGCCGCTGCCGCCGGAAGTGCGCGACCTGTCGATCCGCATCTCGAAGGATGCAAGCGACCTGGTCGGCCCGGAAGTGCTCGGCGCCCTGACCGAACTCACCGGCAGCGAGGAGTTCAAGGATATCACCCGCATCAGCATCGAGCTTGGCGCTCTTGGCGCTGCCCTCGGCGCTGAGGCCGCGATGGAAAGCATGTCGATGAACTTCGCCGGCATGTCCGAGGAGGAGATCGAGGCATGGTCGGCTGATTTCGAGGCCCGGATGGAAGCCAAGGCCGCCCAGATCGAAGCGCGCGCCGCCGCCATGGAATGGGCCCTCGAGGCGCGCAGCGAACTGCTCGAATCCCGGCTCGACAAGGCCACCGAAGCCCGCGTTATCGCCATCGAGAAGCGGATCGAGGCCGATGCCGACCGTCTCAGCGCCGCCATCGAGCGCCAGTATGGCGACGAGTTCAAGGCGAAGATCGGGGCGCGCGCCGGCCTGATCCCGCAACTGGTCGAGGAATGTGCCGAGGCCGAACTTGCCGGCGGCGAGACGCGGATCATCGAACGCCCGGTCGAAGGCGGTGGGACCGTCAAGCTCGCCTGTGTCGCCGGCGGCCCAGGCGCGCTGAAAGCGGCCGGCACGCTGGCCCTCATCGAAACCCATCCCGGCCTGAGCGACGAGGAGCGCGCCAGATTCCGCGAACACGGAACCGACGGCAAGCGCGCCTTCATCATGTCCCGCGGTGCGAAGGTCCACAAAGTCACGGTTCCGAAAACCCCGGAAAACGCGCCCGAGGCGCCTGAAGCTCCAGAACCGCCGGAAGCGATCGCCCCGCCCCGGTAATTCAGGCCTCCGGTCAGAAGGAGAGCCCACTCTCCCCCCGCGCAGCAGCCCGGCGTGCCCTCGCGCCGGGCTGTAAGCATGACGCCGGCGCTTCCCGCACTGGCAGAGTGCGGCTAGTGTCGCGCCGGAATGAGGCAAGCGGGAGACCCGAGACAATGAAGATGCGCCTGACCCTGGCTGCGATGGCCTTTGCCTTTCTCGGTGCCTGCGCCACCCAGCCCCAGCCCTGCACACCGGAATGGATCGACTACCGCACCACCCGCATCCTGTCGAAATTCGCCTATGAGAATCGCGGCATGGTGAACGACCTGCGCCAGCTCACCCGCGCCGATGGCCGGCTCGATCCGATGCGCACCGTGCTGCTGGCCGGCCGGTCGGACGAGATTCAGACCTTCTATCGCAGCTTCAACACGATTGTCGTGCCGGAGCTGAACTCGGCGCTGCAGCAATGCGGCCGGCATGAGAATTTCGTCCCCGCCTTCACCGAATTCCTGCGCCGCGAAGGCGTGCCGGAAACCTCGCTCGAATGGGTTGGCCCGATCCTGGCTCTGGTTCAGGTGATCCAGAATGATGGCCAGCTGCAGTCCGGCCCCCGGCCCTGAGACCCGCGGAGCGCTGACCCATGCAGACCCTGATCGTCGTTCCCGCCCGCTATGGTTCCACCCGCCTGCCCGGTAAGCCGCTGGCGCATATTGCCGGCAAGACAATGGTCAGCCGCGTGGCCGACCTCGCCCGGCGCGCCGTGGCGAAACTCGGCCGGGCGGAGTTTGTCGTCGCCACCGACGACACGCGCATCCTCGAACATTGCCGCGACAACAATATCAATGTCGTGATGACCGACCCGGCGCTGCCATCAGGGTCGGACCGGTCGCTTGCCGCCTCCGATGGCCTTGGCATGACGCCGGACTTCGTCGTCAACCTTCAGGGCGATGCGCCGTTCACGCCGGTGGACCATGTCGTCGCCGTCGTGGAAACCCTGAAGAAGACAGGCTGCGACGCGGCCACGCCCTATATCCAGCTCAGCTGGGAAGCGCTCGACCAGCTGCGCGCCCACAAGCTGGAGACCCCCTCCTCCGGCACGACGCTGGTGAAGGATCCGAAGGGCCGCGCGCTCTGGTTTTCCAAGGCGATCCTGCCAGCCATCCGCAAGGAGGCAGACCTCCGCAGGCTGAACGGTCTCTCCCCGGTCTGCCAGCATATCGGTCTCTACGGCTTCCGCCTCGAAGCGCTCCGCCGCTATTGCGCCCTGCCGGAGAGCCATTATGAGCGCCTCGAAGGCCTCGAACAGCTGCGCCTGATCGAGAACGGGTTCAATGTTCAGGCGGTCGAGGTTCAGCCGGGCCTGATCGCCATTCCCGGCATCGATACGGCCGAGGATATCGCCCTCGCCGAACGCCTCGTGGCCGAGGTCGGCGAGCCGGGCTCCGTCTGATCTGCGATGGCGCGGCTGTTCATCGTCCGGCACGGGAACACCTTCGACAAGGGCGACACCGTCACCCGCGTCGGCGCGCGCACGGACCTGCCGCTCTCTGCGTCCGGCCGCGAGCAGGCAGTAAAGCTCGCCGCGCATTTTGCGCAGACGCCTTTCGAGGCCGCGCTCTCTTCTCCTCTGCGGCGCGCGCGCGAGACAGCGCGGGCGATCCTCCGCCAGCGGACGGATAGCCCGGCCCTGCTGATCGCCCCTTTCCTGACCGAGATCGACTACGGGCCGGATGAAAACCAGCCAGAAGATGCCGTCGCCGCCCGTCTCGGCGCTGCGCTGGAGGTCTGGGACCGCGACGGCACACCCCCGCCCGGCTGGCTGGTCGACCCCGGCCTGATCCGGCGCGGCTGGCTCGGCCTGCTCGAACGCGCCTCCCGGTTGCCGGCCGAGGCGAATGCGCTGGTTGTGACCTCGAACGGGATTGCGCGCTTCCTGCCGGATGTCGTGGACGAGGCGCCTTCCGGGATCGACCGCAAGCTGAAGACCGGGGCGTGGGGCGAGGTATTGGTGTCCGCCAGGGGCACGAAGATTGCGGGCTGGAATTTACGGCCGTGACATTGCCGGGTGCCGGATAGCGTCCTCAGGCAACATCCCTCTGCGCGTCGAAGCGCACCGCCGACGGGCCGCCGATCGGCAAGACGAAGGCAACCGTGGTCCCCTCGCCATAGATCGAGGAGAGCAACATCCGCCCGCCATGCATCTCGGCGAAGGATTTGGTCAGCGCCAGCCCGAGGCCGGTGCCGTCGGTATTGCGGTCCCTGGTCTTGGAGACCTGCTCGAAAGGCTGGGCAAGGCGCGGCAGGTCTTCGGGCGGAATGCCGATGCCGGTATCGGTGACGCCGAAATATATATCCGTTCCGCGCTGTTCCACCGTCACGGTAATCGTGCCGGCACTGTCGGTGAACTTGATGGCGTTGGAGAGCAGGTTCAGCATCATCTGGCGGATCGCGCGGTGATCGGCATCGATATCGGGCAGGTTCTGCTGGGCATCGAGAACCAGATTGATCGCCTTCTCCTCGGCCTTGCGGCGGATCATGCGTATAGCGGCATCGACCGGGTCGACCGGGTCGATCGGCTGGGTGCTGATGGTCATCTTGCCCGCCTCGATCTTCGCCATGTCGAGGATGTCGTTGATCATGTCCAGCAGGTGCTGGCCGGAGGTGAGGATGTCGCGCGTATATTCCTTGTACGATGGATCGCCCAGAGGCCCGGCCAGCTCATTGGTCATGATTTCGGAGAAGCCGATAATGGCGTTCAGCGGCGTGCGCAGCTCATGGCTCATATTGGCGAGGAAGGCAGACTTGGTGTTCGCCGCGCGTTCGGCCTTTTCCTTCTCGTCGGAATATTTGCGCGACAGCTCGCTGGCGTGGCCTTCGGAGCGTTCGAGGTCGAGCGCGGCGCGGCGCAGCTTTTCCTTCTGCTTCTTCAGCTCTTCCTCATTGCGGACATTTTCGGTCACATCGATACCGACCGTGATGAGGCCGCCATCCTGGGTGGCGCGTTCCACCATCTTCAGCCAGCGCCCGGAGCGCAGGGCGACGAGATGCGTGCGCGCATCGTCAGCCGACTGACGCTCTGCCGTCACGGCGCCGGCGCGCGCGATCATCACCGTGTCATGGCTCATGCCGGGGCGCAGGGTGTCCTGCAGGCCGAAATCGAGCGCGAAGGCGCGGTTCCAGTAGAGCAGCCGTTTGCGCGTATCCCAGAGGGCGAATGGTCCGGTGAAGCCTTCAATCGCATTGCGCAGGCGGCGCTCGGCGGCCTTGACGCGTTCTTCGGCCTGTTTGCGTTCGGTTGCGTCCAGCACGATGCCGCCGAAGACGGTCGCGCCCGTGACCGGGTCGCTCGACACGCTGCCGCGCAGCTCGATCCAGCGCAGCGGTGTGACTGTCGTGATGAAGGTCAAATGCACCCAGCCGATCGAGCGCGCCTTGTCGAAGCCTTCCTTGACATAGGCCCGGCTCTCCACCGGCACCCGCAGGAGCAGCATGTCGAGGGACAGCTCCGAATGTTCGGACAGGCCCATCAGTTCGGCGGCCGCCTCGCTAAAGAAGACGGTATCGCGCTCCTGCGACCATTCCCAATAGCCAGCCCGGGCGCCGCGCATGACAAGGCCGAGGATCCGGTCGGATTCCTCTTTGCGGGTCTCCTGGACGAGGATTTCATGTTCGCGCACCGACAGGCGCCGGGCGAGGCCGAACAGGGTGAAGGTCGGCGCCGCGATCAGGAGGGCAAGGATCGCAAGGCGCAGCAGGTCTTCGCGGGTGATCAGCGGCTGGGGCACGCTGACACAGACCGACAGCGCGCTGCCGCTGACCGGCGCACAGGCGGAGGCGGCCCTCAAGCCGCCTGCCGCGGTAATGCCAGGGCGCGCGGTGTCTGCCCCCCAGCCGGCGGCGGCCAGCGATTCATGCCCGAGCCCGGTCACCTCGCTGCCCGAGCGCAGAGTGATGCGCGCCCGCCCTTCCGGCCGGCGGATCACATCGTCGACGCCGATGATGGCGAGCACGGTATTGCGCGGATCGACCGAGCCGGTGAAGACCAGATCGCTCTGCGCGGTCAGGCCGGTATGGTGGCCATTGCGGATCAGCCGTTCGGCGGCGGAGGCAGCGTCTCCGAGGCGTGAGCCAGGCGGAGACTGGGCCGCGTCGCGCAGATTGACCAAGGCATCGATACCGGGCGTGAGGCTCGCGGTCTCGGTCCGTGGCACGCCGCCGCCCTCGGCGATGGCGATAGCGGTGCGGGCAACATCGGCGCGCGCCTCGACCCGGGCGGCCAGGTTGCGGGCTTCGGCGCCGAGCTGCACCAGCCGGGCCTGTTCCGCACTCTGACGCTCATCCCAGCCTTTCAGCGCCAGGGCAAAGGCCAGAAGGCCCAGAATCAGGGGCAGCAGAAGACGCAGGCGGCGGGCCTCGGCCTTCGCCGGAGTGTCTGATCCCGCCTCAGAACGGGTCAGCTGGGATCGGGTCTCCGAACGTGCCAAATCAAGCCTGACGCCATGCTACTTCCGAGAAGAGTGCAAACTACCTTCTCCGGTGGAAACATTGACCGTTCGTTAATGAAGTTAACTGTGGAATTAACCTTTGGTGTCCCCGTCCAGCGCCCGGCTGGCAATATCGGCCGCATTTTTCGACAGGCCGCCCTCGATCAGGCGCCGGAGGCTGGCTTCTGCCTCGGCCCGCGCTTTCGGCTCCAGAAGGCGCCATTGCTCGAATGCGGTCAGCAGGCGTGCGCCGAGGGCTGGGTTGGCCTTGTCGGCGGCAAGGATCGTCTCCTCGACGGCGCGGTAGCCTGAACCATCCGGGGCATGGAAGGCGGCGAGGTTCTGCATGGCGAAGGCGCCGACAACCGAACGCACCCGGTTGGGATTGCGCAGGTCGAAATCGGGATGCGCAATCAGGCGGCGGACATCCTCGGCGGTGCCGAGCGCGGCCTGAACGGAGAACCATTTGTCCATGACGAGCGGATTGCCGCCCCAGCTGGCCTCGAAATCGGCGAGCGCATCGGCGCGCCCCTCCCCGGCTGTGACGGTCAGCGCCCGCAAGGCGGCGAGTTGTTCGGTCATGTTCGGCGCATTGCGGTAAAGGTCCAGAAGGGTTGCGCCCTCATCGCCCTTGCCGCCGAGCAGCATGATGAAAGCCGAGCGTAGAGCGCGCACCGAGGCCTGTTCCGCCCCCGGATCATAAGGCGCCGGCGAGGGCCGGGCGAGGGTCTCGGAAATCTCTGGTGCGAGGTTCGCGGCCAGCGCGGCCTGCAGCTTGCGGCGGGCCGCAGCGAGGGCAACAGGGTCTGCAGGCGCCCGTTCGAGGAACAATTCACCGACATCCGGCAGGCGCGTCAGCAGCGCCGCGAATGCGGGATCGTCCAACGCGCCGCGCACCGCCGCGCCGAGCGCAGAGACGAGGCCGCCATCGGGCACTGCCTGGCTGCCTTCGGCGAGGGCCAGGATTTCTTCCTTGATCAGGGTCTGCAACCCGTCCCAGGTGTTGAACGGGTCGGTCTCGGCGCGGACATGGGCGAGGCGGTCCTCGCGGTTGATGGCGCGCTTCAGGCGCACCGGGGCGGAGTAGTCCCGATTGAGCGACAGCAGCGGGCGGGCGCTGCCGGGAGCGAGCTTGAAGGTCAGCTCCTCGGAGGTTTCTGTCAGCACAAGGAGGAAGGGCTCAGCATCGCGGCCTTCGGCGGCGGCGTGACCGCCATGGCCATCGAGCAGGGCTGCGAGCAGCGGCACGGGGACGGGCTGCTTGACCGGCTGGCCATTGGTCGGCCGGGTTGATTGCGACAGCTTCACACTGAGCGTTGCGCTGGCAGCATCCCAGCTTTCCTCGACGGTGATCTCGGGCGTGCCGGCCTGCGCATACCAGCGGCGGAACTGGGAGAAATCACGGCCCGTGGCAGCCTCGAAACAGGCATAGAAATCCTCGATCGTGACCGCCTCACCGTCATGGCGCTCGAAATACAGGTCCATGCCTTTGCGGAAGTGTTCCGCGCCGATCTGGCGGCGCAGCATGCCGATCAGTTCGGCGCCCTTGTCATAGACGGTGGCGGTGTAGAGATTGTCGATGGCGCCATAGGTGTCGGGCCGCACCGGATGGGCGAGCGGGCCGGCATCCTCGGCGAACTGGCGGGCGCGCAGCTTGATGACATCCTTGATGCGCTGTACGGGCCGCGAGCGCATATCGGCGGAGAAGTTCTGATCCCTGAAGACGGTGAGGCCTTCCTTCAGGCAGAGCTGGAACCAGTCGCGGCAGGTGATGCGGTTGCCGGTCCAGTTGTGGAAGTATTCATGCGCGACGATGGATTCGATCGCCTCGAAATCGGCGTCGGTGGCCGTCGCCTCGTCGGCCAGCACATAGGCCGAGTTGAAGATGTTGAGGCCCTTGTTCTCCATCGCGCCGAAATTGAAGTCACGCACGGCAACGATGTTGAAGACGCCGAGATCGTATTCGCGGCCAAAGACCTGCTCGTCCCAGCGCATCGAACGCTTGAGGGCGTCCATCGCCCAGGCGGCGCGCGGCGCCTCGCCCTTGTCGACATAGATGCCGAGATCGACAGGCTTGCCGCTGGCAGTCGTGAAACTGTCTTTGAGGACGTCATAATCCCCGGCGCAGAGGGCGAAGAGATAGGCGGGCTTCTTGTGGGGATCGTCCCATTCGGCGAAATGCCGCCCGTCCTTGAGGCTTCCGGCTTCGCCCGGCGTACCGTTCGAGAGGAGGTAGGGATAGGCCGCCTTGTCCGCCTCCATCCGTACACGGAAACTACTCATCACATCCGGGCGGTCGGGATAATAGGTGATGCGGCGAAAGCCAGCCGCCTCGCACTGGGTACAGAAGCGCCCGGCGGACATATAAAGCCCGGAGAGAGCGGTGTTGGCCTGCGGCGAGATCTCGACCACCGTTTCCAGCGTGAACGGGCCTGCGGGCGGCGTGTGGAGGGTCAGGCCCTGTTCATCGACCGTATAGGCCGATGCCTCCAGCGGCCCCGGTTCTGCATTGCCTGCGCCGAGGCGGATGGATTTGAGCATCAATGCCTCCCCGTCGAGCCGCATCGGGCCGGCGCCGGCCGGCGTCACCTTGAGCACCGCGCGCACTTCGGTCCGCGCGGGATCGAGCCGGAATTCCAGCCGCACCTCATCGATGGTGAAGGGATAGGGCGTGTAGTCGGCGAGCCGTACAGCGACGGGGGTTTCAGTACGCATCAATGTGTGTCTCCGGGAGGATGCCAGGGCCAGATGGGGATACCGGACCAGGCCCGCCGCGTCGAGGGTTGTTGCCCATCCGGCGGGCCTCTGGCAGACCCGCCAGCATGCACCGCCCCTTCCCCGGCCTCTCCGCCTACCGGCTGACCGCTGCGCTGACTGCATTCGGCCTGGCCGTGCTGATCAGCTATCTGTCGCTGGTGCCGGCGGGCGAGGTGCCGGCGCCGCAGATCTCCGACAAGGTGAAGCATTTCATCGCCTATGCCTCCCTTGCCGCGCCGCTGGCAGTGGCGCTGCGGCCGGCGCGCTGGCTCGCAGCCGTGCTGATCGCAGCCGGGCTCGGCCTTGGCCTTGAAGTGGCACAGGCGATGGGCGATGCGGGCCGCGAGGGCTCGCCGGGCGACGTTCTGGCAAATCTGATGGGCGCGCTGGCAGGAGCAGGCCTTGTCCGCTTCACCGCCCGCCGACGAAGCTGACTATTCGGCCGCTTCGGCGGTCTCTTCCAGCCGGTAGACTCCGCGCAGGATGGCGCTGCAACGCTGGGCGAGCGGCCGCAGCGCATCCGGCATGGTTTCGGAATTGCGGGCGGCATATTCCGACATCTTGCGCGCCATGCGCAGCAGGTCAGGCGTATGCGAGATCATCCGGGCCTGGTGTTCGATACGCTGCGGATCGCGATCATATTCGCTCATCGGAACGCGCCAGCCGCTGCCGGCGCCTTCGTCGGTGGCGACAATCGGATAGGTGCCCGGATTGACGCCCGCCAGATTGTCCGGCTCGTTGGCGCGCCAGCGGTTCACCCGGCGCACGACCCGCCAGTGTTCGAGGAGAAGATCGTCTTCTTCTTCATCTTCATTGTCATGGGTGTGCATGACATGTTCGGAGACCAGCTCATGCGCCTGGAACAGTCGCCCGAGGCCGCAATCATAGGAAATGCGCAGCGGCTCATCGACGCCTTTGACCCAATGCGGCACGACGCGCTCGACCAGCACCCAGGTGCCGACCGGCTTGACATAGACGCGCTGTGACTTGTGAAAGACAGCCTTGGCCATACCCGCATTCCCCACATATTGACGGGTCAGGATGACATGGCGAGGTGACTTTAGGGTAAGGGCAATCGATCAAATTTCCCCGAAGTCACCGGGGATTTTGTTTCCCTTGGGTCACGGCTTTCCGCGCGCGTAAAGCGCGCTATGGTCTGGTATCAACGATAAACTAGACCCGCCCGGAGGGGCGAGCCGGGAGCCTGACGCGCCATGAATTTCGATTTCTCAGACGACCAAAAATTCCTCGCCAATGAAGCGCGGAAATTCCTGTCCCAGGAATGCACGACCGCGGTTGTTCGCACCGTCCTGAATGATCCGGAGACGCCCTATCACAAGGCGCTCTGGGGCAAGATCGCCGAGATGGGCTGGCTGGGCACGGCCATTCCGGAAGAGCATGGCGGGCTGGGCCTCGGCATGCTGGAACTGTGCGCGCTGGCCGAGGAACTTGGCCGCGCCGTGGCGCCGGTGCCGTATGCCTCGACCGTCTACTATCTCGCCGAAGCGCTGAAGATCGCCGGCAGCGACACGCAGAAGGCCGCGCTCCTGCCCCGGATCGCGGCTGGCGAGATCATCGGCGCGTATGCCGCCAGTGAAGGCCCCGGCCATCCGGATGCGGCGAGCCTCAAGACCGTGTTCGACGGCAAGACGCTGACCGGCACCAAGATCCCGGTCGCTGATGGCGACATCGCGACCCATGCCATCGTTTTCGCGAAGGAAGGCTCCGGCGCGGCGCTGGTGCTGGTTGACCTCTCCGGGCCGGGCGTGACCCGCAAGACGGTCCAGACCCTCGACCCGACCCGCAGCCATGCCGAGATCATCTTCGACAAGGCCCCGGCCGAGCGCCTTGGCGCCAAAGGCGAAGGCGCGGCGCTGAATGATGACCTCCTGAACCGGGCGGCGGTGCTCCTGGCCTTCGAACAGCTCGGCGGGGCCTCGGTCTGTCTCGAAATGGCGAACGACTATGCCAAGCAGCGCTATGCCTTCGGCCGCCCGATCGGCGGCAACCAGGCGATCAAGCACAAGCTCGCCGACATCTATGTGAAGAATGAGGTCGCCCGTTCCAACGCTTATTACGGCGCCTGGGCGATCTCGACCGATGCGGCCGAACTTCCCGAAGCCGCCGCTGCCGCGCGTGTCGCCGCTTCGGAAGCCTACTGGTTTGCGTCGAAGGAAAACATCCAGACCCATGGCGGCATGGGCTTCACCTGGGAAGTCGACTGCCACCTCTATTACCGCCGCGCCAAGCTGCTCGGCGTTCAGGCCGGCTCCGCCAAGGTCTGGAAGGAGAAGCTGGTGCGCGCGATCGAGGCAAAGAATGCGGCCTGAGGCATCCGCCTCCGAAAGAATGACCAGGCGGCGGGACGTATCCCGCCGCCCGGCGGAGCCTGTGTCAGTGATCGACCGGCATCGGCATGCCGCTGGTAGGCGCTGCGGCCGACCAGGTCAGCGTGTCGGACGGGGCATTGCCCGTGCCGGTGTAGACTTCCAGAGTGGCCGTCTCGTAGGAGATGTCGAAATTCTCAACCACATCGCTGCCTTCTCCGGTATAGGTCGAGTAGTTGTTCAGCGTCGCGTTCTTCAGTTTCCAGACCTGCCGGCCCGGCACGCCGTCACGCGTCATGACGATCTGGACGGCCGGGATCTGCTTGCCGTCGATGACATTCTTCAGGACTTTCACGGACGAGCCGTCAAAGCTGCGGGTGACATAGAACGAGCCGGTGTAGAGTTCGGAGCGTTTCGGATCGACTGGCACATAGGTTTCCGGATCGTAGACCGGCTGCTGCGACACGCTGAAGCTGAGGCTGGTGGCAGGAATCTTGGTGCCGCCGACATCGATCTCGATCCCGGCATGGGCGAGACCGGCGAAGATCAGGGAAGCTGCGGTGGCTCCGATGAGGCGGCGAGATTTCGCGATGACTTGCGACATGAGGTTGCGTCCCTTTCTGAAGCGCCTGCAGCTGCCGCCCTGTGCGGCCCGCCCCGGCGCCTTGTCATCATAGGATGCCTCAATTCCGGAAGGAATATGGCGGGAGGCCGGCAACTTCCGTCTACTGCAAATAAATACGGGGAAAGCGCCCGCGCCCTTCCCCGCCCGGATTTCCCGGCGAACAGACCCGAACAGCCCAACGGAGTGCCCCATGGACTTCAATGACACCCCCGAAGAAGCCGCCTTCCGCAAGGAGGCCCAGGCGTTTCTTTCCAAACATCTCGAGCCGAAGACCGGTGCACGCCCGCGCGCGTCCAACGAGTCGGCCCTTGCCCGTGCCAAGGCCTGGCAGAAGACCAAGGCCGAGAACAAGTTCGCCCAGATCACCTGGCCGAAGGAGTGGGGCGGGCGCGGCGGCACCGCGATGGAAGCCGTAATCTGGGGCCAGGAGGAGTCGAAGTTCGACGCACCGACCGGCCCGTTCGCCATCGGCCTTGGCATGTGCATCCCGACGGTCATCGCCTTCGGCTCTGACGAGCACAAGAAGAAGTATGTCCAGAAAGCCCTCTTCGGCGAGGAAATCTGGTGCCAGCTGTTCTCCGAACCGTCGGCCGGATCTGACGTGGCGGGCCTGAAGACCCGCGCGGTCAAGGACGGCGACGAGTGGGTCATCAACGGCCAGAAGGTCTGGACCTCGGGCGCGCATTATTCCCACTTCGGGATCTTGCTCGTACGCACCGACCCCAAAGTGCCCAAGCACAAGGGCCTGACCATGTTCATCGTGAACATGAAACAGCCCGGCGTCGAAGTCCGCCCGATCCATCAGGCGAGCGGCGGGCGCGAATTCAACGAGGTCTATTTCACCGATGTTCGCATCCCGGACTCCGACCGCCTCGGCGAAGTCGGCGCAGGCTGGAAAGTGGCGCTTGTGACGCTGATGAACGAGCGCCTGGCTGTCGGCGGCTCGCCCGGCCCGGACTGGGGCGAGATCATGGCCTATGCCAAGGACAATGGCGCGATTAGCGACCAGGCCTTCCGCGAAAAACTCGCCGACTGGTATGTCGCTGCCCAAGGCTACAAGTTGACCAAGTTCCGCACTCAGACGGCGCTCTCGCGCGGCCAGACGCCGGGCCCGGAAAACTCAATCGGCAAGATCATCACGGCCAACCATCTGCAGGATATCTGCAACTCGGCGATCGAGCTGCAGGATCATTACGGCATCATGACCGATCCGGACCGGATGCCGGCGGACGCCATCTTCCAGCAGAGCTTCATGTGGGCGCCGGGCCTTCGCATCGCAGGCGGCACGGACGAGATCCTGAAGAACATCATCGCCGAGCGCGTGCTCGGCCTGCCGCAGGATGTCCGCGTCGACAAGGATCTCGCCTTCGACCAGATGAAGTCCGGCTGATCCGTATTCTTCCGTATAAACTCCGGACCGGAACGGATGTTTCCTGAATGCGCCGGGCCTGCCCCTGCAGGTCCGGCGTCTTCATGAGGGAGACACCCATGTTCAAGACCAATGAAGGCACAATCGACCGGACCCTGCGGATCATCGTGGGTCTGGCACTGATTGCGATCGTTTTTGTCGGACCTCAGACGCCTTGGGGCTGGATCGGCCTGGTGCCGCTAGCGACCGGCCTGATCGGCTGGTGCCCGGTCTATACCCTGCTCGGCATCCGGACCTGTCCGGCGCGTAGCGGCTGAGCGTCAGTCTGCCGCCACCGAGGCGATGAAGGCGGCGGTCTCACGGGCGCAGGCGCGTCCGGCTTCGACCAGCGCGAGGGCGCGGGCGGCGTCCGATCCGCCGGACGCCTGCGCTGTGACCGAGATCGAGCGTTGGCCGGAGAGTTCGCGCTGCGGCCCGCGCAAGAGGCTCGCCTCGATCCGGCAACGTGCCGTCTGGCCGCGGATCGACATGTCGGATATCCGCCAGGCGAGTTCAAACTCAGTCGGCGCACCGCCCGGGATGGCAATCGCAACATTGCCGCCCTGCCCGCTGAGCAGATCCAGCACTGCCTCCTGCATCAGGCTTGTCGCACGGTCCGTCCACTGAACGGACCGGATGAGGCGGACAGCGCCGGTCTCATCCTCGGTCACCATGAATCGGCCGGAGAACAGCCGGGAGGCTTCCGGTTCCCGGATGGTGATCGATGCCTGCGCGGCATAGGTGGGCTCAAGCGGTCCGAGCCGGTAGAGCGCATCCGCCGCCGGGCGGGCCGGCAGGACACTGGTGCAGCCGGCCAGCGCGCACGCCGCCAGACAGACAATCAGAAAACGGAGCATCAGCGCTTCTCCTCAAAAGGCACAGGATCCCCCAGCAGGAAGGACTGGGGATTGGTTTCAAGCTCACGCAGGATCCGGTCGAACCGGTTGATGACGATCCGGAGCTCCTTGGACGCCGAACCGGCATCCAGGAAGGTCTGCGCTGCCGGGCCTTCGATGATCGCGGTGGCGGATGCGACTGCCTCTGTACTGCGCAGAAGCGTGCCGCTGGCCGCGCGGGCAACCTCGCGCAGGTCGGCGACAAGCACCCGCAGATCGGCAGCGGCCTCGGCAAGGTTCCTGTCGGCGGAATCGCCGAACCCCTGAAGCTCAACGGATGCCACCTCGAACGCCGCTGCGGCGCGCGAGACATCGTCCAGCGAGGCAGAGGCCTGATCGACCAGACCGCCCGGTTCGGCGATCTTGGTCGTGATGATTTCGAGATTCCGCAGGGTGGTGCTGACAGCTTCGACATTCTCATCGGTCAGCATCTTGTTGACATTATCGAAGGTGAGGTTGGCGCGGCTAAGCGCCTGGGCGCCGCCCGCCACGATCTGGTCGACGAGGGTCCGCTCGGACCGGATGACGGGCACCGGTTCACCGGCGCGCGCCTCCAGCAGGCGGCCGGTGCCGGCGGATATCTGGACGAAGGTGATACCGGTGATGCCGGCCAGCTGGATCGAGGCGCTGGAGTCTTCGCGGATCGGGGCTTCGCGGGAGACGCGGATACGCGCGCGCACCTTTGACGGATCGGCGCGGTCCACCCGGACGGTCGCCACCTCGCCTACCTTGATGCCGATATAGCGCACCGCCGCCCCTTCCTCGAGCGAGACCGGCCCGTCGAAGACGATGTCATAGGACTTATAGTCCCGTCTGAACTCCGACTGACCGAGCCAGAGAACAAAGACCGCCACCAGCACGCTCGCCAGAATGACAAGGCCGCCGATGAGTGCGTAATTTGCCCGGGTTTCCATCTTCCAGAACCCTCCTAATGACCGGCCGCAGCCGCGCGCCCGCGCGGTCCGCCGAAATAATCCTGGATCCAGGGATGATCGTGACGCCGCAGCTCCGCGATCGTCCCGACAGCCAGGACACGTTTTTCCCCGATGACGGCGATCCTGTCACATACCGCGTGCAGCGTATCGAGGTCATGGGTGACGAGAAAGACTGTAAGGCCAAGGGCCTGCTGCAGGTCGCGGATCAGCCTGTCGAAGGCGGCTGCGGTGATCGGGTCGAGGCCAGCGGTCGGCTCATCGAGGAACAGGAGTTCGGGGTCGAGCGACAGCGCGCGGGCAAGAGCTGCGCGCTTCCTCATGCCGCCGGATAGGTCGGAGGGGTATTTGTCGCCGGCGCCGGCAGACAGGCCGGCCATACGGATCTTCATGTCGGCCAGCGCGTGACGCAGCGGCGGGCTGAGATCGGTATGCTCGCGCATCGGCACCATGACGTTTTCGCGCACGGTGAGGTTGGAGAACAGCGCGCCATCCTGGAACATGATGCCCCAGCGGCGTTCGATGGCGGTGCGGTCTTCGCGGCTGAGGGTCTCGAGTTGCTCCCCGAAAACTTCGACGCTGCCCGCTTCCGGTGGCTTGAGGCCGACAATGGCGCGCAGCGCCACCGACTTGCCGCCGCCGGACGGGCCGATGATGCCCATCACTTCGCCGCGCTGAATATCGAGGTCGAAATTCTCGAGGACGACATTGCGGCCAAAGGCGACCTTGAGGCCGCGCACCCGGATGACGATGTCGGCGTTCATATGCCCAGCTCCATATAGAAGATGGCGAACAGGGCATCGAGGACGATAATGGCGAAGATCGCCTGGACGACCGATGTGGTGGTCGCCTTGCCGAGGGACTGGACACTACCGCCAACCTGCAGACCCTGGCGGCATGCGATGAGCGCGACCACCAGGCCGAAGACCGGCGATTTCGACATGCCGACCCAGAACTGGTCGAGTGGGACCGAAGAGCGCATACGCTCAAGGAACACGGCCGGGTTGATGTCGAGCGAGGACCAGGCGACCGCCATGCCGCCGGCCACACCGGCAAGGGTGGCCACAAAGGTCAGGATTGGCGTCATTACCAACATGGCTAGGACGCGCGGGGCGACGATGATGTCCATCGGCTTGAGGCCGAGGGTCTGCATCGCGTCGATCTCCTGACGCATCTTCATCGTGCCGATCTGGGCGGTGAATGAGGAATTGGTGCGCCCCGCCAGGACGATACCGGTCAGCACCACGCCGAATTCACGCAGCATCGAGAAGCCGATGAGTTCGATCGTGTAGATCTCGAGATCGAAGTCGCGCAGCGTCGTCGCCCCGATAAAGGCGACCACCATGCCGACAAAGAAGGACAGGAAAGCGATGATCGGCATCGCATTGAGGCCGGCCTCTTCCATCACCGAGACGATCGAGGTCCAGCGCAGTTTCCAGGGCTGGACGATCAGGCGGGCCAGCGCGACCATGGTTTCGCCGAGAAAGGCGAGGCTCGCCTGCACTTCGCGGACAAATTCGGCGCTGCCCCGGCCGACGCGTTCGAGCATGCGGATCAGACTTCCCGGCTCGGCCGGTGGCGGCTCGGCGGGTTCGGAATAATTGTGGACCTGGGAAAGGAGGTTCACCGCGTTCGGATGTTCGCCGATGATCCGGGGCGGCGAGGCTGCGCCGGATGCGCGCAGCGCCCGGTCCAGAAGGTAGGCACCGGAGGTGTCCAGATGGCCAAGGCCGGACACATCGAGACAAACCGGGACAGGCCAGGATGCGGCGCGCATACGGGCATCTACAAGGTTAACGGTCGCCACGGTCCAGTCGCCGGTCACCCGGAGGATCTGCTCTTCGCCGCTTTCTTCAAGCGCGAATTCGGGGGCGGTCGGGTTCAACATTCTTTGCGGTCCAGACTGACCTGATTAACAAAACATGCTTAAGGACGGTCTGTGCCAAACCAAGACAATTCACCTTATGGGCTTAACGCATGGGTCATAGACGGCTTGAGATCACAACGGCTTCTACGCACCTGAAAGCCGCTTTCGCGATTTCGCGGGGGGCGAAGACGCATGCCGAGACGGTGCGCGTGACACTGCGTGAAGACGGCGCGACCGGGCGCGGGGAGAGCGTGCCCTATGGGCGATTTGACGAGACGATACAGTCTGTGGTGGCGGAAATCGAAGCGGCTCGCGCAGAAATTGAGGGCGGGATCAGCCGCGAGGCACTTCAGGCGCGGATGAAGCCGGGGGCGGCGCGCTGCGCGGTGGACTGCGCGCTGTGGGACCTTGAGGCGAAACGCGCCGGAAAGCCCGTCTGGCAGCTCGCCGGCCTGCCCGAGCCAAAACCGGTCGAGACGGCAGTGACCATCGGTCTCGATACGCCGGAGGCGATGGCGGCTGCGGCGCAGGCGGCGCCGGGACGGCTCCTGAAGGTCAAACTCGGAGGGCCGGAGGATCTGGCTCGGATCGAGGCGGTACATGAAGCGCGCCCTGAAGCGCGCCTGATTGTGGACGCGAATGAGGGATTGGACGCCGCCGACCTGCCGGCGCTGTCGCGGCGGGCAGAAGTGCTCGGCGTCGTGCTGATTGAGCAGCCCTTCCCGGCCGGCAAGGACGCCGCGCTGATGAAACGGCCGGGGGCGGTGGCGATCTGCGCCGATGAAAGTGCACATACATCCGCAGACATCCAGACGCTCGCGCGGTCCTATGACGCGGTGAACGTGAAACTCGACAAAGCGGGCGGGCTGACCGAGGCGCTCGCGATGGTGCGCGAGGCGCGCGGTGCCGGGATGGGCGTGATGGTCGGCTGCATGGTGGCGGGCTCGCTCTCGATGGCGCCGGCGGTGCTGCTGGCGCAGCTGGCTGACGCAGCGGACCTCGACGGGCCACTCTGGCTGGCGAGCGATATCGAGGACGGGCTGGCGTATGCGGATGGGTTTGTGAGCCCGCCGGGGGCTGGGCTTTGGGGGTGAGTGGAACTGGGGGACATGTCATCCCGGCGCAATGCCGGATGACAAGAGCGGTTAGCTTGCAGCTTCGCTCAGCGCCGCTTCATATTCCTCCAGAGCCGTCAGCCACGCCTCTTCTGCCTTAGCCGCTTCGGCTTCCAGCTTGCCGCGCTCGATGGAGAGGTTGGTCATCTTCTGGGGGGCGAGACCCGGTTTTGAAAGTTCGGTGTCGATTGTCTTTATACGGGCATTGGCCTTCTCGAAGGCTTTCTCGGCCGCGTCGGCTTTTTTCTTCAGCGGCGCCGCAACGTCACGCGCCTGAGCATTCCGGCGGCGATCTTCAGCCGGGTCCACACTGGCCTTGGCTGGGGCGGCTTTCTCGCGGTCGGAACTCATGACGAGGGCGCGGTAGTCGGCGAGGTCGCCGGCATAAGGGGCGACTTTACCGTCTTTCACAAGCCAGAGCTGGTCGGCGGTGGCTTCGGCGAGATAGACATCGTGCGTGATGAGGAGGACAGCGCCGGCAAAGTCGTTGAGCGCGTAGATGAGGGCCTCGCGGCTGTCGATGTCGAGGTGGGAGGTCGGCTCGTCGAGGATCAGGACATGGGGCCGCGCCAGCGCGATGAGACCGAGGATGAGGCGGACTTTTTCTCCGCCCGAGAGTTTCTCGACCTTCGTCTCTACCTTCTCGTAGGAAAAGCCGAGCTGGGCGGCGACGGCGCGCTGTTTGGCCACCGGCGTATTCGCCGGCAGGGCGCGCATGACGTGTTCGAGGACGGTGTCGCCGGGGGTGAGCTCGTCGAGCTGGTCCTGCGAGAAATAGCCGATCTCGACCTTTTTCGGCATCCGGCGCCTGCCGGCGAGCAAGGGCAGGCGTTCGGCGATAGATTTGACCAGTGTCGTCTTGCCCTGCCCGTTGGTGCCGATGATGGCGACGCGGTCATCCGGATCGATGCGCAGCTTCACGCCGCTTAGAATGACCGCCTGCGGACCATAGCCCATCGCGGCATCCTCGATTTCGAGGAGCGGCGGGGCAAGGTTCGTTTCCGGCTCGGAGAAGCGGAACGGCATGGTGCGCTCCTCCAGCGGGATGGTGATCTCCTGCATCTTCTCAAGCATCTTGATGCGGGACTGGGCCTGACGGGCCTTCGACGCCTTGGCGCGGAAGCGGTCGACGAAGGACTGAAGGTGGGCGCGGTCCTTGTCCTGTTTCGACTTCTGGCTCTCGAGCTGGGAGAGTTTCGCCGCGCGCAGTTTCAACCAGTCATCATAGCCGCCGGGTGTGATCGTCAGCTTACGGTGCTCCAGCGCCATCGTATGGGTGACCGAGCGATTCAGCATTTCGCGGTCGTGAGAAACGATGAGGACGGTGTTCGGATAGCGGCGCAGATAGCCTTCGAGCCAGGCAGCGCCTTCAAGGTCGAGATAGTTGGTCGGCTCGTCCAGCAGCAGGAGGTCCGGCTGGGCGAAGAGGGCGCCGGCGATGGCCGCGCGCATACGCCAGCCGCCGGAGAATTCGCGGGTTGCGCGGGAGAGGTCGCCATGGGTGAAGCCGAGACCCATGAGGATTTCGGCGGCGCGCGCCTCGGCCGACCAGGCGTCGATGTCGAGCAGGCGGGCATGGATGTCGCCGATCCGGTCGGGGTCCGTGGCAGTCTCGGCTTCCTGCATCAGGGCATGGCGCTCGGTATCGGCTTCGAGCACGACTTCGAGGATCGTTTCATCGCCGGGGGCGACTTCCTGTGCCACCCAGCCGAGGCGGGCGCCGGCCTGAAGGCGAATCGGGCTGTCCTTGCCCGGCGAAGTGATTTCCTCCCGGATGAGGCGCAGCAGCGTCGACTTGCCGGTGCCGTTGCGCCCGATCAGGCCGACCTTCCAGCCGGCAGATACGCGCGCAGACGCCGCTTCGAACAGCGGGCGCGCTTCGACGCGGTAATCGAGGTTGCGGATCTCAAGCATGGCGGGGCTTTAGCCGCCCTGCCCACAAAAATCACCTGCCAATTTCAGATGGTGTCCTCACCCTGCCCCATCGAGAACATCCCTGAAGCCGGAAGGCGCGTGTTTGCCGATGAAGAGTTGCTCATAGGCGCCGATGCCGGTGGAGCCTTCGCCGCCGGGGCCTTTATGGGTCGCGCGGACGATTTCCTGGATGTGGAGGTTTTCGAGCTGGTTCCAGGGCTCGCTGGCGGTGTCATAGTCCTCGCGGGCCTTCATCAGCTGGTCACCATGGAAAGCGCCGTGGCGGTATTTCGGATGATTGTAGCCGATGCCCTTCATCAGGAAGGTGCCGAGCGGTTCAAAATCCACCGTATGCGGACGGCCAGACGGGTCCTTGACGGAGAGGGTGGCTGTCTCCATGCGCCGCGTGCCCTTGGCATAGCGCACATCCATGTCCGCATCGCCAAGATGGATGCCCGCGCCCTGCGGGGCGCCGTCGGGGATCAGCGCGGCACGCGTGTTCCAGGCCTCTCCGTGTTCGTCATGGTTGATGTGGTAGAACATCGACAGGTTCGGGAAATTCGTCGGCGCCCAGATCCAGTAGAATTGCGGCGGCACGGGCGGGATGGCGGGCTGGGGATCGGGCGCGCCAATCGGGCGCACACCCCAGGAGCGGTCGCGCGTGCCGGTCCAGCTTTCGGGCGTGATGGCGATCTCCTTGCCGTCAATGCGCAGCTTGCCGGACCAGCGGCCATTCTGCGTCATGCGGGTGAGGTCCATCATCATGCGCGGGCCGATGCGGCGGGTAAAGCGCGGCTCCTCGATCGGGAAGGCGCGGCCGGTGAACTCGACATCGAGGGCGATGCCGTCAGTCTCTTCGAGCTTCAGGCGGACACGCTTCAGGGGCTCCAGCACCGAGACCGAAAGGCCGCCGACATACATGTCCATCCGCTCCATGTTCAGCGGGCGAGAAAGGAAGATCGAGGACTGTTTGCCCCCCCGCCAGACCGAGACGGCGCCATCGATGATGTTCAGGTGCGGATAGACGCCCATCGCGGCGGCGAAGAAGACCTTGCCGTCATCGCTGTAGCCATTGAAGAAGAAGCGGTCGTAGAAGTTGCGGTCCGAGCCTGAAAAGGCGATCGGCTCAGGCGTCTGGTGGATCGGGTATTCGTCTCCGGCGGTGAGCATGGGGCGTCTCCTTCCTCTGGGTGACCTCTTGGCGGGCGGGTCTCAGCGGCTAGGTTTGCGCGGGCCGAGACGGTAATCAAGCGGTGCCGCCGGGGGAGGCAGGGATGACGAAGTTCACGGCAGAAGAGGCAAATGCTTTCCTGAACGCGGCCTTTCCGGGGCGCGGCAACCAGAACCGGGTGATGGTGATGGAGCCCGGACGGGCGGTGATCCGGCTGGAAGCGGACGAGACGCATCTGCGCCCTGGCGGCTATATTTCCGGGCCGACGCAGATGAGCCTGTGCGATACCGCCGCCTATATGACGATCATGACGCTGACGGGCCTGGAGCCGATGGCGGTGACCAGCAATCTCAACATCAACTTCCTGCGGCCCTGCATTGGCCAGGTTGTGATCGCGGAAGGCCGGATGATGAAGATGGGACAGGCGCTCGCGATCATCGAGGTGGATGTGCGCATTGAACATGCTGACAAGCCGGCGAGCCACGCTATCGTGACCTATGCCCTGCCCCGCAAAGCCTAGACAGACCCAATGACCAGACTTGCCCTTGCCGCCGCCCTGCTGGGTTTCCTGACCGTGGCACTCGGCGCCTTCGGCGCGCATGCACTGGACAGCGTGCTGACACCGGAGGGCGAAGCCTGGTGGCAGACGGCGACCCTTTATGGCCTCACCCATGCCGCCGCCGCGCTCGCCGCCGGGCTTTCAGGCCGGAGCGGACGGATTGCGGCCGGAGGCTGGCTGCTGCTGGGCGGCGCGCTGATCTTCGGCGGCACGCTCTATGCGATGGCGCTCGGCGCGCCGCGATGGCTGGGCGCGGTGACGCCGGCCGGCGGGATCGGCATGCTGGCAGGCTGGGCCATGATCGCGCTGGGTGCCCGCGCGAAGGGCTGACTGCCGGGATCAGGACGCGGCAGACGCGGCGCCGGCATAATGATCGGCAAGAAGATCGGCAACCCTGCGGGCATCATCGATCGCGGCGGCAAAGCGCTCGAGTTCCTGTTCGACCGGGCTGATATCCATGTCGGCGCGCGCCGACATCAGCTCCAGCGCGCTGCGGAAATTCCGGTGAGCCATCTGCGCACGGACGAGCGCGCGTTCATAGCTGATCACATCGTTGCGGTTTGAGCCATTGTCCTTCCGCGTCTGCAGGACCGTGCGCGCCTGCCCGGTGACGGCTTCAAGGCCAAGGCGGGCCGCTTCACTGTCAGAGGATATCCGGGCAAGGACGAGTGCGGGTGCGCGCGTTTCAGCGCCGATGCTGGCGGCATATACCGGGGTCGTGCCGGCGTCGGAACTGCGTCCGCGCAGCAGCATGTCAGCAAAGCCCGCAAGGCCCTTGTCGGCCTCGGCCCAGCCCTTTTCGGCGACCAGATCGCAATAGGCATCGGAGGCGAGGCGCAGCTCGGACTGATTCCGGGAAAGCGAGGTTTCCACCGTGGTTTCGCCCGGCACGACCGAAACGGTTGCACAGGCTGCAAGAACCCCTAGGGATACACAGGCAATAACGCTACGCATCAATCTTGCTACCCGCCAGCAGCTAATTTCCCCTGATATGGTTGACACTATGGGTGCCGAAATCAGAAGTCCAGACACAGGCCGCAGCCTGACAGATTATAAATGAAGACCGCATGAACAGACGCCAGAGCCGCCGGATTTTGTATCACAGACTGGAACCCCATGCGTCCGGACGGCTTCGCGTCTCGAATCTGCATGAAGTATACTGGGAAGAGTCCGGAAATCCGAAGGGAATTCCGGTGGTCGCGCTGCATGGCGGTCCGGGCGGCGGCTCCAGCCCGGAAATGCGCCGCTTCTTCGATCCGGACCGCTACCGCATCTTCCTGTTCGACCAGCGCGGCTGCGGACGCTCGACGCCCCATTCCGAACTGAGCGAGAACACGACCTGGGACCTGGTGGCGGATATCGAAGCGCTGCGCGAGCATGTCGGCGTCAAAAGCTGGCTTGTCTTCGGCGGCTCCTGGGGCTCGACCCTGGCGCTCGCTTATGCCGTGACACATACGAGCCGTGTGCTCGGCCTAGTCCTGCGCGGCATCTTCCTGGTCACCAAGGCAGAGATCGACTGGTTCTACCAGTCCGGCGCAAGCCGTCTGTTCCCGGACGCTTATGACCAGTATGTCGCGCCGATCCCGCCCGACGAGCGCGGCGACCTGCTGCACGCCTTTCACCGGCGCCTGACAGGCGAAGATCAGAAAGCGCGCATTGAGGCGGCCCGTGCCTGGTCACGCTGGGAGGGGCAGACCCTTTCAATCAAGGGACCGGTGACGACACCGCCGCGCTTCAATGAGGATGATTTCGTCGACGCTTTCGCGCGGATCGAGTGCCACTATTTCGTCAATGGCGGCTTCTTTGAAACTGATGGCTGGCTGCTGGAGCAGGCGCGCCTAAAGCTTGGCAAGGTGCCGGGCGTCATCGTTCATGGGCGCTACGATGTGGTGACCCCGCTTTCCACCGCCTGGGGCCTGTCAAAGGTCTGGCCGGCAGCGGAGCTTCATGTGGTGCCGGATGCGGGCCATTCTTCGATGGAGCCGGGAATCATCGACCGCCTTGTTCAGGCGACCGATGATTTTGCCGACAGGCTGGCGGCGACGACGAGGGTTTAGGTTCAGGGGTGATCGTGGAGGCCGACTTTGGCCCTATGCGAACATTCGAACTTTGATGCTGTTTGGTCTCCACGAATGCAGAGGAAAGACGCGGCATCGCCCTACGGCTCGGTCGGCACCAACTCGATTGAGCCGCGCAACAAGCCCGACTGATCGACCGGAACATAACCATCTGCCTCGACCCGCAAAGCGAGGGGGTAACTAAGCCCGGGATCGCCAGGACGAGGGTCGAAAAACTTAATAGATGGGATATCAACGCGGCCAGAACCGTCTGATACAAAGGTCTGGGCGAGTCTCTCCCTGCCCGCCGGCCAAGCCGCTACTCTGGCATCGGCGATTGGCTGGCCAGTGGAGGCATCTACGATTCGGGTTTCTAGCGGCGCGGTCCAATAATGCATGCAGCCCGACAATACCACCGTCGCGGCGAACAAAACCAACCATCCTGCGAAGGGAGACATATTTCTTCCGCGTCCATTTCGAAGAAGCAAACCACAAAATACGTCCAAGTTGAACGCCCGCTTCCGGCGATCTCCAGCCTTACGCGCCGACTTCATCACTCCCCCCTACTCCACCGGAGGCGGCGTCCAGTTCGGGCCGAGCAGCGCGACCAGCGGGCCGGGAAGCTGGACGTGGTACTGGTCCTGGATCTTGTCGAGGAAGCCGAAGATCAGCACGAGCCCGATAAAGGGCGGCACGAACCAGCGGATCAGGAAGCGCCAGACATTCATCAGCGTACCCTCGCCGAGTTCCGAAGTCAGCATGTCGCGGCTGAGAATCCAGCCCGCGAAGATCGCCGCGAGCAGGCCGCCGAGCGGCAGCAGCAGGCCCTCGGTCATGAAGTCCATGAAGTCGAGATAGTCGAGCGAGAAGACATAGGCCGCCCCCACCATGAACAGGACGAAGCCCACCCCGCAGGCCGCGCCGAGACGGGTGACGCCCTGACGTTCCTCCAGCCAGGAGACCGACACTTCCATCAGCGAGATCGAGGAGGTGAAGGCGGCAAACAATGCCAGCGCAAAGAAGACGATGGCAAAGAGCGACCCGCCGGGGATCGCCTCGAAGGCAACCGGCATGGAGACGAAGAACAGGCTCGGGCCGGCGGCCTCGTTGAGACCGGCGGCGAACACGATCGGGAAGATCGCAAAGCCGGCAATCAGGGCGACGAACGTATCCGATCCGGCAACGATCACTGAGGATTTCGGGATGTCCGTCTTGCGGTCCAGATAGGCGCCATAGGTGATCATCAGACCGACGCCGACGCCGATGGAGAAGAAGGCCTGGCCGAGTGCGGCAAGGAAGGTCTTGAAGCCGACATCTTCCCATTTCGGTTCAAAGATGAAGGACACTGTACGGGTCACATCGCCATTGGCCAGCGAGAAGCCGACGACCACCAGAACCATGATGAAGAAGGCCGGCATCAGGATACTTGCCGCCCGCTCGATGCCGCCCTTGATGCCGCGCCCGACGATGAAGATGTTGGTGGCAATGAACGCGCCGAGCAGGAACAGCATGTACCATTTGGAGGCCATGGGATGCTCGCCCTGGCCGATGGTGTTGAGGAAGTTCTGCCCGGATTCCTCGGCCGTGGTGCCGTGAAGGTCCCCGCCGATCGCCTGGATCAGATAGGCGAGCAGCCAGGTCGAGATCACCATGTAGAAGGTGAGGATGAAGAAGGCGGTCAGCGAGCCGACCCAGGTGACGATGCCCCAGTTCTGGCTCTTGCTTTCGGCGCGCGCGAGCGACTGCACACCCTCGATGGCCGACATGCCGGATTTGCGGCCCATCGCGTACTCCGCCATCAGCAATGGCAGGGCGATCAGCAGTACGCACAGCAGATAAATGACGATGAAGGCGCCGCCGCCATTCTCGCCGGCGGTGTAGGGAAACCGCCAGAAGTTTCCAAGTCCGACGGCCGAGCCGACCGACGCCATGATGAAGCCGAAACGCGAACTCCAGTTTTCCGACTTGCGGCCAATATCTGCCATGTAATGGGCTCCCCGGGGGCAATGTTTCGCGGGACCGTAGCGCCAAGCGGTCAAAAATCAACGCAAATGGCTAATTTCTGGATCAGATGAGGCCGCGCACCTGAAGTTTCTCCTCACGGTGGAGATGCGCCGACAGGACCAGCCCGAAACAGGCCATCACGGTGAGCAGCGCCGTGCCGCCATAGGAGATCAGCGGCAGCGGCATGCCGACCACCGGCAGGAGGCCGATGACCATGCTGATATTGAAGATGGCGTAGAAGCCCACGGTCGCCGCTGCCCCGCAGGCCGCCAGCCTTCCGAACCAGCTGCGGCAGCGCTGGGCCACCATGAACGACCAGACCAGCAGGAAGCCAAAGGCGGTCAGCAGGGCCACCGCGCCGATAAAGCCGAACTCCTCGGCGATCACCGTAAGGATGAAATCGGTGTGTTGTTCGGGCACATAATCCTGCTGGGACTGGATGCCCTGCAGATAGCCCCGTCCGCTGATGCCGCCGGCACCGATGGCGATCTTGGCCTGCTCGATCTGGTAGCTTTCGCCCAGCCCGTTGGTCGCCTGCCCCGTCAGGCCGGCAATGAATGTGTCGACCCGCTCACGCTGGTAGGGCTGGAGCACGAACAGGTAGACAGCGGGAATCGAGGCAAGCCCGAGGGCGGCCACCGGAACGATGATCTTCAATGACAGGCCGGCGAAGTAGATGACGACAAAGCCGGCCGCAAACAGGGCAAGGGTGGTGCCGAAGTCCGGCTGTTTGAAGATCAGCGCGGCCGGGATCATGATAATCACCAGCGCAATGATGTGCATCTGCAGGCCGGGCACCTGATTGTTGGTGCCGAGTATGGTCTGATAATAACGCGCCAGTGCCATGATGACGGCGAGCTTGGCGAATTCGGACGGCTGGACCATGACGGGGCCGACGCTGAGCCAGCGCTGTGCGCCCCCGCCGCTGGTCCCGAAAAGCTCGACAAGCACCAGCAGAACCAGCGTGCCGAGATAGGCCGGAAAGGCGAGCGCCGCCCAGACCTTGAGCGGTGTCAGCGCCAGTGTGATCATCAGCACAAAGGCGATGCCGAAACGGATCAGGTGATTGCGCCAGAGATCGGCCTCGTGCGGCGACGGCATCTCGTTGACCGGATCCCAGGCGGTGGAGAACAGCATCGCCGCCCCGGTGAGGGCCATCGCGGAAATGATCAGGATGATGCCCCAGGGCAGCCGCGAGAGCTTGTCCAGCGGCCCGAGGGCGTTGAACTGCAATGACGACGACGCGGTGCGTACGCGCTGTTCGCCGCGCGAAAATCCGGTGAACCCCTCGCGGCTCATGCCGGGTCCCCGCTGTCCGGATCTTCGGCCGATGCGCGGCGGGCATAGCTGGGCGTGCGGCCGCTATCGAACCTCATGGCCGCGACCATGATGTCCTTGGCAACCGGCGCAGCCGTGCGCGAGCCACCTTCGCCGTGCTCGACAATGACCGAGACGGCATATTTCGGAGCGTCATGCGGCGCATAGCCGACGAAGAGGGCATGGTCTCGCAATTCGCGCGCAATCGCATCGCCGCCGCGCACGACCCCGCGCGCGCGTTCCTCAGCCGTGATGCGGCGCACCTGGGCGGTACCGGTCTTGCCGGCCATTCGCGGACCGCCGAGGCCGAGATCGCCAACGCGGGTCGCCGTTCCTCCGCCCTCGGAGGTAACGCCGTACATGCCGCGCTTCTGCAATTCGATGATGGCCGCATCGAGCGGCTGATCGAGGACCGGGTCGTCATCGGAGGGCGGGCCGAGACCGATGACGCGCGGCTGGATGGCCGCCCCGCCTGCGGCGATACGCGCCGTCATCAGGGCGAGTTGCAGCGGCGTTGTGCCGAGCTGGCCCTGCCCGATCCCGAAATTGAGGGTTTCGCCCTCAAACCAGGGCTCGCCGCGGACGCGCTGTTTCCAGTCGGGATCCGGTACCAAACCACCGCGCCCGCCAGTCATTCCGAGCACGAACGTCTCGCCGAAGCCGAACTTGTGCGCCACTTCGGCGATCTTGCGCACGCCAGTGCGGCGCGCAACTTCGTAGAAATACACGTCGCAGGACTGTTTGATCCCGTCATGCATGTTCATCGCGCCATGGCCGCCGCGTTTCCAGCAATGCCAGGTGCGGTTGCCGAACCGGTAATGGCCCGGGCAGCGGATACGGTCTTCCGGCTTGATGACCCCGGCCTCGAGCGCAGCGGTCGCCACCACCATCTTGAAGGTCGAGCCTGGCGGATAGACGCCGCCATGGGCGCGCGGATAGAGCGGCGCGCGCGGGTCATCACGCAGCAACGCATAGTCCGGCCCGGAGATGCCGTTGACGAAACTGTTGGGATCGAAAGCCGGTGTCGACACCATCGCCAGGACGTCGCCCGATGTGACATCGATGACGACAGCGGCGCCGCTTTCCCCCTCGAACCGGTCGATGGCGGTGCGCTGAAGCTCGGCATCGATGGTAATGAAAAGATCCCTACCCGGAACAGCGGCCTGTTTCGGGTCCTGATCCAGTTCCCAGAGCGGGCGGCCATGGGCATTGGCGACGACCCGGCGCCGGCCGGGACGCCCGCGCAGCCAGTCCTCGGCGAAACGCTCCATGCCCTGCCGGCCTGTGCGCATATCGGGATGGCGGAACATTTCCTGATGGATGCGCCGGTCCTCGGGCGAGAGAGAGCCGGTCAGGCGCTCCAGATCTTCCGCGCTCGCCCGCGCGACATAGCCGAGCACATGGGCAAAGTCGCGCCCGCGCGGATAGGAGCGTGTCGAGGCCATCTGCACGTCGACGCCTTCCATCTCAACGGCATGCACCTGCATGCGGGAGAAGTCCTCGAAGGTCAGTTCCTGCGCGACGATCACCGGCAGGAAGGCGGCGTTCCGGCGGCGGGCGTTGCGGATCTCTTCCAGAATCCGCGTGCGGCGCGCTTCGGGCAAGTCGATCAGTTCGGAAATCCGGTCGAGCACAGCGGCAGCGTCACGCATTTGTTCCGGGATCACCGAAACGCGGCCGGCCTGGCGCTGCGAGGCGAGCGGACGGCCGAACCGGTCAAGGATCTGCCCCCGCTCCGGCGGCGCCATAACCAGTTTCACATGATTGGCTTCAGCGAGGCCCTGATAGTGGTCAGCCTCCATATACTGCAGCTGGAAGAAGCGCGCGACCAGCCCGGCCCAGATCAGGCCGCCTGCCCCTGCCGCCATGAACATGCGGCGGTCGAACACATCATCGGCATTCTTGGGCTTGCGGCTCATGTTGTCTGTCCCGGTGCTTCACCGGGCCTCCGTGCAAGGTCGAACATGCGCCAGATGGCGAGGTAGACAAGCCCTGTCGTGACGATCGACCAGAGGATCGGCCCGGTGCGGACAAAATGGTCGCTGGTGACGCTTGCGAACACCCAGATCAGCAGGAACGCAACCAGCAGCATGACCACAGGGCCGATGGCGGCCACCAGCGCGTCGCGCATGCCGTCGGTCTGCTCGGCAATACCGGCACTCAGTCCGTATACGGCGAGGTTGATGATCGCAAAACAGCCAAGCGGCGCGTTCGAGACGATGTCCTGCATCAGGCCGAGCAGCAAAAGCAGGATCATCGGTCGGATGGACAGGCCGACCTTGCCCCAGCCCATGGCGCCCCACAGCGCGGCCAGCGGCCAGGCGATATCAATGCCGAATATCTGGCGCGGCAGCATGCCAATGGCGCCGGTCAGCACAATAAAGAATGCGCCGAAAGCGAGGCGCGCGCTCGGTGCCATCTGGCTCCAGAGCGACTTCTTCCGCTGGCGGAGTTTCCGGCTGGCCATCGCTACTGCGCCCCCTGCGCAAGGCCGGTGGCCGCTTCGGTGGCTGGCGGCGTCGGTGCCACAGCGGCCGGCACGGGTTGTGGCGGGTCAGCTTCCGGCGCGGGCGCCGGGGGGAGTTCAGGAACAGGCTTTGGAATGACCGGCGGCTGGATCATGCGGACATAACCGCCCGGCTGTTCGCGCATCGCAAGACGCGCCCGCCAGCCACTACTGTCGCGCCGCGCAGTGCCAACCACCAGGCCGCGCGGATAGGCCCCGCCATCGCCGGAGGTCAGAATCCGCTCGCCTTCGATGAAGTTTGAATCTTCAGGCAGGTCGCCCAGGCGGCCATACTCGCGGTCCTGGCCATACATGATGGCGCGCACACCGCTGACCTCACCCAGTACCGGCAGGCGGCTGGAATAGTCGCTGACCAGCAGTATGCGCGACGAGCGGTCGCCGAGATGCACGACGCGGCCCATGAGCCCGCCCTCATTGACCGCCACTGCGCCCGGCTCGACGCCCTGGAGGCGTCCGGCATTCGCCAGCAGGGTCTGCGAGAACGGCCCGTCGACCTCGGTGATGACGCGCGCCGTCACGCCGCGTTCCGGCGGCTCGCCCATAAGGTTCAGGATGCGCTCATAGGCTTCCAGCCGGTCGGCCATGGAAATCGCCGCTGCCTTGTAGCGTGCCAGATCGCGCACTTCATTCTCGAGTTCGCGGATGCGTCGCTCGCGCTCGGCCTGGCCGGTGATACGGGCCCAGAGGCTGATTTCGGCCGGGGCGCGCAGCCGGTCGCTGACAGTGGTGCGGGCGGGGACGAAGACATTCGAGATCTGCGGCGCGGACTGGGCAACGACCAGGGCAAAAGCAACGGCAATGAACACGCCAAGCACCAGCCTGCGTGCCCCGCGGGCCGCCGATTTCTGACCTGAGCGTCCGAAGCCTGCCATTTATCCTGGCTCCCTCGCCGTCTGCGCTGCCCGCGACTCAGACTTCGGGGCAGAGGACACTTTTCATTTTTGAATAATTTTCGAGGACATGGCCACACCCGTTGACCACACATTTCAGTGGGTCGTCGGCGATCATCACCGGCAGCTGGGCCTGATTGCGGATCACGGCGTCGAGATTGCGCAGGAGCGCGCCCCCGCCGGTCAGCACGATACCGCGGTCAACGATGTCAGCGGCGAGCTCCGGCGGCATGGCCTCAAGCGCGATCTTCACGGCGTCGACAATGTCGGTGACCGGCTCTTTCAGCGCTTCTGCGATCATCGCCTCGGTGATCTCGGTCTCTTTCGGAACCCCGTCCAGCGTGCCGCGGCCGCGCACGGTAAGCGCCATGCCGGTGCCGTTTTCCGGCGGCATCGCGGTGCCGATTTCCTTCTTGATCCGCTCGGCAGACATCTCGCCGATCAGGATTTTCTGCTCGCGGCGCAGATAGTTGACGATGGCCTGATCCATCTTGTCACCGCCCACGCGCACTGAGCGGGAATAGACGATGCCGCCGAGCGACAGGACAGCCACTTCTGACGTGCCGCCGCCAATATCGACGACCATCGAGCCGGCCGGATCATCGATCGGCAGGCCGGCGCCGATGGCTGCGGCCATCGGTTCCTCGATCAGTTCGACATGGCGTGCGCCGGCAGCGAGCGCGGACTGGTGGATGGCGCGGCGTTCAACGCTGGTGGCGGAGCTGGGCACGCAGATGATGATGAGGGGGGAGACAAACGCCCGGCGGTTATGAACCTTCCGGATGAAGTGCTTGATCATTTCCTCGGCGACTTCAAAGTCTGCGATCACCCCGTCGCGCATGGGGCGGATGGCTTCCATGTTCACAGGTGTCTTGCCGAGCATATTCTTGGCCTGCTCGCCGACCGCATAGACGATCTTGCGGCCGCCCTGGGTCATGTAGGCGACAACGGAGGGCTCATCGAGCTGGACGCCCTGGCCCTTCACATAGACGAGTGTGTTTGCGGTCCCGAGGTCGATGGCCATGTCCGTGGACAAGAGGCCGAGAAGGCTACCGATCATGCTGGTCTCAAGTTCTTTCTCATACGGTCCGGGTCGTTCCGCCCCGCAACGCACACTATCCTGACCACAGCCCCATACATCATGTGCCGTTAACGCCGCTTTAAAGCAAGAGACGCACATCAGTTAATCGGAACGATCCGTTCCGTAATGAGAAAACCGCTGATTCCGCGACGAGTTTGTTCTGATATCGCCTGTGCTGCAATTGTTGGCACGGAACGAACCGTACGCCCATTATTAACAAAATTGTCGGCGCTGTTAACATTCTGGCCTTCGGGAGGCCGTTCAAGGCGGCTGAAAACCGGTAAGGTGAGCAGAGTATGAACGGATCGTTCTGATTTTATTTTGCGGCGTCATGGCGATATTCACCTGCAGCGCCGGGGCTGGCAGTCGCAAGACGATCAACGCCCTCTCAGCCGTGATTGTGATCTCGGGCCGGATCAACCCGCTCTCCCCCGGACCGGCCCGCCGACCCGGCGCTGCACCGCCCTGCCCCGGAAGGATCAGGCCGCCGTCACGAAAGTGGCGATGACTTTCTTGCGGCCGGTCTTGTCGAAATCGACGGTCAGCTTGTTGCCCTCGGTGAAGGCGACGCGGCCATAGCCGAATTTGTCATGGAAGACGCGTGCGCCCGGCGGGAACGCGTCCGGCCCGGAACCCGTCGCGGTCAGGCCAGCGGCATCGCGCGGCGGCGCGCCACCCGGCCGGGCCGCATTCTCCTTCAGGCGCTTCCAGCCGGGGCTCTGATAGTCGGAGCGCTCGCCAAGATCCTCGATGGTGCCGGCAAAGGCGTCAGTCCCGGCCGGAAGCCCCGAATAGCCCGTCTCCGAGACCGCATCGACATGTTCCGGGGGAAGCTCATCAATGAAACGGCTGGGCATCACGGACTGCCAGCGGCCATAGATCTGCCGGTTGGCGACAAAGGAAATATAGCAGCGCGCCCGCGCCCGCGTGATGCCGACATAGGCGAGGCGGCGCTCCTCCTCGAGGCCCTTGAGGCCACTTTCATCCAGGCTGCGGCGGGAGGGGAAGACTTCCTCCTCCCAGCCCGGCAGGAAAACCACTGGCCATTCAAGGCCCTTGGCGGCGTGGAGCGTCAGGATCTGCACCTGATCCTCGCCGTTTCCGCCCGACGAGGCATCCATCACCAGTTCCACATGTTCGAGGAAGCCGGCCAGCGAGTCGAACTCGCCCATTGCCCGGACAAGTTCCTTCAGGTTGTCGAGCCGGCCCTGCGCCTGCGGGCTGCGATCCTTCTGCAGCATGTCGGTATAACCGGACTCTTCGAGGATCATCTCAGCCAGTTCGGTATGCGGCATGCCGCCCGCGAGCTTGCCCCGCCAGAGGTTGATCTGGTCGATGAACTGGGTGAGGCCGCGCTTGGCCGCGCCTTTGACCTCATCGGTCTGCAGCACCATAGGCGCCAGCGTGAACAGGCTGCGGCCATCCTGACGGGCGAAGGCTTGCAGCTTGGCGAGGGAGGCGTCTCCCACCCCCCGCTTCGGCTCGTTGACCACGCGCTCGAAGGCGAGGTCGTCATCCGGCGAGCGGATCAGGCGCAGATAGGCGAGCGCATCGCGGATCTCGGCGCGCTCGAAGAAGCGCGGGCCGCCGATGACGCGGTAGGGAATGCCGAGCAGGATGAACCGCTCCTCGAAGGCGCGCATCTGCCAGGAAGCGCGCACCAGCACCGCGCAGTCATCATGCCGCCCGCCGCTGCGGACCCAGCTTTCGATGTCGTCTGCGATCAGCCGGCTTTCCGCCTCCCCGTCCCACAAGCCGCGCACCTTCACCTTCGGCGCATCGACATCCTCGTTGATGGTGCTGTCGTCCCCGACAAAGAGCGTCTTGCCGAGCCGGCCCTTGTTATGGGCGATGACGCCGGACGCCGCTGCGAGAATATGGCGGGTGGAGCGGTAGTTGCGCTCCAGGCGCACCACCTTGGCGCCGGGAAAATCCTTGTCGAAGCGCAGGATGTTGTCGACCTCCGCCCCGCGCCAGCCATAGATGGACTGGTCATCATCGCCGACGCAGCAAAGATTCTTCGAGCCCTGGGCCAGAAGGCGCAGCCAGAGATACTGGGCGACGTTGGTGTCCTGATACTCGTCGACCAGGATATAGCGGAACTTCTGGTGATATTCCCGAAGGATATCAGGGTTCTGCTGGAAGATTGTAATGTTGTGAATGAGCAGGTCGCCGAAATCGCAGGCGTTCAGCACCTTCAGCCGCGCCTGATAGATCTCATAGCATTTGATACCCTTGCCGTTGCCGAACAGGGCCGCGTCTTCGGCCGGCACCTTGTCCGGGGTCAGCGCCTTGTTCTTCCAGCCATCTATCAGCCCGGCGAGATAGCGCGGGGCCCAGCGTTTCGGGTCGAGGTTTTCTGCCTGGACGATCTGCTTGCAGAGACGGACCTGGTCATCGGTGTCGAGGATGGTGAAGCTCGATTTCAGGCCGACAAGCTCTGCATGTTGGCGCAGGATCTGGGCCGAGACCGAGTGGAAGGTGCCGAGCCATCTCAGCCCCTCGCCCGCATCGCCGAGCAGGGCAAGCGCCCGCTCGCGCATTTCGCGCGCCGCCTTGTTGGTGAAGGTCACCGTCAGTGTCTGCGAGGGATAAGCCAGGCGCGAGGCAATGATATGGGCCAGCCGGCTGGTGAGCACGCGCGTCTTGCCGGTGCCGGCGCCGGCGAGCACGAGCAACGGGCCTTCGGTATGCAACACCGCTTCGCGCTGTTCGGGGTTGAGGCCCTCCAGATAGCGCGCATTGCCAGCCACCTGAACAGGAGGGCGGGCAGAAGCCATCTGGCTGATCGACAGGCGATTCGGATTGGAACTCATGGCGAACATATAGCAGCCGGCAGGTGTGAAGACACCCGCCCGCTGCGCGGCGCGCGACTCGCGACCTTGCCGCCAGGCAGATGGGCCACCCCCCTGATCAGGGAATAGGTTAGCGCGGCGATCTGCGCCAACCTTTGGAAGTGCTGACCCGATTCCCGGCAGGCCTGCGCCTTGGTCTCATAAGGGGGATTGCGATGACACGCGCGAAAGAGACCGTCGGGCGGAACGATTTCCGCTATGGGCGCGTCCAACGCTACACCGCCGCCTTTCTCATAGGCCTTATGTGGCTGCTCGTGCTGATGCTCGTCGGGCTGGGGGCCGAGTTTATTCCTGCGGGCGAGATCGTACTGGGGCTCTGCCTGCTGGGGGCCGGCGTGTTCCTGGCCGCCGTCAGCCGCGTGATGGCGCGAGACTATGTCTTTCGCAGCCGCTGGCGGGTCACGCTGGGGCCAGAAGAAGCCTAGTTCCGGCTGCCGGTCTGGCGGCTCTTGTCCGGGCCGGAGCCGAGCCTGACCGGCCCCCTCGCCTATGCCGCCATCGCTGCCATTGAATGGCGCGAGGAAGCGATGCGCAGCCTGGGCCTGTCCACGGTCAACCGCGTTTATACGATCCGGCTGAGATCCGGCGGGCTGATCGCGCTCGGAGAGGACCGGCCCGTGCAGCACAGTGAGAGCTATACCAGCCTTGCCGGAGACGCCGCCCGGGCGCTGGCAAAACGCGCCGGTGTCGCGCTCGTGCAGCGGCCGATGGCGGAGGGCAAGGCTGGTTTTCTGACGCTGTGGGGCAATGAGCGCGCGCCCTGGCCGGAGGATGACGCGCCCGGCGAGCTCAGCGAAGCGGACGAACGCGGCATCCGGCTTGGTTTGATGCTGACCCAGTTCGTGCCTACAGAAGCATTTGCCCTTATAATTCTGGTGCGGCTGCTCGGCTGAGCCGGCCTCACACTTTTCTGAACGCGATCGTAACCTGGCCGATCGCGATGCCGTAGCGGGTGACATAGGCGCGGTTGAGAAGCACGTCGTCCTGCATCAGGAACATCCAGTCATTGAAGCCGACATTCCAGATGCTGCCGCCGACCTTCAGGTCTACCTTGTATTTCCAGTTGAAGGCGTTGCCGGAGACCTGTCCTTCGGCATAGCCCGGCACGTCTCCGGCGGTGCCCCGGTAGCGGCCATTGCCAAGGATGTCGATTTCCCAGATACGGGTGTCGCGTTCGCCATCGTCATAGAGGAAGTGTTCGGTGAGGGTCAGGCGGTTGCCGTCCACCTCGCCGAGGATATCGACTGTGAACTGGCGGCGCACCTTGCCGAACCGGTCCTCGAACAGGCCATATGCGCGCGTCTCGCCGAGGAAGTAGTCTTCGAGGACAAGCTGGCGCGGGGCGCTTTCGAACCGCTCGAGCTGGGAGGGGCCCGGCGTTGCGCACCCTGCGACGGCGGCGGCCGAAACACCCATGGCCAGGGCGGGCGCGAAGTAGCGGGCGGTAAGCATGGGAGGAGCTCCGGGCTGCAGGGTTCAGTCTGCAGCCCAATACGTTCGCCGCACCGGTTTGGATGTGCCGGACGCTGCGCCGTCCGCGTCAGTACAACGTCGCCAGCGATTTCGCATCATAGTCGGCGATCTCCGACGCGCGGCCCTCTTTCACCTTCCTTGCCCATTCAGGGTCTTGCAGGAGGGCGCGGCCGACGGCGACGAGGTCGAACTCACCCCGGTCGAGGCGGGCTTCAAGGTCGTCCATCGAGCGCTGGCCTGCGCCCTGCCCGGCGAAGGCGTAGATGAAATCGCCATTCAGGCCGACCGAGCCGACCGTGATGGTGGGAAGGCCCGTGAGCTTCTTCGCCCAACCGGCGCCGTTCAGGCCATTCTCACCGTCCACTTCGGGGAATTCCGGCTCCCAATAGCGGCGCTGGGAGACGTGGAGACAGTCAACCCCGGCATCGACGAAGACTTTCAGGAAGGCTTCCAATTCCTTCGGAGTGGCCGCCAGGCGCGCGGCATAGTCCTGCTGTTTCCACTGCGAATAACGCAGGATGATCGGATAGTCCGGGCCGACTTTCCTGCGGATCTCGCGGATGATGTCGCCGCCGAAGGTTGCGCGCTCGGCGAGGCTGCCGCCGTATCTGTCGGAGCGCTTGTTCATCGCGTCCCAGAAGAACTGGTCGATCAGATAGCCATGGGCGCCATGAATCTCCAGCGTGTCGAAGCCCAGCCGCTTGGCGTCAGCCGCCGCATCGGCATAGGCCATCACCATGTCATCGACCTCGGCGGTCGTCGGCTCGGGCAGCACCTGTTTGCCGGTATGAGTGAGGCCGGAGGGGCTGTCGGTCGGCGCGTCCGGCTCGGGGCCTGTACCGGCCTTGCGCACCATGCCCTGATGCCAGATCTGGGGCGCGATGGCGCCGCCCTCGGCATGGACTCTGGCCACAACGCGGCCCCAGGCGTCCAGCGCCTCAGCCTTGTAGAAATTCGGAATATTCGGATCGTTCGAAGACCCGCCCCGGCGCACGGTAGTGCCTTCGGTGACGAGCAGGCCGACAGCGGCGGCGGCGCGGCGGGCGTAATAGTCTGCCACATCCTCACCCGGCACCCCGCCTGGCGATTTCGAGCGCGTCATCGGCGCCATCACGATACGGTTCTTGAGTTCCAGGTTTTTCAGCCGGAAGGGCGTGAACAGGGTCCGGGTCATAGGCAGCGTCCTCAACTTCTCCGAGGTCGAGTTGGGTCTGGCGGGAACCTGCGTCAACCATTGACGTGACGGGAACACGGAGGCACGCCTGAAGGGATGCTTTAGGGGGACTATGCCATGAAACGCTTGTTTGCGCTGTGCGGGATGCTGACCGCCGCCGCCTGCCAGACGCCCGGATATGACTATACCGCGCGGGCCGCCCCAGCCTTTGCCGAGGCGCTGAATTATACCGATGTCGCGGTCGGGCGTTTCCGGGGCCCGGCGGGCGATGTCGCCGAGGTCGGGTTTCAGGCGCTGATCGACGGGGCAGAGCTTCAGGGTGTCCGCTGGTTCACCACGCCGGGCCCGCGCCAGCCGCAGGGCATCTATGACGGCGATGTGACGATCACGGGTTTCCGGCGGGAGACGAGCTTCCGGCGCGAGCGGCGCTGCGACAAGCACAGGGGTCTGTTCAATTGCGAGCGGCATGTCGTGGTCGAGATGCACTGTCCGAAGGATATCGTGGATGTGGCGGTGCGCGCGACGCTGTCGGATTATGCCAGCGGCCGGCCGGTGTTCACCTCAGAACATGGCGGCACGACCGAGCGGGAAGATTGTTTCGATGTGGCCGAATATTCGGATACGGATCAGTCAACCGGCGCATTCGGCGAAATCATGCATGAGAGCCTGAGCCCCTGGGATGCGCCGATCGGCCTGGTCGCCGATGCCGTTGCCGCCGCCATCCCGGCCTTCCGCTATGACATCGCCCCCTACATGACCACGATGCGGGCCGAGATCGTCCACAAGCCACTGGTGCCGGAAGAGCGCTCTGACCCGCGGTTTGAGGCGGCGGTCAGGGCGACGCGGCGCGGCGAAATCATCGGCGCCTGCGCCCAGTGGCAGGAACTGGCGGCAAGCTATCCAAGGGCGCCCGCGATCCTGCACAATTGGGGCGCCTGCACCGAGGCGCGCGGCGACCTGGAAGGCGCCCATCTCCTGTATGCCGAAGCGGCGGACATCGCGCGCGCGATTCCCCTGCTCCGGGACCGGGACGCGCGGGCGATCTTTGACTCGCTCGGCCGTGTGTCACGCGGGCGGCACGAGAATACGCTTATAGACCGGGCGACCGGCGCGCCGGCTTACTGAAGGCTGGTTTTCGGAAAGGTCAGCCCTGGAACAGGCCGATGAGCGGGATGCCGGCGGCGCTGGCTTCCGCCGCAATGCCCCAGATCATGCCGGCAGAGAAGGCCGACATGGCAAACACTGTCTTCTGAAGTACGCGCTTGAGCACTGGCGTTACTCCCACACTGGCACACCTGTGGGGATTTCAGTGCAAGAGCCGGGCCTGTCAACGCTTTTTTAACCATCCGTGCTGGCATCGCCGCGCCTGTGGCCGTCCGTTAACTTTTTCAGCCTGTCCGCGCGCGCCTCGTCCAGCTTTTTGGCAGCCTTGGTGCGGCCGAACTTCGCGCGGTTTTCCTGCGCGCGCTGTTCCTTTTCCGCCTTCGCTTTCGCCTTGCGGACCTTGTTGAGATTGACCGGATCGCTCATGCGGGTGGCATGCCGCACACAGGCGGCGGCGTCCAGCGGGAAGCCGCAGGCCCTTCCTCGAAAGCGCGTATCAGGCCGCCGCTTCCGTCGTCGGGTCGATCATGCGCCGGATCTCGGTGATTTTTGTCGCCGGGAAACCGCTCAGTTCGGCATGCTTGTGGATCAGGGCTTCGTCCGCCGCCAGATAGACGCAGAAGGTCTTGTCCCCGGCGACGAAGCTCTCGAGCCATTGAATGTCCGGACCCAGCTGTTTCAGAACGCCGTTAGACTGTTTCGCCGCGCCCCGAAGCTGTTCGCGCTCAAAGCTGCCGACTTCGGGAATGTCCCGCTCGATGATGAATTTCTTCAGTGCCATAATTGTCCCTCCTCCCGGAAACAGGCGGCACCTTACCTTATTCCGGGCGGTTCAGACAGAGGCCGCTGCAAGGCGCTGGTCCAGACGCGCCTTCACTTCCGGCCACTCACGGTCAAGGATCGAAAAGAACGCCGTGTCGCGCACGAACCCGTCCGGCAGGGTGCGGTGATTGCGCAGCACGCCCTCCAGACTTGCGCCCAGTTTCAGGACCGCCGCCTTGGAGCGTTCATTGCGGTTGTCGATCTGATACTGCACCCGCCGCGCGCCCCAGACCTCGAAGGCATGGGTCATCAGCAGGTGCTTGCAGGCAGGGTTGACCGCCGTGCCCTGCGCTTCCGGCACATAGCAGGTCATGCCGATCTCGACGCTCTTGTTGATTTCGCTGGGGTCGAGATAGCTGGTGATGCCGAGGAAGGCGCCATCGCCTGCCCGCGTCACGGCGAAGGCGATCATCGAGCCGGCATCTGTCCGCCGGCGGATCGTGCCGATCCAGGCCCCGACCCAGTCGCCGGGACCGCGAAAGGACCAGAGCCGGAAGATTTCCGGCGCCCTGCCGGCCAGCGCGTAAAGCTCCGCCCCGTCTGTCTCCGGCGCGAATGGCCGCAGCCGGACGATGGCGTTCTCAAGCGTCAGCGGGCCGAGGCTCATTCCTTGTGATGGTCGCGCCATTGTTCCATCGCCAGAGAGATGGCGAAGGTCTCGCGATATTTCGGGCTGGACGCCGGGCGCGGGGGCTTGGCAGCGGTCAGCGCCATGATCTCGGCGAGCTTGTTATGGGCCGCACCCGACTGGCCGGCGCCGATATAGGCATGCAACTCGACCAGCGCCGAAGACAGCGGGTCCTGCGCCCGGATGACGAAATAGGGCTCGTCCTCAGCCAGCTTCGGCAGCACATCGAACTGGGAGGGGTTGGACTTCGAGCCAACGGGGGCTTTGGACATGGCTGGGGCCTTTCTGGAGGCAGGTGATTCTGTTCCAGCCACTCTAGCGGGGCCCCGCGCCGCCGTCAGCCGGGCAAGACGCCGCTCAGCGGCGGTAGCGTTCCACCTTCACGACCTGGCCGGTAAACCCGTCGATCTCGACTTCCATCCTGACCCCGTCCGCATCCGTGCCCTCAATCTTCCAGACCCCCCGGCGGGCCTTGACCTCGCGCACATCGCGCATGCCCTGCGCGCGCGCGATATCGACGGCTGTTGCGCGGCTGACCTGGAATCCGGCAAAGGAGCGGTCATCGCCGCCGCGCTGGGCGACGGCCGGGGCTGCACTGCTGCCCGCAAGAATCAGGGCCGCAAGGAGTATCCGGAGCCTGGACATGACAGGGTCCTCCCAAGTTACGGGAGGACCTCTAGCAGGGCCGGGCCGAACCGCCGATGAACAGATGACAGTCCCGCTGCCTTAATTGTCCGGGTTGCGCGCATCAGGCCGGATCCGGCCCGATCATCTTCTCCGGGCGGACAATGGCGTCGAAGTCTTCTTCCGAGATGCCGAGGGCGAGGGCTTCGACTTTCAGCGTGGTGCCGTTCTTGTGGGCCGTCTTGGCGACCTTGGCGGCGAGATCGTAGCCATACTTTTCCTTCAGCGGGGTCACCAGCATCAGCGAGTTCTCAAGCCCGCGCTGGATATTGTCGAGGCGCGGCTCGATGCCCACCACGCAGTTCTCCGTGAACGAGACCGCCGCGTCTGCCAGCAGGCGGACGGATTGGAGGAAGTTGTAGGCCATCATCGGGTTGAACACGTTCAGCTCGAAATGGCCCTGCGATCCGGCAAAGGCGATGGCGGTGTTGTTGCCCGCGATGTGGGCGGCCACCTGGGTGATCGCTTCGCACTGGGTGGGGTTCACCTTGCCCGGCATGATCGAGGAACCGGGCTCGTTCTCCGGCAGTGCCAGTTCGCCGAGTCCCGAGCGCGGGCCGGAGCCGAGGAAGCGGATGTCGTTGGCGATTTTGAAGCAGCTCATTGCCACGGTCGTGATCGCGCCATGGGTAAACACCATCGCGTCATGCGCGGCGAGGGCTTCGAACTTGTTGGGCGCGGAGGTGAATTTCAGGCCCGTGATCTGCGCGATTTTGTCAGCAACCGCTTCGGCAAAGCCGGCCGGCGAGGCAAGGCCGGTGCCGACCGCTGTGCCGCCCTGGGCGAGTTCCATCAGCATCGGCAGCGTCATCTCGATACGCTTGATGCCGTTCTCGATCTGCTGGGCATAGCCGGAGAATTCCTGGCCGAGGGTGACGGGGGTGGCGTCCTGCGTATGCGTGCGGCCGATCTTGATGATGTCCTTCCAGGCGTTTGCCTTGTCGTTCAGCGCGTTGCGCAGCACCTGCAGCGCCGGGATCAGCCGGTGGACGACTTCCTCGGCGCAGGCGATGTGCATCGCCGTCGGAAAGGTGTCGTTGGACGACTGGGACATGTTCACATGGTCGTTCGGGTGAACCGGCTTCTTGGAGCCCATCTCCCCGCCCAGCATCTCGATGGCGCGGTTGGAGATCACCTCATTGGCGTTCATGTTGGACTGCGTGCCCGAGCCCGTCTGCCAGACAACGAGGGGGAAATGCGCGTCGAGCTTGCCCTCGATCACTTCTTCCGCGGCCTTCACGATCACCTTGCCCAGTTCGGGGTCCATCTTGCCGAGCGCCATATTGGCTTCGGCCGCGGCCTTCTTGACGATGCCGAGGGCGCGGATGATCGGGGCGGGCTGCTTCTCCCAGCCGATCTTGAAGTTCCCCAGCGAGCGCTGCGCCTGCGCGCCCCAATACTTGTCCGCCTCGACCTCGATCGGGCCGAATGTGTCCGTTTCTGTACGGGCGGGGGTCTTCGGCATGGGGGGCTCCTTTTTGGGTTTTGGCACTTTCCGCTTCGCCGGGCGGCTTAGCGGTATGTCGATTGGCCTTCAAGTGCACCTTGATCGGTCACGCTGGCCCGCTATTTCCCGATGGCGCGGATCTCCCGCGTCATCCATATGGGGGACCCAAATGCTCCGGCTTGCTTTGCCATTTGCACTGTTGATTGTTGCGGCCTGCGAAACACCCCGGAGCGATGCAGAGATCATCACGGATTGGCTGAACGAGAAACCGAAGCTGTCTCGGCAAGAGGCCGAAGAGAATGCGCGTTGCAGCACCGTGTGGAGCCAGAAACCGGCCTGGACCATGCCTTCAGCCCTGGCACGGATGGCCGAGATCGCCGAAGCGGCCGGCGCCGGACAGGGTTATGACGCGAGCCTGCCGGCCCCGGCCGTAAGGAGCGGGACAACGGCGCTGCAATTTCCGGCTTGTGCCTTGTCTGTCGACTTGAACGGCGAATGCCGGGTCATGTTCAGCATCTCGCCTGAAGGCAGGACAGGGAACATCATGCCGGTCTGCACAGACGCCGTCTTCGAAGCCGAAGCGGAACGCATCGTGGGGATGCTTGAATTCGAACCCGTCGAGATCGATGGCGTCGCGCAGTCACGTTATTTCATCGTCCAGACGGTGCAGTTCCGGCTTGAGGATTGAGCGCTGGCCGCCCCGGTTATGAGACGCTGACTTTCGGCCGCGCAGCGTCTAAACGGCCTGGCATGAACTCCGGCTGGATCCAGAATGGCAAGGTCCGCGCGCGCATCACCGAAGGCGGCGCGCTGGAGGTCTGCTGCACGGGCCTCACGACGCAGACGAAGTATTACAAGACGCTGCTGAGGGAATTCTTCCGCAAGGACTTCCCGCGTCTTCGCCCCGGCTATGGCGATTACAGCGTGCATATCGTGATGGAGCATCAGGGCGAGGCCCCCTGGATGGACCTCGACAATCTCGCAAAGGCCCTGCTCGACAGCCTCACGGGGAATGTCTTCGAGGATGACCACCAGGTCGCCCGACTGCTGGTGGAGCGGCGCAGCGCCGAGCGGGACGGGATATGGATGCGGGCGGAGGCGATGGAGGGATAGCGCCCCTACCCCTCCACCACCAGCCGCTCGATCCCCCGGAAAAACGGCAACGTCCGCCACACCAGCGGCTCATCTGCAAGCTTCAGCTCCGGCCAGCGCTCGAAGATCTTCAGATAGACATGCCGCGCCTCGATCCGGGCGAGCGGGGCGCCGATACAGATATGCGGGCCGCCGCCAAAGGCGACATGGCTGGCGCGTTTCCGGGTGATGTCGAAATCCTCCGGCGCCTCGAACACATCCGGATCACGGTTGGCCCCCGCGAGCGACATCCAGACTGGCTGGCTCTTCTTCATCGGGCAGCCGGCAACCTCCCTGTCCTCCGCCACAATGCGGGACGTAACCGAGACCGGCGCCTCATAGCGCAGCACTTCTTCCACTGCCTGAGCGGCGAGCGACGGATCAGCCTTCAGCGCGGCCAGCTGCGCCGGATGCGTCAGGAACAGCCAGATTCCGTTGCCGATCAGGTCCGTGGTCGTCAGGTTCCCCCCGACCAGCAACGCTTCGAGATTGGTGCGCAATTCCTCGTCGGCCATGTCCGCCTCACCCGCTGCCTGCAGGGCGACCATGTCGGAGACAAGATCATCCTCCGGCGACCCGCGCCGAGCGTCCATCAGTTCGGTGAAATAGGCATCCAGCGCCGCAGAGCCGTGCTCCAGCGCCTTGTCTTCCTCCGGGGTACGCACCGGATTGAGACCGAGGATTACCTCTTCCGACCATTGGCGGAAATCGGCGAGGCGCGCCTCGTCCACGCCCAGGATGCGCGCGATCACGAGGACGGGGATCGGCACCGCGATCTTTTCCATCAGGTCGAACGGGCCGGAGGCGGGCGCGGCGGATATGATGTCGTCGATCATCGCCTCGATTTCGGGCCGCATGCGATTGATACGCGCATAGAAGGCCTTGGCCAGCGGCTGGCGGATGCGGGCATGATCGGGATCGTCGAGGAAAAGAATGCTCGGCCGCCGGTCGCGCGCCTCTTCCACAAAACGGGCCGAGATCGAGCCGGGCTCCGCCTTCGCCGGATGGCGCACGAAACTACGGTCATTCACGGTCTCGCGTACATCGCCGTGGCGCGACAGGAACCAGACCTTCGCCGTCTCGTCGCGGAAGACGGGGCAGGTCTCCCGCATTGCCTTCAGCAGCGGATGCGGATTGTCACGCGCCACCGGATTGAAGGCCGAGAGTTCGATGATGGAATTCACAACGCCGCTGGGCGTCTGGTCGTCTGCCATGATGGCTCCTCCCCGGAGGCATTATCTATTGGTATAATTGTAGACGATTTCTCCTGTGCGCGCGCCCCGTACCGTAGGGTCAGCGCGCCCGACTAGAGCCGCTTGAACGCCATTGGGATGGCCGTCGCCGTCGCCCGGGCGACAAGTTCGCCGCCGGCATCGAAACAGTCGGCTTCCATGAAGGCCGCTGACTTGCCGAGGCGCAGGATGCGGGCCTCAACGCTGGCCTTGCCGGGCATCAGGCGTTTCAGGAAGCTCGTCTTCATCTCCAGTGTCGGCGCGGTCATGGTGACATTGGATGCGATGATCACGGCGGTGGACATCGCCTCATCCATCATCGCGGCAATGAAACCGCCCTGCACGGCCCCTGTGGGATTGGCGAAGGCGGGCGAGACATCGAACTCCATCCGCACCCATTTCTCGTCCTGGCTCAGCGCGGCGAGGCGCATGCC
Source organism: Hyphomonas sp. (assembly GCA_046296675.1). GTDB lineage: Bacteria > Pseudomonadota > Alphaproteobacteria > Caulobacterales > Hyphomonadaceae > Hyphomonas. The sequence continues at coordinate 9,533 of JBKBLD010000007.1, read as the reverse complement.
GAGCGTATCCGAACAAGGCGGGCGCTTCTTGGAGTTCTGGAACCGCGCCAGCATGTCGGCGTCGGAGACGCGGGGTTTCTCTTCGCTGCTCAAGACTGCAAGCCGCGCCTATTTGCGCCGGTAGGCGTCGAGATTGACGACCGTCTGGCCCGGCTCCTTTGCCTCCGCATCCACGTCCGGCGCCGCTGCTGCCGGGGCAATGACGCCGGCATCGCGTGACTGGGTCTCGAACGCGAGGCCAAAATTCACCGACGGATCCACAAAGCGGGTAATCGCGGCCAGCGGAATCGACAGATGCTGCGGCACGCCGGAGAATTTCAGGACGATCTCGAAATGCCCCTCATGCACTTCGAGGTCCCAGTACTGGTGCTGGACGACGATCGTCATCTCTTCCGGGAATCGTTGCACCAGATGGGGCGCAATTTTGACGCCGGGCGCGCGGGTGCGGAAGGAGATGTAGAAATGATGCTCGCCGGGCAGGCCGCCCGATGACTTGGCGCGCCGGAGCGCCTCACGCACGACGCCGCGCATCGCAGCCTGGGAAAGCGCATCATACCCGATATAGTCCGTCATTCTCGCGCCCACTCGCCGTCGTTAATTTTTTCTTTCACGCATAATTATGCCGGAGGGGTCAGCCCCGCAACGGGCTTCGCACAACGGGCGAGGATTTTCTTTCAGTTCGCGCTGTTCCGGTGACACTCCGGCAGGCCCCGACGCTGGTCAGCGGGCGGGCGAACGCCTAGTCTCTCCTGCAGAATGGGAGGATGGCGATGCAGATGCCGATACAAGGCCGTGCCTGGGAGGATGTGCGCGGCGATATGATCTCGCGCGGGGCGGGCGATGTTGCCTGGCGAGACGGCAAGACCGCCGTCTATGTCTTCAACGCGGGCGAGGATGTTCATGCGGTGCAGCATGAGGCTTACGGCCTGTTCATGGCGGAAAACGGCCTAGGCCCGCTCGCCTTCCCCTCGCTCGCGCAGATGGAAAAGGATGTGATCTCGATGGCGCTGGGCCTGCTCAACGGGCCTGAGGGATCAACCGGCGCCATCACCTCGGGCGGCACCGATTCGATCACCATGGCGATCAAGGCCGCCCGTGATTTTGCCCGCGCCTGCGGCAAGCCGCGCGAGGCGCAGAACATCGTCATCCCCCGATCCGGCCACCTCGCCTTCCACAAGGCGGCGCTGCTGATGGATATCGAGATCCGCTCCGTCCCGGTGAAGACCGATGGCACCTATGAGGCCGACCCGGCGGCAATGGAGGCGGCCATCGACGACGCGACGATCATGATGGTCGGCTCGGCGCCGCAATTTCCGCATGGCATCATCGATCCCATTTCAGACCTTTCCAGGGTCGCGGAGGCGAAGGATGTCTGGCTGCACGTCGATGCCTGTGTCGGTGGCTATTTCGCGCCCTTCGCCCGGATGAACGGTGTCGCCGTGCCGGACTTCGACTTTGCCGTCCCGGCAGTAAAGTCGATGAGCGCCGACCTGCACAAATACGGCTATTGCGCCAAGGGCGCCTCGACTGTCCTCTTCCGCTCGGCAGAGCTCTACAAGCATATGCCCTTCAACCTACGGGACTGGTCGGGCGCACCGATGAAGACGCCGACGCTGGCGGGTACGCGTCCGGGCGGCGCAATCTCGGCAGCCTGGGCGGTGATGAATGTCCTCGGCATCGAAGGCTACCGCGAGAAGCAGGGCCTGGTCTGCGCTACGCGCGCGCGGATGGAGACCGGCGTGAAGGCGCTCGGCTTCGAAATACTCGGCCGCCCCCTGCTCGGCCTGATGGCCTTCCGCCATCCGGATGCCGACACGCTTGCCCTCTACAGCGCCATGCGCGCGCGCGGCTGGTTCACGTCGATCACGGCCGAACCGCCAAGCCTGCACCTGATGCTGTCCCCGAAACATGCGGAAGTGGCGGATGATTATCTGGGCGATCTCGCCGCCAGCCTGAAGGATGTGCAAGCCGGCATCGCCGCCCCGAAGGCCGAGGCGCGCTACTCCTGATCCGGCGCGGTTGCCCTGCACCGGCGGACGTGTTGCAATTGCCGCCACATCTACTCAAGGGGACATCAGCCATGAAACACCGCATCCTGTCTGCCGCCCTGCTGGCCGCGGCCCTCACTTTCACCGGCTGTGGCCCGAAGGCCGGCGTCGAGGGCAAGGATATCACCTCGCGCTCGTCCGCCAGTGAGATCGGCAAGGCCTATGTCAACGAGATGACCCGGATCGCCGATGCGCTCGACACGGTGAAGGATGAGGACACCGCCCGGAAGGCCGCAACGGAGATCCGCAAGGCCGCCGACGGGCTGGAGACCATGAAGGAAGCGCTCGGTGATGACATTTCCGGCCTGCGCGCGATGCAGATATTCGGCAGTCACTATCAGGAACTCATTACCGCGCAGACGCGGATGATGACCTCGATGATGCGTATTCAGTCGGAAAATCCCGAACTGATGAACTATATCAGCGAGGAAATGGACCGTCTGAACGATTAGCGCGCCGGGCACCGCCCGCCGGTCACGGCCTCGACCACCGCCGGATCCCCGTCCGTTTCCGCCGGCTCCAGCCCGAGGGCGCAGGCGATGAAGCTGTAGACATTCACATTCTCGAACGGGGCGACCACCTCCCCTTCCGGGAAGACCGGGCCGGCGCCGATGAAGGTTGCGCCCATCACCGGCTCAAGATTGTCAAAGCCGTGCATGCCGGGAATCGGCGGGCGCCAGCCCCCGAGATTGGCATTGCGCACCGTCCAGCCCGGATCGCCGACAACGAACAGGTCCGGCCCCCGTGTCGGATGGTCGAAATGGTAATGCGCGGGCATCGTTTCGCGGGAATAGACATGGATGTTGGGGTGAACATCCTTCAGAGATGCATAGGTTTCCGCGATGGCGTCCGCGTCACCGTAGATCTGGATGAAGGGATGGGCCGAGCCGCCATAGGGCCCGTCGAACTGCGGTACCACGAGATCGCTGAGATCCATATGGGCGCCAATATCGATCACCTGTTCGGGATCGATCCAGGCCATGCCGTGATCGGAGACGATGATGATCGTGGTGCGATCGATCAGGCCGCGTGACGTCAGGCCTTCGACGATCTGGCCGACATAGCCGTCCACTTCGGCGACCGCTTCGCGCGTCGCGTTGGAGTTCGGCCCCGTATAATGCCCCGCCGTATCGACCCGGTCGAAATACAGCGCCGCGAAGCGCGGAAGTTCTGCTTTCGGCGCGTCGTACCAGGCGAGCACTTCGTCCACCCGGTCTTGATAGGGCTTGTCATGCTCATAGGGCGTCCAGCGGGTTGGGCGCAGGCCGTCATGCGTGGTTTCAGATCCCAGCCAGAACATGATGGAGGTGGGCAGGCCCTGCTTCTCGGCGGTGATCCAGATCGGCTCGCCCTGCCACCAGCGCTCCTCCGTTGGGCCGGTCTGGCGATCGAAGGTTTCGTCTGCCTCACGGTCATAGGGATAGTTGGCGACCATGCCATGGTGTTTGGGATAGAGGCCAGTGGCGAGCGAATAGAAGTTCACGAAGGTCATGCTCGGCATCACCGGGATCATCCGCTCTGCCATTACGCCCCGCGCTGCGAGCTCTTTCAGATGCGGCGCCTCCCAACGCTCGATCATCGAGGGATGCAAACCGTCCAAACCGATCATCAGCACCAGCGGCGCCTCCGCTTCGCTGACGGCAACTGGCGCATCCAGCGGCGCGGGCGCCTCTGCCGTCTCATGCGCGCAGGCTGCGACCAGCGCCGCCGCCATGGCGGACACCGCCCAGATCTTCAACCGTTTCATGCCCTGTTCCCTCGGACTGTTCCAAACCTCTGCCCGCCTTAGAGCCCGATTGTAGCGGTGATGTGAAGCCCGCTGCCTCAAAAAGACGTGACGCGGGAGCCGAACGCACTAAACAAACCGTCATGAAAACCTTCTGACGGGGAGACCGCCATGAAAATTCGCCATTCCGGCCTCGTATCCATTGCTGCCCTTGCTTTCCTGCTTGCCGGCTGCGCCCAGACCGCCGCCGCGCCGCCCGCGGCAGCCACCGCCGAGACGTCTGCACCGGCCGAGGCGGCGCGCGTCACACGCGGCAATCTCGTGATGGAAGCGATTCCGCCCATCCCCGAATCCGTCTCCGACAGGCTGACCGCGTTCGAGAATGTCCGCGGCCACGCTTTCCTCGACTGGACGGGCGATGGCGGCATTCTCATCACCACCCGCTTCGGGGATGTGAACCAGATCCATGAAGTGCGCACGCCCGGCGGCGCGCGCCGCCAGCTGACCTTCTTCAATGAGCCTGTCAGCAATGCGGCCGCAAGCCCCGCGGGCGGTGCGTTCCTGTTTGCCCGCGATACGGGCGGGGATGAATATTTCCAGGGCTACCGGTTTGACATGACGACCGGCAATATCGTCCGCTTCACCGAGCCCGGCACCCGCAATGGCGGCGCGCTCTGGTCCGATGATGGCCAGCTGGCTGCCTGGGCACGGACCAATCCGGGCGATCCGAACAATGACATCATCATTGGCAATCCCGCCGACCCGTCGAGCGTCCGGGTGGCACTTGAAGGCGAAGGCGCGATCGGACCGGTCGACTGGTCGGATGACGGCACACAGCTTCTGCTGCAGCGCTATATCTCGATCACCGAAAGCCGGCTCTTCATTCTCGACACCGCCTCGGGCGAACTGACCCAGGTGAACCCGGACGACACGGTCGCCTATGCCGGCGGCCGCCTCCTCGCCGATGGGTCCATCCTGACCTCGACCGACAAGGATTCCGAATTCACGAACCTGGTCCGCATCGCGCCGGACGGCACGATCACCAATTTTACTGCGGACATCGACTGGGGCGTCTCCGACTGGACGCTGTCACCGGATGGCCAGACCGTTGCCTTCACGCTGAATGAAGGCGGCCTCGGCACCATTCGCCTGCTCGATCTCGCGAGCGGCCAGGTCCGTCCCGGCCCGACCCTGCCGGTCGGCATCGCTTCGGGCCTGACCTTCTCGCCCTCCGGCAGCCATATCGGCTTCACCTTCAATGCCGCGATCAGCCCGGCAGACGCCTGGTCGTTCGATGTGGCAACGCTGAACCTCACCCGCTGGACAGAAGCCGAGACCGGCGGGCTCAATCCGGACATCTTCATCGAGCCGGTCCTGTTCGATTATCCGAATGCGGACGGAATGGACATTCCCGCCTTCATCTACCGCCCGCCGGGCGAAGGCCCGCACCCGGTCATCATCTCGATCCATGGCGGCCCGGAAGCCCAGTCCCGCCCCGGCTTCTCCTCCGCATTCCAGTACTGGGCCGCCGAGCTTGGCCTTGCCGTCGTCGTGCCCAACGTCCGCGGCTCGGCAGGTTACGGGAAAACCTATGTCTCGCTGGATGATGGTCTCAACCGCAAGCGCTCGGTGGAGGATATCGGCGCCCTGATCGACTGGATCGAGACCCAGCCGGACCTCGATTCGAGCCGTATCGTCGTGCAGGGCGGCTCCTATGGCGGCTATATGGTGCTGGCCTCGATGATCGACTATGGCGACCGGCTTGCAGGCGGGATCAACATTGTCGGCATTTCCGACTTCAAGACCTTCCTGGAGAACACCGAAGGCTATCGCCGCGATCTGCGCCGCGCCGAATATGGCGATGAGCGGGTGCCCGAGATTGCTGCCTTCTTCGATGAAATCTCCCCGCTGCGCAATGCTCACAGGATCAACAAGCCGATCTTCATCATCCACGGCTATAACGACCCGCGCGTTCCGTATACGGAGGCCGAACAGATCCTCTCGGCCGTCAAGGCAAACGGCGTCACGGCCTGGTTCCTGATGGCGATGGACGAGGGTCACGGCTTCCGCAGGAAGTCCAACCGCGAATTCCAGCGCGAAGCCGAAACGATGTTCCTGAAAGAAGTGTTGGGACTGGAATAGCACCCGACCAACCGCCCGTGCACAGAGAAGCCCTTTCGCTCGCGGAAGGGCTTTTTTGTATCCCCGCAACTGGCAGGCTCCCGCCCGCGCCCTAGCTGATGTAAGCCTGCCCCACCGGCCCGGAGACACCGCCCATGATCACCCTGCACCACCTCGAAAAATCACAGTCGATCCGCATCCTCTGGCTGTTGGAGGAACTCAACGTTCCGTACGAGATCAAACTTTATGACCGCGATCCGAAGACGCGCCTCGCGCCGGCCGCCTACAAGGCCATCTCCCCGCTCGGCACGGCGCCGGTGATCACTGACGGTGACATCACCCTGGCCGAGACCAATGCGATCATGGACTATATCCTCGACCGCCATGATGACGGCCGCCTGCGCCCGGCGCCCGGCACGCCGGCGCGGGCGAGGTATCTGTTCTGGTTCCACACAGCCCAGGGCAGCCTGCAGCCGCTGCTGACCAATAAATTCGTGATGATGGCGCTGACCACGCGCGCGCCCTTCCTGATGCGCCCGGTGGCGAAAACACTGGTCGCCGGGCTCGACAAGGCCTTCTTCGGCCCGCGCCTCGCCGCCCTCTTCGGCGAGATCGAGAAAGCGCTCGGCGAGACGGCATGGTTTGCCGGAGACCAGATCACCGCCGCCGACATGGTGATGGGCTATTCGATGGAGCTCTGCGTCCACCGCGCCGGCATGGATGAGGCAAACTTTCCCAATGCCTACCGCTTCCTGAAGCAGATGCGGGAATTCCCGTCCTATGTCCGGGCCATGGAGAAGGATGGCAAGGGCACCATCCTTCTCTGAAACCCTCCGTAGCTGGCGCTATTCGCGCTCGAGAACATCCTTCGCCCACGGGCCGAAAGGCGAGGCGCCCAGCATCGCGATCTGCGCCTCCTTGCTGGCCTGATTGACGCCGAGCTGCGGCCGATTGCCGGGATGGACCGCGCGGCGCAGGGGCCGTGTGCCTCGCGGCATGGCGATGATCTCGGCAATCGCATTGGGAATGTCTGCCGGATCCGTCGAGCCGCCCCCGCCACCTTCGCCCATGCCGGCAGTCAGTTCCGGATAGGCGGCCAGCAGGTCCGGCGGGGTGCGGTCCCTGAGCGCGCCGGTCAGGGCGTTGCGGTTGCGCCAGATCTCGGTCGGGTATCCGCCCGGCTGGATGATCGTCACCTCGATGCCATGCGGGACGAGTTCATAGGCCATCGCTTCGCTCATCGCTTCCAGCGCAAATTTGGTCGGAGAGTAATGCCCCGAGCCCGGCAGGATCACGCGGCCCAGCTGTGAGGATATCTGGAAGATCTGCCCCTTCTTCGCCGCCCGCATGGCCGGCAGCACGGCCCGCGCCATCCGGTGCGGCCCGAAGACGTTGGTGTTGAAGGCGAGCTTCGTCGCCTCCATGTCCTGCACCTCGATGGGGCCGCTGATGCCGATGCCGGCATTGTTGACAAGCACATCGAGCGTGCCGCCGGTCTTCGCCAGCACGGCCGCGACGCCTGCGGCGACGCTCTCATCGGAATTGACATCGATCTCGACAACCTCGATGGCCAGGCCATCTGCCTCGGCCAGCGCCGCGAGGTCATCCGCCTCCGGGCGCGGCAGGTTCCGCATCGAGGCAAACACCGTCGCGCCAAGTCTGGCGTATAGCTCCGCGCCGACCCGCCCGAAGCCGGATGAGGAGCCGGTGATCAGAATGGTCTTGCCGGCCAGCTTGCCCGGCGCACTCGTCTCGCCCAGCGCCTGCGGCGCCCCGCCCATCGCACCCAGCACCGCCGCCGATCCGCCCAGCATCTGCCGGCGGCTTACACCTCTTTTGGCCATGTTCCTTATCTCCCTCTGTACCAATCCTGCCGGGAGGATAGGCATTCAGCGCGGGAAGACAAACAAAACCGGTGTCAGCGCCGCTTTTGCGGCTTGCCCGCTTCTCGGTGGGGGAAGCTGAGAACGGTTTCGATCACGGGCCGGCCGGACATGTCGGACGGGGTCGAGATCATCTTCGTCGTCATCGCGTCCTCGGTCAGCTCAATGTGCATGAAGCCCCAGAGCGTGCCTTTCGACCAGATATTCTTCATCTGCGGATAGGTTTCGCTCTGGTACGCCATGAACTGAGGATGGAGCGGGCGGTACTTGCTGCCGGCGCCGGAAACCAGCATCGGGACGGGATTGCGCGGCGCATCCAGCACGGCGGAGCAGTCATCCGTATACGCCTCGACCATATGGTCGTCGCCCCCGATATAGGCGTCCGCATACCGGCAGATCGCCGGCATCAGAAGACCGCGCAGCGTATGCGCCTTCTCGAATTTCGAGCCACCGCCCGACCAGAGCGCATGATGTCCCATCACGATCTTCCAGCGCGCAGTCGAAGCCGCAAGCTCGCGCTCCAGCCAGCCGACCATGTCGCGTTCAGCGTCCGTCGCGGGCTGGTAATGCTCGGCCCATTTCTCGAGTTTCGCCTCGTCGCGCGCCTCGCGGCCTTCCTCGTCGAGGATGTCCTTATACACCGTATGGCTGGCGAGCAGCATCTCGGTATCGACCACGAAGAATTCGACGAAGCCCTCAAAGCCCGGCGGGGTCGCCTTGTAGAAGATGTTGGGCATGGTGAAGTTCGGATGCTGGTCGAGATATTCAACCTGCGCAAACGCCGCCTCGCGCGAGACGCGCCAGTCATGATTGCCCAGCATCGCATAGATCGAGAAGTTCTCGACGCCCGCGCCAAGCCGGCCGTAGGGCTTGTCCAGCATGTCCTCGAAGCGGCGTGCGTCGCTGATCCCGTCGGCGCCCAGCGTTGCGCCGTCCGGATAAATATTGTCGCCCAGCATCACCGCGAAGTCACAGCCATAGACCTCGCAAGTCTCTTCCGCCGCATAGGCAATCGGCCAGAGCCCGCCGGCATTGACGAAGCCGCCGATGGTGCCCTCGAACACCCAGGGGGTCGGCACAAAGCCATCCATCGTCGGGTTGCGCTTCAGCCAGTCTTTCGCCTCCTCAGCGAGGTATTCGCTGAGTGTGCGCATCGGCTTCTCGCCGGGCTTCAGCCGCTCATAGGAGGGGATCGCGCCGGTATCGCCCACGGCCGCAAACCGCGCCACCCGCGGCTCGGCTTCCGCCGGCCCGGTCGTCGCACAGGCGCCCAGCAGGACGGCCATCGCCAGCGCTGTGAATGTCTTTTGCATGTCCGCTCTCCCATATGCCGCATCCCCTCCCGCCCTACAGCACGAGGATGACAGAATTGTCTCATTCAGCCCTAAAACGGGGCACGGCGCCGGATGACACTATTCGGAGAAGGTGGGGGCTTCTGTTGCCAGGCGCCCCCGGGCCCCGCCTGAGGGTCTGAAGCCCCAGGACTTAGGTCGGAAAAACCGTCACCGCTTACGCGGCGAGCAGTTCGCCCTCAGCAAAGTTGTCGTTTGCAACTATTTGCTTTTGAGCTTCTAACGCAGCTCAAGCGAGCGAAAGCCTCGTTTTTACACGTCCGTCGACACTATTTCGGCCCCGTCAGAAACGGACACCAGATGGTCCGTTTGTGGTGGAGCCGCCGGGTACCGCCCCCGGGTCCGAGCCGCTTATTACACGCGCGTTTATCGCCATAGTCCGAAGACGCCTCCAATATAGGGG
>JBKBLD010000006.1:77314-109130 GCA_046296675.1 Hyphomonas sp. | reverse complement strand
ACCGCGAGAAGGTGAACATCAATGGCGGCGCCATGGCGCTGGGCCACCCGATCGGCGCCACCGGCTCGATCCTGATCGGCACCGCGCTGGATGAGCTTGAGCGCTCCCAGAAACGCTACGGCCTCGTGACGATGTGCGCCGCCGGCGGCATGGCCCCGGCCATCATCATCGAGCGTCTCAGCGCCTGATCCGGCCCATACGCCCCATGATCAGCCCCGCCGGTGTCCGCCGGCGGGGCTTTTTCATCGGCTGAATGGCAGGTGGCCGTGACCCGTTCCGGGGCAATTCAGCGCATTTAAAGTCAGGAGACGCTGATGCGAGGAGACCGGTATGAGACCGCTGACGAGACTTGCCGCCGCCGCCATCCTGCTGCTGGCAGGCGCCCTGCCTGCAATCGCCGGCCCCGGGGGTACGCTGCGACTGAAACAGGTCTCGATCATGGACCCGAGCGGGTTCGAAAAGCCCCTGCCGGCTGCCAGTTCGGTGGTGCCTGCAGACTGGACGACGCGCGGCGGCATCGTCTGGCGGCCATTCGGCAGCTGCCTCGCTGGCCCGACGACGGACTGGAGCGCCTCCTCACCGGATGGGAAAGCAACCATCCGGCTGTTGCCGGCATCGGCCTGGAAAGCCGGCAACATGATGGGCATGACGGTAGAGCCGGATTGCGGGCGCACGGCGTTCAACACATCCGACGAATATGCCCGCTCGTTCGTGTCGCAGTTCCGGGGCGGCAAACTCGTCAATGTCGAGCGCGATGAGGGGCTGACACGCGTTCTCTCCCAGCCGCCTTTCTTCAACGAGATGTATGGCGACCCCTATATGCGCAGCTGGACCGATGCGGCGGCCATCCACTTCACCTATGATGAGCAGGGTACGGAATATACCGGCGGCCTGATGCTGTTCACCCAGCATTCCTATATTGCCATGAGCGGCCTGTTCGGGATGAAGGAGGAGATGGTGACTGGCGGCGCTGCGGTGCAGATCCTGTTCTCCGCCCCGACCACACAGCTCGCCGATTACGAGAACATCTTCCTGGCCTTCATGCAGAACTATGTGCCCGGCGCGGAATGGACCGAGCGGATCAACCGGATGCAGGCCAACATGAGCCGCGAGGCGATCGAGACCTCAAAGCGGATATCCCAGATCATTGCCGACACTTCGGCCGACATCTCGGCCATGAACATGGACAGCTGGCGCGCCCGCACAGAGTCCCAGGACCGCGGCAGCCGCCAGTTCAGCGAGGCGATCCGGGGCGTGCAGAGCTATAATGCCGACATTCCGGGCGGGCAGATCGAGCTGCCATCGGGCTATGACCGCGCCTTCCAGCTGAATGACGGGACATTCGTGGTGACGAATGACCCCTTCTATGACCCGTATCGCACCTCCGGCATGGATGGCCGGGAACTGGCTCCGGTGCGCTGAGAAGGCCGCCGAACCGCGCGAGAGCGCTTTTCATCGCTGCCCGGCGCGGCTATCGCTGCGCCGATGATGGATTCTGCAGTCTTCGACACTCTCCTCCTCGCCCTCGAGAGCGAGGCCGTTCCCCTGCCGGAGGAGGGCCCGATCCTCGTGCTGAATGCCGAGCCGGGAGCATGGCTCACGCGCCTGCCGAAGGAGCGCCTTGTCTGCCGCACCAGCCTGAAACCCGCACATGATGCGCTGACGGCCGCCGGCTTCAATGTCCTACCACCGGACTCGGTGGATATACCGCAGGCGAAGCTGACGATCATCGTGCCGCCGCGCCAGCGCGATCAGGCCCGCGCCCTCTATGCCCGCGCCCTGATGGCGGCGCCCGAGGGCGGCTATATTCTCGCCAGCCTGCCCAATACGCTGGGCGGCAAGACGGCCGAGAAGACACTGGCGGACATCGCCGGCGATGCGGCGAGCCTGTCCAAGCACAAATGCCGCGCCTTCTGGACGGTGAAGTACGCCGCCCTGGTCAACGCCGCCCTCGCCGAGGACTGGATCGAGGCGGACGCGCCGCGCGAGATCGAGCCGGACCTCTGGAGCCGGCCCGGCCTGTTCAGTTGGGACCGGGTCGATCCGGGCAGCGAACTCCTCGCCGACAGCGTTCCGGAATACACCAAGGGCATCGGGGCCGACCTTGGTGCGGGCAACGGGTTTCTGTCGCGCGAAGTGCTTGCCAACTGCGCCGGTGTCGAGCGGATGGACCTCTATGAAGCCGAGTACCGCGCCATCGGCTGCATCGCGGGAACGCTAAGCGCATTCGAGGGCCGATACACCGCTCAGTGGGCGGATGTCCTCTCCGACCTTCCGAGGGCAACCTATGATTTCGCCGTGATGAACCCGCCTTTCCATACCGGCCGGGCCGACAATGCCGAGCTTGGCCGCCGGTTTATCCGCGCCGCCGCCGCCACGCTGAAACCTTCCGGCACGCTCTGGCTGGTCGCCAACCGGCATCTTCCGTATGAGGCAGAACTCGCTGCCTGTTTCCGCGGGCATGAAATGCTGGAGGATGAGGCGGGCTACAAGATCATCCGCGCCGAGAAACCCAAACGCCAGAAATGAGCGGACGATGAACGATACCCGCAAGCTCGCCAAATATCTCGCGGGCCTCGGCTATGGGTCGCGCCGGGAGATGGAGGCGGCCATCGCGCGCGGGCGCGTGACCGGCTGGGGCGAGGATGTCCGCTTTGATGGCGAGCCGCTCGACCCCGCCCCCGGCATGGTCATCATGATGAACAAGCCGGCGGGCTTTACCTGCTCCCATGCCGATCAGGGGCGGCTAGTGTATGACCTGCTGCCGCCGCGCTTCCTGAAGCGCGACCCGAAGCTTTCCTCCATCGGCCGGCTGGATGCGGAGACGACCGGGCTCCTACTGTTCACGGATGATGGCGCCCTGCTGCACCGGCTGATCTCACCGAAATCGAGCATCGAAAAGGTTTATGAGGCAACACTTGCCCGGCCGCTGGAAGGCCATGAGGCGGCGCTGCTTGCCTCTGGCGAACTCATGCTGCGCGGCGAGGACAAGCCCTGCCTGCCGGCGCAGCTTGAAGTGACGGGCGAGCGCACCGCCCGCCTCACCCTCACCGAGGGCCGCTACCATCAGGTGCGCCGCATGTTCGCCGCTGCCGGCAACCATGTCGAGGCGCTGCGCCGTACCCGCTTCGGCGCGCTGGAATTGGGCGATCTCGCAGAGGGCGCGTGGCGGCCGTTGACGCAGGCCGAACGCGCCGCCCTTAGCCCCTAGCGCCCGCCGCCCCCAGCCGCTATCTCCCCGGCATGGCCCAGCCCCCTCTGATCACGCTCTCCGATGTCCGCCTGTCCTTTGGCGGGGCGCCCCTGTTCGAGGGGGTGACTCTGGCGCTGTCGAAAGGCGAGCGCGCCGCGCTTGTGGGCCGGAACGGCGCCGGCAAGTCGACGCTGATGAAGATCATCTCCGAACAGGTGGAGCCCGACACCGGCGAAGTCTGGCGCCAACCCGGCATCACCTATGCGAGCGTGGCGCAGGAGCCCGATCTCGCCGGCTTTGCCACCGTGATGGACTATACCGCCGAGGGGCTGGAGGCGGCCTATATGGCAGAGGCCGAGCTGATGGAATTCGGCATTGACCCCGCTGCCGACCCAAAGACGCTCTCAGGGGGCCAGCTGCGCCGCGCGGCGCTCGCGAAGGCATTTGCGAAACAGCCCACGATCCTGCTGCTGGACGAACCGACCAACCATCTCGACGTGCCGATGATCGAATATCTCGAGGGCCGGCTGAAGGCGTTCAACGGCGTCGTGCTGGTGGTGAGCCATGACCGGCGGTTCCTGGAGACGGTCTCGACCAACACGCTCTGGCTGCGCCAGGGCAAGGTGCTGAAAAGCCCGGAAGGGTATGTGAAGTTTGATTCCTGGGCCGAGCAGATCGAGGAAGAAGAAGAGCGCCAGCTGCGCCGGATGACGACGCATCTGAAGGATGAACAGCACTGGCTCGCCCGGGGCGTCACCGCGCGTCGCAAGCGCAATCAGGGCCGACTCGCCCGCCTCCACCAGTTGAAGGCTGAACACGCTCAGGCCCGCAGTGCGCTGAACGACCGCAAGATCGGCGCCACGATCGTCGCCGATGCCGGCGAGGCGATGAGCAAGAAGGTGATCGAGGTGAAGGGCCTGTCAAAAACCTTTCAGACCCCGGACGGTCCACTGGTGATCGCAAAGGATCTCGATCTCCGCATCCTGCGCGGCGACCGGATCGGCATCATAGGCCCGAATGGCGCCGGCAAGACGACGCTGGTGCGTCTGCTGCTCGGCGAAATCGAACCGGACGCCGGAACGGTGTTCCATTCCAAGACGCTGCAGGTGACCTATCAGGATCAGACGCGCGACACGCTCAATCCGAAGGACACGATCTGGGAAGCCCTCGCCCCGGAGGGCGGGGACTCGATCATGGTGCAGGGCCGCCAGCGCCATGTTGCGGCCTATGCGAAGGATTTCCTGTTTAAGCCCGAACAGCTGCGCCAGCCTGTCGGCGCGCTCTCTGGCGGCGAGCGCAACCGGCTCGCCCTCGCCATCGGCCTTGCCCGGGCCGCCAACCTCCTCGTGATGGACGAGCCGACCAACGATCTCGACATGCAGACGCTGGACCTCCTGGAGGACATGCTGCTCAATTATGAAGGCACGCTGATTCTTGTCAGCCATGACCGCGCCTTCCTTGATGCGACGGTGACGAGTTGTCTCTCTCCGCTCGGCGGGGGCGAATGGGTGCAGACTGCCGGTGGCTGGTCGGACGCGCAGGAACAGCTGAAGGGCGTGCGCCGCAAGGACGGGCCGCGGCCTGATGCTGCAAAGGCGCCTGCCCCGGCGCCGGCGAAACCGAAGGTGCAGACCAAACTCTCCTTCAAGGATGAACACCGGCAGAAGGCGATCGATGCGGCCATTCCGAAACTGCAGGCGGAGATTTCCAGACTGGAGACGGAACTGGCTGATGCGGGCCTCTATGCGCGCGATGCGGCGGCGTTCAACGCCAATTCCGCCCGCATCGGCGCCGCCCGCGAGGAACTCGACCGTATCGAGATGGAATGGCTGGAAATCGAAGAAAAACGCGCCGGCCTCGAAAGCTGAGGGCAAACACTTCGTTAACGCCGCCCCGCTAGGCTTCGCCGCGAAGATAGCCGGGAGACGACCGATGCGCCTTGCCATGCTGATTGCCGCCGCCTGCCTCGGCCTTGCCGCCGCGGGCGCCCATGCCGACGGAAAGGAAGGCAAGACCTATAATCCCCAGGTCAGGCCGCTTGAGGCGACCGGGATCGATGCATCCTATTCACCGGTGCCGGCGAGCCATGAGACCGGCTATTACCGTTTCGGCGCGACCTTCACCTCGGTGGAGTCGGACACGCCGCTGGCCTGCGAAGCGGCCTGCAATGACAACAATGCCTGCCAGGCCTGGTCGTTCGTGCACACTTATGGCGCCGCGCCTGCGCGCTGCGAGCTGAAACGCGCCGCCGGCCGCAAGGAAGAAAACCCGCTCGCCATTTCCGGGATCGCCGAGAGTCTGAAGCGCGACATGATCGGCGATGCGATTGTCCGTCCGGCAGATGAGCCGGTCGCGCCGGGCCAGCTCAAGGGCGGCCTGTCGCAAGGCGCTGATGATCTGGACCCTGAAGTTGCCGCGCTCAAGGCCGCTGTCGATCAGCTGGCATCGCTGAACTAGGCGAGCGCGCGTTCCTTCGTCGCCGTAAAGCGGATGCCCGGGTTCTTCTCCTGGGCGTAACCCACATCCCAGGCATTCTTGGCAAGATAGACCGGCGCGCCGTCAAGATCGGTACCTGAGGCGGACTTGTTCTTCTCCATGAATTCCTCGATCTTTTTCGGATCGTCAGCGGACAGCCAGCGCGCGACATTATAGGGTGCGGCCTCGAACATCACCTCGAGATTGTACTCCGCTGTCATCCGCTCGATCATCACTTCGAACTGCAGCTGGCCAACAGCCCCGACGATCATGTCGGAGCCGATCTGCGGCGTGAACAGCTGTGTCACGCCTTCCTCGGCGAGGCTTTCGAGGGCCTTGCGCAAATGCTTCGCCTTCATCGGGTCTTTCACGCGCGCACGGCGCAGCAGTTCCGGTGCGAAGTTGGGGATGCCGCCGAACTGGATATCTCCGTTCTCGGACAATGAATCGCCGACACGCAGCTGGCCGTGGTTCGGAACGCCGATCACATCGCCGGCATAGGCCGTTTCGGCAATCTCGCGGTCCTGCGCCATGAACATCAGCGGATTGTGGATGTTGAGCTGCTTGCCGCTGGTCGTCTTGAGGCGCATGCCGCGCCGGAACTCGCCCGAGCAGAGGCGCACGAAGGCAACCCGGTCGCGGTGGTTGGGGTCCATGTTCGCCTGGATCTTGAACACGAAGCCGCTGACGAACGGGTCTTCGGCATGCACCGAGATCACTTCACCCTTCTTCTGTGCTTTCTGATCGCGCGGTTGCGGCGCGTAGGAATGGAGCGTGCGCAGCAGCTCCGCCACACCGAAGTAGCGCAGCGCCGAGCCGAACACGACCGGGGTCATGTTGCCTTCCCGGAAGGACTGCACGTCAAACTCCGGCAGCAGGTTGCGCGCCATCTCGACACCTTCGGTCAACTCGGCGAAGACGTATGGATCAAGAGCCGCTTTCAGCGTTTCCGGGTCGCCAGCAATCTCCGTAGCCGGACCAATGCGCGCGGGCTCTCCCGGGCGGCGTTCGAACTGGAGGAACTGGCCCTGGGCGAGGTCCAGCATCCCGGCAAAGCGTTGCCCGCTCGCGGCGGGCCAGTAAAGCGGCGCGGTGTCGAGCTGCAGCTTGTCCTGCACCTCATCCAGCAGCGCGATCGGCTCCAGCGCCTCGCGGTCCATCTTGTTAATGAAAGTGACAATCGGAATGCCGCGCAGGCGGCAGACTTCGAACAGCTTCAGCGTCTGCGGCTCGATGCCCTTGGCCGCGTCCAGCACCATGACCGCGCAATCGGCCGCCGTCAGCGTGCGGTAAGTGTCTTCTGAAAAGTCTTCGTGGCCCGGCGTGTCGAGCAGGTTGAACATATAGCCGTCGAACTCGAAGCTCATCACCGAGGCCGACACCGAGATGCCCCGGTCGCGCTCGATCTTCATCCAGTCCGACCGCGTGCGCCGCGCCTGGCCGCGCGCGGCCACTTCGCCGGCCGCCCGGATCGCCCCGCCAGCGAGCAGGATGTTCTCGGTCAGCGTCGTCTTGCCCGCGTCCGGATGCGAGATAATGGCAAAGGTGCGCCGCCGGGCGGCTTCGGTAACATGCGACATGGGGTCAGCTTCTCTCTTCGCCGGAGCCCCTAGCCGATTTGGCGAATGGAATGAAGAGGCTAGCTGAAACGGGGGCCGGGCCATAAATAACCCCAATTGCATTGCCAATGATGCGATCCAGCCTGCGAGGACACCGCATGAACCGTTTATGGCCACAAATGGCATCCGGTGCCGCTCTGCTGGCGCTGCTCGCGCCCTGTGCCCATGCGTATGGATACCCCCCGGTCGAGGAAGAAGTGGCGGCGCATGTTGAGGTTTGCATCGCCAAGGTCGTGGATGGGTACGAAGACGGCGCGAAATGTGTCGGCATCATATTCAACGCCTGCGAGGGCAATGCCGGCACCACCTATTCCATGAGCGCCTGCTACATGCAGGAACGCGACTTCTGGCAATCCATGATCGATCAAACCTTGCCGGAAGTGTTGAAGGCCTATGACGCGGACGACCGGCGCACCATCAGTGGCGAGCCGCTGTCAGACAGCCTCGCGAAATCTCAGGACGCATGGACTGTTCACATGCAGGCCCAGTGCCGTTTTGCCTATGATGAAATGGGAACGGGCTCGATGCGAAACATCACGGCGGGTGTCTGCTTCCGCAATCTCACCGCTGAACGCGCCCTGTTCCTTCGCGGACTGAACGCGCAGAGATAAGAGCCCCTACGCCGCCCGCGTCCAGAACGCCCCCATGTCCGGGCGCTGCCCTTCGGCGAGGCGCGTGCGCACAGCTTCGAGGATCGCTTCCGGCAGGATCGTCAGGCGCGCCTCGGCCACCCGCCTGTCTTGGCAATGATCAGCGCCGCCAGATCGTCCACCAGCGCCCTCAACCCGGCCGCCCCGCCCCTCACCCGGCAAGCCTCAGGACGAGGTCGATCCCGTACACGGCTGCGGCGGCCGCGTAGCCGCCGAGTATGGTCAGGCCCAGGCGGGTCATGTAGCGCTCGCCCTGCCGCATCCCGATGCGCAGGAAATGAACGCCTGCGATGATCGCAAACAGGGCGAGGGCAGCGACGCCCGCGCCGTCGCCGATCACCGGCACAAATGACAGCGCCGCGCCCAGCACAAATCCGATGACGAAGTAGGGCGGCACGACGATCAGAAGATCCCTTCCGGCGCGGCCGAGCGAGATGGCTGATCCCGCCGCGACATAGCCGACGGTGTAGGAAAACGGCTTGCCGCGCTCAAACCCGGCAAAGGTGCGCGAGAACTCAAAGCCCACTATGTTCGCCGCGGCCTGGCCAAACCAGAACATCGACAACGGCCAGGCAGCAATGAGCCCCTGCGCCCACCATCCGCCGCCGGGCGCAATCGTTCCGGCCGCAAGGCATCCGATCAGGGCAAACAGCGCACCCGCAGGCAGGTCGACCCAATGCCGCATGGCCCCCTTCTCGGTTCGCCGGATGCGAAGCTGGGCGAGCAGGTAAATCATGCAGAGCACAAACAGGTGGCGCCAATGCGGGTAGAGAACAACATCCGAGCCGAACAGACGCCCAGCCCAAGTCACGAGCGGCGCCAGCGCCGGCTCGACGATGACGGCGGCGGTCTCTATGCCCTGATTGTAGGCGTCCAGGACCGCCTGAAACGGTGCGCTCAGGCCTTTCACCTCATAAGCAGACTGCACCAGTGAGAGAATGGAGGGCGCGCCGATCACACTGCTCAGTGTGGCCGGCACCGCGCCGATATCGTCCAGACGCCCCTTGCCCTTTTCCGCCTGATCCATCACCGCCCCCTTTTGTCACCCGGCGTTGAGTGGCACAAATCCCCATGCACAGGCGCCCAAAACCCCAGGGCGCGCACAAGCGAATGAATGGATTACGCCCTCCCAAGCCTTCCCATGCGTCAGCTTAGAATGCGAACGCCGCAGGCTCAATAGCACTGATCCCAGACCCGCTTTTCGGAGGGGTGAGAGTCTGCAAATGAGATTGAGTAAGCGCCCCTACGCGGCACGCGTCCAGAATGCGCCCATGTCCGGGCGGTGGCCTTCGGCGAGACGGGTGCGCACGGCCTCAAGGATCGCTTCCGGCAGGATCGTCAGGCGCGCTTCGGCGACGCGGCCTTCATGCACCGGGAACAGCGCAGCGTTCGCGCCGGTCTTGGCGATGATCAGTGCGGCGAGGTCGTCGATGGTTGCGCGGTCCGGCACCTGGCCGCGATCATGAACCGCCTGCAGCTTGCCCCGCACCAGGTCCATCGCCTCGCGCGGGCGCAGGGCGTGCACATCCGCCGCGAAGGCGGACGCACGCACGATGAGACGCATCTCCGGCGCGTCGATCCTGGTCACGATATCGTTCAGAAGGAACAGCATGGCTGCCCGGCCCCCGTCTAGCCCCGCGAATCGCAAAGTGGCGGGAAGACAGTAAACAGGGAGTTTAAGCAGGCGCCCGGAATGCAGCGGCCGGAGCGGCGGCATCGATCCACCTCACCTGTTCCCCACCATTTCAACCGGGGTTGAGCCCCAACTCGCTGAGCAGAGCCGGTGTGTTCGCCTCTGCGCCGCAGGCCGTCTCATAGGTCTGCAGGGCCACCCTCACGACCGGATCGATCTTGATCAACTCGTCATTCAGGGCGTTCCACCGCCGCTCCAGAACGGCGAGCGCATCCTGCAACTCGTCGATATAATCCTCGGTTTCAGGGTCCCAGCCATAGTCATCAAGGGCCTTCTGCTCCATCGCGATCGACCATTGGGTCGTAGAATGCTGGTTCCGGATGTCGTCCATCTGCGTCACAAGCGCGTGGCCCTGTGCGGCCGACACGCGCACGGCATTTTCCGCATCCGCGCAAGTTTCTGCGTGAGCCGCAGATGCTGCGGCCGCAGCCATCAGCAGGCTGATCATAACCGTCTTCATCTTGCTCCCCCATGCTCCATCCGGCCGGCCAATCCGGCAGGACATGCTGATCGCCTGCCGCCGCCTTACCGGCTGAGCTTCAGCCCGAAACTGTCCATCAGCGCCTTGGTTCGCGCATTCGCCCCGCAGGCGCCTTCATGGGCGGCCACCGCCGTCAGCAGTTCTGCCTCGGTCGCTTCCCAGTCCGGCGTGCGCGCCATCCAGTCGGCCTCGGCCTTGCGGATTTCGGCTGAGAAAAAATCGATGTCGTCCTGAAGGGCGTCCGGATTGCCCCTCGCCTCGCCCTCCTCGCGCAGCCGCGCGCGCTGGAAGTCGGCCTCGTCGAAACGTGTCTGCACCGCGCGGCGCTCGGCCATGGCACTTCTCACGGCAAGCCCGGCCTTCTCGACATCGGCCACATAGGACTCGCAGGCAAGGGCACCAGGGGCAGCAATCAGGGCTATCGCGAGGCCGGCAATCAGGGATTTCATCGATTCTCCTCCTGTCATATCTGGCAGAATGCCATGCCTCATCGATTGGGCCAAACTGCGACAACTTCAGGACCGTCGCAGCCGCAGCGGCGCGTTCACGGCGTCCGGCAGGCCTCCCGGCGCTCCCTCAGAGCCTTGTGCGCGGCGGCGGCCTTTTTCAGCCGAGCATCGGCTGCGGAAAACTCCTCTTCGCCATCGCGCATCTCGTTTTCGTACTCGGCCTCGGAAATGTTGCCTTCCGCATAGTCCGTCTCGGTCCATTCGAGAATGTCGATGAGCTGATCGATCAGCCGCTGCTGCCTTTCCTCCTCGGCAAATGCGGCCCGCACAGCCGCGTCGAGGTCTGCGCCGCAAGCGGGCGCGTCCGCGACCGCAACCGGCGCGAGGATCACCATCGCGGCCGCTGCCATCATCCATCGCTTCATGCCTGTCCTCCGGTATTTCGCCTGTGGCTGCGCCCACACGTCGCGACGCTAGCCGGGTCGCCCGTGCCCGTCGCCCACCCGTTCAGGGGGCGGCGTCGTCCACCTGCTCGGTCAGGAAGTGGCGGCCTTCCCGATCCTCGATCTCGATGATCCAGAGGTCGCTGTCACGGGCCTTTGCGCGGGCGACATAGTCATCGACGGACTTCTCGTCCGGCCCGATGCCCTGCACCGCAAGGTTCAGGAAGACCCGCTCACCGTCCATGCTCATTGAGGGGGCGTAAGCCGCTGCTGTCCCGTCGAGACGCGAGACCTTCACCAGCACGTCGCCGCGCTGATCGTCGCCATGCTGAACGACAAACGCGCTGGCTCCGGCGAGACTTGCCCGGCGGATCAGCGCGTCCGTCCATAATCTGGCTGGCAGGCGTTCCATCATCGGCGCGACCGTCCGCGACAGACCCGCCGGTCAGGCATCAGCCGCCAAAGGCGCAGGTCATGCCGACACTCATCATCGCGCCCATGATCTTGGCCTGTTCGTCGGCGGGGAGATCATTGATGATTTTCTCGCCCACTTCATCGCCCGCAGCCATTGCATTGGCGACGGTGTTGAAGGTCTTGGCATCGAGATTCTTTTCAAGGCCATTGGCCAGGCAGCTGCAGAGTTCTGCATCTTCACCCGTTTCGGTGCAGGCCTTGACCATTTTGGCGTTCGCGCCGCCTGTGCCGCCACATGCGGCCAATGCCAGCGCCAAGGCGCCAGCTGCAAATGCCAGTCTCATATTCAAGGTTCCCCTGCTGGTTAAGATGGGCGAGCGTGGCACGGTTTGAGGAGGCAGGCCAACGGTTTTTTTGCCCGCCTATTCCGCTGCCTCGTCCAGCGGCAGCAGGTCCGCTTCGCTGGCGCGGGGGAGGATGACTTCGGCTTTCGTGCCCTTACCGGGGCGCGAGGTGAGGCGCAGTTCGCCGCCATGCAGTTCGGCAAAGCGGCGCACAACCGACAGGCCAAGGCCCGTGCCGGGCTTGGCGCCGCTGGCCTGGGTGAAGGGTTCGGTCAGCCGCGAGAGGTCTGCGGCCGGGATGCCAGCGCCGCGGTCCTGAACGCTGAGAACCGCCGCCCCACCCTCAATCCGCGTCTCCAGCGTCACTGTCTTGCCGGACCCGGAATATTTCACGGCATTGGAGACAAGGTTCTGCCAGATCTGGCGCACGGCGCGGGCATCGGCCTCGGCCCAGACCTCACCAGTCGATTTCAGCTTCAGCGTGACCCCGGCACGATCGGCCTGCCCTGTCAGTTGCCGGATTACGGACTCCGCCGAGGCGGTCAGGTCCACCGGCTCCGGCTCGAGCCGTGGCTGGCCCGCTTCGGCGCGGGCAAGGTCGAGGATGTCATCGACCAGCAGGAGCAGATCGACGCCGCTCTCGTGGATGATCGAGGGATAATCCGCATAGGGGCCCGGCATCGGCCCCATCAATTCCGCCTGCATGATCTCGGCATAGCCGAGGATCGCGTTCAGGGGCGTCTTGAGATCATGCCCGAGGGACGCGAAGAAGGCCGTGCGCGCTTTCAGTTCCGCCTCAAAGCCTGCGCGCAGATCGGCCTCCGGCGGCGCAGATGCTTCCGGCGGCGCAAACAGCAGGAATGTGGTGGCGGCGCCCACGGTCTCGCCGGCAAACAGCACCCGCTGACCGGAGATCAGGCGCGCCTCGCCTTTACCGGGCCCGCCGGGTCCGGACAGATCCTCCGGCAGGCTTCCGGGCTCGAACAGGGCGGCAAGGGCGGTGCCCGGCCGGAGCGTGGCGAGACCGAATGTGTCACCCGCAGCTGCGCGCAGGCGCCCCTCCGGCGTCACCTCGATCAGCGCAACCCCGCCGCCTGGCAGCTGCGGTGCCGGAAGCGCGGCGCGGTCGCGCCCTGCCGGGTTCGCAGCCCCGGCGCGGTCATTCCGATCTGATTGCGGCAAAACCTGATGTTTTTCCGAAGCTTCGGAATGAACGAGCAGCCAGATCATCAGCGCGGCAAGGACGAGGCCGGCAAAGGCAAACGGCGCCGTCAGCGGTGCGGCCCAGACCGGCGCCGGCGGCAGCCAGCCTGCGCCGCCTGCGATCAGCGCGAGGAAGAGGGCGATCACGGCAAAGACGCCGGCTTCGGCAGCCATCCGGCGCGCACCCGCGAGCAGCGCAGACAGCGGCGCGGCCACCAGTAGCACAATGACCGGCGAAGCCCCGCCGCCGCTGAGAATAAGTCCGGTCAGGGTAATCACGGTCCATGTGGTGACCATCAAGCCGGGCCCGGCGCGCCCGGACGCCGGCAGCAGACATCCCGCCAGCCCCGGCAGCATTGCCGCGCCGGTCACGGCCATGGCCGGCCCGGCCGGTGCGCCGCCGATCATCCCCGCGAGGCCCGCCGAGACCGCGAGCGCCAGCCAAGCAAAGTGAACGAACTGTAATCGCTTCTGCGACATAAGGGGGCCCAAGCGTTAACACCCCGGAGAGATTTATTAGGCATTTTAAGCCGCACACAGCCCCTGCTGTATTTGTAATGTGGGAAACGGGCAAGGTGAGGTTCCCCCTGCAGGGAAGTTGAGGCATCAATATCGCGTATCGCGTGAGGGAGTGAGCAAATGGCAGTATTGCGGGGAGTGGTCGCTGTACTCTTCATGGCCGGTCTGGCTGGCGGGTCTGTGGCGCAAGGTTCAGATCCGGTCTCGGAGCGGGCGGCGGTCTACATGACCTACCAGTCCAATGCCGATGATGTCGGCGCCAAACCGTTCAAGTCCACCAAGGACATTGACGATGCGCTGGCCACGCTTGGCGCTTTCAATGCCGACCAGCTGACGCGGGGATGGATTTCCTATTCCGCCCTGATCGCCTCGCAGGATCCGGAATTCCGCGCCAATGTGCGCGATATCGAAGCTTTTTACGGCCGCGACCGTGTGGTCAGCAGTTTCGCCACCGGCGGCAGCTATGCCCGCTCGCTGAAGGGCGGTGACAATGCCGTCAGCGCCGCCATAGGCGTGACCGATACCGACCTGCCGCGCATCTATTCCTCCGCAGCCATCGTCCGGGAGCAGGGTTATTCGCTTCAGAGCCATGGCTGGGCCAAGTCGCGCATCCGCAACAGCCGCCAGCGCGCAGAGAACGTCAAGCTGCTGCAGGGTCAGGGCCAGTCTGCCGACAATCTGATCCTCGCCGCCCTGACGGGCCCGTCGATCAATCCCGGCGCCGATGCCAGCCTCGTCAATGCTGTGGCTACTGCCGGCGAAGTGGCTTCCGCCGTGCGCCTGCCCGGCTTCATGAATGAAGGCTTCACCGGGGGCCGCAAGAAGGTGAACTATGGCAAGGAGCCGGTCGCCAATCAGATCGCCTCGGTCGCCGCTCTGCGCATCCTCGGCGCCGAGTCCGTGGATCAAGCCAAGCTCAGCCGCGTCATGCTGGAGCCCAGCGTGCAGGGCTGTATGAGAATGCAGAACCTCCAGCTGCAGGGCTGCGTGGCCGGCGTCGGCCAGGAGTTCGAAGTGCCGCATTGCATCAGCCAGCACGCGCTGAAGGAAATCGCGGACTGCCTCGGCGCCGTCTACAAATAGCCAGCCGGCCCATACCCTCTCTCTCCGCCCCGGCGACCTGTGCGCCGGGGTTTATTTTTTGTGCCGGCAGGTCCAGATGACGGCCATGAGTATCGAGAGCGCCGCCGCTGAAATCCGCGAAGAATTCTCCTGGCTGGAGGATTGGGAAGCGCGCTATGCCCACATCATTGACCTCGGCAAGCGCAACCTGCCGCTTGCACCGGAAGAACGCACCGAGGAAACCCGCGTGCGCGGCTGCGCCTCACAGGTCTGGATGGTGACGCGGATCGAGGCAGGGCGCCTCATCCTGCGCGCAGAATCCGATGCGATGATCGTCTCCGGCCTGATCGCCCTGCTGACCCGGCTCTATTCCGGCGCGGCGCCTGCCGAAATCGACGCCTTCGACGCCGAAGCCTTCCTGGAGGAGATCGGCGTCAAGGGCGCGCTGACGGCGCAGCGCTCCAATGGCCTTGCCTCCATGCTGGCGCGCATCCGGGCCGATGCGCGCGCCGCGCTGGCAGGATAGGCATCAGGCCGTCTCGGCCGGAACCAGATCGAAAGCTTCGGCCAGCCTGTGCAGGCAGGTCAGACCGCGCGGTTCAGCTTCCTCTATCGGGCAGCCCCGGCGGATCGCAAAGCCCGCCGCACTCGCCTGTTCGATCAGCAGCATTTCCAGATCGCGCACCATTTCCGCGCCGATCCGGCGCTCAATCTCCCGGAGGCGTCGGCAGGCCGCTGCGCCGCCCGCCCGGCCTGCCTCGCGGCTGGCGGCCTGCTGCATATCGGCCCGGAAGCGGCCGGCGGCGGCGCCAAACCGGATGGCCTCACCCGGCAATAGCTGCGGATGGCTGAGAAGCTGGGTCATCAAGGGGCGCGCGCGCGGCTGCCGGCGTCCTGTCTCGCATATCCGGGGCACTGGCACGATCGCTGCGCGCACAGCGACCAGCCGATCCGGGGCGCCATCCAGCGGCCGCGCCCTGCCGGCATCCAGCAGGCGCTCCACCGTCGGGGCTGCGGCGACACCGACGATGCGGCTGCGCGCATCCTGACGGCGATAAGCCGCCCAGAGGCCACCATCGCTGACAAGCATACCGCCGGCCTCAAGCAGCCGGCAAAGCTGCGTTTCGCCGAACTGGCGGGGGCGCCGGGCACTCATGCCTCCACCTCGCCGGCCGACAGCATGGCGACGGAGCGCAGGCCCTGCGAAAGCTGCTCGATCCAGAGATCGAAGTCCGGGTCTTCGCGGTAATCCTCGACCAGCCGGCAACCATGAGCAACTGTCGAGCGGTCGCGGCCAAATGCCCGCGCCACCCGCGCTAGGCTCATCCCGCAGGCGGCATAGGCGAGATACATCGCAATATGCCGCGCGCGGGCGTTTACCGGCGTGCCTCGCTCAGCCGACAGGATGGTCTCCGCCTTGAGGCCCAGCGCATAGGCCACCAGCGCTCCGGCAAGATACGCCTTGTCTTCATCATTTCCGGGATTGAACTCTGCCACACAACCACTCCTTTTCTGGTCTCTGGCATGAGTATAGCCGAGATGGAGAGGTGTAGGATAAGTTTCCTATATCAACAAGCAGAAGGCCCGTAAATACAACAGGTTCATGCCGCGAAACGGGGCTTGCTGTGGGGGATAGGCGCCTCGGAAGCCTGTGTCGGGCGCAGCAGCCGGCGGCTTGCGACGAGTTCGTCATGGCAGAGGACCTGGCTGAGTTGCCCGTCCTCGCCCGCCAGCGGCAGACGCAGCCAGGCATGGATCCGCCCGCCCGTCTCGATGACACCGCCGACCGGTTCGCCGCGCTCCAGCGCCGCAGACAGGCCCAGCATGTAACAGTCGCCATGCGTTCCCGCGATTTCGGTGACACGCATGCCGCGTACTTCCATTCCGAAGATTTCGCGCAGTCGCGAACCGGCAATCCGGAACCGGCCCTCACCGCGCGCATCCATCTCGACGATCGACACGCAGGCCAGTGCGCTGCGCAGCACGCCGGGATCAAGGCACTCCCGGCTGACCCGGCCAGACCTGTCTCTCAGTGATCGCCAATAGTCGATCAGCATTTCCTGAGCGTCGGTCACGCCGGCGAAAACTTTCTGTTGACGCATGGTTCGCCACCCCCGTGGTGATTCGCAAGAATCACCTATCGCGCGAGTAGACTCGGGGATCAAGAGTCCGTGCAGCTTTTTGTTAACACTGATTAGCGAATTATTTTGTTTCGATTTCGCAATGATAAGTATTCGCAGCGTCTTTTCTTAGCGATCCTGACGGCCAAGGCCCATTTTCTTGGCGAGTTTGGAGCGTTGCGCAGAATAGCCGGGGGCGACCATCGGATAATCTGAAGGCAGGCCCCATTTCTCCCGATACTCGTCCGGAGACAGGTCATATTTGGACCGGAGATGGCGCTTCAGGGATTTGAACTTCAGCCCGTCTTCGAGGCAGATCAGATAGTCATTGCTGATGGATTTCTTCACCGAAACGGCCGGTTTCGGCCGCTCAGGCTCGGCGGCCGGGTCCGCCAGGTTCAGAAGCGAGCTGTGAACGCTGCGAATCAGGCCCGGCAGTTCGGCCGGCGCAACCGGATTGTTGCGCACATAGGCTGCGACGATCTCTGTAGCATATGCAACGAATTCGCCGGTCCCGGCCGGTGTATTCTCGGTGTCCCGCATGTTTCAGCCCCATACTTTACTTGCCGAGCGTATGTCAGTGCTCGAAAACGTCAAAGACAGAACCGAAGAAAGGTGCCGCAAGCACGGCTTCTTTGCGGCTATATTATGCCCGCTTCATTTCAGGACAGCAGCGGCGGCTCAGCTCGACAGGAATGACAGCAGCAGGACTGCCGCCAGGATCACCGCCGTCCAGATGGTCGCCCCGCCCGACAGGCCGCCGCGGGCGAGATCCCCCCGCGGACTGAAGGTCGCCTCCAGCCGCTGATAGGCCCGGTCCGACAGCCTGGAGAAGATGCCGGACGAAGCCGGCTCCAGCTTGCCCCAGACCGTCCCCGACCACCGGACGAAGCCATAGCCCGCCTTCCGGTAGAGCCAGTCTGTGTCGAGGATGGTGCCGGGTTTCTCAGCCGGATAGAGGCTGAAGCGCTTCAGCAGGATGAAGGCGAAGGTGGCCAGCACCAGCAGTTGCATCTGGGTGAGGATATGATCCGCCGTGAACGGTTTGTAGCTCGCCGCCTCTACAGGATACGGCAAGAGGGCATAGAGCCAAGTATAGTTCATCCCCGGAATCAGCGCCGGCAGGCCGACCGCGATACAGAGGAAGGCCGCCATCCCCATCGCCAGCAGCATGTTGAACGGCGCTTCCTTGACCCGCTTGCCGCTGTCATGGCCGAAGAAGGCGAAGTAGGGAATCTTGATGCCGGAATGTTCGAGCACACCGGCCGAGGCAAACAGCAGCATCAGCCAGACCACCACCATGCCGATATCCCCGGCGCCCTCATAGGCGACCGCGCTCATCGTCATCGATTTCGCGATGAAGCCCGAGAATAGCGGGAAGGCCGAAATCGACAGGCCGCCGATGATGCAGAACAGCGCCGTCCAGGGCATCGAGCGGTAGAGGCCGCCGAGTTCCGACGCCTTCGCCGTTCCGGTCCGGTAGAGCACCGCGCCGATGCTCATGAACAGGAGCGCCTTGTAGATGATATGCGTAAAGGCGTGGGCCGAGGCGCCGTTGATGGCGAGCGCATTGCCCACCCCGGCGGTCCCCACCCCGATCGCGCAGATCATGAAGCCGACCTGGTTGTTGAGCGAATAGGCAAGCACGCGCCGCAGATCATTCTCGATGACGGCGAAGAAGACCGGGAAGACGGTCATCGCCGCGCCGATCCAGATCAGCGCATCGAAGCCGGGGAAGAAGCGCGCAAAGGCGTAGACGGCGAGTTTCGTCGTGAAGGCCGACAGCACGACGGCGCCCACCACCGAGGCCTTCGGATAGGAATCCTGCAGCCAGTTGTGCATGAAGGGGAAGGCCGCCTTGATGCCGAAGGCGATGAAGACATAGATCGCGCCCGGATCGCTGAAGCTCTGGAAGGCGGCAAGTGACAGGTCTCCCTGATACCGCCAGACATAGGAAATGCCGTCGAGCAGGATGACGCCCGACAGAACCTGGATGACCAGATAGCGCATCGAGGCGAAATAGGCCGCGCGCGTGCCCGCCTGCAGGATCAGGAAGACCGAGGTAATGGCAGTGATTTCCCAGAAGATGAACAGGGTCATCAGGTCGCCGGCGAAGGTCGCCGAGACGGCCGCGCCGGCATAGGCGAGCGCCATGCCGTCCTGACGCTGACTGTTGGTGTGCAGCGCGTAGACCGCGTTCAGCAGCGCGGCGATCAGGAAGGCGAGGCCGAAGATGAAATTGAGATTATCGACCCGGTAGAAGCTGAACGTGATGTCCAGCGCCTCGGCTGTCAGAAGATCCACCTCATGCGGGGCCATCACCAGCAGGCCCATCGCCGCCAGCGGCGTGATGACGGTCAGTATCTGGCGCACCTGCTTGAACGGCATGACCATGGCGATCACGCCGACAATGATCATCAGCCAGCCGGGATTGAGGGAGGCAAGCCAGGCCGGCATCATTCGTCTCCCTCGAAGGCTTTGGGCTCGCCCGCGCCGAGGCGGTCGGCGATGGCGGGATCGATATCTGCCGGCGGGCCGCTCAGATCGCCATAATAATTCTCGTCGCGGCGCAGCAGGCGGCCGAGCGGCCAGCCCATCAGCACGACGAAGGAAAAGGCCGCAAAGCCCCACAGCGCATAGAAGCCGACAGAGTTCGCAATCCCGACCTTCTCATGCCGCACGATCACCAGATCGAGCAGTACGAGGACGACGGACAGCGCCGCCATCCCCCAGAAGATCATCGCACCGGCATTCTTCGCCTCGGTCCAGCCGAACAGGACACGCGACATCGGATGCACACCGTCTGCGCCGGTGCGGCTCATCGCATTGACCTTCTCGGCCGCGGATTTCACGAACCGGCCGGACGAGTCGCGGCCTGCGGGGGGCGTCTCATGGCTCATGGTGAGGTTTCCTTGATCACGAGGGTCGAGGTCGCCTCCAGCGCCGGCGACAGGAAGTCACCGATCGGATCGACCAGAAGGAACAGCACGAAACACAGGAATGCGGTGAACAACGGCGCGGCCACCGTCAATGCCGGCGCCCCGCCCGGCCGTTTGAATTCCTTCACCGGTTCCTCCGGTGGCGGCGGCATCAGCGCCAGGATCGGGATAGGTAGCAGATAGGCGATATTGAGGATCGAGGAGGCGATCAGGATGAACGGCACCCAGTCCGCGCCGCGGTCGATGGAGCCCTGCATCAGCTCGTATTTCGGCCAGTCACCCGCAAACGGCGGAATCCCGATGATCGACAATGAGGCTATGAAGAAGGCGGTGAAGATCAGCGGCATCTTGCGGCCGAGACCGCGCATGTCGGAAATGTTCGTCAGACCGGTCGCGACATAGATCGCCCCGGCGCACATGAAGAGGGTGATCTTCGCCACCGCATGGCCGGCAATCTGCAGCGAGCCGCCCATGAAGCCGGCCTTGTCGGCCAGCATCGCGCCGAGCGTCACATAAGCCAGCTGGGCGACCGTCGAATAGGCGAGGCGCGCTTTCAGATTGTCCTTGGTCAAGGCAATCAGCGAGGCAACGATGATGGTGAAACAGGCAAGGTCCATCAGGAACTCGCGCGACGGCGTTTCGTTCAGGAGATCCGCGCCGAAAATATACATCGACACTTTCAGCACAGTGAACACACCCGCCTTCACGACCGCGACGGCATGCAGCAGGGCCGAAACCGGCGTTGGCGCGACCATCGCGTTCGGAAGCCAGAAATGGAACGGCATCAGCGCCGCCTTGCCGATGCCGAACACAAACAGCAGCAGCAGCGCGCCCGCCACGGTCGGGGAAATGTCCACGCCTGCCAGCAAGCCGCCATCGACAAAGTCGAGCCGCTGGCCGGCGATTACCCAGGTCCACATGATCGCGGTCAGGAAGAAGCCGATGGAGGTGCCCAGCAGCGTCAGCAGATAGATCCGCGCGCCGCGCTGCGCGGCCGCGTCGCCCTTGTGGGCAACCAGCGGATAGGTCGAGAGTGTCAGGACTTCATAGAAGACGAACAGCGTGAACAGGTTGCCCGCCATCGCAACCCCCATCGCGCCGCATAGCGCAATGGCGAAGCAGATATAGAAGCGCGTCTGATTGCGCTCGCGGTTCCCGCGCATATAGCCGATCGAGTAGAACGAGTTGACGATCCAGAGGCCGCTCGCCACCAGCGCGAACAGGGCCCCCAGCGGCTCAAGCCGGAAGGCCAGCGCAAGGCCCGGCGCCGCCTCGCCCACGAACAGGGCTGGCCGGTCACCATCCGACACCAGCATCGCCAGCTGGATAACGACGGCGAACAGCGCAAAGGCGCCGATGATCGTCACGCTTTCGCGCACATTCGGGAACTTGCCGGCCACCGCGATGCCTGCAGCGATCAGCAATGGCAGCAGGATGGCTGCCGCGATGAGGGTTTCCGGGGTCATCGGAACGCCTCCACTCCAAGGGCCGCAACCGCGCCGTCACGGGCAAGCCCCAGCGGGAAGCCTGCGGCGATACCGAAATAGATATTGGCGAGGGCGAGGATCCACAGCGGGATCAGCAGCAGCAGCGGCGCTTCCTTGTGCGACTTGCCCGGATCGGCAGGTGGCTGGAAGAACACGGCCTGCAGGATGCGCCCGATATAGAACACCGCCAGGAAGCTGGAGAAGACCACCAGCAGCACCGCCCACCACCAGCCCTCGGCGAACAGCGCATAGCCGAGCTGCAGCTTCGACATGAACCCCGCCGTCAGCGGCACGCCGATCAGCGACAGGCCAGCAATCGCGAAGGCCGTCATCGTCCAGGGCGCGGTGCGGCCGAGGCCGGCAAAGTCGCGGATATTCGTGCCCCGGTGCATCAGCACCACACCGGCGACCGCCATGAACAGCGCGCCCTTCATCAGGGCGTGGTTGAACATATGCAGGAGGCCGGCAGCGACCCCGGCCGCCGTCGCCAGAGACACGCCGAGCAACATGTAGCCGACCTGGGCAACCGACGAATAGGCGAGCACGCGGCGCACATCGGTCTGGAAACAGGCCTGGAAGCTGCAGACCACCATCGCGGCAATCCCGAGCGGAGCAAGGATCCAGGCGAAGCTGGCCTTCTCGAAGGTGTATTCCGGCTGGAACACGGTGAACAGGAAGCGGACGAGCGCATAGAGCGCGACCTTCGTCGCCGTCGCCGACAGGAACACGGTGACGAAGCTCGGGCCATAGGAATAGGCGTTGGGCAGCCATTGGTGCAGCGGCCACATCGCCGCCTTCAGGCCAAGACCGACGATGATGAAGGCGAAGCCGACCTGCACCGCGCGATTGTCGATCAGCGCCGGCAGCCGGTCGCCGATATCGGCCATGTTGAGCGTGCCGGTCGCGGCATAGAGGAAGCCGATGCCGATGATGTAGAAGCTCGCGCCCAGCGTGCCCATGATCAGATAGTTGAACGCCGCCGGCAGCGCACGCCGGTCGCGCCGCGCGCCCATCGCCACCATCACATAGGTCGCCAGCGAACTGATCTCGAGGAAGACGAACAGGTTGAAAGCATCACCGGTCGAGGCCACGCCCAGGAGGCCGCACAGGCACAGCATGAAGGCGGCAAAGAAGAAGCCCAGCTTGTGATTGCCCAACTCGGCCACCACCGTCGGCCAGGCGAAGATAGAGGCGAGCAGCGCAATACCCGTCACCAGCAGGATAATCATCGCATTCAGCGCATCGGTGCGGAACTCGATCCCGATCGGCGGCGGCCAGCGGCCGATCTCATAGGACAGCACGCCCAACGGCGAGGACTGGACCAGCACCAGCGTGACCAGCGCGAAATAGAATGTCGCCGCAACGCCGGCAACCGTCAGCATCCAGGACAGGCGCCCGCCCGGCAGGATCGCCAGCAGGGGCGCCATCAGCATCGGCACCACGACAACGAGCACAGGGGCATGCAGCAGCGCCCATTGGGGCGCTGAAGTCAGCACGGATTCGAGCATCATGCCGAAGCCTCTTTGATAGGTTTCGCCGCGCCGTCTTCCTCGGTTTCCGCGGTGTGCATGTCGATCTCGCGCACTTCGTCGGCCTCGATGGTGCCATAGGCTTCCCGGATGCGGACGATCAGGGCCAAGCCGAGCGACAGGGTCGCCACGCCGACAACGATCGCGGTCAGCATCAGGACATGCGGCAGCGGGTTGGAATAGATGTGATGCAGATCGGCAAAGCGTTCGCCGCCGGTCGCCGTCAGGGCATCCACGCCGTCCATGACGGGGGAATGGTCATAGTGATAGGGCGTGTCTTCCGGCAGCAGGATCGGGGCGGTGCCGTCGCGCACCTTGCTGAGCGACACATAGAACAGGCAGATCGTGCTCTGGAAGATCATCAGGCCGACCAGGCGCTTGATCAGGTTCTCTGCCGAAAAGGCGATGTAGAGCCCGATCATCATCAGGCTGATGATGGCCCAGTAGCCGGCACGCTCGAGGACAAATTCGACCATGGCCTACCAGTCCTCGTCGCGGATTTCGGCCACCCGGCCGGCAAGGGCATAGAAGATTGTGACCATCGCGCCGGCAACGGCGAACAGGACGCCAAGCTCGACCAGGATGATGCCGGCATGCTGGCCGTCATGGCCACCCGGCGGTTCGCCGAACAGCGCCTGGTATTCCAGGTAGAGCCCGCCTTCGAGCATGGCCCAGACACCGACGCCGGCAAAAATCAGTACACCGATGGCTGCCAGCGAGCGCGCGAAGACCGGCGGCACCGCGCGCATCGTGTTGCCAAGGCCGAAGATCAGCGCATTCAGGATCACGGCGACCGCCAGGACCACCCCGGCCTGAAACGCCCCACCCGGCCCGGTTTCACCGTGGAACTGGACATAGAAGCCATAGATGACGATCAGCGGGATAAAGCATTTGGCGATGACCCGCAGGATGACGTGATGATCCGTCTTCATGGCGCATCCCCTTCCTTGCCCCGGCGCGGCTTTTCGCGGACGCGTGTGGATTTGCGCAGGGTTTCGGCGAAGGAACGCTCCCCGAAGCCGAGCAGCATGGCCACCGCCAGGCCGGCCACGAAGACCACCACCGTCTCGCCCAGCGTATCGAAGCCGCGATAGCTGGCGAGCACCGAGGTGACGACGTTCGGCACGCCGGTGTCATGCCAGTTGATGTGAACATAGGTCATGCCGGGGCCGGTATTGGCCGGCGAGTTCGGATCACCGAGGCCCGGCAGATCGACGGTCGCATAGAACAGCATGATCGCGGTGGCGCCGCAGATCAGGAACGGCCCGAGCCGGCTGAGCGGCTTTTCCGGCTTGGCTGTGCGCGCCGTCAGCAGCATCGCCCCCAGCAGCACGGCGGTGGACATGCCCGCCCCGACCGCTGCTTCGGTATAGCCGACATCCACCGCGTCCATGGCGATATACCAGGCCGCAGAGATCAGCGAGTAGACGCAGGACAGCATCACGATCGCAAACAGGCTGCGCAGCCGCGTGATCGCGATGGCGACGATGAACAGGATCGACAGGAGCGCGATATTGATCAGCGCTGGCCCGGCTTCGGGACTGAATAGTTCTCTCACGCCTTGGCCTCCGGCTCGGCAGGTCCGACCGGACCGATGCGCGGTTGCAGCCCCGCAACATGCGCCGCATTCGCAAGCGCATGGCTGCTCGTCGGCCCGGTCAGGAACAGGAAGATGAAAATGCACAGCAACTTCACCAGCACCATCCAGTTTGGCGCCATCAGCGCCATGCCGAGCAGGACGAGCGCGGCGCCGGATGTGTCTGTGATACTGGCAGCGTGGATGCGGGTATAGACATCCGGAAAGCGCAGAACGCCGATCGTGCCGATCAGGCAAAGGATGGCGCCCCCAAGACACGCCGCGCCGCCGAGCGGGAACCGCGCGAACTCCCAGAACCCGCCGATGGCAGTGAGGAACTCAGCCATGATGCTCCCCCCCTTTCACCGGCTCGGCCCGGCGCGTGAGCGGCACCTGGAAGGAACGGTAGCGGAAGAATTTCAGGATCGCGATCGTCGTCACGAAATTGATGAGCGTGTAGATCATCGCGATGTCGAGAAAGTCCGGCCGGCCCATGACATAGCCGAGCAGGCCGATGACCAGCACGGTCTTGGTGCCGAACGAGTTCACCGCAAGGATTCGGTCATACAAGGTCGGGCCGAGCAGCGCGCGCACCAGCAGGAGCCCCATGCCGACAAGAATTCCGATCAGGGCAACAGCAGTCATTCCTGCGCCTCCTTGGGATCGCAGGCCCGTGCGCAGCGCTCGTCCATCTCGATGAAGCCTTCGGGCTGTGTGTTCGCTTCATACAGGCCATGCACGAGCAGCTTGTCGCCGTCTATATCGACCGTCACGGTTCCGGGGGTCAGCGTGATGGAATTGCCGAATGTCACCCGGCCGAGATCGGACCGGCAGATCGTCTTCACCTTTGTGAGGGTCGGCGAGATGTCGAGATCGGCCCTGAGACAGGCCCGGATCACGATCCAGTTCGCCTTGACGACCTCGATTGTCAGCCAGGGATAATAACGCATGAGCTGCGGCAGGCGCACATAAGGTGCACCTTCGCGGTCGATTAGGTTGAGGCGGTAGGCCAACACTAGCGTCAGCAGCACCGAGACGCTGCCAAAGCCAAGCATCAGCGGCTTGTACTGGCCGGAATTGCCCAGCCAGAAAGCCACCACCGCCGCAAGAAGTCCCAAGAAATACGCCACAGCGCCCCTCAGCTCCGTACGGTCCCGATTTGGTGAACGCCTCACCTAAAGGCCAGCCGCCCGCTTGGGAAGCCCGGTTGCGGCAAAAAAGACATTACCGCCCGAAGACGAGGCGTGCAGTTCTCTGGGCGGCGGAATACTCCGCCTCTTCATTGGCCGGATCGCCCAGTTGCTGGGCATGGCGCAGCGCCGCCGGCGAATAGGCCGAAGACAGCGCCCAGTTCCAGTAGCGCAGCGTCGTCTGCGCCTTGGCGACCGACAGGACTTCATAGGTTTCAGCCACCAGGGCGAAGAGCGGGTGCTGCTCGCCGGGCCCCAGTTCCAGCGGGCGGCGCAGCGCCATCCACAGCTGAGACAGGTAGTCGCGCTTCAGGCCGGTCGCCTTGCAGAGCACGGCGAGCGCCTCCCCACCGGGGTCGGACAGGATCTTCGCGGCCGTCACAGGCTTGATCCCGGCAAGATAGCCGATCTCCTGCGCGATCTTCGCGTCCATGCCCTGACTGGCGGCGGCATGGACCGCGGCTTCGAGACTGTCATAGGGGCTGCGGTCAATCGCCGCGCGGTTGCGCTGGCGCCGCTCGATCATCTGCAAGGTCTTGCGCGCCACCGGATCCTTCCACCCCTCGGCGGCGGCCATTTCGAACACATCCGAACAGAGCGTGATGAGTTCCTGGCGCTCGGCGGCATGGCGGGTGAGGATTTTCCGGCGCGTGGGCGCATCGGACCACCAGAACATCGCCATGGCATGTGACGGGCGCATCTCGATCCGGTCGACCAGCAGAGGGCAATAGGACGGCTCGTCACGCGAGGCGGCGATCAGCCGGTCCATGGTGGCTTCGGCGAGGACCGCGGTCCGGTTGCCCAGCAGCTCGCGGATGATATGCGGCTCGGCGCAATCAACCAGCGCCGCGGTGACACCGACCGCCAGGTTTCTCCGGCGCGCGACCGCCAGCCTGTGTTCCGGCGTCGACAGGCGGACAATCTCCGCAAGGTCGCAATCGTCGAAAGCATCGCTTTCCTCAAGCAGAGGGCGGGCGACCTGGAAGGCGCTGAGGGCGAGATAGCGCAGCAACCGGCGCGGTGCTTCCCGGCTGCCGGCAAGGCGCGCGGAACACATGACACGCTCGCGCTCGCTGGTGTGGAACAGCATGTCGAGCAGGATGTCGCCCGCCATCTGCCGGTCCTGCGGTGGAATCCGGGAGGCTGGCATCGACACCACATCCAGAATACGCCGCAGCAGCGCATCGCGTGCTGCGCCGGCCTGTGGGTCGACAATTGGCTCCTCGGCATCCATGGCCAGACCTCGGTCCTGACCCCGCAACCTCGCATCAAAACGTTAACGAGAAATGGACCGTGCGTTAACCCGGACCGGCGTTAAGCGCCTGTTTTCAGGGGGTTACCGGCCCCTGATCTTGCCGGGGTGCACAACCAGCAGGAGAAGGCTGAGGGCAAACAGGATCACCGCCAGCAGGAAATGCTGGCCGCCATCCGTGCCGCCGCCGGGCAAGGGCAACTCCCGGCCCAGCCAGGGCGACAGGTGCAGGGCCAGGCCGCTGCCCCAGATCAGCGCTGCGATGACTGCGCCGAGCCGGCGGCTGAACGGCATCAGGATCAGAAGCGCCGCCAGCAGTTCCAGTATGCCCGCCACGAACCGGCCGGCCGGTTCGAACAGGGTGATGCCGGACCCGTCCGCCAGGGCCGAAAACACGATATGCGCGCCCGGCGGGTCGAAGAACTTCACCTCACCGGGCGCCGGATCGGGCAAGGGGTGCAATGTAAGATGGACAAACATCGCCGCCAGAGCGAGGGCAAGGAGCCAGCTTATCGCGTGCCTGAGCGTCCGCATGAGATACCTTCACCCGACTGGTTTCCGAGCAAAAAACCGTACCGGCCCGGCCTGCCCTTTGCAACCGCGCCCGGCTGCTGCTAGCGGTGCCATTCCGAGACCGGCAGGAATGGTATGCGTATGTACGCCGTGCGGGGACGTTCAGGTGAGTGACGAGACCGGGAATGGCGATGGCGCCCAGCCGGGCGATCTTCCGCATATTGCGGCGGAAGATGTCACGACCAATGTCGCCTCACCGGTCAGCGGCGTTACGGAGGCGATCAGCGCCGGGGCGAGCTTTCTGGCGACGGCCCAGCACTGGCGCGCCCGCCGCCTCCGGCGCGGCGTCAAGATCGAACTGCCCGCCTATCTCGGTGTCCAGTGCAGCTGGTTCATGGCCTTCGGCCTGCAGCTTGTCCTTTTTCCCTACCTGATCACCGGGCGCAACCATCTGCATCTCGACGGCCTCGCGCTCGGCCTGGCCAACATGGCGCTGTCGGCACCGTCTGTCCTGTTCCTGCTGATCGGCGGCGTCGTCGCCGAGCGCGCCGACGGCCGGCGCCTGCTGATCCTGCTGCACCTTCTGGCGGCAACGCCGCTCCTCTTCCTGTCTGTGGCCGTCGCGCGCGGTGAACTCAGCTATGGCGCGATGATCATCTATGCGCTTTCGATCGGCACGATCGGCGCCTTCATGATGCCGGCGCGGGACGCCATCGTGAACGAAGTGGTCGAGCGGCGCATGCGTGTCGGCTCCGGCGTGACCCTGCAACTCGGCGTGACGCTCGCCACGATGGCGCAGTTCCTCGCCCAGATCGCCGGTCTCATTCTGGCTGGCTATGCCGACAAGCCGACGCGGATGCCGGCCTGGCTCGGCGGTTTCACCATCGGTCCCATTTCGGCCGAGACGCTGCTGCTCTCGCAGGGCCTGATCCTCGCCACGGGCGCCGGCTTTGCCCTGTTCATGGCGCGCGGAAAACAGGTGCGCACCGGCCGCAAGGGCCTCAGCGCCGCCTTCGGTGACATTCTCGACGGCGTGCGCGCGGTGCGCGCCGATGACAAGCTCTCGGCCATGACCCTGCTGATGTTCGGCGTCGGCGTGTTCGTGATCGGCTCCTTCCTCGTCGTGCTGCCGATCATCAACCGCGACATCTACCATTTCGGCTCGGCCGGCATCCGCGACATGTTCGTGACCTTCTGGATGGGGGCCTTTGCCTCATCGGTCGTGCTTGCGGTGTTCAGGCGGATCAAGCGGCAGGGCCGCCTGCTGCTGACAGCTCAGTTCATTGCCTCGGCCTGCATGGTTCCGATGCTGTGGACCGTGCCGCACTGGATGTTCCTGGTCATCGTCTTCATCTGGGGCATCGCCGCCGGCATCTCCATCGCCATGAGCCGGTCGATCGTGCAGGACGCCGCGCCGAAGCAGAAACTCGCCCGCGTCCTGTCGATCTACCAGATGGGTTTCATGGCCGGTGCCCCGTTCGGGGCCGCCATCATGGGCGCCCTTGTCGACATCTTCGGACCGCAGAAAATCGCCATCGTTCCGGCCGGCGGCATGATCGCCCTGATCCTCTGGATGGTCTTCTTCACGCCGGTCTGGAACATGAAAGGCTCGGCCTGGATGGCCCATCACGAAAGCCCCGGCGGGCGAGGATGACAAGCCGCAGAAACTCGCCTAGCGGTGAGCCCATGAGCCTGATGCCCCGCGCCACCGTGATGACCGGCAACATCGCGGACAATTGGAGAACCCTGGACGCACTGCATCCCGGCGCGACGACGGCCGCCGTGGTCAAGGCCGATGCCTACGGCCTTGGCGCGGCGCGGATTGCCCGGTCGCTGCGGATCGCCGGCTGCCAGACCTTTTTCGTCGCCTACGCCGAAGAAGGACTGGTGGTGCGCAAGGCGGCGGGCCGGGCGGCACGCATCTTCGTGCTCAACGGCCCGGTGCGCGGCGAACTGGCTCTCTACCGCGACGCAGATCTGACACCGGTCCTCTCATCCGAGGCACAGGTGAAACTCTGGTCGGCCACGCAGAAGGGCCCGTGCGCGCTGCATTTCGACACCGGCATGAACCGGCTTGGCCTGCCCGCGCGCCTTGCCGAGACGGAGGCGACCGCGCTGCGCCGCCTGCAGCCGGTGCTGGTCATGAGCCATCTCGCCTGCGCCGATGAGCCCGGCAATCCGATGAACGCCGCCCAGCGCCGGGCGTTCAACGAGATCACCGATGCCTTTCCGGATACGCCGGCGAGCCTTGCCAATTCCAATGGCTGCTATCTCGGCAAGGGCTATGCCTATGACCTGACCCGCCCGGGCCTTGCCCTTTATGGTGGCACGACACCGCCAGACCAGGTCACGCTGAAGCCCGGCGTGGTGCTCGAGGCGGGCATCCTGGCGACATTTAAAGGACAATCCGGGACACATGTGGGCTATGGCGCGACATTCACGCTCAGCGAGGACCGCCTGCTGGCCACCTGCGCACTCGGCTATGCCGACGGCATCCTGCGCGCCGGGGCGGGCCGGCTGACCGGCTGGCTGGACGGCCATCCCTGCCCCGTTCTCGGCCGGGTCTCGATGGATCTAATCACCCTTGATGTCACCGATTGCGCCCGGCTGGCCAAACCCGGCACCCGGGTTGAATTTCTCGGCCCGAACGCCAACCTCGAAGCCCAGGCGGCTGCTTGCGGTACGCTCGGCTATGAATTGCTGACGGGCCTCGGCCCCAGGGTGCAACGTGTCTACCGCTGAGGCCTGAGAATGCAGAACCCTCTCCAGCTGATCGGCCGCGCAACGCTCGGCATGTTCTCAGAGGTCGGACGGCTGACCGTGTTTGCCGGTCAGGTGAAGGCCGCCGCCTTCACCCCGCGCTGGTATGGCGGCGAGATCCTGCGCCAGATGGTCCGCATCGGCTTCTATTCCCTGCCCGTGGTCGGCCTGTCGGCGGTGTTCATCGGCGCCGCCCTTGCCCTCAACATCTATGAAGGCGGCAGCCGCTACGGGGCCGAACAGTTCGTGCCCTCGATCGTTGTCCTCGGCATCTCGCGCGAGCTTGGCGCGGTCATCACCGGCCTGATGCTGGCGGGACGCGTCTCGGCCGGAATCGCCGCCGAGATCGGCGCCATGCGCGTCACCGAACAGATCGACGCGCTGGAGACGCTTTCGGCCTCCCGCTACCGCTATCTCTACGCCCCGCGCTTCCTCGCCGCCCTCGTCACCCTGCCGCTGCTGGTGGCAGTCGCCAATGTCATCGGCGTCATGGGCGGCTGGCTGGTCAGCGTCTACGGCCTTGGCTTCGACTCCACCGTCTACCTGCGCAACACGCTCGACTTCATCACCCGCAACGACATGGCCGTCGGCCTGATCAAGGCGGTTGTCTTCGGCGGTGTCATTGCGCTGATGGGCTGCTATCAGGGCGACCGCAGCCAGGCCGGCGCCACCGGCGTCGGGCGCGCGGCCACGCTCTCGATGGTCGGCGCCGCCGTCCTGATCCTCGCTTTCAACTACATTCTGTCCACCCTGTTCGTGGAGATTGGCCTGTGACAGAACCTGTGACGCATCCTCTGCTGAAACTCGAAGGTGTCGAAAAGACATTTGGCGCCAATCACGTCCTGCGCGGCGTCGATATCGATGTCGCGCGCGGCCAGAGCCTCGTCGTCATCGGCGGGTCGGGTTCGGGCAAGTCGGTGATGCTGAAGAATGCCCTCGGCCTGATGACCCCGGACAAGGGCCGCATCCTGTTCGACGGCGAGGATGTGACCAATGCGAAGGGCAAGGAACGCGAGGCCATGCGCGCGCGCATCGGCATGCTGTTCCAGTCCGGCGCCCTGTTCGACAGTCTCACCGTCTGGGAAAATGTCGCCTTCCGCCTGATCAACACCGAAGGCTCGAAACGCAGCGAGGCCAAGGAACGCGCCATCGAGACGTTGAAGAAGGTCCGTCTCGGCACGGATGTCGCGGGCCTCTACCCGGCCGAGATTTCCGGCGGCATGCAGAAGCGCGTCTCGCTCGCCCGCTCGATCATATCGGAGCCCGACCTCATCTTCTTCGACGAGCCGACCACCGGCCTTGACCCGATCACGGCCGACGCGATCAACGACCTGATCCGCGAAATGGTCAGCGGCCTCGGCGCAGCGGCCGTCACCATCACCCATGACATGGCCAGCGCCAAAAAGATCGCCGACGAAATCGCCATGCTGTTCGAAGGCCGCATCATCTGGCGCGGCGCGGCAGCGGATGTCATGCACAGCGGCAACGCGCATGTGGACCAGTTCGTAAACGGACGAGCTGAGGGGCCAATCCAACCGGCGATTTAGGGCACCACCCTACCCGCCCCGCTTCTCCAGCGGGCAGGCGAGCCAGCGTGCATCCTCTCTGTCCATGCTTGTCCGGAAGGGCACGCAGTCCTCTGCGGCACCTGACAATCCGTACTCCCGCTCCAGCCTCGACAGGAGGTTGACGACCGATTGCGAGCCCTGGTCACCGACATCGGGCATGATGGAAATCAAAGGCCCGGACGAAGCCGCAATACGTTGGCGCACAATCCCCGTAAGCTCTACTTCCGCTGGCGCCGTCCAGTCCGCTGTCAAGGCAAATGTGTAGGTCGCTGACCTCGGTAGCGACGCAGCCAGAAAAGCAGACGGGTAAGCCCCCGTGAAGACAATCAGCGCTTCA
>JBKBLD010000006.1:0-77304 GCA_046296675.1 Hyphomonas sp. | reverse complement strand
CTGAACTGGAGTGACGCCGGCGCCTCCACCGTTATGTAGGGCGCCCCCAAGTCAGGGAGCGGCACTCTGCGCTGGCCGACAGAGTTGCCGGCGAGGAAGCAGGCAACGCAGATTGCACCGGCCACAAGCAGCGCCCGCCGCGACTGCCTCATCGCAGGCCAAACCAACAGGATCGTTGCAAAGAACATCAGGGGACTGATCATCCAGACCGACATCACATACCGCCCGATTGCAAACAGCGGAAACCAGGCCGCAAGGATCGCCAGTATTGCGGCAAGCACCATCCAGTATATCCTTGAGGATGATGGGAATACATGCGGCTCACGCCGCGAAAGGGCATACCCACCCGCCGCCAAGAGGATCAGCACGGCGAGGTAGAACAGTCCGAACTGGAGGTCCTGCCAGGCGGGATGATCATATTCATTGTACCGGCTCGCGCCATTGACCGGGAAGAGGAGCACGTCCCAGACCGAGTCCGGCAGGCTGCGCTCGTCGCGGAAATTCTCGGGCAGACCATAGGGCGATCGGAAGATGCCGTTGGCCATCGGGAAGACCGGATTGCCGGTAACGGTCCACATCTTGTGCAGCCACCAGCCGCCGGTCAGCACGATACCTGCCAGCCCAGCGATGGCCGCAGCGCCTGCCGCTTCGATCCGTGAGCGGACGCCGGGTACCGCCACCAGGATCGCGGCGGCGAGCCCTGCGGCATGGATAACAGCTGTCAGCTTCAGTCCGATTGACAGACCCGTGATGAACGCTGCCAGCCCTGCCCGGCGCCAGCCGGGCGCCCGTCCGTCAGCGGGCATCAGCAGCACTACAGACAGGATGAAGGCGCCTGCGATCAGGTGATCGTTGCGCACGCTGGCCACCGTGTGCAGCATCGAATAGTTGAGAAACCCCGCCAGCGCGATCAGCAGCGCCGTGGTCCGGCTGTCATGGCCGAGAGAGGACAGCACACGCCGGCAGAGGATATAGAGCGGCAGCAGGATCAGCGCCTGAAGAAGGCCCAGCAGCGCCGTTACCAGCCCGGCCGGCAGGGCCAGGATCAGTCCGTGCACAATCAGGTTGTGGAGCGGATTAAAGTAGCTGTGCATCCCGGCGGGCGCGAGGTCACGTTCCAGCCGGCCTTCCCAGGCAGACCAGCCATTGTGCAGGTGATAGTGCAGCACATCATAGGACGCATCGATCGGTGTCAGCACCGACAGGACGCACCAGAGCGCAATCCAGACCAGCGCACATCGCTGCGGCGCGCGCTCCAGCCATGTCTCGATTGCCTGC
The DNA here is from genome assembly GCA_046296675.1 of Hyphomonas sp. Lineage (GTDB taxonomy): Bacteria > Pseudomonadota > Alphaproteobacteria > Caulobacterales > Hyphomonadaceae > Hyphomonas. The sequence goes on along the minus strand of JBKBLD010000006.1, from coordinate 76,026 downwards.
ATCGGCCCCTCCCTGACACCCCAGCCTATGGCACACAGGACCGAAAGGAAGGTTAAGCCGCTGCCGCCTGCCCGGCGGCCCGGCCCATGGCGAGGCAGGCGGTGAGCAGATAGCCGCCGGTCGGTGCATCCCATGCCACCATCTCGCCGGCGCAATAGGTGCCGGGTATGGCCTTCAGCATCAGGCGGTCATCCAGCGCTTCCCAGGCGACGCCGCCGGCTGTGGAGATGGCGGTGTCGATCGGCGCCGCTCCGGTCAGGATCAGAGGCAGCGCCTTGATGAGTCGGGCGAGCGCCGCGGCATCTCTCGGGACGGCGCCTCGGGTCACCTCATTGACGAGCGCAATCTTCACCGCGTCAAGCCGCGCCGCCTTGCGCAGGCGGTTGGCGGCGGAATCTTTCTGGTTTGCGCCCGCGAGGCGTGCTGCAAGGGCTGCTTCGTCCGCATCCGGCAGAAGGGCGATGGTAAGCATGGCCGCCGCCTTTTCCGCAATCTCCGCCCGCAGCGCCGCTGCCAGAGGGTAAACTGCGCCGCTCTCGATACCCGCGCGCGTGATGACGAAATCGCCGCGCTGCGCCTGCCCACCAGCGGATAATGAAACGCCCTTCACCGGCGCGCCCTCATGGGCGGCGAGCATGCGGTCTGACCAGGAAACGGCAAAGCCGCAATTGGATGGCGCGAACGGCTCCAGTTCCACGCCCCGCGCCGCCAGAATGTCCGCCCACGCCCCATCCGATCCGAGCCGACGCCAGCTTGCCCCGCCGAGCGCGAGGATTGCCGCGTCAGCTTCGACGCGGGCCTCGCCCTGAAGCGTCTCGAACACCAGCGCGCCGCGCGCATCCCATCCTGTCCAGCGATGGCGCGTGTGAAGGCTGGCGCCGCCCTCGCCCAGCCGCGCGCGCCAGCGGCGCAAGAGCGGCGAGGCTTTCATGCCCACCGGGAACACCCGCCCCGACGAGCCCACATGCGCCGCCACGCCCAGCCCCGACATCCACCGCACCACATCGCCCGGTCCGAACGCCGCCACCATTTCCGCGAGCCGCCCGCCCGGCGCGATATACCGCCTGCGGAACATTTCTTCGTCTTCGGAATGGGTGATGTTGAGCCCGCTCTTGCCGGCCATCAGGAATTTGCGGCCCACGCTCGGCATCGCGTCATAGATGGCAACGCGCGCACCGGCCTCCAGCGCCGCTTCCGCCGCCATCAGGCCCGCAGGCCCTGCCCCGATGATTGCAACCTGTTTCACCCCGCCCCTTTAGCGGGCCGGCCGCACGCCCGCCAGTTCAGTCTTCCGCCGGCCGCGCGCAGGCGCCAAGCATTTCGGCATAGAGATAGCTGTCGCCAAAAACGAGGCCCTCTCCTTCCTCCCAGGCTTCCGCAATAAACCGGTCTGCCGCGGCCTTGAACTGCGCTTCCCCGTCCTCGACCCCGGCGATGGCCTCGTTGGCTTTCAGCTCCCAGTGTTGCAGCGCCGCCTCGGCCTGGGGCTCCAGCAGCGCAGGATCGAGTTTGGCCAGCATCGCCTCGCCGTACTCATCTTCGTGAAATTCGCGCCAGACATGCCAGTAGGCCGCGCACCCAACGAGTTCGTTGAGCGTCAGCGGCGTCGTGCCCCAGCCCTTGCCCCGCTCATAGGCGGCGTTGATATTGGCCGAGTCGTCATACTGGGCGGCGGCCGGCAGCGCGGCGCTGAAGCAGAGAGAGGCGGCGGCGAGCAGGTTCAGGCGCATGGAATTCCCCTTTCAGTCATCAGCCTAGCCGTCCGCGCTGCGCCCGCAATGCCCCGGAACAGGTGGGCCCGGCATTTGCGCCCTGCCCTCTGCCCGCCTAGACTCCGCGCCATCCGCAAACCGCCCCAGCGATTCCCTCATGGCCAAAGCCTCCACATCCGCCTTCGTCTGCCAGTCCTGCGGGGCAGTCCATGCCAAATGGGCCGGGCGCTGCGAGAGCTGCGGGGAGTGGAACACGCTGGTGGAGGAGGCCGTCTCCGCCCCGCCCGGCGCACTGAAAGCCCCGAAAGCCGGCACCAAGCGCGGCCCGAAAGCCGATTTCATCCCCCTCAACGCCGAGACCGAGGCCGTCGCCCGTGTCGTCATCGGGGTCGATGAGCTCGACCGTGTCTTTGGCGGCGGCATCGTGCCCGCTTCTGCCACCCTGATCGGCGGCGATCCGGGGATCGGCAAATCGACCCTGCTGCTTCAGGCCGCCGCCCGCCTCGCCCGCAATGGCGTGAAGACCGTCTATGTCTCCGGCGAAGAGGCCGCCGCGCAGATCCAGGAGCGGGCAAAGCGGCTGAAAGTGGCCAATTCCCCGGTCCAGCTCGCCACCGAGACGGACCTGCGCAAGATCCTCGCCGCCCTCAAGGAATCAAATCCCGATTTCGTCGTCATCGATTCCATCCAGACACTCTGGTCGGACAGTCTCGAAGCCGCCCCCGGCTCGGTCGCGCAGGTGCGGGCCTGCGCGCAGGAGCTGGTCCGCTGGGCCAAGAAATCCGGCGCTGCGCTGGTACTGGTCGGCCATGTCACCAAGGAAGGCACCATCGCCGGGCCCCGCGTGGTCGAGCATATGGTCGACGCCGTCTTCTATTTCGAAGGCGAGCGCGGCCACCAGTTCCGCATCCTGCGCGCCGTGAAGAACCGCTTCGGCCCCACCGACGAGATCGGCATCTTCGAGATGCACGCCCTCGGCCTCACCCCGGCGAAGGAGCCGTCCGCCCTGTTCCTGTCGGCCGAAGAGGAAACCGGCGGCGGCACCGCCGTCTTCGCGGCGATGGAGGGCTCACGCCCCGTGCTGGCCGAAGTGCAGGCCCTCGTCGCCAAAAGCCCCTTCGGCACGCCCCGGCGCAGCGTGATCGGCTATGATTCCGGCCGCCTCGCCATGCTGCTGGCGGTGCTGGAGGCGCGCTGCGGCATCAACCTGGCGGGCATGGACGTTTATCTCTCGGTCGCGGGCGGCTACCGGATCAGCGAGCCGGCGGGCGACGTGGCTGCGGCCGCCGCGCTGCTGTCCTCGCTCTCGGGCAATCCCGTGCCCAAACGGTCGGTCTTTTTCGGCGAGGTGGCGCTTTCCGGCGCGGTCAGACCCGCGCCCCGCATGGACCAGCGCCTCAAGGAAGCGGCCCGGCTCGGATTCCGCACGGCTTTTGTCCCAGACGGCGCACCTACAGCAGAGAGCGGGTTGACCGTGACGCCAATTGGGCGGCTTATCGCGCTCGTCGATCTTCTCGCGCCGGACGGGCTTGATGCTTGAATCCATTTCAGCTTTTGACGGAATCGTCGTCGGCGTGATCGTCGTGTCGGCGATCATGGCCTTTGCCCGCGGCTTCCTGCGCGAACTGGCCACCCTCGGCGCCTTCATCGGGGCGCTGGCTGCGGCCTATTACGCGCGCAAGTTTTTCAGCGGCAATCTGGCGGAGCTGCTGCCGGAAGGCACCCATCCGCTCGCGCCGGACATCATTCTCGTCGTGACCGCCTTCCTGATTGTCTATGTGATCGTCGCCTGGTTCGGGCAGAGCTTGTCAAAATCGATCATGACGAATGGCGAGATCGGCATGTTCGACCATATTGCCGGGCTGATCTTTGGCATTTTCCGGGGGTTCGTTGCCCTCGTCTTCTTCGCCGTGCTGCTGAATGTCGCCGTCGAGCATGAGCGGGTGCCGCCCTTCATATCCGAGAGCTTCACCTATCCTCACCTCGAGAAGATTGCCGACCGGGTGACCGGCGAGGCAGAAGAAGCCGGGCGCGAAATCAGCGGCAGGGCCGGCTGACGGACAGGCCGGGCCTGTCTTGCGCCCCGGCGCCTGGCCGCTAGACTCCCTCGCGCGATGAGTCCGGAGCCGAGATGACGCCGATTTGCAAGCATGACCTTTCCAAGCGCCTCGCGATGGCGGCAAGCAGCGCGGCCATCCTGTTTGTGGCGGGCTGCGCGACAGCACCTGCACCTGCCCCTGCGCCCGCCGAACCGCAGCGGACAGCGGCGGACCTGCTGTCACCGCTCGCCGTCCCGACTGCCTCGCTGACCGCGCAGGATCCCGGCATCACGGCACTGGCTGCGGCGCTCTCAGGCGCAAAGCTGATCGGCTTCATGGGCACCGGAACGGGTTCGCAGGAAGACGCCCTCCTGAAATCGGCCCTGACCGAAGTGTTGACAGAGCGCTACCATCTTGGCGCCGTCATACTGGATACGCCCTGCGCCGGAGCAAACGAACTCGACGCCTATATTGGCGGCGCGCAGACGGGCGAGCTTGCCGCCGATGTGGTGGGCGCCGCGCATATCGCGGGCGTGTACAAGACGGCCGCGCTGGCCGATCTGCTGACGATGCTGCGCGGCTGGAACGCGATCTATGCCGATGCGCCGGTGCGCGTGGCCGGATATGGCTGCGAGACCGCCCGGATGGTCCCGCCAGGCCGGCCTGCAATCTTCTGGGGGTTCACCGAGTCTCCAGCCGACATGGGCGAGAAGATGAGGGCAGCCCAGGCGCGCGGCGAGGTGCCTGCGGAGCCGTTTGTCTGGCTGGTCCAGGTGTCCGGCGAGACAGCCGCCGACATCATTCCGGCGACGGGATGGATCGACATGCGCGCCCTTCCCGATGACCCGCTTGTGGCGGACTGGCGTGAGGCGGCAGGGCCCGGCAACGCGGTGCTCAGGGCAGACCATCCCTGGAGCGCGGATATCGTGTTCCGGCATCCGGATCCCACGCCGGCTGAGGCCCCCTGAAACGGCCTTCTGTGATTTGATGACAGTTATGTCACCCGCGGGCTTTCGCGGCCGCGAAAACCGGCCTATATGGGCCGCAGGCAGCCCCGCCCCACCAGCAAAAGCCGGAACGTCCAATGGTCTTTTTCGATCATGATGACGACAAACCCCGCGAGGAATGCGGCGTTTTCGGAGTCTTTGGCAGCCCAGAAGCGAGTCTCCTGACGGCCCTTGGCCTCCACGCCCTGCAGCATCGCGGACAGGAGGCGTGCGGCATCGTCAGTTTCGACGGCAAGCGCTTCTCCTCCGAACGCCATATGGGCCTTGTCGGAGAGGGCTTCGGCGGCGACCTGCGCCAGCGCCTGCCCGGCGATTCCGCGATCGGCCATAACCGCTACTCGACGCAGGGCCGGCCGATGCTTCGCAACATCCAGCCGATCTTTGCCGATCTCGATACCGGCGGCTTCGCGGTGGCCCATAACGGCAACCTCACCAATGCCCGCATCCTGCGCAAGGAGCTGGTACGCAACGGGGCCATCTTCCAGTCGACGATGGACACCGAAGTCATCCTGCATCTCGTCGCGCGCAGCCCGAAAAAACGGTTCGTCGAACGCCTTGTCGATGCGATGCACCAGATCGAGGGCGGCTATGCGCTCGTCGGCATCACCGGCAAGAAGCTGATCGGGGCGCGCGATCCCGTGGGCCTGCGCCCGCTGGTGCTCGGCCGGCTCGGCAAATCCTACATCCTCGCCTCGGAGACCTGCGCGCTCGACATCATCGGCGCTGAATTCGTGCGCGAGATCGAGAATGGCGAAGTCGTCGTCATCTCCGATGAGGGAATCGAATCGATCCGCGCCTTCGCGCCGCGCCCGCCAAGCCCGTGCGTGTTCGAGTATGTCTATTTCGCCCGCCCCGACAGCTTCATCCAGGGCCGGTCGGTGTATGAAGTGCGCCGCCGCATGGGCCAGCAACTTGCCGCCGAGACGCCAGCGGAGGCCGATGTGATCGTGCCAGTGCCGGATTCCGGCGTGCCCGCGGCGCTCGGCTTCTCCGAAGCCTCCGGCATTCCCTTCCAGATGGGCATCATCCGCAACCATTATGTCGGCCGCACCTTCATCCAGCCGACCCAGACCGGCCGCCAGACGGCGATCTCCAAGAAGCACAGCCCGAACCGCGCCGTGCTCGAAGGCAAGCGTGTCATCCTGGTCGATGATTCCATCGTGCGCGGCAACACGTCGAAAAAGATCGTGCAGATGGTGCGCGAGGCCGGCGCGCGCGAAATCCATTTCCGCTCGGCCAGCCCGCCGATCGTCAACCCGGATTTCTACGGCATCGACATGGCGGCGAAGTCCGAACTCTTCGCCGCGATCCACACGCATGAAGAGATGGTCCGTGAGCTGAAAGTCGAGAGTCTCGGCTTCCTCTCCGTGCCCGGCCTCTACAGGGCGATCGGCGAGCCGGTGCGCGATCCGATGCAGCCGCAATTCGCCGACCATTGTTTCACCGGCGAATACCCCACACCGCTCGCCGACTATCAGCGCGACCAGGCCGACAAGGAACGCCAGCTTTCGCTGCTGGACGATGTCTGATGTTGGCGCTAACCAAGGCGGAATGAAACCCGTGCCCAGACTTGTCCTCGTTACCGGCGCCTCGCGCGGCATTGGCCGTGCGGTCAGTCTTGAACTGGCCCGGCAGGGCGATCTCGTGGTCGCCATCGCGCGCTCGAAGGCGGCGCTGCAGAAGCTGGACGACGAAATCCGCGCGCTCGGCTCGGAAGCCGTGCTCGTGCCGATGGATCTCAAGGAGACCAAAGGCATCGAGACACTCGGCAAGCTGATCGCGGAAAAGTTCGGCCGGCTTGACGGATTTGTTGCCAATGCCGGCCTGCTGGGCACACTCGGACCGCTTGAGACCTGCGGGCCGCGGAGTTTCGAGGAAACCATCCAGGTCAACCTCACCGCCAACGCCCACCTGATCCGCGCCCTCGCCCCGTCGCTGCACCGCGCCGAGGCCCCGCGTGCGGTGTTCATCACCTCCGGCGTGGTGCCCCGCCCGCGCGCCTTCTGGGGACCGTATCAGGCCTCCAAGGCGGGCCTTGAAGCGCTCGTCAATGCCTGGGCGGACGAGACCGAGAAAATGGCCCTGCGCGTCAACCTGTTCGACCCCGGCGCCGTGCGCACCGGCATGCGCGCCGAGGCGATGCCGGGCGAAGACCCGATGACCCTGCCGGCGCCGGAGGAGGTTGCCCGCGAACTCGTCAAGCTTGTTGCGCCATCGGAAAGCCGGACCGGCGCGCGGATCGCGTTCCGCGATCTCGTCTCGAGTTGAGACCGCAGGGGCCGGGGGCGGTATGACAATCACGGAAATCTACCTGATCGCCATGCTGATCATCTTCACGGTGCCATACCTGCTATGGCGCCTGTTGAAGACGGACTATTTCGCTCCGCTCGTCGTCGTGCAGATCCTCTGCGGCATCCTGCTTGGCCCCGGCGTGCTCGGCGCGGCGTTTCCGGCCTATTACGAATTCGTCTTCCAGCCGCAGGTCATCAGTATGCTGAACGGCATCGCCACATGGGCGGTGATGATCTTTGTCTGGATTGCCGGCATCGAGCTGGACCTCAAGTCCGCCTGGAAGAACCGGGGCGAGACCGGCACCACAGCGGGCCTGGCGCTGTTCACGCCGCTGCTGTTCGGCTGCGGGGCGGCGCTGATCCTGTTGCAGATGGGCGATGGCTGGATGGGGCCGAATGCGCAGACCTGGCAATTCGTGCTCGGCATCGGCATGTCCTGCGCCGTCACGGCCCTGCCGATCCTCGTATTGCTGATGGAGAAGCTGGACATCCTCCGCCAGCCGCTCGGCCAGCGGATCCTGCGGTATGCGAGCCTGGATGATCTTGCGATCTGGGGCGTGCTGGCCCTGATCCTGCTCGACTGGGAGCGGATCGGCCGGCAGGCCATCTTCCTCGTCGTCTTCGCGGCGATCGCCTGGGGCATTCGCTGGCTGATGATCCGGATTCCGAAACAGGACCGCTGGTATGCCGGCCTGATCTGGATGGCAGCCGCCGCCCTCGTCTCTGACTGGGCGGGGCTGCACTACATGGTCGGGGCCTTCCTCGCCGGCGCCATTCTCGACCGGGAAACCTTCGACGAGGCCCAGATGGACCTTTTCCGCAACCATATCCTGCTGGCCATCATGCCGGTCTTCTTCCTGTCGACCGGCCTGCGGACGGAATGGACCGTTGGCGGCGGCGCGGTGTTTGCGGCGGCCGGCATCCTGCTGGTTGCGGCCGTCGCGGGCAAGCTCGCGGGCGTGAAACTCGCCGGCATGGCGCTCGGCTGGAAAAAGGGCGAGGCGGCGATGGTCGGCTGGCTGCTTCAGACCAAGGCGCTGATCATGATTATCTTTGCGAACATTCTGCTCGACCGGGGGGTCATCACCAATGACGCCTTCACCGCCTGCCTGCTGATGGCGGCGGCCAGCACGATGCTGACGATTCCGATGGTCGCGCCGCTGCTGAAGAAGGTGAAGGCTGCCGCCAAGGCGCCCTCGCCGATAGAATAGTCTTTCTACGGACTACGTCGCCCCTGCCAGCGCCGCTGCTTCGGCGGCCTCCGCCATCGCGACTGCTGCCACCGCGCCATGCGCCGGCACCGGGCTGCGAGCGAGGCCGAGGCAGGCGGCGTAGAACCCTTCATCAGCAGCGCCGAGCGGGTCCGGCAGGTCGGCGGCGATGTCCACCTTCACTTCATAAGGCGTGGTATTCTTCAGACGCCGCGTCAGAAAGTCGATGTCGATCTCGCCGGAGGGGTAAACCACCCGCATCGTCCGCTCCCGGAATTCCGCCGCCCGGCTGGCGCGCAGATGCGCCCGCCCGCCACTGGCATAATCGAACCAGGCTTCGGCCTCGTCGAGATGATCGGAATGCATCCTCCGGCCGGTTGCCTCGACACGGGTGAACTCCCGCCCAAGCATCATCGCGGCAAGGTCGAGATCATGGATCATCAGATCCCAGATCACCGAGACATCCCCTGCCCGCCCACCCGGCGCAGGCGGACCGGAGCGCACGGACTCGATCAGCAGCGGCGTTTCCGGAATCGCCAGCACGCCCATTGCCATGGCGACGAACCTTTCCTGATGGCCGACCTGCAGGATGCGGCCCCTGGCGGCGGCCTCATCGGCCAGGTCGCGCGCCGCCAGCCCGGTCAGCGCCAGCGGCTTTTCCACCAGCACATGGCAATGCGCCTCGATCGCCTCACGGGCGAGCTTTTCATGCCAGATTGCCGGCACTGCGACCACGACCGCATCACAGAGCTTGAGGAATTCCGCATAATTGGAATAGCCCTTCGCTCCGAAGGTCGCCGCCACCGCTTCAGCCCGACCGAGATCAACATCGAAGATGCCGGTCAGTTCGGCGCGCGCAGACGCCGCTGCCTTCTGCGCGTGATAATTTCCGAATACGCCTGCCCCCGCGACGCCCACTTTCAGTCTGGCCATGCCCTCTGGTATCCCTTTTTGAGGGGGGACATGACACTTTTGAGCCCTTGCGGGCAAGTCCTCGGGGCCGACTCTGCCCACTGCCGCGTGCCGCAGCGGCAAGGGATTCTTGTCTCTGCCCCCCTTCACAGGCCGCGCCCCGCAGTTCATTTGGAAGACAGAGACCGGCAAGACCGGCACATAAGGAAGATCGAGCAGGAAGGATTACACGCCATGCCGAAACTGACATCCTCTGAATGGGCGCTCGCCGCCCGGCCGGTTGGCATGCCCAAACTTGTCGACTTCGCAATGCGCGAGGTCGAGATTGCCGATCCGAAAGAGGGCGAGATTCAGGTTCTCAACACCTGGATGTCGGTCGACCCCTACATGCGCGGGCGCATGTATGACCGGGAAAGCTATGTGCCGCCCTTCCAGATCGGCGAGACGCTGCAGGGCGGCGCGGTCGGCCGGGTCACCGCCTCGGCGCATCCAGACTACAGGGCCGGGGACCTCGTCTCCTCCATGCTCGGCTGGCGCACCGCCTGGGTGGCGCCGCCGGAGGCAGCCATGACGCAGAAACTGCCCGCCACCGGACTGCCGGAAAGCGCCTATCTGGGCGTCGCCGGCATGCCGGGCCTGACGGCCTATGCCGGTCTCCTGCGCATTGGCGAACTGAAAGAGGGCGACACCGTCTTCGTCTCCGGCGCGGCCGGCGCGGTCGGCTCCACCGTATTGCAGATCGCAAAGATCAAGGGCGCCACCACCATTGGCTCGGCCGGCGGGGCGGAGAAATGCGCCTTCGTCAAGTCGCTCGGCGCCGATCATGTGATCGACTACAAGCAGGCGAAAGGCTTCGAAGGGCTGACCGCTGCGCTGAAGGCGGCGGCGCCGAAAGGCATCGATGTCTATTTCGACAATGTCGGCGGCGATCATCTGACCGCCGCGATCGAGGCCGCCCGCCCCTTCGCGCGCATGGCGCTGTGCGGAATGATCGCGCAGTATAACGAGACCGGCATTCCGCAGGGCCCGCACAACATCATCCAGGCCGTCGGCAAGCAGCTGAAGCTGCAGGGCTTCATCGTCTCCAGCCATGGCGACATGCTGCCCGCCTTCCATGCCGATATGGCCAAATGGATTTCGTCCGGCCGGATGAAATATGAGGAAACCGTCATGAACGGCATCGAGAAGGCCCCGGATGCTTTCCTCGGCCTGTTCACCGGCGCCAATACCGGCAAGATGCTGGTCAAGCTGGGCTGAGCCATGCCGGCCCTGTTCGACGCCTATATCATGGTGGACTGGAGCGCGGCGGCAAAGCCCGCGCTCGGCGCCAATTCGATCTGGATTGGCGTCCTCGCCAAGGATGCCCGCCTGAAACTGCAATATCGCGGCGTGAACATCGACACGCGGCTGAAGGCGCGTGCCTTCCTCGAAGATATGGTCGCGAAGCTGACCAAGCGCGGTGACAAGGTGCTGATCGGGTTCGACTTCTCCCTCGGCTATCCGGCGGGCACAGCGGCGGCGCTCGGGCTCGACACCTCGCGCCAGCCGGCCTGGGCCGCGATGCAGGCCCACCTTGCCACCAAGCTGAAGGACAAGCCGGACAATTCCAATGCCCGCTATGCGATCGCCGCCGGCCTCAATTACGCGATCTCCAAGGGGCCCTTCCCCTTCTGGGGCGCGCCGGCCCGCGATGTGGTCTCGACCCTCTCCGCTACCCGGCCGGACTTCAATGGCCGGGGGTTGGCAGAGTTCCGGCTCTGCGAGAACTATCTTAAGGAGAAAAACCTCGCCCAGCCGAAATCGGTCTGGCAGCTCGCCTATTCAGGCTCCGTCGGCGGCCAGACGCTGACCGGACTGCCGCATGTGCAGGCGCTGAGAGAGACCTGGCAGGGGGCGCGCATATGGCCGTTCGAGCTCGGCGACACGCCGCTTTCGGCAGACGCGCTGGAGGGAATCGATGTCGTCATGGCGGAGATCTACCCCGCACTGGTCAAGGCAAAACCGGAAAAAGGCGAGGTCGCCGATGAGGCGCAAGTGCGCGCAATTGCCCGCCACTACGCCGATCTGGACGAAAAAGGCACACTTTCGGCCCTGTTTTCCACAGGCAAATCACTTTCCCCTGAACAAATCAGGGACGTGATCGAAGAAGAGGGCTGGATTCTCGGCGTTTAGCCCGTGTTTATTGGGGTTCCGGCGTATTCACGGCCTACGAATCGTGGGTATGACGGGACAATGGCGTGCAAGCGTCATTTAACCTAGAGGAGAACCCCTATGAATAAGGGTGAACTGACCAAAGCGGTGGCTCAGGCTTCCGGCCTGTCCCAGAGCGACGCCGGCAAGGCCGTCGACGCCCTGTTTGATACCGTCGCATCGGCAGTGAAATCACGCCAGCAGGTTGCAATCGCCGGCTTTGGCACTTTCTCAGCCAAGACCCGGAATGCGCGCGAAGGCCGCAACCCGGCGACCAAGGAAATCATCAAGATTCCTGAGAAGACCTCTCTGGCCTTCAAACCCGCTTCGGCGCTGAAGGATATCTAAGGTTCCCGTCCCCATAGGGGGCTGATCCAGATCAGGCGGCGCGTTCCAGTACAGGACGCGCCGCTTTCCATTCCAGCAGGACCACCTGCATCAGACCCGCCACAAGGCAGCCGAGGAATGCGCCTTCCATCACCCCGGTCGCGCCGCGCCCCAGCGTGATCGCCAGCCAGTAACAGATCGGGATCATCACCAGGAAGAATGAGCCGATATGGATGGCGCTCGGCAGCCAGATCATGCCCTGCGCGCGCAAGGCAAAGGATGCGGTTGCCTGCAACCCGTCGAACACGGTCGCCATGGCCGCCAGCCAGAGCAGGCCGGCAATCGCCGGCGCAATGGCGATGCTGCCGATGATGGCGTCCTCGCGCACCAGGAGACGCGAGATCGGCCCGGCAAAGGCGATCAGCAGCAGGCCGAGCGCCAGGCCCACCAGCGTTGTTGCGACCACGCCAAGGCGGCCTGCATTCCTCACCTCGTCCGGATTGCCCCGGCCGATGGCTTCGGCCACCCGCACCGAGGTCGCGGTCGCGATGCCGAGATAGAACATGAAGCACACGCCCATGACCTGCACCGAATAGCCATAGACCGCGTTCGCCGCGATTGAGACCCAGGTCGCGATGATGAAGGTGATGTTAAAGCCGCCCCATTCGGCGATGTTGGAAATCGCCGTACCGGTGCCGACTTCAAACTGGCGGCGCGCCTCTCCGCGCTCGGCGGGCGGCGAGCGGCGGAAGGCCGGTGTCAGCAGCGCGACCAGGATCAGCATGACGAACACGATGGCCCAGCGCGTGCCGGTCGTGGCCCAGGCGACGCCCTCTGCCCCCATCTGCGGGAACCCCCACCAGCCGGCCACCAGCGCAAGGTCGAGCACCAGGTTGATGGCGACCCCGGCATACATCACGAAGGTGACGAGCAGAGGCCGGCGCAGCGCCTCGAGATAGTAGGAGCAGGCCTGCGAGATCATGTGGCCCGTCAGGCCGAAGGCGAGGATGCGGGTGACCAGCGCCGTCGAGGAGGCAACGGTTTCGGGCGATGCGGCGGCGGCCGCCTCGGTGCTGACCGGCGCAATCGTGACGAAGACCCAATGGAAGAAGGGATCGGCGAACGGCACCAGCGCCAGTGTCAGCACGGCGCCCATGACCACGGACCACCACAGACCCCGGCGGAAGATGCGCCCCGAGCCGGCTTCGCGCCCGGTGCCCAGCATTTCCGATGTCAGCACTTGCACGCCGAGCAGGATGCCGATGCCGAAGCCCAGCGACACGCCGATCGGCAGCCAGGCGGAGAGGACATAGGCCAACTCCTCCGGCGCATGCTGGCCGAGCACGATCGCATCCGTCAGCCCCATCAGCATCATCGCCATGCGGCTGACGGCGATCGGCACCGACAGGCGGATCAGGTCTGCAATATCCGATGCCCGCGCCCAGGCGGGCAGGCGTGACGACGCCGCCATGTCTGCCCTCCCTCATGGTTGTATCAGGCTGATGCCTGGTTTCTGAGCAGCCGGGCGTGATGCCTGAAACGCCGTGACAGGGCAAGCCGCATTCAGAGAGATGCACGCATGCGGACGGAACTGTGTGACATGGTTTCAACAGGTGGCCTTTTCCGGCCAGATCCCTGTCAGTCTTCTGCCATCTCGCTGTCGGATGGTTCAGGGACAACGCCGGTCCAGACATAGCTGCCGCGTCCGTAATCGCGGCTATAGGTGCTGCAGTCGATCGTCTCGCCGCGCCAGTGGCGCATCATCACGACATAGGCCGGATCATTCGGCGGGCAGTAGATCGCCGCACCCCAGCCATAGACAGGCTGCATCAGTTCCGAAACGGCCATCCACATCGCATAATCCGGCGCGCTCCCTTCGAACCAGCCGCCGGCAAGGGCTTCCTCGTATCCGGGCTCGAAGCCCGGCCGGGCCTGGATCTCTTCTGCCCTTGTGGTGAGATGGTCGCCGAAGCGGGCGTCCATGGCGATATATCTTTCGCTATCGCCGCGAACATCGCTGGCGGTGATGAGCAATCGCCAGTCCTGCCGCGCGCCCGGCTCATCATCCGGCGGCTCTGCGAACATGGCGGGTGCGGCAAGCGCCGCGATCAGCAGGAATGCCAGCTTCTTCACGGGATGGTCCTCCCCTTCGCTTTCAGGACCCTTTGCTTTCAAAGGCGCAGCCGCGAAGGATTCCGGGTCGCCTGGCCCGCACATCGATGACCGAATGGTAACCGGCGCGTTAGCCAACACCCTTGTCTTTTGGGTTGATCCTGCAGGCAGCCTGCGACAGTCTGCCCGAAAATCAGGCCCGGCAGAGCAGTAAGGGGATCTGCAGATGATGCTTGTGCGCTTCGCGGCGGTGATCGCCGGATGGATGATGTTGTCGTTCGCGGCATGGGCTGAGCCCGCTGCGCCGCCCGGCGACGAAATCAAGGCGGTTAAGCTCGACTATGCGGAGCGAAGCTCCGGTGATGGCCGCATGGCCGCTGCCGAAGTCACCATCTCCGGCGCCCCGGCGCGGTATTATGTGCGGGGCACGGATGTCTCCGCCCCCTTCTCCGTTCAGGTCATCGCCGCCAGCACCGCCCGGCCGCTGGATGTGAGCCTGCACCGGCAGAACTGGGGCAAGGCCGTTCACACCGGCTCGACCGGCAGCAGCGGCGCCTTCGTGTTCGAAGGCCGCGCGCATGGCGATGTCGGCGTGCAGCTGACCTCGCCGGACGGGCAACCGGCACGGGCCACGATTGTCTTCTGGCAGGGTACGCCCGCCCCGCCCGGCATGGCGCGCGTTTATACCAATCCCGGCTTCGAGGGCGCCTCGGCCGGGGCGCGCAGCGCTGCGGGCAGCGATGGCGGCTCTCTCATCCTTTATGTGATCGCGGGCCTCCTGGCGGTGATCGTCATTTTCCTCGGTCTTCTGGTGCTGCGGCGCGGCAAGGGCGGCGGCGCGGCGGCAGCTGCGCTCCTGCTGGCCGGGGGGCTTGCCATGAGTGCGCCGGATGCCGGCCCGGCCTGGGCGCAGGGCGATGGCCCGCGCAACCCGTTCACGGGCGAGCCCCTGCCCGGCCCCGGCGGACCCAAGCCCGACGAGACAAAGCCCGACCCCTTCGATGTGCCGAACCCGTTCGATGTCGACAAACCGCCGCCGGCCATTCCGTCCGACAAGGACAAGGACGCCTCGGCCGGCAAGCCGGACGACAAGCCGACCGATCCTGATCCGGGCAATCCCTTTGCGGGCGAAGGGACAACCGGTCCCGCCAAGGATGTCGGCCCAAAGCCCGACGATCCCAATCCCTTCGCGGGCGAAGGCACCACAAATACAGGCCGCCCTGTCGAGCCGAAGCCGGGCGATTTTGAAACAGGCTCTTCCGCGCCGAAGGATGACCCTGCCCCGGCCGATGCGGACTATGCGGGCCGGCTGGCCGCGGCCGAACGCCGGATCAGCGATCTGAACCGTCAGGCCTCCGCCAACCGGGCAGAGATTGAGCGGCTGCGGATGCTGGTGGAATCCGACCGCCAGAACGAGCCTGATCCGTCGAACCTTCCACCGATGCCGCTCACCTGCCGTCCGCCGGCGGTCGAGCGCAGCGATGATGCCGCCCTCGAATCGGCCTGGCGCAATTATGATGACTGTCAGACCTGCTACCGCGAACCGCTGCGCCAGCTGGACGAGCTCTTGCTGAATTATGAGCGCCTGCGGATCATCTATATGAGCACCGCCGAATTCGTGGATACGGCAATCACCATCGGCGATGCGACGCCCAAGCCGCACTATCTGGTCGAAGCGACCTGGGCCCAGCAGAAAGCCGAGATTCAGGCGAGCTTTGGCGGCACGAAGCGCGCCTATGACGAGAAATGGGCCGAGTTCAACGACAAGCTCACCGGGCTGCTGGATGAGATCGGTGCCTGCGAGGCCGACCTCAACAACAATCCGATGTGGCGCGAGAAGGAAGGCCGGATGTTCTTCCAGACGATCAAGGCAAGTTATCAGAGGACGAACTAGTGGCTTCTTTCAGGATCATCATGGCAAGCGCCAGCCTCCTCGCGCTGGCAGGCTGCGGGAATGAAACAGCGCCGTCGGCAATCCCCGACGCGGAGGCCGGCGACGCCGCTGCGGCGGCGCCGTCAGCAGACCTTGCCACGGACGCCGCCGGTCCCGTCCGGCCAGCAGGCCTTCCGGACAGCGCGATCCCGGTGACCGATCTCGACGGCAGCGTCTACTGGGTCGAAGCGCGCCCCGATGGGCGTGTCACGCTCTACACTTTCGGTGAAGACGGCGCGTTGGGCGCCACCGCTGGCCGGTTCGACCAGTTGCAGGAAGCCTACCCGACGCTCGATCTCAGCCCGCTCGCAGACCAGATGGCGCTGGCCGAAGAGGCGGCGGCAGAAGAGGCCGGCGCCGGCGGAACCGATACGCTGCGCGCGGCCCGCGACGGGCTTGTCGATGCAACACCCGGCGCACAGCGGGCGCTGGAAATGGCGCGCCTTGGCCCGGTTCTGGACCTGACGGGCCCCACGCTCCATCACCTCGTCGAAAGCATGGGCGGCTCGTTCACCATGACCAAGGAGGAACTGACCGCCCTTCTGCAGGAACAGTCCGCCGGGCGCTTCACCGCCACCAACGCCGAACTGCGCGCGCTCATCAGGGACACTGGCGAGACCGGCATCACGCCTGAAGATATTCGCCTCCTGCTGCCGAAAACTTTAGAGGCGCCACCGCCGAAGCTGGACCGTGACGCGGCCGGGCAGGGCCGCGTTACCGATGACTGCCCGGGCCTTGTCTATGGCACCGGCCGGCGTGAAATCTGCCTGCCGCTGGGCGAGCTGTCCTTTGCCGACCGGGTGGTGAGTTTCACGCCGGGAGAGAGACCGTCCAAGGCGCCCTTCGACTATCCAGGCAGCGCGCTCGGGCCGCCTGACTACAAGAGCACCTACAGCGCCGATTTCATCTCCCTCGGCTGCGACGGTGTGCTGATAACTCAGTTTACGGACAACGTTCTCGTGGATGTTGACGGCGTTGATCTCTACATTTTCGAGGTCGGGCCATTTGTGGAGAAAACCGAACTGGCCATCTCGAAAGACGGCGAAACCTGGATCGAGGTCGGCGAGATCGAAGGGGCCCGGTCCGAAGTTGATATCGGCCCCTTTGTCGAGAAGGGTGACAAATTCTACTTCGTGCGCCTGACCAATGCTGGGACAGCCTGCGGCGGCAACCATTCCGGCGCCGATATTGACGCCATCGCTGCCGTCGGTGCGGAGATCCGCCTGTCGCTCGACAGCGCCCTGCTCTTCGATGTGGGCAAGTTCGACATCAAGCCGGAAGCTGTCTCGTCGCTTGAAGACCTTGCCGCCCAGATCGGCGCCTTTGGGCCGGATGTGCGCATCACAGTCGAGGGCCATACGGACTCGACCGGATCGGCAAGTGCGAACCAGACCCTTTCGGAGAACCGCGCGAAATCGGTCTGGAGCTTCATCGCAGAACGCCTCACACCCGTTCCGGAAGACGTGACAATCAGGGGCTATGGCTCGAGCCGTCCGGTGGCGGACAATGCGACCGAGGAAGGCCGGGCCGAGAACCGGCGCGTCGACATTCTTATCCTGCCCGGAAAGAAGGGCTATCTGAAGGACTGACCCATGTTGCTGCCGAGAGTTCTGCCTGCGCTCCTGATCCTGACAGCCGCCGCGTGCGGGCGCGCCGATGATGCCCCGGCCGCATCCGGCGTGCTGCCCGCTGCTGATGCACCGGCTGCTGACAGTTTGCCTGATGCGGCAACTCCGGCCGCTGCGGCCGCCGGGTTTGACTGGGATAAATGGGCCGAAGTCGTCAATTCCGATGCCTGCGGATGGTTGCCGGCGGATTTCATGGCCTCGATTGGCGTGGAGGGTTCCAGCGAAACGGAGCGCTCCTCAAGCGGCTCCCGCTGCCTCTGGAAATCCGCCGACGGCTCGATCCTGTTCAGCGCCGGAATCCAGGCTTTCGACAGCGCCGTCAACCTTGCCGGCGACCGGCGCGAGGCGATCCGGCTGGCCGGGGAAATGCCGGCTTTCAGCTTCATCGGCAATCTTGGCGGAACGGTTACCGCGATCTACCGCTCGGACCGGGGCCGGCTCAGCATGTATCCGAACTCGGACGATGAGAGCATCCTGATCGTCATCAACGCCCATCACACTATGCAGGACACGGCCGAAGAGAAGCAGGCCAAGAATGACCGCGTGCGGGCCTATACCCACAGGCTGATCGATACTTACGGGCTGTGAGGCGCCGGCGGCTGCTCAGACGGCATCCGGCACCCATTTCGTCCGCATAGTGACGAGCTCCTCCGCGGCGGAAGGGTGCAGGGCGCAGGTGCGGTCGAAATCGTCCTTGGTGGCGCCCATCTTCACCGCAATCGCAGCCGTCTGGATCATCTCGGCGGCGTCCTCGCCAACCACATGCACGCCGACCACTCTCTGATCGGAGGCGCGCACCACGAGTTTCATGAAAGTGCGCGTCTGGTCGCCGTTCAGCATGTTCTTCATCGGGCGGAAGCGCGTCTTGTAGATATCGACCTGTCCGAACGCCTTGCGGGCGTCGGCTTCAGAAATGCCGACCGTGCCGACTTCGGGCTGTGAAAACACCGCCGTCGGAATATTTTCATGATCCATCTTCCAGGCCTTGCCGCCAAATTCGGTATCGGCGAAGGCGTGGCCTTCGCGGATGGCCACCGGCGTCAGGTTCACCCGGTCGGTCACATCGCCCACTGCCCAGATATTTTCGACATTGGTGCGCGACCAGTCATCGACAATCACCTCGCCCCGCGCGCCGAGCTGCACGCCCGCCCTGTCACAGCCGAGATGGTCCGTATTCGCCTGACGGCCGACGGCCATCAACACGACATCTGCCTTGATTTCTGCCCCGCCGCTCAGCGTCACGGTCAGCCCGTTCGCGTCCTTCCCGATCCGTTCGAACACGCAATGGGTCACGACGCGCACACCGGCCTCCTTCAGGCCCTCATGCACGGCGAGCCGCACCTCATCGTCAAAGCCGCGCAGCACCGTCTCGCCGCGATAGACGAGGGTGACATCCACGCCCAGCCCGGCAAAGACATGCGCAAACTCCACCGCGATATAGCCCCCGCCGGCGATCACCATCCGCTTCGGCAATGTCTCCATCTCGAACACGCCATTGGAATCGATCACATGCTCCACCCCCGGCAGTTCCTCCGGCAAAGGCAGCCAGGGGCGCCCGCCGACCGCGATGAGGATCTTTTCCGCCGTGACGGTCTTGCCCGATGTCTTCAGCCGCAGCGTGTGCCGGTCTACGAATTCAGCGCGCTCATGGAAGATGTCGGCGCCGGCATTCTTCAGGTTGCGGTCATAGATCGCAGACAGCCGGTCGACCTCGGCATGCAGGCCGGTCATGAACTTCCCATGATCATAGGACACATCGCCCACAGACCATCCGTATCCGGCGGAAAGCTTGATGTCCTTGCCGTACTGGCTGGAGTACACCATGAACTTCTTCGGCACGCAGCCGCGCACGACGCAGGTGCCGCCCATCCGGTATTCTTCGGCGAGGCCCACTTTCGCGCCCGTCAGCGCAGCAATCCGCGCCGCCCGCACGCCCCCCGATCCGCCACCTATCACGAACAGGTCATAGTCGTAGGCGGGTTCACTCATGAAAAACTATCCTGCTGGAACTTGAGGGTCGCGGGCGCTTATGTGAGGCGCTGGCCTCAGTATTCAATGATCCGGGCGCCATTTTCCTCGCCGAAGATCACCGTGCGGGCGATGCCGATGAACAGGCCGTGCTCGACCACGCCGGGCACACCGGAGAGATAGGCCGCCGCGCGCGGCGGGTCCGGAATGCGTCCGCAATGGCAGTCGAGGATATGGTTGCCGCCATCGGTGACGAGCAGCTCGAGGCTCTGCGGCGCCTTGCGAAGCTCGACGCGCGGACGCTCGACCCCGGCGGCCGTCAGCGCGTCATGCACCTTCTTGGCGGTGATCGTGTAGCCGAACGGGGTGACTTCCACCGGAAGCGGAAAAGCGCCGAGCTGGGCAACCTCTTTCGAACTGTCCGCGATGACGACCATATGGTCAGAGGCGTTGGCGATGATCTTCTCGCGCAGCAGCGCCGCCCCGCCCCCCTTGATCAGCATCCCGCCGGGGCCAACCTCATCGGCGCCATCGACGGTCAGGTGAATACGGTCCACCTGCTCGAACGGGATCAGCGGCACGCCAAGGCTGCGCGCCAGCTCGCGCGTCTGGATGCTCGTCTCGATGCAGCGTACGAGCAGGCCGTCGGCGATCTCGTCGGCCAGCATCTCCACAAAATACTTCGCCGTCGAGCCGGTGCCGAGGCCGATGGTCATCCCCTCTTCCACGAACTCCATCGCGGCAATCGCGGCATTCTGCTTCTCGTTCTCGTTTGCCATACCGGCCATCAGCCCCTCTTGTCCGCACCGGATTTACCGGCGGCGATTTCGGCAGCTTTCTTCGCCCGGAAATCCTTCGCCCAGCCCTGATGCACGCTCTGGCGCCCGCGCGCCACTGCGAGGCCGTCGGCAGGCACGTCCTTGGTGATCACGCTGCCTGAGCCGACATAGGCCCCGTCCCCAATCGTCACCGGCGCGACGAGCGCTGAGTTTGATCCGATGAAGGCCCCCTCGCCCACTTCGGTCCGGTGTTTGAGATAGCCGTCATAATTGCAGAAGATGGTGCCGGCGCCGATATTCGCATTTGCCCCGATCATGCCGTCGCCGAGATAGGCGAGATGGTTGGCCTTGGCGCCGGCGCCCATCTCGGTGTTCTTGGTTTCGACGAAATTGCCGATGCGCACGCCGGGGCCGAGCACGGTTCCGGCGCGAAGGCGCGCAAACGGGCCGATCTCACACGCCTCGCCAACCACGGCGCCTTCGAGATGGCTGAACGCGCGGATGCGTGCGCCGCCCGCGACTTTTACTCCGGGGCCGAAAACGACATGCGGCTCGATCACCGCATCGGGGCCTATCTCGGTGTCATGGGAGAGGAACACGGTTTCCGGCGCGATCATCGTGACACCGGCGTCCATCAGCGCCCGGCGGCGGCGGGCCTGGAAGATCGCTTCTGCCTCGGCGAGGTCCGCCTTGGAATCGCAGCCGATGAGATCGTCCTCGCCGGACACGGCCACGGCGCAACCGATGCCCTCGGACCGGGCAAGGCCGACCAGGTCGGTCAGATAATATTCGCCCTTGGCATTGTTGTTGGTGACCCTTTTCAGGAGCCTGAACATGTCGTGCGCACGCCCCGCCATGACACCGGAATTGCACAGGCGCACGCCGAGCTGTTCGGGGGTTGCCTCCCGCGCCTCGACGATTGCTTCGAGGCTGCCATCCGGGCCGGTGATGAGGCGGCCATACAGTCCGGGCTCGGCCGCCTCGAAGCCGAGCACGCCGAGACCCACAGTGACCGAAAGTGTCCCGAAAAGTCCCTCGATGGTCTCCGCAGGGACCAGCGGGGTGTCACCATAGAGCACGGCGAGGTCGCCCTCGAACCCGGCGAGAGCGTCTTCCGCGCAGCGCACGGCATGGCCCGTCCCCTGCGGCGGATCCTGGAATGCAATCGCGACATCCGGATGCTGTGTCTTGAGGTGCGCGATCAGCCCGTCCTGTAACGGGTGCACAACGGCGACAATCCGCGTCGCGCCGACACGGCGCGCAAGATCGATCGACCAGTCCACCATCGGCCGGCCGGCCACAGCATGCATGACCTTCGGCAGCGGCGACTTCATGCGTGTGCCCTTGCCGGCCGCAAGGATTACAGCGGCGCGCCTGTTTGCAGCATCCGTCAAATGCGGGCTCCCTCTCGCTTTCCTCTGCCCCATCGCCTAGACGAAACCCTTGGACTTGGCGAGGGCGAAGGAGGTCTCAACGTGGCGGAATCAGGCGCGTTTGAAGGCTGGACGATCGTCTTCGACCTTGACGGTACGCTGATCGATACGGCCCCGGACCTGCTCGGCGCGCTGAACCATGTCCTGACCGGCGCCGGCCTCGAACCGGTGGACCTGCCAACGATTGCAACCCTCATCGGCAATGGCGCCCGGGCAATGATGGAAAAGGGCTTCGGCATTCAGGGAGTCACGCTGCCGGCGGCCGACATGGACGCCGCCTTCGAACGGTTCATCGACTACTATATCGCCAATATCGCGGCCCGTTCGCGGCCTTTCGACGGCTGTGTCCCGGCGCTGGACCTGCTCAGGGATGAGGGGGCGAGGCTCGCGGTGTGCACCAACAAGCGCCAGGATCTCAGTGAATGCCTGCTCGCGGAGCTCGGCTTGACGGAGCGTTTCGCCGCCATTCTGGGCGCAGATCGCGCGACCAACCGGAAGCCGCATGCCGACCATGTGTTCGAGGCCGTTGCCGCGGCCGGGGGAATACCCGAGCGGGCCCTGTTCGTCGGCGACAGCCGGACAGATGAAAGGGCAGCCCGGAATGCCGGGCTGCCCTTCGTTTTCGTGACCTTTGGCTATGAGGCCGAAGCCGTGGAAAGTATTGCGTCCGATGCTGTCATCGGTCACTATTCCCAGTTGGTTCCAGCCCTTTCAGTCCTGAGGGATCAGGCCGTCGCGGCGTCGCGCGGACGGTAGGTCGGACGCGCAGCGCCCGCTTCACCTGCCGCACGACGGCGCGGCATGCCATTGATCATGTTCGATCGTACGTCGGTGCGGGCGCTCCGCATTGCAGGGACAAAGCCAGCTTCCACGAGGTCGACATCGACTTCGTATCCGCGCTCTGCCCAGTACGCATTGATCTTTTCGCGGAGGCGCTTCGCGCCTTCTTCGTCACACCAGTCTTTCACTCTGCTCTCTCCAGGCGGTTTTTCGTTCTAGAAGTTAAGACAGCTGGTGGCTGTCTGTGCCTGTCCTTCTCAAGGTTCATCACGCGGACCTTGCCGGCCCGTCTCGTGTATGTCGGGTAAATGACAATGTTTGCAGCTTTTCTCAAGGGTAATTCGAGATAACTTTATCTTAATCAATTCAGATGAACAAACATTCATAATGAACAATTGTTCATCGGATGCGCGCCGCGCCGGGCGGTGGCGGAGATTGGCCTTTGCCTGCAACCGTTTGGGCCGTGATAACAACAGCCAGATTGTCCATCGGTGTCATCCGCCAGGCGAGTATCGATGACACCAACTTGCCTGCGCCATGCAGAACGGTATGGCTTCTCATCCGAGGCATGCGTCCAGGATCATATCATTTGGGTGACAAGTGATCGGAAAGCCAGCTTGCGATAACAGCTTGACCTCATTCTTAAGCAGCATTAGGCAGCCCGCTCGCGGCCGGGCGATTAGCTCAGTGGTAGAGCACTGCCTTCACACGGCAGGGGTCGCAAGTTCGAACCTTGCATCGCCCACCAGTTTCCAGCCCCATCTGCCCTAAGGCGTGGCGGCTGCCCCGAACCGCAGTATAAGCCGCCCGATGAAAGCCTTTTTCCGGTCCGCCCCTGTTGTTGCTGCACTAGGCTGGCTCCTCTGGGCCTGGATGACGCTGGTCGGGCGGACTGTGCGCTGGACAATCGAAGGCGAGACCGAAGCCCGCACGCGCCTAGCAGCCGCCGGCGATCCGGGCCTGATTGTCGCCTGCTGGCATGAAACGATCCTGCTGATGCCGTCCGGATGGGCCCGCGCCGTGCGCCGATGGCCGGAGCGGAAAGGCCGCGCGGCCATGATGATCTCGCTGTCCCCGGATGGTGAACCCGTCGCCCGCGCGGTGCGCCATCTGGATATCGATGTTGTACGCGGCTCAGCGGGCAACAAGAAGAAGGCCGCCAAGGACAAGGGCGGCCTGCGGGCGATTGCCGAGGCCGCCGGACGGCTGCGGAGCGGCGGCTATATCTGCATGACGCCGGATGGTCCGCGCGGGCCCCGCCGTACCGCCAGCCAGGGCGCCGTCACCCTCGCCCAGCGCAGCGGCGCCATGGTGCTTCCCTATGCCATTTCGACCCGCCCCGCCTTGCGCCTGAACAGCTGGGACCGGTTCATCATTCCCCTGCCCTTTACCCGCGGCGCCATCGTGTTCGGGCCGCTGATCGACTGTTCGCGAGAGACCGGCCCGGACGCCTTGCAAGCGGCTCTGCAACACGGCATGGATGCGGCAACACGGCGGGCCGAAGCGCTGGCCGGGTATGATGTCCAACCTGCCCTGCCGGAGCCCCTGACGGAATGACGCCCGCGTTATTCGCCTACCGGCTTGTTGCGCGGATCGCGTCGCCGTTTCTGGGCCTGCTGCTGAGGCAGCGCGCCAGAGCGGGCAAGGAGGACTATCTGCGTCTGCATGAACGCCGGGCCCGGCGCCTGCCGCCGCGCCGCCCGGGCCCGCTCGTCTGGCTGCACGGGGCCAGCGTCGGCGAAAGCGGCCTGCTGCTGGAACTTGGCCGCCGGATGCTGGCCGAGCGGCCCGGCTTGCTGCTTGTCTTCACCAGCCAGACGCTGACCTCCGCGCGTGTGCTCGGGCCGCTGCTGCCGGACAATGCCATTCACGCCATGGCGCCGCTGGACACGCCCGCGACGGCGAAACGGTTCATCCAGCATTGGAAGCCGGACCTCTGCGTCTTTGCCGAGGGCGAGATCTGGCCGAACCTGATCCACGAGGCTCGCAGGAGCGGCGCGCGCACGGCGCTGGTCAATGCCAGGATGACGCAGAAATCCGCTGAAGGCTGGCAGCGGGTGCGCGGCCTGTTCCGCCAGCTGGTCGGCCGGTTCGACATTGTGCTGGCTGCCGATCTTGATACCGGCCAGCGGCTGGAGAGCCTGCTCGGCCGGCCGGTGCGCGCTGCCGGCAATCTAAAATCCGCCCTGCCGCCGCCAGCGGCGAATGAAGTGGAGATGACACGGATTTCCAACGGTTTCATTGCCGGGCGCCGATGCCTTCTGGCCGCGTCAACTCATCCGGGCGAGGAGGAAATCTTCCTCGACGCCGTAGCCGGTCTTGAAGATGTTGCGCTGATCCTGGCGCCCCGGCATCCGGACCGCGGCGACGAGATCGAAGCCCTCCTGAAGGCACGCGGCCTGCGCCATGCGCGCCGCTCCAAAGGGGTCGCGCCCGACAAGCGTGACCGTGTGCTGCTGGCCGACACGATGGGCGAGATGGGCATCTGGCTGCGCCTGGCCGATGCGGTCTATCTCGGCGGCGGCCATGCACAGGGCATTGGTGGGCACAATCCACTGGAGCCGATCCGGCTGTCGCGTCCTGTCGCCACCGGTCCGCAAGTGTTCAATTTTGCCGGCATGATGGAAACGCTGGGCGCGCGCGGACTTGTTCATATCGTGAGGGATACCTCCGCGCTTGCCGCGTTCTTCGCCAGCACGCCGCCGGTTCCGGAGGATGCGGTTGCGGCGCTGGCAAACGAATCCGACCAGCCGATGCTGGTCACCCTCGGCGCCCTGCTGCCGCTGCTGCCGCGCCCCCTGCTCGACACCGCGGACGATCTCGGCCGGAGGCGGGACTTGTGAGGGCGCCCTATTTCTGGTCCGCCGGGCTGGATCCGAGATCGCGCGCCGCTGCCCCGCTTACGCGCGCGCTGCTGACCCCCTTCTCGCTTGTCTATCTGTGGGCGCTGCGGCGCGAGCTGGCCAATACCGAACCGGAAAACGTGGCCGTGCCCGTGATCTGTATCGGCAACCTGACGGCCGGCGGCGCGGGCAAGACGCCGGTGGCCGAAGCCGTCCGTAACCGGATCGCTGCCCGGGGCCTGCGCGCCGCGAGCCTCTCGCGCGGCCATGGCGGCAAGCTGAAGGGGCCGATGAAGGTTGACCCTGCAGTGCACACCGCCGCTGATGTGGGCGACGAACCGCTGCTGCTGGCGGCCAGCGGGGAAGCCTGGATCGGGCGTGACCGGCCGGACGCCGCGCGCGCTATGCTGGCGGCTGGTGTTGGGGCGGTGGTGATGGATGACGGTCATCAGAACCCGTCGCTGAAGAAGGATCTGTCGCTGATTGTGATTGATGCGGGTGCGCCGTTCGGCAATGGCCATGTCCTGCCGAAAGGCCCGCTGCGCGAGCGGGTCGCCAGCGGCCTTGCCCGCGCCGACGCTGTGATTCTGATGGGCGACGGCCCCGTCCCACCGGAGGTGACGGAGAGCGGCCGGCCCGTGCTGCGCGCCCGGCTTCAGCCCGACCATCCCCCGCCGCCGGGTCCGCTGATCGCCTTTGCCGGAATCGGGCGGCCGGAGAAATTCTTCGACAGCCTTGCCGCTGCCGGCGGCGATGTTGTCGACACCGTGCCGTTTGGCGATCATCATCCCTACAGCGCCGGCGACATTCGCTTTCTCACGCGCGTGGCGGCAGATCATGGGGGCCGCCTGATTACAACCTCGAAAGATCACGTCCGCCTGCCGCGGGAGGCGCGGCGAACGATCGAAACCTGGCCGGTGAAGGCGGTGTTCGAGGACGACGCGGCGCTTGACGCCGTGCTCGCACCGATCTTCAAACGCTGACAAGCAACTCGCAAAGCCGATGAACGACCAGTCGCCCGCCGCTTATGTCCGCCCGAAGGACATCGACAACCGCGCCACGCTCATGCAGCGGATCGCCTGGCGGCTGGAAACCATCGCCTGGGATCTTCTCTATTGGGGGCCGATGAAGATGCTGGGGCCAGACCGGGCGTCGGATTTCGGCGGCTGGCTGGTCAAGAAGATCGGGCCGCGCCTGTCCCAGCACAAGACAATGAAGCGCAACCTCCGCCTCGCCTTCCCGGACTGGGCCGAACCGGAAGTCGACAAGGTGGCCATGGCATCATGGGAAAGCGCCGGGCGCACGGCCGGTGAACTGCCCCATCTGCCGAAGATCGATCCCTATACCAGCGGGCGGGTCGAGGTGGTTGGCCTAGATGTGCTGGAGGAAATCAATTCCAGCGGCAGGGGCGCGGTGTTCATCTCCGGGCATTTTGCCAACTGGGAGATCATGCCGGCAGCGATCGTCAAACGGATTCCGCACGCGGTGATGACCTACCGGGCCCTCAACAATCCGCATATCGACCGGCGCGTCTCGGACCTGCGCCATGCCTATGGCACCGCCATCAATGCCCCCAAGGGCATCGGCACACGCGAGCTGATGCGGGCGCTGGCCAAGGGCGCGCCGGTGGCACTGATGAACGATCAGAAGTTCAATGAGGGCATATCGGTCCCTTTCTTCGGCCATGCCGCAATGACGGCGCCGGGGCCAACGCGCCTCGCGCTCAAATACAAGGTGCCGATCGTGCCGGTTTCGACCGTACGCACCGGCCCTGCCCGATTCCGGGTCGTCTTTCACGAGCCCTTCCTGCCGGAAGATACCGGCGATACCGAAGCGGACATTGCCCGCACGGTGCAGCGGATCAATGACTTCCTCGAAGCTCGGATCCGGGCAGAGCCCGGCCAGTGGTTCTGGCAGCACCGGCGCTGGCCGAAGGACGCCTGGCGCGAGGCCGGGGTGATCTGAGGCGGCGGGCTCCGGCCGGGTGGAGGTCTTCGCGGCTTAGTTTCAATAAAGGCAGGATTAAGGCGCCGGCCTTGCCCTCAGGGGCTGGCTGCGCTAGATAGGCTTTTGCTCAGACTGCGCATAAGGATCATATCCCTGTCGCGGAAGAGCCCTGATGCCGGCAGCATTTTGAGGTTACCCCTTGAAATGCTGTTTTTCAGGCCCAACTTATACTCAAATCGAGCAAAAGTGCTCGATGTGCGGAAGGAGCCTCACAATGGCCCGTCTCATCGATGCCGGTCCCGGCTATCCGACCCCTACCCCGCTGCGTGGCGCAACCGCTGCTGAGGCGCGCGGGCTCGTCTATGACGATGCGGTGAAGGCAGAAACCGACGCCCTCTATCCGCTGGTCCAGGACTTCATCACGCCGATGGAATGGCCCGCGATTGCGCCGCTGGTAGCGGGGATCAACCGGCTGAAGCGCGAGAAGGACGCGGTCATCCTCGCCCACAACTACATGACGCCGGACATCTTCCGCCTCGTTGGCGACTTCCGGGGCGACAGCCTGCAGCTGGCGCGTGAGGCCTCTCAGGTTTCGCAGAAGGTGATCGTGCAGGCCGGCGTGCATTTCATGGCCGAAACCTCGAAAATCCTCGCGCCGGAAAAGACAGTGCTGATCCCCTCGCTGGAAGCAGGCTGTTCGCTGGCAAGCTCGATCACGGGCGCCGATGTGCGCCTGATCAAGCAGAAATTTCCCGACTACCCGATTGTCACCTATGTGAACTGCACCGCCGAGGTGAAGGCCGAATGCCATATCACCTGCACCAGCTCTAACGCCGCGCAGGTGGTCGAGGCCATCGCCAAGGAATGGAATTCGGACACGGTGATCCTGGTTCCGGACCAGTATCTGGCGAAGAATGTCGCCGCCCAGACTGGCATCCGCATCCTCACCTGGCCGGGCGCCTGCGAGGTGCACGAGCAGTTCTCGGCCGAAGATGTGAAACAGCTGCGCGAGGCCCATCCGGGCGTGGTGATCCTCGCCCACCCGGAATGCCCGCCCGACGTGCTTGAGGCGGCTGACTATGCCGGTTCGACGGCGGCGCTGGCGAATTATGTGTCAGAGAGACAGCCCCGGAAGGTGGTGCTGCTGACGGAATGCTCGATGAGCGACAATGTGGCCGCCGAAAACCCCGGCGTGGACTTCATCCGCCCCTGCAATCTCTGCCCCCACATGAAGCGGATCACGCTGGAAAACATCTATGACTGCCTGGTGACCGGCGAGCATGAGGTGACCATTCCGGAGGATGTGCGGGTGCGCGCCAAACAGGCGCTGGACGCTATGCTGGCGCTGCCGAAAATGGCACGGCCGCTGGACTTCGTGACCGGCCGCAAGCCGATGGACCTGGAACTCGTGGTCTGATGCGGAAACCGGCTTGCCAGACGGCGCCCGCAGGGATGAAGTCATCAGGCGTGTTCAGGAGGCAGACCATGCGCAAGACTGGCGGACGCATTCTGGCGGCACTGACCGTGGCTTGCCTGGCGGCCAGCCCCGCGCTGGCCAATGGAAAAGGCAAGGATCCGGTCGATGTGCTGGGCAATTGGAGTTTCCAGACCAGCCCCTATCGCAGCGGCCAGTGTGTGATGACCGGCACCATGAACCTCTCCCCTCATCCGGATGAGGGCCGGTATAATTGCGAACTGACCGCCGTCGAGATGTGCTCCATGTGGGGCCGCTCGGTCGTGCGTCAGTCCTGCGTCGCCTCCCGCTTCGGAGACCAGGTCTCGATCCGCTCCACCATCGAGGAGATGCTGGAAGCCAAGTTCGAAGGCCTCGTCTATGTGCCGGACAATTTCACGCTGACGATCCAGTCGCCGCAACGCATGTTCGGCGCGCTCGTCTCTGCTGTCACAGCCCCTGTGGAGTTCCGCCGGGCGAGTGACGGCATTTCCTGACGGACAGGCACCATGCTCAAGGGGGTATCCGACCGCCTGCAGGCCGGGGCAGGCGCTGCCACCGATGTTCTGATCGTCGGCGCGGGCCTTGCCGGCCTGTTCCTGGCACTGAAACTCGCCCCCCGCCCCTGCCTTGTCATCTCGCCTGCACCGCTCGGCCAGGCGTCCTCCTCTGCCTGGGCACAGGGCGGGCTGGCCGCCGCCCTGCATCCGCTGGACTCGCCGGAACAGCATGCCGCCGATACCGAAGCGGCCGGCGCCGGTCTTGTCGACCCGTCCGTTGCGCGCCTGATCGCCGAGGAAGGCCCGGCGCGGGTCCGCGACCTGCTGGCGCTCGGCGTACCGTTTGACCGGACACCAGACGGGCAGCTGGCCCTGTCGCTGGAGGCCGCCCATTCGCATCCGCGCGTAGCGCGGGTTTCCGGCGACCTTGCCGGCAAGGCGATCATGGACGCGCTGGTCGCCGCCGTTGCCGCGG
Source organism: Hyphomonas sp. (assembly GCA_046296675.1). GTDB lineage: Bacteria > Pseudomonadota > Alphaproteobacteria > Caulobacterales > Hyphomonadaceae > Hyphomonas. Next base: position 46,486 of record JBKBLD010000006.1, on the reverse strand, counting down.
CCCCGCATATCGAACTGATCGAGGGCGCGCGGGCGGCAGCGCTGCTGCAGGACGCGAACGGCCGGGTGGCGGGTGTCCTGCTGCGCGACAGCAATGGACGGCCCGCTATCAGAACTGCACGCGAGACGGTGCTCTGCACCGGCGGCTCCGGCGGCCTGTTCCGGGTCACCACGAATCCGAAGGAAGCCCAGGGCGAGGCGATTGCCATGGCGCATGCCGCCGGCGCGCTGATGGCCGATCTCGAATTCGTCCAGTTCCACCCGACCGGGATCGATATCGGCCGCGATCCGGCCCCGCTCGCAACCGAAGCGCTCCGCGGCGAGGGCGCAACCCTTCACAATGCCGACGGGCGCAGCTTCATGGCCGATTATCATCCGTTGGCGGAGCTTGCGCCGCGCGACGAGGTGGCCCGCGCGATCCATGCCGAACGCGTAGCCGGACGCGGCGCTTTCCTCGATTGCCGCACCGCCGTGGGCGAGGCATTTCCGCATCATTTCCCGACCGTCTTTGCTGCCTGCATGAGCGCGAATATCGATCCGCGCCGCGACATGATCCCAGTGGCGCCAGCCGCGCATTACCATATGGGCGGGATCGTCTCCGATCTCTGGGGGCGCTCGACGCTGGACGGTCTCTCGGTCTGTGGCGAATGCACTTCGACCGGCGCGCATGGCGCTAACCGGCTTGCCTCAAACTCCTTGCTGGAAGCCGTGGTCTTTGCCGAACGGATCGCGCGGCGGCTGCGCGACGCCGACCTTGCCGAGGCCGGCGCGAGCAGTGCGGCGCTGGCGCCGAACACAGCACCGGACTCGTTGCTGCTACTGCGCGAGGCCATGTCGCGCGATTGCGGTGTGGTGCGCAGCGCCGCAGGGCTGACAAGCCTGATTTCCCTGATCAACCGGCTGGAGAGCAGCAGCCCCGGCGCGCCCGCGCTGGTAACGGCGCGCCTGATCGCAGAAAGCGCACTCAACCGCGAGGAAAGCCGCGGCGGCCATTTCCGTTCCGATTTTCCAGACACGATTGCGCCCGAGCGCCAGTTCACCTTTAACGCAAGACGCGAGACCGTTTCCGGATGACGATTTATGTGCCGCCTCTCTCGCCGATCATCCTTGACCCGATCGTGCGCCTTGCGCTCGCCGAAGATCTCGGGCGCGCCGGCGACCTGACGACGGATGCGACCATTCCGCCGGAGACGAAGCTGTCGGTTGTCATCGCGGCGCGCAGGCCGGGCGTAATCGCCGGGCTGGATGCGGCCGCCCATGCTGCGCATCTGGTCGATCCGGCCCTGACGCTGGAGATCGAAAAGCCGGATGGCAGCGCCCTCGCCCCCGGTGATGTCGTGGCGCTTATGTCGGGCTCAGCCCGCTCCATCCTGACGGCGGAGCGCACCGTATTGAACTTTCTCGGGCGGCTTTCAGGCGTGGCGACACTGACGCGGCAATATGTGGACGCTGTGGCGCATACGAAGGCAAGGATCGTCTGCACGCGAAAAACAACACCGGGGCACCGGGCGCTGGAAAAGCGCGCCGTGCGCTGCGGCGGCGGCACCTCGCATCGCTACGGCCTCGACGATGCGATCCTGATCAAGGACAATCATATTGCGGCTTGTGGCGGCTCCATCGCCGATGCGATGGCGCGGGCAAAGGCCTATGCCGGGCATCTGCGCATGATCGAGATCGAAGTGGATACGCTTGAGCAGCTCGAGGAGGCGCTGAAACATGCGCCGCATGCGGTGCTGCTCGACAATATGAGCCTGGATGCGCTTCGCGAGGCCGTGCGGATCAATGCCGGCCGGGTGACACTGGAGGCCTCTGGCGGCGTCACACTTGCTTCCGTTGCGGCAATTGCCGAGACGGGTGTGGACTTCATCTCCGCCGGCGCGCTGACCCATTCGGCGCCCAATCTTGACCTTGGCCTTGATGTGGTCTGACAGTCAGTCGGGCTGGCAGGCTGGGAGCAGGCAATGGGCGGGGCGAACGGACGCAAGACGATTTTCATCACGGGCGCGGCCTCCGGCATCGGGGCCGAGACAGCGCGCCATTTCGCGCGCAAGGGCTGGTTCTGCGGCCTCTATGACGTGAACCATGCCGGCCTGAAAGCGGTCGAGGCCGAGATCGGGGCGGATAACTGCCATCTCGCCAAGCTGGATGTGCGCGACCGGTCCGACTGGTCCCGGGCCATTCAGGGCTTTGCTGCGGCGACGGGCGGAAAGATGCATGTCCTCTTCAACAATGCAGGCGTCGGCCGGCATGGCTGGTTCGAGGACGTTGCGCCCGAAGATAATGACTGGGTCGTGGATGTGAACGTCAAGGGCGTCATCAACGGCGTCCATGCCGCCCTGCCCCTCCTGAAAGCCACGCCGGGAGCGCGAATCGTCAACACTGCCTCGACCGCCGGGATCGTCGGCGCGCCGCAACTGGCGGTCTATTCGGCAACCAAATGGGCGGTGCGCGGTCTCACCGAAGCGCTGGACGCCGAATTCCGCGATCTCGGCATTCGCGTGACCAGCCTGATGCCCTGGTTCGTCGACACGCCCATTCTCGACATGGTCGCCCGCGAGGGGGCGAACGAAAAGATGGCCGACCAGCTGCGCGAGGGCGGCGCGACGATCTATCCGGTCTCGATGGCGGCAGAGCGCGCCTGGGACGCGGTCCATGGCGCGGACATTCACTACATGGTCGGCGGAGAGGCAGAACGCACGCGCTTCATGACGCGCTGGCTGCCGGGCCTTGTGCGCAAGGGTGTCCGCAAGCGCGTACCGCCGCGGAGCTAGCAGCGCCGGGCGAGCGCCTCATCCTCGGATGCAAAAAAGACCGTCGATGAGATGATCGACGGTCTCGAATACCTGACCGGCGGGCATGGGCTTACTGGGACGCGGCCCGGGCGGCTGCAATCTGACGGGCCATATACTCGTCCACGAAAACGTCCGGCTCTGGCGTGGCCGCAGCTTCGGCTGCGGCTGGCGCGGCCTTGCCCGCTTCTGTCTTGACCGTCTGCACCGACATCAGGCGCGGCGCAGGCGTCGAGACGGTCCGGGTCGAGGTCGTGACACCGGCCGGCGCGACGGCCGGGGTGATGGTGTAATAGCCATCGTCAGCAGCGCTGGAGGCGTCAGCAAACAAGAGGCCCTCATCAAGGGCGGCCATGTCGGCTTCGCGGGTGGCGTCCAGTTCTGCAAGACGCAGCTCGGTCTGGCGCTTGCGGGCCTCGAAATTGCGCTCCACGCTCGCCCATTCGGCGCCGCGCGGGAAGCGGTAGAAGATGTGCAGGCCAATCTGGTCGGTCTTCACAAGGCCGGCATTCCAGACCGGATCGACATAGGTCGCGTGATAATGGGTCGCCCCGCCGGTGCGCTCCTCATGCAGCTCCATCATGACATGGGCGGCGATACGCTGGGCCCGTGCCCAGGGTTCACCGGCCGCCTTGTTCCGCTCCATCGAGCCGTCGCAGGTGAAGGTGAACTGGCAACCCGTGGTGCGCGTCGCGCCCTGGAAGACCACGCCGCAGACCGTATCGGGATAGCGGTGGTCGCGAACGCGGTTGGCGATGACTTCGGCAACGGCGATCTGGCCCGGAACAGGCTCGAAGGCGGATTCGTAATAGATCGCCTGCGCCATGCACATCATTTCGGACTCGATGGTCTCGGCGCGTTGGATCTGGTCGGGGCGGAAGGAGGCGAGCGAGGCCAGCGCAGCACCGTCCCGGTCGCGCATCGCATAGCGGCTCATCGAGGAATCGATGTCGCGCTTCAGAGTGTATTCGACCGTGCGCAGCCAGGGCGTGTCGAGCAGCGCAGGCGCATGGCCCGAGGTGCGCACAGCAAGGCCTGCGTCTTCATAGGCAGCAAAACGTCCGGCCTCGGCGCGGAATTCCGCTTCGGCGCGCAGCCCGGCCTGCTGATCTGGAATGGCGGGAAGAGAAACGGTCGCACTGACGGCGACAACGGCAATCATGCCGCCGCGGACAAACACATCACGCTGTTCCTGGTCAGTCATCCCGAGCCACCACCGTGTGAGCTTTTCACGCAGCCCATTAACCCGCGATACACTGAACCGTCGTGGTTTCAGAAACCTTAACATCACCGCTCCTCTGTCTCCGGCCGGCAGCTATCACTCTGCCTTTTCGCCCGGAGGTTCCGAGATCTATTTGTTTCATGAGGCCGAAGTTGCCCGGCCGATCCCGTCTGGGATCGGGGGGACTTGGCCCACCCGCAACTATCTAGCAATATTTCCGCCAGCTTTCTGAGTGACAATTCAGAAAGTCCGTAATCCTCCGCAGGCAGCGCACATTATGCGTTTCTGGACGAATCCGGAGTAATTCTCTGAAAATTATGCAGAAATCAGGATGAACAAGCTGGCCCCAGGGCCGGACACCGCCCCGACCATGTTGCAGAAATACAACATCCAAACGCCTCGGATTCAGGCGCGATTCTACCGAAAAGGTTAATGCTGAGGCGTCCGGATCGCTGCCTGTGCCGCTGCGAGACGGGCGATCGGCACCCGGTAAGGCGAGCAGGAGACGTAGTCGAGACCCGTGCGGTGGCAGAAATCGACCGAGGCCGGATCACCGCCATGCTCGCCGCAGATGCCGAGCTTTATCGCTGGCCGCGTGCGCCGGCCGCGTTCGGCTGCGATCTGCACAAGCTCACCGACACCGTCCTGGTCTAGCGTGACGAAGGGGTCTTTCTCATAGATCCCCTTCTCCGCATAGGCCGGCAGGAACTTGCCGGCATCGTCGCGGGAGATACCAAGCGTCGTCTGCGTCAGGTCGTTGGTGCCGAAGGAGAAGAACTCCGCAGCCTGAGCGATTTCACCGGCCTGAAGCGCTGCACGCGGCAGCTCGATCATGGTGCCTACGGAGTAATCGATTGTGACACCCGTCTCGGCAAAGACTTTCTTCGCTGTCTCGTCGACAAGCCGTTTGAGGATGTCGAGTTCGCGGTGGGTTGCGACGAGCGGGATCATCACTTCCGGCACCGGCTGGAGTTTGCCCTCCTTCGAGACGTTCACCGCGGCCTCAAAGATGGCGCGGGCCTGCATCTCGTAGATTTCCGGATAGGTGATCCCGAGGCGGCAGCCGCGATGGCCGAGCATGGGGTTGGATTCGTGCAAGTCGGCCGCGCGCCGGCGCAGTTCGTCAGCACTGAGACCGGAGGCCTTGGCCACGCCGGCGATATCCTCATCCGTGTGCGGCAGGAATTCGTGCAGCGGCGGATCAAGCAGGCGGATCGTCGCCGGCCGGTCGCCGAGGATGCGAAAGATCTCCTCGAAATCGGAGCGCTGCATCGGCAGGAGCTTCGCCAGCGCTTCGCGGCGCCCCTTCTGATCATTTGACAGGATCATCGTGCGCACAGCCGGAATACGCTCTTCCTCGAAGAACATGTGTTCGGTGCGGCAGAGGCCGATGCCCTCAGCGCCGAACTCGACGGCCGTTCTTGTGTCCAGCGGCGTTTCGGCATTGGCGCGGACTTTCAGCCTGCGGCGCTTGTCCGCCCAGCCCATCAGCTCGCCAAAATCACCGGAAAGGTCCGGATTGATGAGTTCCACGGCGCCGGCAATGACGCGGCCATTGACGCCGTCCACGGTAATCACGTCGCCCTTGCGGAAGGTACGCCCGCGGGCGCTGAACTCGCCCTTGGCCGTATCGATGCGCAGGTCTGATGCTCCGCAAACGCAGGGGCGGCCCATGCCGCGCGCAACGACGGCCGCATGGCTGGTCATGCCGCCGCGCGCCGTGACGATGGCGCGGGCTGCGTGCATGCCCTTGATATCGTCCGGGCTCGTCTCGACACGGACGAGGATGACATCCTCGCCCTTGGCGGCGAGGTTGAAGGCCTCCTCGGAGTCGAACACCACCTTGCCAACCGCGGCGCCGGGGCTCGCCGGCAGGCCCTTGAAAGCGACATCATAAGCCGGCTTTCCGGCCTTCTTGTTCTCATCGTCGGAGGGAATGCGCGGATGCAGAAGCTGGTCCAGCGCGGCCGGATCGATCCGCATGAGGGCTTCTTCCTCCGTAATCAGACCTTCGCGGACCATGTCCACAGCGATCTTCACAGCGGCCGCAGCGGTGCGTTTTCCGCTGCGGGTCTGCAGCATGTAGAGCGTACCGTCCTCAACGGTGAACTCGATATCCTGCATGTCCTTGTAATGGCGCTCCAGCGTGGCGGCGACATCGCGCAGCTGGCGGTAGACTTCCGGCATCGCCTCTTCGAGTGGTGCGTCGGACGAGCCGAGTGTGTTGGCGCGCTCACGCGAGATCGGCGCAGGCGTGCGGATACCGGCCACAACGTCTTCACCCTGGGCATTGATCAGGTATTCGCCATAGAAGATCGGCGATCCGTTCGAGGGGTCGCGCGTGAAGGCAACGCCGGTAGCCGAGGTTTCACCGAGATTGCCAAACACCATGGACTGGACGTTGACCGCCGTGCCCCAGCTTTCCGGGATGTCGTTGAGCTTGCGGTAGATGATCGCGCGGTCGCTCATCCAGGAATTGAACACGGCGGAGATCGCGCCCCAGAGTTGTTCGCGCGGGTCCTCCGGGAACGGACGGCCAAGTTCCTTCTGAACCGCATCCTTGTAGCGGACGATCACTTCCTTCCAGTTGTCAGCCGACAGGTCGGTATCGAGGTCGAGGCCCTGGCGCTCCTTGTAGTCGTCCAGGATATGTTCGAACTCGTCATGGCCGATGCCGAGAACGACGTTCGAATACATCTGGATGAAGCGGCGATAGCTGTCATAGGCGAAGCGCTCGCCCGCCTTGCCGGCGAGGCCGGCGGCGACCTCCTCATTGAGGCCGAGATTGAGGACGGTATCCATCATGCCCGGCATCGAGGCGCGCGCGCCCGAGCGGACGGAGACGAGCAGCGGGTTCTGCGGGTCGCCAAAGCCCTTGCCGGTCTTGGCTTCAAGCTCGGCCAGCGCACCGGCGACCTGCGCCTCCAGCGCAGCCGGATAGGCCCGGCCGGTGTCGTAATAAGCGACGCAGACAGCGGTCGAGATCGTGAAACCGGGCGGGACAGGCAGGCCGAGCTTTGCCATTTCGGCAAGGTTTGCGCCTTTGCCGCCGAGCAGGTCCTTCATCGAGGCATCGCCATCGGCCGTGCCGCCCCCGAAGGCATAAACCCATGTTTCATCAGCGGTTTTCAGCGCAGCGTTGCCCATACGAAACGACCCTCGTCTACATGCTCTGCTTATGCCCGGTTGTGGCGCACCGGCGGTTTGCAAGTCCTATGCTGCAAGCGCGAGAGAATTGCCAGACACGGAATTGTCACGGGGGCATAAGCGGCCATGACAAGCTTGTCTTCCGGCTTAGCCCTCAATCTTCGAGAAATCGGCGACCTTGTGGAGCGCGCCGCGCACCGCGATCAGCAGGGCGAGACGGTTCTCCCGCACTTTCGGGTCCGAATCGTTGACCATCACCGCCTCGAAGAAGGCATCGACCGGCGCGCGCAGGCCGGCGAGCACGCGCATCGCTCCGGCGAAGTCTTCTTTTGAGAGCGGTGCTTCGAGCGCGGCCTCGGCGGCGGTCAGCGCCTTCCAGAGCGCCTGCTCTTCGGCGGGCCCCTTCCCGATCAGCTTCGCATCGACCGCGAGCCCTTCCGGCAGCGCGCCCTTCTTCTCCTCGGCCTTCAGGATATTCGCCGCGCGGCGATACCCCGCCAGCAGCGTCGCGCCATCCTCTGTGTCGAGGAAGGCGGCGAGCGCCTCGACGCGCTTGACGATGAGCACAAGATCATCCTCGCCGAGGGCGAACACGGCATCGATGAGATCGTGGCGCTTGCCCTGATCGCGGAGGACTTGTTTGAGGCGGTCGGCGAAGAAGGCGAGGAGGTCCAAAGCAAGGGAATTGAGTTCTCGTCCCCGCCATCTTTGATGAATGGGAACTCCGACAGAATCTCCGCGCGCCCCGTGCACACGAGTCTGTATCTCAACTGCAGCCTTACTGCCGTGTGCAGTGAAAACATCAATGAGTGCTAATCTAACGTCATTTTCCAAGATTGGGCGGACGTTGCCCAACGCGGCTCGACGAAGGGCAAATGGATCTTTTGACCCTGTCGGCTTTTCATCAATCTCCCAGAAGCACACAAGGGTATCCAGCTTGTCCGCCAGCGCGACAGCGATGGAGACCGGATCGGTGGGAACAGAATCGTTCGGGCCCTGAGGTTTGTAATGGTCGCGGATGGCGTCGGCGATGGGGGCAACCGCGCCCGCAGCCCGCGCAAAATAACGCCCCATCACGCCCTGAAGCTCCGGAAACTCCCCGACCATTTCGGACACAAGGTCCGCCTTCGCCAGCCGCGCCGCGCGCTCGGCCAAATCTGGATCAGCGCCCACCATTGGCGCCAGCTCCCGCGCCAGCGCCGCCACGCGCTCCACCTTGTCGCCAAGGCTGCCAAGTTCTTCCTTGAAGGCGATGGTTTTCAGCTTTGCCGCCATCACCTCCAGCGGCGTCGCCTTGTCCTTCTCCCAGAAGAAGCGCGCATCCGACAGGCGCGCCGACAGCACGCGGGCATTGCCCTCGGCGATCTTCACGCCGCCATCGCTGGCTGCGATATTCGCCACCACGATGAACACCGGCGCCAGCGTGCCGGACTTCGCATCAGTCGCCGCGAAATATTTCTGGTGCGTGCGCATCGACAGCGTGATGACTTCCGGCGGCAGATCCAGAAAGCCCGGATCCATCTGCCCAAGGACGACCACCGGCCATTCGGCGAGGCCCACCACTTCTTCGAGCAGGCCCTTATCCTCGATCCAGTCGAGGCCGGCAGCGGCGCAGGTCTTTTCGATTCCCTCAAGGATCAGCCCCCGCCGGTCATCGCGGGAGAGGATGACATGCCCCTTCCCTTCCAGCTGCGCCTTGTAATCCTTCCAGCCCTTGACCGTATACGGACCGCGCCCGTGGACGCGGTGGCCTTCGGTGACATTGCCGCTCACCACGCCGCCGACTTCAAACGGCACAACAACACCATCCAGCACACAGACAATGCGCTGCAAGGGGCGCACCCAGCGCAAATCGCCATCCGCGGTGCGCATCGATCTCGGCCAATGGAAATTCCGCACGATCTCCGGCACAGCCTCGCCGATAATGTCCTTCGCGTCGCGGCCCGGCGTGGAGAGATAGGCGACATAGAAGTCGCCCTTCTTGGCATCCGAAACGACCTCCGCCTCGCTGATATCCTTCAGCCCTGCCCCGCGCAGGAAGCCGGCAATCGCCTGTTCCGGCGCGCCGACCTTGGGGCCCTTCTTCTCTTCGCGCACATCGGCGGAGCGCGCGTCCAGCCCCTCGACCACAGCCGTCAGCCGGCGCGGGCCGGACACGGCAAAGGCATTCTTCCAGCCAAGGCCCGCCTCTTTCAGCCTGGCGGTCAGCGCGGCGAGCAGGTCGGCCTCCGCCTTCGCCTGCATGCGCGCGGGGATTTCCTCGGAGAAGAGTTCGATCAGAAGGTCAGCCATGGGGGCCTGTCAGTCACCGGAATGAAGGGTCGCCACGGCTTACAGGCCCGCGCGCCGGGGTCAAGCCGGGCGGGCGTCAGAGGCTGTTATGTGTGCCGTCGCACAGCGGGCTCTTGCCGGTGCGTTTGCAGGCGCAGAAGAACGCCTTGCCGGTCTTCTGGCATTCCCAGCCGACGGGGGTGAACACCGTGCCCTTGTGACTGCCATCGCAGAAAGGCTGGTTCTTCGAACGCCCGCAGGCGCACCACCAGTACATCTTGCCTTCTTCCACCTCGACCGGGATCGGCTGCCGCCCGGCGATCTCTGGCTGCTGGCTCATCGGCTTCTCTCTCCCCTGATTGTGCAGGAAGAAGTGTGCGCCCGGCAGGCGCGATGCGCAAGTTGTGGCCCAGATTGACCGGAAATGTCCGCTATGGAACACATTGTGCCGGGAGGGCGCGCGATGCCCGAGGGGACAGCCGGCCAGCGATTTCAGCCGTATCACCGGTGGGACCGCAATTTCTTCCTCGCCTTTGTCGCCGCTTGCTGGCTCGGCACCATCATGGGCTTCGCCCCGGCGGTGATCGCCCGCTTTACCGGACAGGCAGACTACAAGGCCTCGATCATCCTGCAGGTGCATGCCTTTGCCTATCCGGGCTGGCTGGTGCTGCTGACGCTTCAGGTGCTGCTGATCCGCCTGAGGCGCACGCCATGGCACCGCCTGCTCGGCCTCAGCGCACTGGCGCTCATCCCGGTCATGGCGGTCTCCGGTGTCTGGTCGGAGATCCATGCCCAGCGCTTCCGGGGGCCGGGCGATCCCCTCGTCCAGAGCTTTTTCATCGTGCCGCTGTTCTACACCGCCGCCTTCGTCATCCTTGCCGGGCTCGCGTTCCTGAAGCGCAAGGACAGCGCCGCCCATAAGCGGCTGATCCTGCTCGCCACCGCGACCATCGTCGGGGCCGCCTACACGCGCTGGTGGTTCGAGGCGATTGAAGCGGTCACCGGCGACGGCTTTTTCGGGATGATCGCCAACACCTTCACGCCCTTCTGGCTGATGGCTGGGGCGGCAGTGCTTTTTGACTCGCTGACACGCCGGCAGGTCCACCTGATCGCCCTGCCCCTGATGGCAGCCAGCCATCTCGCCGTCTCGGCGATCTATCAGAGCGACTGGTGGCGGCCCATTTCGAAAGCTCTGACAGGGATCTGAGAGTTCAACCCCGCGCCTCTTCCTGCTCCGCCCACTGAGCAGCGGCGCCGCGCGCAAGGTCTCGCACACGGGCGATATAGGCCTGGCGTTCGGTGGGCGAAATCGCGCCGCGCGCATCGATCAGGTTGAAGGTGTGGGAGGCTTTCAGGGCGTAATCATAGGCGGGCAGCGGTTTACCGGCCTCGCGCAGGGCGTTCGACTGGTTTTCGCAATCGGCAAACCAGCGTTTCAGCATCTCGACATCGGAGTGTTCGAAGTTGAACGCGCTCTGCTGGCGCTCATTCTCCAGGAACACGTCGCCATAGGTCAGCGGGACTTCAGAGGCCGGGTCGTTGAAGGGCAGATCGTAGACATTGTCGACGCCGAAGACGTACATGGCGAGGCGTTCGAGGCCGTAGGTCAACTCGCCGGAGACGGGCGCCACATCGAGACCGCCGACCTGCTGGAAATAGGTGTATTGCGAGACTTCCATCCCGTCGCACCAGACTTCCCAGCCAAGCCCCCAGGCGCCGACGGTGGGGTTTTCCCAGTCGTCCTCGACAAAACGGATGTCATGGACCGAGGGGTCGATGCCGATCCGGTAGAGGCTTTCGAGGTAAAGGTCCTGAAGATTGGCCGGGTTGGGCTTGAGGATGACCTGATACTGATAGTAATGGCCGAGCCGGTTGGGGTTTTCACCATAGCGGCCATCCTTGGGGCGGCGGGACGGCTGGACATAGGCGGCGCGCCAGTCCTTCGGCCCGAGCGCGCGCAGGACAGTGGCCGGATGCAGCGTCCCGGCGCCGACTTCCATGTCATAGGGCTGCAGGATCGCGCAGCCCTGATCGGACCAGTAATTCTGGAGCGTCAGGATCAGGTCCTGAAAGGATTTCGGTTTGGCGTGAGCTTTCGGAGCAGACATGGGGGGCATCCACGGGAAACAACCTGCCCGCACTAGCGCCCGGCGCGCGGCGGCGCAACCGCAGAGGCGCGCTTACCACCAGCCGCGTTTGCGGCTGTCATTATGGTCCTTCGTGCCGAACACGCCGTAGAGGGCGATGAACAGTCCGAGAGCAAGGCTCCCGAGCAAAAGGAATGTGAACATTGGGATTCCTCCCTTTGTTATCCGCCTGTCTGTAGCAGTTTGGGGCAGGCGGTCAGTAATTCAAGCAAAACCGTCCTGATCAGAGGCGATACCGCCTCACCAGGCAAGGGGATGGCCCTTAAGGATCGCGTCGGCCTCGGGGGTGCGGACGCTGCCATCGGCGAGATGGGTCACCAGCGGCGCCAGCAGGGTCAGCGGGCCGCGCTTCAGCCCCTTCCGGGCGCGGACAAGCACCCGGCGCGCCGGCTCGCCCGCCTTGGAAGCCACTGGAAGGACAGTGATCTCTCCCGCCTGCCGGTCCAGCCGGGAGAGGATACGCGCAAGATCTGCGGCGCGGTGGATCAGGACGACCGGCGCGCGGGGCTTCGCCGCAAACAGCATCGCCTTGATCCAGTCATCGAGCGGCAGGGTCTCGATATAGGCGTCTGCCTTGCCCGCCCCCGGCTCGGAAATCCGGCCGGGTTCGAAATAGGGCGGATTGGAAAAAACGAGGTCAAACCGGTTCTCATGGGCCTTAACCCACTCTGACGCTTCGGCATTTTCAATGGTCACGCGGGCGTCAAAGCCGTTCAGGCGGGACCCTTCCCGGGCCATTTCGGTGACAATCGGGGACAATTCGAGACCGGTCCAGGACACAGCCGGCATCCGCCAGGCCGCCGGCAGCAGCGCCCCGCCAGACCCGCAGCCAAGCTCCAGCGCCGCACCCGCCTCCAGCGCCGGGAGGGCGGCGGCGAGCAGCAGGGAGTCGAATCCCGCCCGGAAGCCGGTCTCCGGTTGGACGAGCCGGACCCTGCCCTGATAGACAGTGTCATGGGTGACAGCGTTCACTCGGCCCTCATCTCCGCCAGGACCATCTCCGCCCGGCCCATATCCTCCTCGCGCACCATCAGGCGGCGCGGGAACACGCCGATATTGCCCTCGACGGCCGAGATATGACGGTCTGCCACGAAATACTCTATCCCCGCTTCCGACAGCAGGTGTTCGGCATAGGACAGCGCGACCGGATCGTTGGTCCGGAAGACTTCCTCCATCAGGGAACCTGGCCCCGGAGGTTCATGTCCACCGAGCGGGCATCATAGACCGTGGTCTTGTCCGGCTTGGGATTGGCGCCGGTCACGATCTCGAGCACGGCGGTTGTCTTTCCGGAGCTGCCGCCGCCAAGCGGGATGCCGAAGCCGACGCCAACACCAACACTGGAAGAGCGGCCATAGCTGCCGGTACCGCCACCGACGCTGATCGACGAGCCGCTACCGCGATTGCCGGTCGTGTCAGCATATTCGGAGGTGACCTCAAACCAGTCCCTGCCCTCCAGCATGGTGATCTCGGCAGCCCGGAGCAGCGCCATGTTGCGGGCGCGGGTGGGGTCATTGTCGGTGAAGGAAACCCGGTGCCTGCCAGTCTCCAGTTGCTGGGATGTATAGCCCATGGCGCCTTCCTTGCTGGCAGGACCATAGACCGGCGAACTCGCGCAGGCGGCGAGCAGAATGGCCCCGAGGGCAACAACAGCGTGTTTCATGTGTCTCATAAAACACGAAACGCATGAGCCTGTCAGCAGGTTGCAAGCAACAGTATTGCCCGGCCGCCCTCAATGCGCTCAAACGTCTGCGGCCCGGTGCCGCGTCGAGTTGCAGCGGCTTTTGCGTAAATCTACTTATCTGGAAATCTTTCCCCTGCCGGAGTGCACCCCTCGTGACCCTCGCGCCGAAACAGAAGAGCAAGGCCCAGCTCTCCTCGATCACCGAGAGGATGCAGGCCCTCGTGGCAGGCGATCTGGCTGAGGTCGAGCGCCTGCTGAAAGAGCGTGCCTCAAGCCCTGTCGCCGTGATTCCCGACCTGTCAGGCTATATCGTCTCGGCGGGCGGCAAGCGTCTGAGGCCGATGATCACGCTGATCTCCGCCCATGCGGTCGGCCAGGCGAATGCAGCGACGCACGCTCTCGCTGCGGCCGTCGAGTTCATCCACACCGCCACCCTGCTGCATGACGATGTGGTCGATGAGAGCGATCTGCGGCGCGGTAAACCCGCCGCCAAGGCGATCTGGGGCAACAAGGCTTCGATCCTGGTGGGCGACTTCCTGTTCGCGCGGGCGTTCAATCTGCTGGTCGAAGCCAATAGCCTGGAGATCCTGAATCGGCTGGCCACGGCCTCTACTGTGATTGCCGAAGGCGAAGTGCGCCAGCTGGCCGCGATGCAGACGCGCGACCTGCCGACCGAGGAATATCTCGCCATCGTCGAAGCCAAGACCGGCGCCCTGTTCGAGGCGGCCGCCGAGACCGGCGCCATGTCTGCCGGCGGCGAGGCCTATGCCGGCGCCCTCGCCACCTATGGCAAGAATCTCGGCCTCGCCTTCCAGATCATCGACGATGCGCTCGATTATGGCGGCACGACCTCCGTCATCGGCAAATCGGTCGGTGACGATTTCCGGGAGGGCAAGATCACCCTGCCGGTCATTATCGCCCGCCGGCGCGGATCGGACGAGGACCGGGCCTTCTGGGACCGGGCGCTGAACCCGGAGACTCAGCAGGATTCAGACCTTGCCCATGCCGTGCACCTGATCCGCGCAACCGGCGCCGCCGAAGCGACTGTGCATGAGGCCGAAGCCTATGCCGCGCTCGCCAAGGGGGCGCTGCGGCCCCTGCCCGCCTCGCCCTATCGCGACGCGCTGGAAGACCTCGCCGATTTCTGCGTCAGCCGGGCCTATTAGCGCCCTTCGGCATTGAGGCGCCGGCCGAGGGTCACGCGCTGCCAGACCCAGAACAGGATGCCGGTCGCCAGAAGGATGGCAAACAGGCCAAACGCGCTGGCCGGCCCAGCCCTCGCGCCAAGCACCGCCGCCGCCCCCGAGATGAGGGACAAGGCCCACCAGAGCCCGGCCACTTTCAGATGGCTCCAGCCAGCACGCAGGAAAAGCTGGTAGGCATGATCGCGGTGGGCCTGCATCAGCGGGCGGCGGTGCCGCGCGCGCCAGATCAGGGTGAGGAAGACATCCGTGAGGATCGGCAGCACGACCAGCGCCGGAACCCAGACGGATGTGACGCTCGCGGCGGCAAGGCCCGCTCCGCCAATCAGCGCACCCATGGCGAGCGCGCCGGTGTCACCGGCATAGAGCCGGCCTGTCAGGTTCCAGACCAAGAAACCGAGGAGGGCTGCCACCGCCGCCATCAGGATGAGCAACAGGATGCCGGGCGCGGCGCCGGGCGGCGGGGCCGCGATGACCGCCAGCGCTGCCAGCATGATCGCCGCCGAACCCATGGCGATGCCGTTCGCCCCGTCCATGAAGTTCACTGCATTGGCCATCACGAACAGCCAGAGCGCCGCGCCGGCGAGCGCCAGCATCAGCGGCAGTGCGGCGCCATCTGGCCCTGTTCCGGGCAGCCAGAAATGGTCGATGTGCGGGCCGTAAAGTGCCGCAAGAAGCGCCGCCGCTGCCAGAACGCCCAGCTTGCGCCCGGCCGGCAGGTTGAAACGGTCATCGGCAAAGCCCAGCAGGCTCGCGATCAGTACAAGGAGCATCGGGCCCGCCAGCGCGTCGTGGGCGATGCCGGCGAAGGCATGGTCAATACCGGGCGGCGGGGCGAGGCTGGCTACGGCAAGCGCCGCCGCGATGCCGGCGAGCACGCCAAGGCCGCCGGCACTGGGCACAGCGCGTGCCTGCGTCTTGCGGCCGCCATCAGGGGCATCCCTCGGCCCCAGCCGGATCATCAGTCCACAGACGAGCAGGCTGACGAGGAAAGCGGCAGCGGCGGGCAGCGCGGGCATCATGCCACGGCGTCTCCCAGCATGCAGGCAGCGGCCCAGCCGCGCGGCCAATCTCGGCGGAACTGTTTCTCGAGGGCCCGGGCATCGACCAGTTTGCCGAACAGGGCAAAGCAGGTCGCGCCGGAACCGCTCATCCGCACAAGGCGGACACCCGGTTGCATGCCAAGCCAGTCCAGCAGGGCGCAGATTTCCGGAACGAGCCCGATCGCGGCGGCCTCAAGGTCGTTGCGCTGCGTGCCGAGCCAGACAGCCAGCTCGTCCGGCGTCCTGAAATCCGGCAGTTGTGCCAGCTCCCCGAAGCCGGCGCCGCCGCCCGCTGCATCATGGGCCGCGAACACCGGCCCGGTCGGGCAGGCCACGCCCGGATTGACGAGCAGCGCCGGCACGCTTCCGGGCAGCTTCACCGGCAGGACGCGCTCGCCCTCACCCAGCATCCGCGCGGCACGGCCCGCCAGCGCGACCGGTACGTCCCCGCCCAGTCCGGGAGCCACAGCCTCCGCAATCGCCGGGTCCAGGTTCCAGAGTTCCGTCAGCAGCCTCAGAGCCGCCGCCGCGTCCGACGAGCCGCCCCCGATCCCCGCCGCCACCGGCAGGACTTTTCGAAGCCGGATCAACGCGCCCTGCTTGGTGCCGGAGGCGTCCCTCAGGGCCTTTGCCGCACGCAGGACGAGGTTCTCGCCTGCAGGTCCCGCCGCCCGGGCGCCCGGTCCCTCGACTTCGAGGCCGAGCGTGTCCGATGCGGTCACGCTCAGACTGTCAGCAGCAGGCTCCTCAGCGAACACGACAAGCGAATCGAGGTCATGCCGGCCATTGGCCTTGAGCGGGCCGACATGCAGGTAAAGGTTCACCTTTGCCGGTGCTGAGGCCGACTGGCTGCGTCCCGCCTGGCTCATGGGCGCCGCCCTACTCCGCCAGGCTGGCTTCGAGCGCCCGCAGTTCCGGCGCATCCGGCCCGAGTGTCGAGCCGAGCTTGATCTCGATCTTTTCGCGGTCGGCTTCGGCGGGATCGAGCGTCAGGGCGCGGCGCCACTGGAAGCCCGCTTCGAGCCGGCGCCCCACACGCCAGTAGGCGTCGCCGAGATGGTCGTTGAGGATCGGATCGGATGGCAGGAGTTCGACGGCGCGTTCGAGATAATCGACGGCGTCCTCGTATTCACCAAGCTTGTAATGCGCCCAGCCGAGGCTGTCGACGATATGGCCGGACGTCGGCTCCAGGATCACCGCGCGCCGGATCAGTTCGAACCCCTCATCCAGATTGAGGCCCCGGTCGATCCAGGAATAGCCGAGATAGTTGAGGATGGTTGCGTTCTGCGGCCTGAGTTCCAGGGCGGTCAGCAGGTCCGCCTCGGCCTCCGGCCAGTTGCCCTGGCGCTCACGCGCCGCGCCGCGCGCAAAGATCACGCGCCAGTCAGTCTCGCCTTCGGCGGCATCTTCCCGGATGATCTCGTCGAGGACGGCCTCTCCGTCCGCGTAGCGCGCCTGCGCGATGTAGAGGTCGGCAAGCTGCAGGCGCAGGCCCCGGTCGGGATTGCCTGCAAGGGCTTCACCGGCAACCCGGAGGGCCTCATCGCTTCGCCCGGCCCGGTGCAGCACGCCCGCCAGCTGGCCGCGCGCATTCGCGCGATAGGGCGAGGCGGCGGGAACGGAGTCGAGGATGCGGATGGCGTCGTCATAGCGCTCCGCAGCGGCCAGCGCCTGACCCCAGAGAGTGCGGGCGACATGCAGGTCCGGATCGAGCGCCGCGATCAGCGTGAAATAGACCGCCGAGAGATCGTCATCGGTCTGGTAGAGCAGCGCCGCTGCCGGGACATAGAGAGACAGCGCCGCGCCCTGCCGTGTCGTCAGGCGGCGGGGCCGGATCGTCTCGCCCGCCTCAATCCGCGCACCAAGGGCCGAGATGCCGGCATTCGCGCCAACCTCGCGCAGGAATTCGCCAATCAGCGCAGAGGCCGCCTCGCGGTCACCGCGCGCCGCCAGAAGGCTGGCATGGGCTTCGACGCCGATCGCAAGGCGCGCGCCAGAGCGCCAGACCGCGTCAAAGACTTCCAGCGCCCGCTCGTCCTGCCCGGCGGACATCCGCATCAGGCCCAGCATGTAGAGGGACGGGCTGTCATAGCCGGTGTCACCGGTCAGCCCCTCGGCGACATAGGCCTCGGCCGTCTCGAGACCGCCGCGGGACAGCGCCTGCCAGGCGAGAATGTGCCGGGCGATATTCCGGTTGAACGGCCTGAAGGCGGACTCCTCCAGCAACGGCACCGCCTTCTGCCCCTGCCCTCGGATGATGAGATCGGTCGCGCGGGTCAGGCGGACAAGGCTCGCCTCGCTGCCCGCATCCTCGGCGCGTGCGGCCAGCGAGGCGGCCGCCGGATAGTCCCCTGCCAGGAGCGCCGAGAAGACCGCCCGTTCGGCAATCGAGGCGCGCTCCGGCATGGCGTCGATGACGGCGGCATAGCGCTGGGCCGCCATGCCGGGATCATTGGTCATCGAGGCGATGCGGGCGATCATGAAGTCGCGGTAATTGGCCGCCTCTTGCGGGCGGTCATCGAAACTGCCGAACCTGAGCCCGCCGGGGCTGCTGCTGGCGCAGGCACCGAGCGCCGCAAGCGCGGCCATCAGGAGGATTTTGAGGTGAAGCTGCATGCCCCGACACTTGCAGCATCCGCCGGGGGCGACAAGTGGGCCGCCGCCGCCGCGTCCGGCATCAATGCGCGGCAAGGCGCACATCCTGCCGGTCGAAATAGGTATCGATCGCCCGCTTGATCGCCTCCACCGAGGCCTTGCGGCCCGCTTCGGACTGAAGCCGTCGCGCATCCGCCTCATTGGTCAGAAAGCCGAGCTCCAGAAGCACGGCCGGCACATCCGGTGCGAGCAGCACATAGAAGCCGGCATTGCGGTGGGTATTGCGCAGGACCGGACCAGCCCTGGCCAGTTCCGGCAGCAGGAGTTCGGCAAACTCCGCCGAGCGCGTCTTGGTTTCCCGCTTGACGAGATCCGCGAGGATGCCGGTGATCCGCTCCGGTGTGCCGTCCTCGATCGGGATGACCCAGTTGTTCTTGCTGGCCTCACGGTCGATCCGGCTCTCGGCGCCAGACGAGATCGTATAGACCGAGGCGCCGGAGACACTCTTCGACGCGGCCGCATCGGCGTGCAGCGAGATGAAGATTTCCGCGCCCCATTCCCGCGCCATGCTGACACGGTCTTCCAGCTCGATGAACACGTCCCGGTCGCGCGTCAGCCGGACTTCATAGCGCCCGTCCGCCTCAAGGAGGTCGCGCAGGTCGAGGGCCGCCTTGAGAGTGATTTCCTTCTCGACGCCGCCATTCAGGGCCCGCGCGCCAGGATCCTTGCCGCCATGGCCGGGATCGATGACGACAACATGCCCACCCTTGTTGCGCGGCAGCGTCCGGCGCGGCGGGCTTGTCCGGGCCCCGGCCAGCTGGGTGCCCGCCGCAGCGACCGCGCGGGCCCCATCGGCCTCGGCTTTCGCCAGCCGGCCACCATCGCGCCGGGCAACACTCGAGAAGCGGGCATCGGAGACCGTGTCGAGATCAACAATCACCCTGTGGGCGCGTTCCGAACCTGTTGGCGGCAGGCGCAGGACGCGGGCAACTCCCATCGGCCGGTCGAGCACGAATTCAAGCCGACCCGGGTTCAGCTGCCAGAAGCTGACGCCGCCAGTCCCGAGGCCTTCGGCCGAATAGGCGTTCGACCTTAGCGGGAAAATGATGCGCCGCTCACCACCGGTTTCGGAAAGATAGACTTCACCGCCTTCGGCAGTATCCGACCAGATCGTGATCCGTGTCGGCGCGCCGTCGCCCACGACACGCACCTGCGACACATCCGCCACGGCGCCGAAAACGGCGCCAAAGCAAAGTGTTAACACGAGTGAAATGAAACGTGCCAGCATCCGCCCGGTGGTTCTCTAAGGGCCGCATGGGCCCGTTTTGCCTTCCTCCCATGAATACCCACAGGAAGATTAACCCCGCCTTGACCCCGGATTAGCAGACGCAGCGCAGCGGTCAGGAATTTGCCTCTTTCAATTGCAGGCGAAATTGGGCACAATTCATCGCGTGGTCGTCCTTTCGGGCTGGCCCAACGGTTTCCCAACAGTGCGCCCCGGCCCGGCTTCACCGACAAGGCAAGCGGGCGGCGCGCTCCGGAAAGCAGGATAAATGCGCACAGGTGCCGCAAATACTGCAGGTTTGACCGACTCGCCGAGGCGAGCTGGCGATCTGCGCCCGCAAGGCGCCTCCCTCACCACTTATTCCGGCCTGCCAGCCAGCCTGAGGCGCCCTGCGCCCTTGCGGGCGGCGCCGGACCGAAAGGTTCTGTTTAATGAGCAGACTGATGCTGATCGACGCCGCCCACCCCGAAGAGACACGGGTGGCGATCGTCAACAATGGCCAGGTTGACGATTTCGACTTCGAGACAACCGGCAACGAACAACTCCGCGGAAACATCTATCTCGCCAAAGTGACCCGGGTGGAGCCCTCGCTCCAGGCGGCCTTTGTCGAATATGGCGGCAACCGGCACGGCTTCCTCGCCTTCAGCGAGATCCATCCCGATTATTACCAGCTTCCGGCCGAAGACCGCGAAGCGCTGCTGCGCGAGGCCGCCGAAGAGGCCGCCGCCGCCCTCGAAGAGGATGATGACGGCCCGTATGTGCCCCATGGCATGAGCGCCGAGCTCGAGAATGGCGGCAATCCGGTCATTCAGGTCGTCGAGGAAGACGACGAGGATGGCGACGATGGCGACGAGTATGACGCCGCCGCAGAGGATGAGGATGAGGCCGGCGAGGACGACGAGGCCGAGGCCTCCGGTGACACGCCCCGCCCCGCCAAAGCGGCGCGCCGCAGCCAGAAGAAGACCCAGCGCACCCCGGTTTCGAAACGTTACAAGATCCAGGAAGTGATCCGCCGGCGTCAGGTGATGCTGGTGCAGGTGGTCAAGGAAGAGCGCGGCAACAAGGGTGCGGCGCTGACGACCTATCTCTCCCTCGCCGGGCGCTATTCGGTACTGATGCCGAACACGCCGCGCGGCGGCGGCATTTCCCGCAAGATCGTCAATTCGGCCGACCGCAAGCGGCTGAAATCCATCGTCTCCGAACTGGATGTGCCGGACGGCCAGGGCCTGATCGTGCGCACGGCCGGGGCGAAACGCACCAAGGCCGAGATCAAGCGCGACTATGACTATCTCTCCAAACTATGGGAACAGATCGTCGAAAAGACGATGAACTCCGAAGCCCCGGCGCTGATCAATGCCGAAGGCGGGCTCGTCCACCGCGCGATGCGGGACATGTTCGACAAGGAGATCGAGGAAGTCTGGGTTCAGGGTGATGAGGCCTATCGCGAGGCGAAAGACCTCGCCAAGATCATCATGCCGAGCCAGGCCAAGAAGGTCCAACTCTGGAAGGCGGACGACCCGCTCTATGTGGCCGAAGCGGTCGAGAACCAGCTCGATTCGATCTACTCGCCCACCGTGCAGCTGAAATCCGGCGGCTATCTCGTCATCAACCAGACCGAAGCGCTCGTCGCCATCGACGTGAACTCGGGCAAGGCGACGCGCGAGCGCAATATCGAGCAGACCGCCGTGCGCACCAATCTGGAAGCGGCCGAGGAAGCCTGCCGCCAGATGCGCCTGCGCGATCTCGCCGGGCTGATCGTGATCGACTTCATCGACATGGAGGAGAACAAGAACAACCGCGCGGTCGAGAAACGCCTGAAGGAATGTCTGAAGGTCGACCGGGCGCGCGTTCAGCACGGCCGCATCTCGCAGTTCGGCCTGATGGAAATCTCGCGCCAGCGCCGCCGCCAGGGCGTGCTTCAGGCCACCTCGGACCCCTGCCCGGCCTGTAATGGCACCGGCCGGCGCCGCTCGATCCCGTCGGCTGCGCTGCAACTGATCCGGGCGATCGAGGCCCGCGCGGCCACCGGCGGGCTGAAGGGCATTGCCGTCAAGGCGCCGACCGATGTGGCGCTCTATATCC
The DNA here is from genome assembly GCA_046296675.1 of Hyphomonas sp. GTDB lineage: Bacteria > Pseudomonadota > Alphaproteobacteria > Caulobacterales > Hyphomonadaceae > Hyphomonas. The sequence continues at coordinate 25,023 of JBKBLD010000006.1, read as the reverse complement.
TCAACAACAAGCGCGAGGCGCTGATCGAGATCGAGCGGGTCGCCGGCTTTGCCATCTCGATCCACTCCTCCGAGGACATGCTGCCCGGCGACTTCCAGATCGACGCCGAGCGCGATCCGGGTGCCAAACCGAAGAAACGCCCGACACCGCGCTCGCTGCTGAAGCCGACGCCGGCCTCCGCGCGCGATGACGAGGACGAGGATGACGCCGATCTGATCGAGGCCGATGACGAGACCGGCGAGGAGGATGAAGGCGGCGATGCACCTAAGTCCGCATCCGGCGACAAACAGGGCAGCTGCCGGCGCCGGCGCCGGCGCCGGGGTGGCCGCGGACGCAGCGAGGGCCGCGATACCGGGCTCGAAGTCGTCGATGCCGAGCCTGTCGCCGGCGGGCCCGAAACAGACGCCGAGGATGATGACGAGGACGGTGAGGACAGCGAGGACGAAGCTGGCACCGCTGATGCCGCCGGCGAGGACAGTGACGGCCAGCGCAAGCGCCGCCGCCGGGGCCGCCGGGGCGGACGCCGCCGGCGCCGGGGCGAAGGCGGGCGTGAGGGCGGCGATGTCGCCGCGATTGCCGATGGCGGCGCCTTCCTCGATGGCCTGTCTGTCAGCGCGGATGTGATGCTGTCGGAGGAAGAGCCCTCGATCGGCCTGCCGGTTCCGGAGACCGACACCGCGCCGGAGCCTGCAGAGGCAGAGGTGGAAGCAGAAGCAGAGGCAGAAGCAGAGGAAGTGACCGACACCGCTGCTGGGCCTGATGCGGCCGAGACTGCACCGGATGAAACGCGCGGCGCCCGGCCGCGCAGAAACCGACGGAGCGGAAAAGCAGCGGCGAGCGAAGAAGCGCCGACCGACGCCCCTGAGCCACCCGCTGAGCCGGAATTGCCGCTGGCCGCCGAACCGGCGCCACAAGCCGAACCGGAACCGGTCGCTGCCGAACCCGAACCTGAACCCGCGCCGGAGCCTGTCATGGCTGAGGCGGAAGCGGAAACAGCAAAGCCTGATGCGGCCGCAGCCCCTGCGCCTGCGTCCGCTGAACCGGAAGGTCCGAAACGCACCGGCTGGTGGGCACGCAGCAAGAAATAGTCCGGCAGCGAGCCGGAATTGAACGAAAGGCCGGAGCCGTGCTCCGGCCTTTTCGCTTGAGGGGGCAAGCTTCGCGGCCGCGCGAAGCGGTGTTAGCCTCGCCGGGACACCCAGACAGGATGGACCTGATGCCGACACGACCCCGCCTCGCCAGCCCGGTGGCCGGCCTGCTCGCGCTGGCGCTCGCAGCCTGCGCAGCGGAGGCGCCCTTGCCGGCGCGCCCGCCGGGAGCCGCTGGCACCACGGTACCTGCCGACACGAACCTTCCCCCGGAGGCGTTCTACATCCTGCCGGAAGCGGCCGGCTGGGACACCGCCGCGCTGGACGCTTTCATCGCCTACACCGAATCCCAGAACAGCACCGGCCTGATCATCCTCGACCGGGGACGGATTATCGCGGAGCGCTACTGGCCCGCCCCGCACAGCGCAGCGGAATTCAGCAAGAATTTTGTCCACGGCACGGCGTCAAACGGCGCGCTGATCGAGGATGTCGCCTCGCTGCAGAAGAGCATCGCCGCACTGCTGATGGGGATCGCGGCGGACAAGGGCCTCGTCAATCCGGATCGTCCGGTTTCGGACTATATCGGCCCGGGCTGGTCCAGGGCCGGGGCGGACAATGAGGCGGTCATCACCGTACGCCATCTTATGGAGATGAATTCCGGCCTGACCGCGGGGCTTGACTATGAGGCGCCCGCCGGAACCCGCTTTTTCTACAACACGCCGGCCTATGCACACCTTCTGGCGGTGCTCGAGGCGGTGGCGGGCCAACCTCTGCCGGCGTTGACCGAAGACTGGCTCGCCGCCCCGCTGGGCCTGAAGGATACGGCCTGGCGACCGCGCCCGGAGAGTTTCGGCGCAGTCGGCAATCCACTCGCCTTGACCGCGACACCGCGCGACCTTTCCAGGATCGGCCAGATGGTTCTGGAAGGCGGTCTTGCGCCGGACGGGCGGCGCGTGATTTCCGAGGCGCAGCTGCGCGCCATCCTGACGCCGACAGGCACAAACCCGGCCTATGGCCGGCTCTGGTGGCTGAATGGCGGCGAGTGGAGTGCCGGACCGGACGCAGGCGCCACCCGCCGCGAGGGACCGTTCATTCCGGCAGCGCCGGATGATCTTGCCACCGCCCTCGGCGCGCTGAACCGGCAGCTCTTCGTCGTGCCGTCACGCGGCCTCGTCATTGTCCGCACCGGGAGCGCCGCGCGGGACGCCGACTTCACACAGGAAATGTGGCGCAGGCTCGCACCGGCATTGCCGGACTGAGGCAAGGAAAAAGGCCGGAGCAAAGCCCCGGCCCTTTCTGTTTCTTCTGCAGGCTGATTATGCCGCCGCTTTCTTCTCCCCGGCGGGCGGGAAGCGTTCGTAGAAGCTTTGGCCCTTCTCCGCCATTTCACGCAGTAGTTTGCCCGGACGGAACCGCTCGCCATACGTGTCGGCCAGCCGGTCTGCCTCGGCGACAAAGGCAGGCACGCCCCAGATCAGGTCCATATAGCTGACGCAGCCACCGGAATACGGTGCAAAGCCCCAGGCGAGGATCGAGCCGATATCGCCGTCGCGCGCATCGGTGATGACGCCTTCCTCGAAGCAGCGGGCGACCTCGATGGCCTGACGGATGAGCAGACGGCTGGTCAGCTCCTTCTTCATCGCCGGCGGGCATTCGTCGATCTTCACATCGACCTGTTCGCTGAGGTCTGGCCAGATCCGGTCGGGCTTGCCCTGATCGTTATAGTCATAGAAGCCCTTGCCGGCCTTGCGCCCGACACGGCCTTTGTCTTCCACGATCCAGGCCATCATTCGGCCCAGCGGGGCTTCATTATAATCGAAGCCGACGGCTTTGGCCGTTGCCCGGCCGACTTTCAGCGCCGTGTCGAGACCGACCGAGTCGGAGACTTCCAGCGGCCCCATCGGCATACCGGCCTGGCGCCCGACATTCTCGATGATCGCCGGCTTGATGCCTTCCGACAACATTTCGAGACCTTCCTGCGTGTAGGTGCCGAAGCAGCGCGATGTGTAGAAGCCGCGGCTGTCATTGACGACAATCGGCGTCTTCCGGATCTTGAGGACATAGTCGATCGTCTTCGCGAGCGTCTCCTGGCTCGTCTCCTTGCCCATGATGATCTCGACAAGGCCCATCCGCTCGACGGGCGAGAAGAAGTGGATGCCGATGAACTTTTCGGTCCGTTTCAGCGGCGTGGCCAGCTGGGTGATCGGCAGCGTAGATGTGTTCGACCCCACGATGGCATTTTCGCCAACCCTGGCCTCGACATCTGCCAGAACCTTGTGCTTCAGGTCCATGTCCTCATAGACAGCTTCGATCACGAGGTCGCAGTCTTCCAGCAGCTTATAGTCCGTGGTCGGCGTGATGAGGGAGAGAAGTTCGTCGCCTTTCTCTTTCGTGCTCTTGCCGCGCGAAACGGCCTTTTCCACGAGGCGCGCCGAGTACTGCTTGCCATTCTCGGCCGCTTCCTGCTTCACATCCACCAGCACCGTGCGGATGCCGGCGCGGGCCTGCTCATAGGCTATGCCGGCGCCCATCAGGCCCGCACCGATGACGCCGACCTTCTTGATCTCGGCCTTGTCGAAGCCTGCCGGGCGGTTGGCGCCCTTCGACAGCGCCTGCGTGGAGAGGAACAGCGAACGGATCATCGCCTTCGCCTCTGGGCGCTGCTGGGTGTTGATGAAATAACGCGTCTCGATGCGCAGGCCCGCATCGATCGGCACCTGGATGCCTTCATAGATGCAGGAAAGGATGTTCCTTTGCGCCGGATAATTGCCATAGGTCTTGGCCGACAGCATCATGTTCGCCATCGTCGCCACCTGGCCAGCGCCCGGCGATTTGTGCGGCACGCCGCCGGGCACCTTGAAGCCCTTTTCGTCCCACGGCGCTTTCGCTTTCGGATTGGCCTTTACCCAGGCCTTGGCGCGGTCAACGGTCTCCGCAGACGGTGCAAGTTCCTGCACCACGCCCATGGCGAGCGCCTTTTCCGCATCGAAGCTTTCGCCCTGAAGGATCAGCGGCAGGGCGACCTGAACGCCGACGAGGCGCGGCAGGCGCTGCGTACCGCCGGCGCCCGGCAGGAGGCCGATCTTGGCTTCCGGCAGGCCGAACTGCAGCTTCGGATTGTCATTCGCCGCGACGCGGTAATGGCAGGCAAGCGCCACTTCCAGCCCGCCGCCAAGGGCAAGGCCATTCAGCGCCACGGCCACCGGCTTGCCGCAGGTCTCCAGCTTGCGCAGCGTGGCGTTGAGGGAAAAGCCCTGCTCGAACTGTTCCTTTTTCAGTTCGTCTACGGACTTCTGCTTCTTCTCGCCGCCTGCGCCCGCGCGGTCGCCCAGTTCGCCGAGGTCAGCTCCGGCGCAGAAGCCGCTCGCCTTGCCGGAGGAGAGGACGAGGCCCTTGATCTTGTCGTTCGAGGCGACTTCGTCTGCAATGGCGATGATGTCGGCAACGGCCTTGCCTGTCAGCGTGTTCATGCTGCGGCCCGGCACGTCGAAGACGGCGTGGGCGATGCCGTCACCGTCGATGTCAAATGTGAAGGTTTCGAGTTTCATTGGACTGCTCTCAGTATTCTGTATCGTGACTAAACGCGCTCAATAATCGTCGCCGTGCCCATACCGGCGCCGACGCAGAGGGTGATGAGACCCGTCTCCTTGCCGGACCGCTCCAACTCGTCCAGCACCGTGCCCAGGATCATGCCGCCGGTGGCGCCGAGCGGGTGGCCCATGGCGATGGCGCCGCCATTGACGTTCATTTTCTCGTGCGGGATGTCGAGCATCTTCATCATCAGCATGACGACCGAAGCAAAGGCTTCGTTGAGCTCATAGATGTCGATATCGCCGACATTCATGCCGGCCTTCTTCAGCACTTTCTGGGTCACATAGGTCGGGCCGGTCAGCATGATGCCGGGCTCCGAGCCGATCGAGGCCATGGCGCGGACGCGCGCACGCGGCTTCAGGCCGAGAGCTTCGCCCATTTCCTTCGAGCCGAACAGCACCGCCGAGGCGCCGTCCACGATGCCCGAGGAATTTCCGGCGTGATGGACGTGGTTGATCTTTTCCAGCTCCGGATAGCGCTGCTTGATCACCTCATCGAAGCCCATCGCGCCCATACCGGCGAAGGACGGGTCGAGCGCGGCGAGGCTCTGCATCGTCGTGTCGGGGCGCATGTGTTCATCATGGGCAAGACGGATACCGCCCATCTGATCGCGCACCGGCACGACCGAATTCTTGAAACGGCCTTCCTTCCAGGCGGTTGCGGCGCGCTTCTGGCTTTCCAGCGCGAAGGCGTCCACATCATCCCGGCTGAAGCCATACTTCGTGGCGATCGTGTCGGCGCCGATGCCCTGCGGCGTGAAATAGGTTTTCAAGGCAACCTGCGGGTCGGTCGACCAGGCGCCGCCGGATGCGCCCATGGGCACGCGGCTCATCGATTCGACGCCGCCGCCGATCGCCATGTCAGCCTCGCCGGTCATGACCTTGGCAGCGGCCATGTTGCACGCTTCGAGCCCGGAAGCGCAGAAACGGTCGATCTGCACCCCGGCGGTCGTCTCGGCATAGTCGGCGTTGAGCACGGCGATGCGGGCGATATCGGCGCCCTGCTCGCCCACCGGCGAGACGCAGCCGAACACGACATCATCAACCTTGGACGTGTCGAGATCATTCCGCTCACGGATCGCCTGCAGCACCTGCGTGCCAAGGCTTAGCGCCGTGATCTCGTGCAGCGCGCCGGAGGATTTGCCTTTGCCGCGCGGCGTGCGCACGGCGTCGTAGATATAGGCTTCGGGCATGGAAGGCTCCTTTGGGAAGTCAGGATGGTCGTGTGTCAGCCGGTGTTTTCACCGGATTGAGTGTGAGTGAGGCGGCGGTACGGGCGGCTTCCTTGCCGCGGGCGTCAAACAATTCGGCCTCGGCGAAGATCATCGCCCGGCCGATATTGCGCAGCCGGGCCGCGACCTCGATGATGCCAACCCGCACAGGCCGCAGGAAATGCGTGTGCAGGTCGACCGTCGAGGGGTATTTCGAATTGCCGGCCTTGATCGTCGCCAGCATGCCGATTGTATCGTCCATCATGGCTACCAGATAACCGCCCTGGATGTAACCAGCCGGATTGGTGAATTCCGGGCTGCCGTTGAACCGGACGCGCGTGGTCATCGCTTTGGCGTCCAGTTCAAGGAGCTCAAAGCCGAGGGATACCGAACTGCGCGCGGGCGTGGGGAAAACTTCGCGGAGGAGGTCACGATCAGACATCAGTCAACAAGATCTACCTTCCTGTGCTTCATCTCCGCCGACACTTCTCGCAAAATCCTCAGAAACTCACCATTTCGAAAACTTGACAGAGATCGACAGTTCAAGAACCGCAAATTGACTTCGCCAGGCCATCCTGGCCCGCCCCACTCAACCGCATCCCAATATGCATCCAAGTTTCGACCGAACAAATGACCAAGTTCGGGTTTAGTTGCAGTAAGATAGCGATCCCAAAATTCGGTCTCGCTTTGCACACCGCAACAATCAACCTCGATAACCGGCCAGTTGCTCCAATCCCTCAAAGCGTCCTCGCAATCAGCATCTTCATCACTTCATTTGCGCCGCCATAAATTCGCTGCACGCGCGCATCGGCGTACATCTGCGCAATCGGATACTCGTCCATATAGCCGAAGCCGCCATGCAGCTGCAGGCATTCGTCGATGATCTTGCACTGGAGATCGCTGATCCAGTATTTCGACATCGAGGCGGTCGCCGCATCCAGCTCGCCCTTCAGCAGAAGCTCCGTACAATGATCTGCGAACACTTTCGCCACAGTCGCCTCCGTCTTGCATTCTGCCAGCTTGAACTGGGTGTTCTGGAAATCGAAGATCGTGCCGCCGAAGGCCTTGCGGCTTTTCACATAGGCGACCGTCTCGTGGATCGCGCGCTCGATCATGCCGATGCCCTGCAGGCCGATGACATGGCGCTCCTGCGGCAGTTTCTGCATCAGCTGGATGAAGCCCTTGCCTTCCTCGTCGCCCAGCAGATGCGTCGCGGGCACGCGGACTTCATCGAAGAACAGTTCGGAGGTGTCGGCCGCATGCTGGCCGACCTTGTCGAGATTGCGCCCGCGGCGGAACCCGCCCTCACCTTCCACCGCGTCCGTTTCCACACAGACGATCGAGATGCCCTTGGCGCCCTTGGTCGGGTCAGTCTTGGCGCAGACGAGGATCAGGTCGGCGGTCTGGCCGTTCGAGATGAAGGTCTTGGAGCCATTGATGACATATTCGTTGCCGTCGCGCTTGGCGGTCGTCTTGATGTTCTGCAGGTCGGAGCCGGCGCCCGGCTCGGTCATGGCGATGGCGGTGACAAGCTCGCCGGAGCAGATTTTCGGCAGCCAGCGGCGCTTCTGCTCCTCGGTGCCATAAGCGGTGATGTAAGGGGCGATGATCGCGTTGTGCAGCGTGATGCCGAACCCGTCGATGCCCTTCCATTGCTGCTGTTCGATGATGATGGCTTCATGGCGGAAATCCCCACCCGCACCGCCATATTCTTCCGGCACCGAGGCCCCCAGCAGGCCCATCTCGCCCGCCTTGGTCCAGATCTCGCGCGGCACCACGCCAGCCTTGCGCCAGGCCGGCACATGCGGGGCGCATTCCCGCTCGAAGAACTGGCCGACGGCGTCGGCGAAAATGTCGAGTTCCTCGTCCTGACGCCAGGCGGCTTTCGGGACATTCAGCGGGCTCTCGAGCATCGGTTTTCTCCAATCCGGACAAGCGGCCAGGTTGCCGCTTACGTTCACGTCAGCATGTAGTCGCAGCGGCCCGGTTTCTCCAGCCGTGCCGCTGCGTCAGGGAGGCCGCGTCAGAATTGCGCGGCGTCGAGCGCCATCATCGATGCCGCCCCGGTCTTGACCTTGGCAAGATGTGCAGCCGCATCCGGCAGCATCCGCTCGGCGAAATAGCGTCCCGTGGCGAGCTTGGAAGCATAGATCGGATCGCCCGAGCCCGCCTTCTCCAGCGAGACCTTCGCCATACGCGCCCACATATAGGCGAGCGCCGTCAGGCCCATCAGGTGCAGGTAGTCATGGCTGGAGGCGCCGGCATTGTTGAAGTCGCTCATGCCGTTCTGCATCAGCCACATCGTGCCGTCCTGAAGCTGGCCGCGCACGGTCTTCAGCCCCTCCAGATAAGGCGCCATGCCCTCGGTGCGTTCACTCTCGCTGACGAACTCGTCGATCTCGGCAAAGAAGCTGAACACCGCCCGCCCGCCATTGGCGCCCAGCTTGCGCCCGACCAGATCGAGCGCCTGCACACCATTCGTGCCTTCATAGATCGTAGTGATCCGGCAATCGCGCACGAACTGCTCCAAGCCCCATTCGCGGGTGAAGCCCGAGCCGCCATGCAGCTGCAGGCCGAGATTGGCGCTCTCATAGCCCTTATGGGTGAGATAGGCTTTCACCACCGGCGTCAGCAGGGCCATATAATCACCGGCCCGTTCGCGCACTTTCTCGTCCGGCGATTTGTGCTGCAGGTCGCCCTGGAAGGCCATCCAGTAGACGAAGGCGCGCGCGCCCTCAATGAAGGCTTTCTGGTCCAGCAGCATGCGCCGCACATCCGGGTGCACGATGATCGGATCGGCGGGCTTCTCCGGCGCGGCGGCGCCGGTCAGCGCCCGGCCCTGAACGCGGTCCTTCGCGAAGTCGAGCGCGTTCTGATAGCCGATCTCGGCCTGGGACAGCCCCTGCAGGCCGACGCCGAGGCGCGCCTCATTCATCATCACGAACATGGTGCGCATGCCTTTATGTTCCTCGCCGACCAGCCAGCCGGTGGCGCCGTCATAATTCATCACGCAGGTCGCGTTTCCATGGATGCCCATCTTCTCTTCCAGGCCACCGCACTGGCAGGCATTGCGCGCGCCGAGACTGCCATCCTCATTGACGAGATATTTCGGCACGAGGAAGAGCGAGATGCCCTTGATGCCTTCCGGCCCGCCCTCGATCCGGGCGAGGACAAGGTGGATGATGTTTTCGGTCAGGTCCTGTTCGCCGCCCGAGATCCAGATCTTCTGACCGGTGATCTTGTAGGTGCCATCGCCCTGGGGAACCGCCTTGGTCTTCATCAGGCCAAGGTCCGTGCCGCAATGCGGCTCGGTCAGGTTCATCGTGCCGGCCCATTCTGCCGAAGCCATTTTCGGACCGTACTTCGCTTTCAGCTCGTCCGATCCGCCCGCCATCAGCGCCTGATAGGCCCCGTGCGTCAGGCCCGGATACATCCCGAACGCCATGTTCGAGGAGGAGACCATCTCGGTCCAGGCGATATTGACCACATGCGGCAGGCCCTGCCCGCCCATCTCCGGCTCGGCTGACAACAGAGGCCAGCCATTCTCGACCAGTTGCCGGTACGCATCCGGGAAGCCGTCGGGCGTCTTGACGCTCGCATCCGGATTGCGCTTGCAGCCCTGCCGGTCGCCGACAGTGTTCAGCGGGAACAGGACATTCTTGGCGAACTTCGCGCCCTCATCCAGAATCTGGTTGATCGTCTCCGGGCTCGCATCGGCAAAGCCGGGAAGGTTCGCATAATTCTGAAGCTGGAGCACTTCATGGAGAATGAATTGCATGTCGCGGACGGGCGCGTCGTAACGGGGCATCTTGTCTGACTCCTCTCAAACGGGGTGTTTGAGTGCTTGAATGGCAAAGCGTGCTGGAAAAGTCATTCCAACACGCTGCTTATCATCAAAATTGTCAGTAGCTGATCCGTCAGACTTCGTCGAGTTGCTTGCGGGCGACCTGCTCATAAGCCGCCGCCTGGCGCTTGGTCTCCTCGGACGGGCCGGGATTTTCGACAATGCCCTGAAGCCAGTCGATGCCCTTATATAGCTCGTGCAGCGCGGTATCGATGTCCTGGCGCTGGACTTCCAGCTCGCGGGCCTGTTTGCGGAATTTCTCCAGCATCATCCGCGTCTGGGCGCGCTTGCCGTCATTGAGGGCATAGAGATCGAGGATTTCGCGGATATCGGCGAGTGGCAGGCCGAGACGCTTAAGGCGCACGATGATCGTCAGCCGGGCGCGATCACGATTGGAGTAAAGGCGCATCATGCCATCCCGGGCCGGATGCAGCATGTCCTTGTCTTCATAGAAGCGCAGCGCGCGCGGGGTCACCCCGAACTCCCGGGCGAGCTCGGAGATCGTGTAAGTGCGGGATTCCGCAGCAGAAATCGATGAGGCAGGCTTATGCATGGCTATCTCCCTTGAAGTGTCACACTCGGTATTGTTTTTATTAGTCGGATCAGACTAGCCAGCTTTCCGCGTACGTCAACGTCAATTTTCCGCTTACGCGAAGGGAAGCCGTCCCGGCGATCTGCCGCACCGTTCCGTTCACCCCGCAATGCCCGGAAATATCAGAATTAACGCAGCCTTAAGGGTCGCGCCTGCATTTCTGGAAAATGTGAACAAATCGGCCGCTCGTCTTAACCACAGACGGGAGCGGTGCGAGGCGCGAGGAGTGGGCGCAATGAGTCAGTCGGGACCGTGGACGATGAGAGGCTTCGATCAACGAGCCCGCGAAGCGGCCCGCGAAGCCGCAATGGCCGAGGGGATCAGCCTGGTGGAGTATCTGAGCCGGATGCTCAGCGCCCCGGAGAATTACGAGCAGGAAGAAGCCCCCCCGCCGAACTACAATCCCTATTACGGCCAGACCGGCTACCGCGCGCCGCCGCGCCAGCCCGAAGCGCGCCCGCAGGATGCCGCCAATGCGCTCGAACGCCTGTCCCGGCGCATCGAGGCAAGCGAGGCACGCTCCACCCTCGCCATCACCGGCATCGACCATACCGTCCTCGGTCTCGTCGCCCGGATCCAGAATTCCGAACAGACAGCCGCAGCCGTCGCTGGCCATGTCGAGGGCCTGATCGAGGAAATGCGCGCTACCCATGAGGCGCTGCAGGCCAAGGTCCGCCGCATGGAGCAGGACGAAGGCGGCAAGCAGAACCTCGAAGCCCTGAAAGCGCTGGAATCGGCGCTCGGCAAGCTTGCCAGCCATGTCTATGAAGAAGCCGAACTCACCCAGAATGAGACCCAGGCGATCAAGGGCCGCGTCGAAGCCGGCTTCGGCGATCTCGCAGAGCGCGTCGAAGGCATGGAAGCGCGCGTCGAGCGTAAGCTCTCAGACGCCGCCGCCAGGGTTGAACGCGCCGTCCAGCAGGCCGAGCAGCGCAGCGAAGGAGCGGCCCGCGACCTCACCGAACGGATGGGCAAGCTGGAAGACGACGTCCAGGCCCGCCTCGCCGCGACCGGCAATGCCGACGCCCGCATCAGCGCGGTCGAGGAAGATGTCTCCGGTGCGCTGACCTCTATGGAGGCGACCCTCCTGCGCGTGCAGGAACGCCTCAACCGCGCCGAGACAACCACCGACGCGGCGCTAAAGGGTCTTGAATCCACCTTCGCCAGTCTCGACGAGCGCATCGACGCGGTGGCGAAAACCGTCGACCCTGAACTCGCCGAACGTCTGCGTACGGAGTTCGAGGCCCGTTTCGAGGATATCACCCGGCTCGTCCGCTCGACGGTCGACAATGCCCGCCAGGAACTCGCCAGCGAGATCGCCCGCACAGCAGAGCAGGATTCGGAAACCGAAACACAGCTGCGCACCGAGATCGGCGAACTGAAGGCCCGGCTGGCGGACGTGGAAGCGCGTGATCCCGAGGAGATGACGGCCGGCGTGCGCGAAGAGATCGAACGCCTCGGCACGGCCGTCTCCGAACGGATCGATGCCCTGGCCGAACATGTCGACAACCGCATCGAGGAAAGCGAAATCCGCAGCGCCGAAGCGATCGAACAGGTCGGCGAACAGGTCACGGTAGCTGCGGTGCGTCTCCAGAAACGCCAGGACGAGTCGCTCGCTGCCCTCGCCGAGGAAATGGACGCGAACCGCAAGCAGACCGATGCGCGCCTGTCGGATGCGCTCGCCAGTGTTTCCGAACGCCTCGAAGACATCCACGAACAATCGGTGACCTCGATCTCACCGGTGCAACGCGCCATCGCTGCGCTTGCCTCGCGGCTGGAGAGCCTGGAAGCCTTCTCCGCACCGCCGGACACACCCCTGCCCCCGCCGATCACCCTTGATCCACCGCAGGCGGAGGAAGCAGAAGACGAGCCTTTCGAAGCTGGCTTCGAGGCTTCGCTGCCGCTGGCCGATCCGATTGGTGCGGGCCCGTCGGAAGCAGACGAAGGCGAAGAGGCCCTGTTCGATGAGACGGCGGTGGCCAGCGGTCTTGCCTTTGAAGACCTGATGGCCGGCCATGATCAGGCAGGGGACCTTGACTATGACCAGCCGGGTCCGGCCGACCCCGCCCCCGCCTTGCAGACCGAAACGGCCCCCGACCTCTCGGACGAGGAAGACTTCTTCTCAGACGGTGAAGACACCGGAGAAGACAGCCCCGGCGCCGGCGGCCTCGCGGGAGAAGAGCCCGAGCGTAAGGACGAAACCTTCGCCTCCGGCTTCGAGGACTGGGAAGACCCCGCCGAAGCAACGGCCGCGCCTGCCCCCGAAGCCCGCGAAGAAGATGCTCCGCAGGACGATCCCTATGGCGCCGACTTCAACGCGATCCGCGCGGCGGTCGAGCGGCTGAGCACGGTGCGCGATCAGGCTGCGGCCACAGACCTGCCCGCCGCCGGATCCGGTCTCGACGATGACGAATTCCTCGCCAGCCTCGAGGAAACCGACTCCGCGCCCGAAGAAGACAGCGACGATTATGATCCGCTGGCGGAACTCGCCGGCCTGGAGGAAGCCCGCAGCGAAGCGCGGGAGTCCGACATCTTCGACTCTGAGGATGAGGAACCCGGACCGCGCCCTTTCGCGGGCGCCGCCCCGGAGGCTGATAACCGGGGGGACGACGCCGACCTGATCGATACGCTGGATTCGATGGCGGCTGATGAAGAGGCAACCACCAGCGACTATATCGCCCGCGCGCGCCGCGCCGCGATGGCGGCCGCCGATACGCACAAGGCTGTCCGCCGCAGCGCCGCAGCGCCGCTGGCCGCGCCGAAGCCGCGCGGCATCGGTAAGGCGCCGCTCTATCTCGCCGCCTCGGCGGTCGTGCTGACCGGTGCAGGCGCCGGAACCTATCTCTATCTCCGCGGCAAGCAGGCACCTGATCCGGCCCTGTCCGGCCCGGTCGATACCTATGTCGATCCGGTGTTTGCAGCGGCAACCCCGGAACCGGCCCCCTCCCCGCGCGAAGCCTATTCCGAATTTGCCGCGATGGGCGGCCCGGCCGCCGATGAGGGCGACCTGTTCGACATGGGGTATCTGGCGGCCATGGAGGCGGACATCTTCCAGGAAGAGACCGCCCCCGAAACAGCGCCCGAAACCGCCCAGCCGGAAAGCACCGGCACGCTTGCCGCCCTGACACCGGCGCCTGCCGTCAGCTATCCGCCGATCCCGGCGATCGTCACGGTCGAGTCGGAAGCCAATGCCGGCAATGCGATCGCCCAGTACCAGCTCGCCCAGAGCCTGCGGGCCGGCGGTGACCTCGATACGGCGATCCCGCTCCTGCGCCGCGCCGCGCTGAAAGGCATCGCGCCCGCCCAGTACGATCTCGGCAAGATCTATGAGCTTGGCCAGGGCGTCGACCAGGATCTGATCCAGGCGCGCAGCCTGATCGCGCGGGCCGCCGAACAGGGCCATGTCGGCGCGATGTACGACCTCGCCCTCTTCATGGCCGAAGGCGAAGGTGGCCCCGCCGATGAAGCCGGCGCCGCCGAATGGTTCCGCCGCGCCGCCGATCACGGGTTCACCGACGCGCAATACAATCTCGGCGTCATGTATGCCGAAGGGATCGGTGTCGAACAGGATCCGGGCGACGCGCTCTACTGGTTCGAACTCGCCGCCCGCCAGGGCGACGGCGGCGCCGCTCTGGAAGTCCGCAACCTCTCGGCCCGCCTGCCGGAAGCGGTGGTCTCGGATGTTCGGCAACTCGCCGATCGCTGGGAAGAGGCGCCTGCCATGGCCCTCGCCAATGGGCGCTTCGGCGCCCAGCGCTGGAACACCGGCAACCCGCTGCAGGTGCAGGCGGTGCAGACAGCGCTGTCACGCCTCGGCTATCTCGGCGGCGAGGCAGACGGCGTGCTCGGCCCGCAGACCGCAGCCGCCATACGCGACTATCAGCGCAGCGAGAACCTGCCGGTCACCGGCACCGTCACGCCCCAGCTGATCGACCGCCTCAACGCCGGCGCCGCTCCCGGCCGGGGCTGAGGCGGGTCTCCATCAGTCCGCCAGCGGCGCAGTCAGGTCGATCCGGCGCAGTTCGGAAACCGTGCCCTCCTTCAGCTCGCCCTCGACCAGTTCCGAGTTGAGCAGCGCCAGCAGGCGCCCACCGGTAAAGATCGGCCGCGCATTGCCATACCAGTCGACGCACGAGACTTCGCACACATATCCGGTCGCAGACGCTTCTGCGGGATCGAGGCGGGTCGCCTCCAGCAGGCCGGCCGCGCTCAGCGACCCGTCTGCCGCCGCCGCGACATAAGTCATGTCGGAGCTTTGCGACCACCACCACCAGCGCGCCGCGTCGGTTGACTTCGGAATGGTCGGCAGGCCGATCAGCCCCTCCCCGCTCCCATCGATCCGGCTGTTGAAGGCATGGCTGCGGTTCTCGCTTTCGAACCGGTCCTTGAGCACCAGCGAGCCCGACAGTCTTGGCTCCCCGCGCAGATCAATCAGCGACAGGCTGAGGCCGGTATGATCATGATAGCCGGTCAGCGCCATATAAGGGCCTGCCCGCTCGGCGCGGATTACATCATGCGGCAGCTCCAGCGTGACCGGCCGCGCCGGATCGTCCACCGGCACGATGATGGCCCGGCCATTGTCGCGCGGCTCCCCTTCCGGCGGCGGCCAGCTGCCCCAGCCTTCGCGCGCACCATAAACCAGGTGCGCTTCAGTGAAGCGGGCCTCATAGTCCGACGCTCCCGGCGAGGGCAGATCGAAATAGCGCCCGCCGGCCGTGTCCTCGAGCACATCGCTCAGCGCATCAAGCGGCGTGTCGAAATAGGCAAGCTCTGCCGCGTCAGGCCGGTCCCACGGGCCGCATCCGGCAGGATACCAGTCCAGCACCGCGCGGAAGCTGCCGGCGTCCATATCCATCGAGAACTGGTTCTGCGGCTCGCCGCGCACACTCAGCACCGAAGGCTTGGCGCCATCGATCGGCAGGCGGACAAGCACCGAAGGTGCGATGTCCTGCAGGCCTGCGCGCTTATCCTCGCAGGCCAGTTCGCCCTCATGATCGCGTTCGTCCCAGGTCGGGCTCAGCCACAGCCAGAAGGCATCCTTCGTCACCAGGAATTCATGCGTCTCGGAGCCGACGATGGCGGTGGCGTTGCACACCGGCGCTGACGTATCGGTGGCACCGGCAATGTCGCACACCGTCACCATGTGCACGACCGGCTCGGCGAGGCGCTGCACCGGCATCCAGATGTCTTCGGCGCGGAACAGCGGCCGGCCGGTTTCCAGTTCCGTGCGTTCGCGGAAACCATCATCTTCCTCGCGGCGCCATTCGCGGATCACCGGCGGATCGAACGCCGTCCACCAGCCACGTCCCGACAGATAGACCGGCGTATGGATGACCAGCTTGCCGTCGATCATCCGCGTCGCATAGTTCGAGCCCGAATAATAATCATCCGACGAGATGTAGAAGGTCGCGTCCCGCGTCACCTTCCCGTCCTCGCCAAGTGACAGCACGGTGAATTCGCTGGCCGCTTCGCGATACGAATATCCGGTGACGAGAATTGTGCGCCCGGCGACCAGGATCTCGTCATACCAGGTGTCTTCCCGGCTTGAGCGATAGACATTCGCGCGGTCGGCCAGCTTCAGCCCCGGCTCGCCGCCGGGCATCAGGTCGGTAATAAAGAGGCGGCCATCCTGCAGCACGACAAGATGCGTACCGATCTGTTTGACGATGCTGCCTTCATCGACACCGGCTTTCTGATTGTTGGTGATTTCCGGATTGTCTTCAGAGCCCGGAACGGCGCTGCCGGTCACCGTGATCGACTCGGTCGGCGCATCCGCACTGGGCGGCGGTGGTGGCGGTGGCGGTGGCGGCGCCGCGCCGGGCGGCGGCGGCGCAGCTTCGGCCACCGGCGCGCTCATCGCCACCGGCGGCATGCCGCGCCACCAGTGGACACCCCGCGCAGCCGATGCCTCCCGCACCGCCTTCAGCCAGGACAGGAACTCTTCCTCGCTGCGAAACTTTGCCAGCACCGGCGACCGCAGCGCATCCAGCGCCGGATCGGCATAGACGGGCAATGCCTCATTCTGCTCGGGAAGTTTGATGCCGGCGAACCGGTTGATGTTCGGCTCCGGCGGATCAGGAAGGTCCGGCACGGCCGGCGTCTGGAAAAGGCTGCATCCGGTTACGGCAAGCGCCGCCAGCGGCGCACTGAAGGTCCATTTCAACATGAGCGTCCCCTTATATCTGATATCCCATTAGCGCAGCCGAGTGCGGCAGAGTAGTGGCATCGATAAGGCAGTCCTTGGCGCGGCGTCTGGTGTTCCCTTCCCGGAAGAACCGGCTTAGGTCTCACCGCATGACGAACTCGAACGACATGCCGCTTGCGGCAAAACCGATAGACCGCGCCGCCCATCGCAGGGGCGATGATGCCTGGCTCGACGCCGCCATCCAGCGCGATGATGTACTCATTCTTCTGATGCGCGCGGGCGAGCCCTTCGTCACCGCCGATGGCAGTCTCTACTGGTTCGGACCTGAGGCTCTGCGCATCGCAGCCGGAAGTCCGCGCCTGTTCCTGGGAGAAGACAAGGCCGGCTCGCCGGTCTTCGCCCTCAGCCTGCCCGCGCGGTTCGAAACAGCCGGTTCCCTGATCGAAGGCGCTGGCGAATTTTCAGACTTCCGACAGGCCGCTGCCCGCATGGCCGACATGGATGCCAACTGCGCCTCGACCGCGCGCAGTCTTTTCCTGTGGCATGAGAGCCACAGGTTCTGCGCAAAATGCGGCGGGCAGAATGGCATCGTCGAAGCGGGATGGAAGGCGGAGTGCGCGCTGTGCGGCGCCGAACATTTTCCGCGTACCGATCCTGTCGCGATCATGCTCGCGGTCAGGGAGGGCCGCGCCCTGATCGGACGCCAGAAGTTCTGGCCACCCGGCTTCATGTCCTGCCTCGCCGGCTATTGCGAACCGGGCGAGACGATCGAACAGGCAGCGGCGCGCGAGATGCTGGAAGAAGCCGGAATCCGCTGTGATCCCAGCAGGGCCGAATATGTTGCCTGCCAGCCCTGGCCATTCCCGTCCTCGCTGATGATGGGCTTCATCCTGCCTGCCGACAGCGATGAGATCATCATCGACTCAAAGGAACTCGAGACCGCGCGCTGGGTGGCGCGCGAGGAAATGCAGGCCATCCTCGAAGGCCGCCATGATGAACTCTTCTGCCCGCCGGCGACGGCCATTGCCCATCACATAATGAAGGTCTGGGCCTACCGGAACGATTGACCGTGTACGGATTGGAGCCGGAACAGCTACCGGGATTCTCCTCATTTGTGAAAATCAGCAGTTGATTTCTCCCGAATCACGATATTATTGGCAGGCCATAGACAGGAGATCAGACATGGCAGTTGCAAAGAAACCCGCTGCGAAGAAACCCGCAGCGAAAAAACCGGCAGCAAAAGCTCCGGCCAAGAAGCCCGCAGCAAAGAAGCCTGCCGCTAAGGCGGCTCCGGCGAAGAAGCCGGCTGCGAAAGCCAAAGCTGCTCCGGCCAAAAAGCCGGCTGTGAAAAAAGCACCGGCCAAAAAGCCGGCCGCAAAAAAGAAATAAGTCTACGGACAATCTTCATTCAGAACGGGCGAGCATGTCTCGCCCGTTTTTTAATGCGTAAAAACAAGGTCTTGAAATGCGCTTCTTGTGCGCCGGCCTGACCGCCGCGCCGGCCGTTCCAGGGGCTGGCGGCACGCCTCGGTTACATACCGGGGATGCAGAAGCGGACGCCTTACGCCAGCTTCTCCCCCTTGCACCGGCCTGAACCACGCGCCGTCCCTGGCTTGGGATTTTACTACAAAGCAGCTAGTCGTAAGTATCAGCCATGCGGCACCAGGCGCCGCGCCTTCCGAAAGGAACATGGGATGGACCGTATAGACGCGATGCGCCTCTTCGTTCGGGTTGCCGATGCGGGCAGCTTCTCGCGCGCCGCTGCCGATCTGGAACTGGGACAGCCGACCGTATCGCGGCGCATCCAGGATCTCGAGGCAAGCCTCGGCACCACCCTGTTCCAGCGCACGACACGCGCCCTGAGCCTCACCGAAGCAGGCGAGCGTTTCTATCGCCGCGCCTCCGATATTCTCATCGAGTATGACGAGGCCGAAGCCGAAGCGCGGGGCCTTGAACATTCGCCGGTCGGCCTGCTGCGCGTTTCCTGTTCGCACTCTTTTGCGCGCCGCGTTGTGGCCCCGGCCGTGCCCGGCTTCCTCGCCGCCTATCCCAACATCCGCTTCGACCTGATCTCCGACGATTCGCTGACCGACCTTGTGGCCGATGGTGTCGACATTGCCTTCCGCCTCGGCGAGTTGCGCGACTCCCGGCTGATGGCGAAGAAAGTCGGAGAGGCCCCGCAGGTGCTCTGGGCATCGCCGGATTATGTGGCGCGCCATGGCGCACCGCAGCATCCCGAAGAACTGACAGCGCACAATGCAGTCGTCTTCCGCCATACGCGCCAGACCGTCTGGGAACTGAAGCGCGGCAACGAGACATTCGAGGCGCGCGTCGATGGCCCTTTCCGCGCCTCATCCGGCGAAGCACTTCTGGAGGCGGCCGCCGGCGGGCTCGGCATCCTGATGGCACCCGTCTGGCTTGCATCGGAATGTTTCGGCGGCGACCGGCTGGTCCGTGTGCTGCCGGAATGGTCAGCCCCGTCCCTGCTCATCCATGCGGTGTGGACGTCCGGCAAGCTGCGCGGCAAGGCGCGTCTCTTCATTGACCATGTCGAACCGGCCATTGCGCATGCCTGCTCGATGACACGGCTGGAAGCGGCTACAGCTGCGCGTTGACCGCCTTGGGAAAGACGCCGAGGATTTTCAGCGACTGAGAGAAGAAGCCCAGTTCCTCAAGCGCCAGCTGCACCGGACGCTCATCCGGATGGCCCTCGATCTCGGCATAGAACTGTGACGCCTCGAACGACCCGCCGACGAGATAGCTCTCCAGCTTGGTCATGTTGACCCCGTTGGTCGCAAAGCCGCCAAGCCCTTTGTAGAGCGCCGCCGGAATGTTGCGCACTTCGAAGATGAAGGCCGTCTTGGCCGGCCCGTCCCCGGCATCGATCTCGGCCGGCTCGCGCGACATGATGACGAAGCGCGTCGTGTTGTGGATCGCGTCCTCGATATTCTCGGCGAGAATTTCGAGGTCATAGACCTCGGCGGCGAGGCGCGGCGCAATCGCCGCCATCGACCGGTCACCCTGTTCCGCCACTTCTCGGGCCGCGCCGGCCGTGTCGGCGGCGGTTACCGCCTCGATACCATGCTTGCGCAGGAAATTCCGGCACTGGCCAAGCCCCATGATGTGCGAGCGCGCCTTCTTCACTTCCGCCAGCTTCACCCCCGGCAGCGCCATCAGCTGGAAGCGGATCGGCAGGTAGAACTCCCCGGTAATGTGAAGCTGGGTTGTCGGCAGCAGGTAATGGATGTCACCGACCCGGCCGGCGATCGTGTTCTCCACCGGGATCATGGCCAGTTCCGCGTCGCCCCGCTCGACAGCGGCAAAACAGTCCTCGAAAGTGCGGCAGGCCATCGGAACATGGCCCGGAAACGCCTGCCCGCAGGCAATATGAGAGTTCGCGCCCGGTTCGCCCTGATAGGCAATCGTGCTGGTCATGCCGCAATTCCTCGTCCTGAAATGGCCCCCGGCATGCGTCTGATCGCCGCGACAGCGGGGGGAAGCGCCCGGTTGAGGCACCGTTTATATTGTGCGCACCCGGTTAGCGTGCCAAAAGGCGCCCGCCAAGACAGAATAACGCTACAGATTCGAAGGATTGCCCGATGGGAGAACTCGGTCTCAACAAGATCTTCGGAGCGCTGCTCGCAACCGCGCTCGGCATGATGGCCTTGATGGAACTCCCGAAGATCGTATTCGGCGGCGGCGGCCATTATGGCGCCCATACCGAAGCCGCGTCGCTGACAGAGCAGATGTGTCAGCAATTCCACTACTGTATTGAAATTGCAGAAGCTGCCGGCACCGGCGGCGCTGTCGTCGAGGTCTTCGACCTGGGCGCCGCCCTGCTCGCGGCAGACCTCACCCGCGGCGAGCGTGTCTTCGCCAGCCAGTGCGCCACCTGCCACACGATCGCCGCCGGCGGCGCCAATGGCACCGGCCCGAACCTCTACAATACCGTCGGCGCCGACAAGGCCCATATCGCCGGCTTCAACTATTCGGCCGCCCTCGCCAATGCCGACGGCGTCTGGACCTATGAAAACCTCGATGAATGGCTGAAAAACCCGGCCAGCTATCTGCGCGGCACCTCGATGTCCTTCGCGGGCATCCGCCGCGACCCGGACCGCGCCGCCGTCATTGCCTATCTCGTGTCCTATACCGAAAACGCGCCCGCTTTCCCGGATCCGTTGCCGGCTGCCACGGACGAGGCCAGTGAAGAGGGTGACGCCGAAGCCGTGCCGGCCGAAGGGGAAGCAGATGCCGAGGGCGAGGATGCAGGTATCGAAGAGACCGAAGCCCCCGCAGAGCCGGCCCCTGCCCCGGTTGAGGCTCCCGCCGAAGAAACTCCGGAAGAATAACCGGCCCGCCGCTATCCGGATCAGACAGACAGCACCCCGGCACCGGCCGGGGTCTTCTCGTTTCCGGTTCAGCCCTTGAGCCAGGCCTCCACCGATCCCCTGGCCCGGCCGAGATCGATGCGGCGCGCGCCGGTGACCGGTCCGGCCACCGGTGCCAGCCGCCCGGCCGCCGCCTCCAGCGGTTCCTCGGCGACCATCATGTGATGCGCATTGGCGTGCAGCAGCGTGTCCGCGCTGGCCATGATGCCGACATGCCCGTCCCAGAAGACAAGATCGCCGCGCTGCAGCGCGCCCGGATCGACCGGATCGCCCGCCCATGCGGCCTGCATGTCTGTATCGCGCGGGATCAGCACCCCGCACGCTTCGAAGGCCTGCTGGGTCAGGCCGCTGCAATCGATCCCGTTGCTTTCCCGGCCGCCCCAGAGATAGGGCGCTTCAAGATAGCGGCGCGCAATCGCCACCGGGTCATTCTCGAACCGGTCAAGCAGGTGGATATGGCTGTCATGGATCCAGCCGGCATGATCGAATTCCATCCAGGCACCCTGGCGCCGGCCGGTTGCCGTCAGCAGCGCGCCGAGCGTCAGCCGCATGCGCACCGGCGACTTCACATCCGGCTTCGTGAACGCAATCGTGCGAAGGGCGCCGATCTTGTGCGTCGGTGGCAGGGCCGGGATCGCGATCGCCTCCATCTCGACCCAGCCGACATAGCGGTCGCGCCGGCACTGGGCCCGGCCGAACGCGCCTTCCCGATGGAAAATGTCCACGACTTCGCCATGCAGCGCCTGGGTCGCGATCTCGCTGCCGGGGTCCGGCGTCTTGCGGATGGCAGCCGAGGCCGACACGACCTGACAGGAAACAGACCGCTCGCCCGGCCGGGTAATTCTGGGGTCGGTCAGGTCAGGCATTCAGACGGTTCCCGGATCGCCCGGCCGGTCAGGCGACAGCAGAATTGCGGCGCGGTGGCTTTGATCCGGTCGACTCCTCGCCTGACGCGGCCGCCAGTACAAGCCGGGCAAAGGCCCGAAGATAGCTCATGCCGTCCGGCGTGCGCTCGACAAAGATCGAGCGCAGATCGGTATCGTCCGGCAGGCGGCGGATGAAATTCAGCCGCTCGAGCGCATCGAGCGCGCGCGTCACGGCCGGCTTGGCAATGCCGAGATGTTCAGCGAGGCCGCGCACTGTATGCGGGCCAGGCGTCAGTGCGATCGTCATCAGAACCGCCTGCTGGCGGGCTGTGAGATCAGGGGCATCCGAGCGCACCGAGGCCGTCACCGCCTTGCGCCAGAGCTCCAGGCCTTCGCGCTCCGACAACTGCATCCGGTCCTGCC
This sequence comes from Hyphomonas sp., assembly GCA_046296675.1. Lineage (GTDB taxonomy): Bacteria > Pseudomonadota > Alphaproteobacteria > Caulobacterales > Hyphomonadaceae > Hyphomonas. The sequence goes on along the minus strand of JBKBLD010000006.1, from coordinate 2,876 downwards.
TCCACACTGCGATTGTTTCGCCTCTGGAACCGAATCTCAGGTGATTTGCGAAGGCCGTCCAGACCCTGATGCGGTGAAACCCCTTCACAATGCACACAAAACACCTGACATTGGGGTCATGGCCAAGACACATGCCCACCTGCACGGAGCTGCCAATACACCCTGTTCGCCGCAGGATACGGACGCGTTCCTTGCAGAAGCCGAAGCCCTCGTCATTCGCCAGGGCCAGCGCATGACGCGCATCCGCCGCAAGGTGCTGCGCCTGCTTCTGGAAAGCGAAGGCCCGGCGAAAGCCTATGACCTCCTGGCCAATCTGGACGGCGAAGGCGCCGCCAAACCGCCCACCATCTACCGCGCGCTCGACTTCCTGCAGGAGACCGGCCTCGTCCACAAGATCGAGAGCCTCAACGCCTATGTCGCCTGCGGACACACCAGCCACAGCCACTCGGCCGTCTTCCTGATCTGCGAGCAATGCAAGACGGCGGAGGAGCTGCACGCGGTCGCCACCAGCCGCGCGCTGAAACAGGAAACCGAGGCCGCCGGCTTCCACATGACCCGCGCCGTCATCGAAGTGCGCGGCCTGTGCCGGAGATGTGGGCCGTGATCCCCCTCTGGCAGGGCAGCTGCAACCAGTGGGACTGCGACGAGATGGGGCACATGAATGTGCGCGTCTATGTCGACAAGCAGTCAGAAGGCCTCGTCACGCTGGCCGACCGGATCGGCCTGCCCGAAGCCTTCCGCATCAATGCCCCCTCGACCATCGTGCCGGTAGACCAGCATATCCGCTTCGTGCGCGAGATCCTGCCTGGCCGGCCGGTCTCGATGCAGGGCTGCGTGCTGGAGATCGGCGAGAGCGACGCCGTCATCTATCAGGAACTGCGCCACGGCGATGACAGCCTGGCCGCTGCCTTCCGTACAAGGATCATCCATATCGACACCGCCGAGGGCGAGCGCTTCGCCTGGACGGCGCGCACGCGCGCTTTGATGGAGAGCGTGCGCGGCGAAACGCCGGAAGAGGCAAGACCACGCAGTTTCGATCCGGATGCGCCGGGCCTTCCCTTGTCGGAAATCACCATGGACCGGGTGAACGCCGTCGGCGCGCCGCAGATCGGCATGGGCGCGGTGCCGCCCGAACATTGCGGCGTGCATGGCTGGATGCAGCCGGCCTGGTTCATCGGCCGGATTTCGGATTCGGTGCCCAACCTTCTCTACACCTGGCGGCGCAAGGTGGCCGAGTCTGCCGGCGGCAAACGGATGGGCGCCGCCGTGCTCGAATACCGGCTGCGCTATCACCGCCTGCCGCGCGCCGGCGACCTCTTCACCACACACACCTCGCTCGGCCGGGTTCAGGGCAAGACGCACGGGTTGGTGCACTGGGTCATGGATCCGCGCACCGGGCGCGCCTGGGTCAGCAGCGAGGCGGTCGCGATCACGCTCGATCTCGACGCGCGCAAGGCGATCGAGGCACCGCCGGAGATGCTGGCCGAACTCGAACGTATCGCCCCCCGGGGCCTCAGCCTCTGACAGCCCCACACATCCGAAGAGAGACACCCTCATGACCGCTTATGTCATCCTCATCCGCGAAAAGATGCGCGACGAAGCCGCGATGGTGCGCTACGGCGAAGGCGCAAAGGCCGCCCGCGGCGAGCATCCCATCACACCGCTCGCCTTCTACGGCAAACATGAAGTGACCGAAGGCGCAGCCGCCGACGGCGTTGTGATCCTCAGCTTCCCGGACATGGCGGCCGCGAAAGCCTGGTATGACAGCCCCGCCTACACCGAAGCGCGCGCCCACCGCTTCCAGGCCGCGGACTACCGCGTCATCTTCGTCGAAGGCGTCTAGACCCAGGCGCCGCGCCCGCCTCCCCTGCGAAGCGGGGGAGGTGCCCCGAAGGGGCGGAGCCCCCCCAATCACCACCCCTCCGTCATCCCGGTTTTGTGCGCGAGCACAAAGACCGGGATCCAGAGAGCGGGAGTAAGGCTGGGTCCCGGTCTGCCCTTCGGGCAACCGGGATGACGCCGCCGAGAGCGCAGAAACACCCCGCCTATCCCCCACATTTCCCCCCGCATCCTGTCGCAAATACTGGAATCGCAAAAAACTTATCCGACACCCCCCAAAGTGGCCGCATACTGCCAGCCATGAACCCGCCGCTTCCCCCGCTCCAGAACGATGAGGACGCCCTCGACCGCCTCCTCGGCGAAGCGCGCGAGATGATCCTCACCCTCACCCTGATGGCGGCGGAAGCCCTCATAGGCCTCGCCCGCCAGCCCGCGCCCGCCGCCCTGCGCAGCGTCACCCGCCGCCTCATCCTCCCCGCCGAAGCCGCGCTCCGCCGCGCCATAATCCTCATCGCCGCCACCCTCACCCCCACCCCCGCTCATCCCCGCGCAGGCGCAGGCCGCGCAAGGCAAGTGAATCGCGGCGCTGCGCCATCCAGCGTCCAGCCCCGCCGCCCCACCTTCCGCCTCACTGAAGCCCTCCCGCGCCCGAAATCCGATTATCTGCCCCCGGACCAACTCCCCCGCATCACTTTCCTCGACGCGCCCACGCCCCAGGTGCCGAACAAACCCCAGCGCAAGCCCGTTGACCCCGCCCGTCTCCTCGCCCGGCTCGAACGCCGCCTCGCCGCCCTCGAAGCCGCGACCGGCGACCCCGTCCGCGAAGCCCGCCGCTGGTTGCGCCTCCGCGCCCGCACCGCTCCGCCTACAGACGGCGCGCCCCACCGGCCCCCACTCGCCTTCCGCCGCATCCCCGGCCACACCCCGAAGCTGGAGCCTCTCTGGCGGGACACGCTGAAAGCGCTGAACAGCGCGGTGTTCAGCACGCTGGTTCCGGACACGTCATAACCGCTGTCATCCCGGCCAAGGCCGCGAAG
>JBKBLD010000005.1:0-116227 GCA_046296675.1 Hyphomonas sp. | reverse complement strand
GGAGACAGGCAAGTCGCGAATGCCTTGTCTCAACACCAACCCTTATGCTTGCGGCCTGTTCTGTCTCCGCTCGCTACATCCCCTAAAACCGGAAGGGCTCCGCCCTGTCCGGCTTCTGGTGTTGGAGAAAAGGTGTGGGGGCGGATTATTCCGCCGCGACCGGCGCTGCGGCCTTCTGGTCTGCGAACAGGCCCATCATCACGCCATAGGCGGCCTCGAGCGGCAACTTTTCGCTGTGATGGCGGGCGCTGCCATCGGCGGTCTCGATCCAGAACACGCCGTCGCGGCAGTGCTGGGAATTGTTGACCTGGCCGACCAGCATGAACAACGCCTCGAAGGCTTTCTGCTCGCCGCGTCCGGCATGGGTGATCTCGAAGCCCGGTTCGGTTTTCGAGATCAGCCCGCACCAGAACAGGATGCGCGCGCCGGTGCGGCGCCACTCCATGATCGTGCGCCCGTTCGACTGCAGCGCGTCCAGTGTCTTCTCCGCCTCGACGGCGTCTGCCTCGGAGGCGAACGTTGCCCAGGCCTGATGCGTCATCACCGGCTCGAAGCTGACCGGCTGCGGCCCGCCGGCCCATTTGAACAGGTCCCGGAAGCTGTGGGCGCGGTAGACGAACTTGCCGCCGATATGTTCGTAGCGTGTGTTCGCCTCCTGGCTGAGGGCCGTGGCCAGCACGATCCGGGCGGTGGGGCCGGCCATCTGGCGGGCCTTGCCGATGATCCGGTCCATATGCCGGTAGGAATCCTCGATCGCCGAGCCGTAATTCGCCATCTCTTCGGGCGAGGGTTTCACCTGGTAGGCCTCCGGCTGCATATGGCGCCAGTAGCGGTGCTGGAGGAAGGCGGTCGAGTTCGCAAAGAAGGTGGCGAAGGCGGGCTTGCGGCGGCTCCAGCTGCTGGCGAACACGTCCCACATCATCAGGTCGAGCACCATCGCGCGGCGCCATTTGCGGTCGCCGCTGAGTGCCTTTTCGCCGGTGATCTGGCTCATCGCCTCGGTGATCGTGCGGATCGACAGGCCATGGCTCAGCATGAAGCTCATGAATTTCAGCGCTTCATTCGCCCCCGGCTTCGCATTCGGGTTCGTGTGTTCGGCGACATGGAAGCTGATGAACTTGTGGAAGGCCTCGAAGGCGGGGTCCGTCGGGCGCACGCCGGCTGACCAGGGATCGGGCACGAGGAACACCTTGTCCGGGCGCTGCGTCGCCCCGTTCATCGAACCGAAGACCAGCGAGTCGACACCGCGCTCGGCGAGCTCGTCCCAGATACGCCGGGTCTTGATGATGTGGCCCTCGTCCAGCTCCTTGGCGCCGTGAACGCGTTCCGGCTGGCCGGTATGGAAGCTCGGCCACTGCACCCAGGGCTCCAGCGTCGGATCGTCGGTATGCGTTACCCAGGTTTCGGAGACGTCGTAAAGCTGCCTGAAATTCGCCAACTCGCCGGCCGCCATCATGCGCTCGATGATCGGCGGGCAAAGCTCGTTCAGTTCCAGAACGACGACCGGACCGTCCTTAACCACGTTCGTCATGTCTCAAACCCGTCCATAAGTGTCCCGCTCATCCCGGATGGGAGAGAATTTCATGCCACACTCGCAAAGTCGATGCCATACAACCCGCGCGCGACAGGCCGGGAATCAGCCCTTATGCCGCGCCTATGGTCGTCCGGTGCACCAAGCGGTCATGGCCGGCATAGCCGCCGGTCGCCATATGCAGGGTGCAGCGGTTGTCCCACATCAGCAGCATGTTCTTCTCCCAGCGGTGGCGATACTGGAATTCCGGCCGCGTCTGCCAGCGGTAAACCTCCGCCACGAGATCCCAGCCTTCCTGCTCGTCCATGCCTTCGACGCCGATGATGTATCCGGCGCATCCGAACAGGCTCTCGCGGCCGGTTTCCGGATGCACGCGGATGAAGGGATGGGTGTGGGTCGCCTCGGCCTCTTCGGAGGGGCCGATGTCCATCGAGCGGCCCTTGTCGCCCGCGCCATACATGCCTTTCGGTGAATAGGCATTCTTTGCCGAATGGACCGCCTTCTTCCCCTCGATCCGGCGGCGCAGATCGTCCGGCATTGCCTCCAGCGCGGCATACTGGTTGACGAACAGCGTATCGCCGCCCTCCGGCGGAATGGTGATGCCGTAAAGGCAGGTGCCCTGCGGCGGGCGCTCCTGGAAACTCCAGTCCGAATGCCAGCTTTCGGCAAAGATCGGCGAGGTCTCACCCGCCGCGCGTTTCACCGCAATGATATGCTTGCGTCCTGCTATCGGCGCGATGAACGGATCGTCGCCAAACGGCCCGAAAGCGAGGGTGAAGCGTTCCAGGTCGTCATCGGTGAGGACCTGGTCCGGAAAGCTGAGGACCTGATGGTCCAGCCAGATCGCGCGGATTTCAGCGATGAGATCGCCCGGAAGCGGTTTGGACAGGTCTGCCCCGCGCACTTCCGCGCCGCAGGACTGACCAGACTTGGTGATCGTCAGGCTCATTTTCTTTTCCTCCCGGCTGCCACCTTACCATGCCGTGCCCAAAGTCCTAGAAGACCTCCATGAGCGATCTTTTTTCCGCTGCCGGCCTCGAGGAAGGCGCCCCGCGTCCGCTGGCAGACCGGCTGCGTCCGGCGAAGCTGTCTGAAGTGGTCGGCCAGGGCCATCTGGTCGGCCCGGACGGGCCGATCGGTGCGATGCTGCGCAGCCGCAAGCTCGTCTCGATGATCCTCTGGGGCCCGCCCGGCACCGGCAAGACCACCATCGCCCGCCTGCTGGCCGAGGAGACCGATCTCGAATTCGAGGCCCTCTCGGCAATCCTCTCCGGCGTCAAGGACCTGCGCGCCGCCTTCGACCGGGCCGAGGCCCGGCGGAAGGTGGGCAAGGGCACGCTCCTGTTCGTCGACGAGATTCACCGCTTCAACCGCGCCCAGCAGGACGGTTTCCTGCCTTTCGTGGAGAGCGGCACGGTAACCCTGATCGGGGCGACGACCGAGAACCCGAGCTTCGAGCTCAATGGCGCGCTCCTGTCACGCTGTCAGGTGATGGTGCTACGCCGCCTGGAAGACTCCGACCTTGAGGAGCTGATGCGCCGCGCGGAAGCCCTGATGGGCCGGCCCGTCCCCGTCACGCCGGAGGCGCGCGCAGCGCTGGTGCGTATGGCGGACGGCGACGGGCGCTACCTCCTGAACCTGGTCGAGCAGGCCTGCGCGATGCGGGCCGGGCCGGAGCCGATGACGCTGGAGGAGGTCGCCGCCGGCCTGCAAAGGCGCGCCGCCGCCTATGACAAGGACCGGGAGGAGCATTACAATCTCATCTCCGCCCTGCACAAATCCGTGCGCGGATCAGACCCGGACGCCGCACTCTACTGGTTTGCGCGGATGCTGGAAGGCGGCGAAGACCCGCTGTTCATCGCCCGCCGTCTTATCCGCATGGCAAGCGAGGACATCGGCCTTGCCGATCCCACCGCCCTGATGATCTGCGGCGAGGCGGCCCGGTCCTATGAACGCCTTGGCTCACCCGAGGGGGAGCTGATGCTCGCCCATGCGGTGATCCATCTCGCCACCGCGCCCAAATCCAACGCGGCTTACGTGGCTTACAAGGCCGCCCGCCGCGCCGCCGCCGAGACGGGCAGCCTGATGCCGCCCAGACATATCCTCAATGCGCCCACCGCGATGATGAAGGATCAGGGCTATGGCAGCGGATACCAGTATGATCACGATACGGAGGAAGGTTTCTCCGGTCAGGACTATTTCCCGGACGCCATGGGCCGTCAGGAATACTACACGCCCAAAGGGGCAGGGCGGGAGAAGCCGATTGCCGAACAGCTTGCCCGCTTTACGGAACTGAGAAAGTCGCGCCGTGAGGGTTGAAAGAATTCAGAACAGTCGCGTCTCTTGGGGCGCGAACAGGATCGAGACATCCACATGACGCGCAACCGCGACATTCCCGCTCTCAGCCCCGAAGCGGTCGCCCTGGCGCGCAGCCTTTTGATCCACGAAGACGCTGCCGTCCTCGGCTTCAACAAGCCTTCCGGCATGGCCTCGCAGGGCGGGAGCGGCGTGACACATTCGCTCGATGATCTCCTCTGGGCGTTCGCCAGATCCAACGGCAAGCGCCCGCGCCTTGTTCACCGGCTTGATCAGGGCACGTCCGGTGTCATCCTGGCCGCGCGTACCCAGCCTGCAGCGGCGTTCCTGTCCGAAGCGTTCGCGGGGCGCGAGGCGGAGAAGACCTATCTCGCCCTCGTGAAGGGAAAAATTCCGCAAGCGGAGCATGGTGTGATCGACGCGTCCCTTGTCAGGGTGGAGGAGGGTGGGCGCGCCCGCATGATCATCGCGAAACCGGGCCGCAAGGGCGCGCAGGAGGCCCGCACCGGCTGGCGCGTTCTTGCCCGAGCCGGTACCTTCGCCCTGATGGAGCTGACGCCGGAAACAGGCCGGATGCACCAGATCCGGGTCCACCTCATGTCGCTCGGCTGTCCGATCCTTGGTGATGCGCTGTACGGCGAAGGGGCGGCAATGGCGGCGCGTGTCATGCTGCATGCGGCGGCGCTGGATGTGCCGCATCCGGAGGGCGGCAGGCTGATGGTCGAGGCGCCGCTTCCGGAGGATTTCCGGGCTGCAGCAGAAGCCGCTCGCCTTCAGGCCGGTTTGTAGTAATCCCGATACCAGTCAACAAATCGGGCAATGCCGGTGCGGTAATCTGTATCCGGCGTATAGCCGGTAACCGCCTTCAGGAGACGCACATCAGCAAAGGTCTGGTGAACATCACCGGGCTGCATATCCACCATGTTCTTCTCTGCCCTGCGCCCGACAGCATCTTCAATTGCCTCGATATAGTCCATAAGGCGGACGGGCGAGGCATTGCCAATATTGACGAGCCGGTAAGGAGCGACAGGCGAAAGGGAATCGCCGCGCGTGAGATGCTCGCCCTTCACCGGCGGATGATCCATCAGCCGGCGGATGGCTTCGACAAGGTCGTCAATATAGGTGAAGTCGCGCAACAGATCGCCATGATTGAACACGTCGATGGGCTCGCCCTTGAAGATGCGGTCGGTAAACAGGAAGAAGGCCATGTCCGGCCGGCCCCAGGGACCATACACACTGAAGAAGCGCAGGGCCGTCGTCGGCACGCCGTAGAGATGCGCATGGCTGTGCGCGATCAGTTCGCTGGCGAGCTTGGTGGCGGCGTAGATGGTCAGCGGATGCGGTGCGCCATCACGTTCCTCGAAGGGAAACTTCTGGTTCGCGCCGTAGGCGGAGCTGGTTGAGGCGAGCACCAGATGTTTCGTGCCATACTGGCGCGCCAGATCGATCACGTTGAACGAGCCGACGACATTGGCGTCGATATAGTCGCGCGGATGCTCCAGGCTGTAGCGCACCCCGGCCTGGGCGGCGAAATGCAGGACGATCTCCGGCGCATCGCGCTCGAACACGGCCTGCATGGCGGCGGTGTCCTCGACGCGGATCCGTTCCATGCGGAAGCTCTCGAAGGGCGCGAGGCGTGCGGCGCGGTCTTCCTTCAGTTTCGGGTCATAATAGGGGGTGAAACAGTCCACCCCGGTCACGCTGTGACCTTCCCGCAGGAGGCGCAGGGCGATTTCATTCCCGATGAAGCCGGCCGCGCCGGTCACGAGCACCTTCATTTCTTACTCTCGTCACGTCTGGCCAGTCGGCTAGACGATTGGCAGGCTTTTCACAAGCCAATGCGCCTGCAGCTCTGGCTGCAGGCGCAGAGGTTAGCGTCTGGCTTACCGCTCGCGGATGCGCGGTCCGATGGCCAGTGTCTGGCCGGAATTGACCGCGTCGATCGTGGCGAGTTCTTCCAGCAGGATCTGTGTGCGCTCATCGCCGGCAATGGCGCTGACGAGGGCAGCGGCGCGCGCCGCTTCCGAAGAGACGCCGAACAGGGACTCGAGAGCCTCGAAGCCTGACTTGCGTTGCGGGTAGAAGCGCAGGCGAGGTTTCACATCCGCCTCGATGCCGGCCAGTTCCTTGGCCTTGTCGATTGCGGCCATGAAGCCTCCGATCTCGTCGACAAGGCCGATGCGGCTCGCGTCTTCGCCGGTCCAGACACGGCCGCGGGCGACTTCGTGCACTTCGTCCCAGCTCATGCCGCGGCCTTCGCCGACAAGGGTGAGGAAGCGGTCATAGCCGCGCTTCAGCATGGCTTTGACCTCCGCTTCCTGGCTGTCAGTGAAGGCATCGACGCCCCAGGCCGAGGCAAATTCGCCGCCGACGCTGACCGAGTCGAAGGTGACGCCGATCTTGTTGAACGGGCCGGAGACGGCGAGCTTGCCGCCGAAGATGCCGATCGAGCCGGTCAGGGTTGCGCGGTTGGCCAGGATCGCATCGGCGCCGGTGGAGACATAATAGCCACCGGATGCTGCAAGGCTGCCCATCGAGACGACAACGTACTTGTCCTTTTCCTTGGCCCGCTCGATGGCGCGCCAGATCTGGTCGGATGCGGTCGGCGAGCCTCCGGGGCTCTCGACACGGAAGACGATCGCTTTGACATCGTCATTTTCCGCAGCGTCGAGGATCGCGCGGGCGATCACATCGGAGGCAAAGGCCGGCGGGTCGGAGAAGGGCGAGCCGCCCTGCGCGCCGCCGGTCACGATCGGGCCTTCACCGCCGATAACGGCAATCAGCGGGGCGCGGCGGTCAGGCCGGGCCGGTGAGGAGTAGGAGGCCAGGTCGACCATTTCCGGCTTGCCGCCGGCGCGTTCCTTGACAGCTTCCTCGGCATCTTCCGGCCAGCCGAGCTTGTCGATGAGGCCCAGGCCAATGGCGTCTTCCGCTGTCTTGGGGCCGCTTTCGAGGATCGTGCGCAGCTGGCCGGCAGAGGTGCCGCGATCATCGGCGATATCGCTCAGCGCCGTGTTCCAGATCGAGTTGGCCAGCGCCACCATCGCTTCGCGGTGGGGTTCGGTATAGCCGGTCTCGTTATAGGAGTTCGGCGCGTTCTTGTATTCGTAGAAGGGATAGATCTGGGCTTCCAGATCGATCATGTCGAACAGGCCCTTCAGGAATTCGGTTTCGAAAGTGACGCCGGTGATCATCAGGTCGGTGCCGGGCTGCATCCAGATCTCGTCGGCGGCGGAGATGGTGTGGAAGGCAGACGGGCCGCTGGCGCCGAACATGCCCTGCGAATGGGCAATGACGAACTTGCCGGAAGACTGGAAGCTCTGAATCGCGGCGCGCAGTTCTTCGGCGCGCGCTGTGCCAGGGCTCCAGGAGGCGCCCCGGATATACAGGCCTTTGACCGACTTGTCGGTTTCTGCATCCTTCAGCTTCAGCAGGAGATCGATGAAGCCGGGTGTTCCGGCAAAGGCGGCAAAGCCGGTGGACGGCGCCTGATCGGGAAAGGCCGTGTTGAGGTCGAGCGTCAGCACGATATTGCTCGGATGCGGCGGCTTCGAGGTTGCGGCGGCCATGATCAGCCCGAACAACATGAAGAAGCCGAGGACCACGAACAGGATCATCGCGACGAAGGTGCCTGCCATGGACAGCAGAAAAGTTCTCATTCAGGGAGGCCTTCCATAAAAGGTGCAGAGGACGCAGCGTGTCTTCTTGAACGATATTGTTGATATTCGATAAAAAGTAAAGGGCTCACCTGCTGCGCCGCACAGCAATTGCAGGCCGGCTGGTATCCGTGTGCAAAACGCAGGCACCGGGTGTTGCCAGCATGACAAAGGTTAGCTATCTGGCGCATCCACTGTTGGGGTGTAGCCAAGCGGTAAGGCAGCGGTTTTTGGTACCGCCATTCCTAGGTTCGAGTCCTAGCACCCCAGCCATCCTCTCGCCTTCGCGATCAGGTCAGGCATCCGCACATGACAGCGGTGATCGGGAAATTGTCTGGACGACAAGGCGGCACGCATCGCGGCGTCGCTCCGAAATATGTCACAATTCGGCGATAGGCAGCGGCAGGCGGTACAATGTCCTGCGCTGGTCAGAACTGCGCGCCGCCGGTTGCGTTCAGCCCATGCCGGGATATTTTCTGAACGAATCGTAAAGCCGGATTGATCCGCAATTAGAGGATTGTTACCGTTGCGGTTCCCCGTTAAGGCCTTCCGGCGATCTGTCGCAGAATGCTGGCGGATAATCATAAAGCTAGAGAGCGGACAGCGCTCCGGAAAAAGCAGGGGAGGTGTTGGGTTGTTTCCTTCCACTTCCGGGTCAAACTTTCGGCTCTTGTGTGTGCGGGCCGGCAGACAACGGGACGGCCTCGCAAGCAGGTTCGCCCGCAACCAGGATTCACGCGCCCGCATGGCGCGCCACCGTTTGGAGAGTTGAGAGGCTGACCTCATGAAGAAACTTCTATCACCTGCCCGCAGCGTTCTCGCTGCTGCGCTGATTGTCGGGCTTGCCGTTCCGGCACAGGCTCAGTTCCGTGATGCACTGAACACGGGCGAGCAGGCGACGCGGAGAGCTGAGCAAATCCAGGATCAGATCAATCAGCTGGACGACCAGCGGTCTGACATGGTCCGCGAGTTCCGCACCCTGCTTCAGCGCCGCGATGCGGCTGAGCTGTTTGCCCGCCAGCAGGAACTGGTTGTGCGCAGCCAGGAGGAAGAGATCGCCTCGCTGACCGAACAGCTCGGATCGATCGATGACATCACCGCCCAGACGGTCCCGATGCTCCTCAGCATGATCGAAGACCTGAAACTCTTTGTCTCTGCCGACCTGCCGTTCAAGCGGGAAGAGCGCACCGCGCGCCTCGAGGCACTCGACAGTGTCATGTCGACGCCGAACGTCTCGGCTGCCGAACAGTACCGCCTGATCATGGAAGCCTACGCCGCCGAAATGGAGTATGGCCGCACCATCGACACCTGGCAGGAAGAGATCACCATCGACGGCAATCCGACGATGGTCGACATGTTCCTCTATGGCCGCGTTGCCTATGTCTATCTGACACCGAACGGCCGCGGCGCCCGTTTCGACCGCGCCACCGGTGACTGGGTCCCCCTCCCGAACAGCTATGTTCCGGATGTCCAGCGCGCCATCCGCGTCGCCCAGGGCAAGGCCCAGCAGGTCGTGCTCTTCGCCCCGGTCCAGAAGTTCTCGGTCCAGTAAGCGGCCCAGGTCAGATAGAAGGTTCCCAATAATGTTTAAGGTCAAAACCTCCCTGAAGGCTCTGGGCGCGTCGGTTCTTATCGGTGCTTCCAGCCTCATCGCGGCCCAGCCGGCCGTCGCTCAGTCCCTCTCCGATGTGCTGCAGGCGGTTCGCCGCGACTCCGAGCAGATGTCGGCTCAGGATCAGCAACGCCTCAACGAGTTCCGCCAGGATACAGCCAGCCAGTCGGCCCGCATGGCGGAAGCGCGCAATGCGCTCGCCGCTGCGGAAGCCCGCGGCCGCGCCCTCAGCGCCCGTTTCGACGCCAACGAGTCGGTTCTCTCCGATCTCGAAAACCAGGTCTCGCAACAGGCCGGTGACTTCCAGGAACTGCTCGGCCAGTTCCGTTCGGCCGCCGGTGCAACGATGCCGGAGATCGCCAACTCCCTCGCCAATTTCGACTATACCGACCGCGTGGCCGGCATCGCCGAAATCGCTGAAGCCCGCGTCCTGCCGACGCGCGCCCAGCTGGAGCGTCTGCCTAAGGCGATGCTGCAGGAAATGATCGCCCAGTCGGAAGTGAAAACCTTCACCGCCACTGTCAACGGCATCGGCCCGAATGGCTCCAACGCCGAAGCCGAACTGATCCGCGTCGGCGTGTTCACGGCTGCCACCACGAACGACCGCAAATTCGTCGAGGTCCGCCGCCCGAACACCGGCGACACCTTCCTTCAGGCCTTCCCGAAACAGCCAGGCGGCCCGTTCGCTTCCGGTATCTCTTCGCTGGTCCGCGCCAGTGAAGGCGATGTCGTGCGTGCACCGGTTGACCCGTCGCGCGGCAACCTGTTCGGCATCCTGGGTGACCTGCCGACCTTCGGCGACCGTCTCCAGCAGGGTGGCCCTGTCGGTGCGGTCATCGCCGCGCTGGCCGTCATCGGTATCCTGATCGGCCTGTTCAAGGTGTTCACGCTCTTCACGATGGGCGGTGCGATGCGCGCCACGGCGAAAACCCGCCAGGCCGGCACCGGCAACCCGCTGGCCCGCGTGTTCGAAGCCTACGAGAACAACCGCAACGCCGATGTCGAAACCCTCGAACTCAAGCTCGACGAGCAGATCCTGCGCGAGAGCCCCCGCATCGAGCGGTTCAACGACATCATCAAGGTGCTGGCCGCTATCGCCCCGCTGATGGGTCTGCTCGGTACGGTTATCGGTATGATCATCACCTTCACCGCCATCACCATCTACGGTGCAGGCGATCCGAAGCTGATGGCCGGCGGTATCTCGGTCGCGCTCATGACCACCGTGTTCGGTCTTGTCGCTGCCATCCCGCTGCTGCTGATCCATGCCATCGTTTCGGCCATGGCCCGCGGCAACCAGCAGCTTCTGGACGAGCAGGCCGCAGGCCTTGTCGCCGAGAAAATGGAATCGCTCCACGGAGGCCGGGCGTAAGCCCGGGCTCCCAAGAGTCTAAGGAGTACCCGCGAATGGGTTTCCAAGACCTCCAAGCCTTCCTCGATCGGGGTGGTCCGGTGTTGATGGTCATCATGGCCGCAACATTCGTGATGTGGGCCCTGATCCTGGAACGGATATTCTACTTCCGCTTCGCCCACAAAAACGTGGCGGCTGATGCGGTGGCCCAGTGGCGTGCCCGGTCTGACCGCAAGTCGGTGCCGGCACACTGGGTCCGCGACAAGCTCGTCTCGGAAGTGCGTGCGAAAGCGGAAGCGAATGTCCAGCTGACGAAAGCAATGGTGGCGCTTGCGCCATTGCTCGGTCTGCTTGGTACGGTGACGGGCATGGTGGCGGTGTTCGACATCATGGCGATTACCTCCGGTGCGGATGCCAAGGCCATGTCGGCCGGCGTGTCGCGCGCCACGATCCCGACCATGGCCGGCATGGTGGCCTCGCTGTCCGGCATCCTGTTCACCTCCGGCATGGACCGGCGCGTGAACCGGGCCGTCCAGGCGGTCGAAGACGAGATGGAGATCGGCTGATGCGTGGACGCAGTTCAAGACCCCCGCAGGAGGCCGATGTTGACCTGACGCCGATGCTCGACGTCGTCTTCATTCTCCTGATCTTCTTCATCGTGACTTCGACCTTTGCCCGTGAGGAAGCGATCGGCCTCGAGCCGCCCCCGCCGCCTCCGCCGCCGGATCAGCCGATCCAGGAGCAGCGCGCGATCCTGATTTACATCGATGAGTCCAACCTCATCACCGTGAACGGGCGCGTGACCGATATCGGCTCGGTGCGGGCAAATATCGAACGCGTGGTCGCGGAAAGCCCCAACAGTTCGCTCGTCATCCAGGCTCACCCGCGTACCCGCAGCGGTATCGTGGTGAAAATCCGGGATGAGGCGTACAATGCCGGCTTCACCGACCGTGTGAACATCGTCATCTCGCAAACCTAGGAGCACCGCACATGGCCAGAAGAAAACGCCAGTCAGCGGGCGGGCGGGCAAACGAGCAGGATGTCAACCTCACGCCGATGCTGGACGTGGTGTTCATCCTCCTCATCTTTTTCATCGTGACGGCGCAGTTCATCAAGGAACCGGGTGTTCCGATCACGCGTCCGGACGTGGATAACAAACAACAGGCCAAGCCGCTGGCGATCCTGATCGCGATCGACAAGAACAGCGAAATCTTCATTGATAAGCAAAAAGTGAACCGTGAAGAAATCGGGTTCATTATCAAGGAGATGCGGCTGGATAACCCGCGCGGTGAAGTTGTCATCCAGACGGATGTGGATGCCGAAGCCCAGGTAATGGTTGACGTAATGGAAGCCATTAACAAGATTGATGGGGATACGGTCATCAACATCTCGGCGAAAACGAGCGGTTAGGGAGGACCAGGATCATGATGAACAATCCCCTGATGCGCCTGCTGGTTGGTGTGGCCATCGCCATCCCGATCGTGCTGGCGATCTTCTTCCTGATGAACTGGCTGATCTCGGTGGACGAGATTCAGCTGGATGAGGGCGAAACGCGGACCCTGGCGGCGATCACGCCGCAGAAGCAGGATTCCGAAGTGCGCCGTCAGAACCGGGCACCGCCGAAGCGGATCGACTCGGCCCAGAAGCCGCCGCCGCCGCCGAAACAGTCGGCCACCAAGTCGAGCATCAACCTGCCGACGCCGAAGATTGACGGGGCTGTTCCGCAGGGCCTTGATCTTGGCCGGATGCAGTCGCTGGCGATCGACCCCGTCGCGGTCTCTGACCGGGATGCCCAGCCGATCCGCCCGCCGACGCCGTCCTTCCCGCAGCGTGCCGCCGAACGCGGCCTGTCGGGAACCTGCGATGTCCGCTTCGATGTGGACACCCGCGGCAAGCCGTACAACGTTTCGGCCACCTGCTCGGACAATATCTTCAAGTCGGAAGCCGAGCGGGCCGTGTCCCGCGTGGAGTTCGCGCCCAAGATTGTCCGCGGTCAGGCGGTCGAGCGCCGGAACGTGGTCTACCCTCTGGAATTCAAGATCCAGTAGGGCCCCCAAACGGGTGATGGCCGCCTCTCATGACGGGCGGCGGCCATCGTTCCTTCAGCCGGAGCTGCCGGTGCGGGCTTCAGGGGCCTGCCGGCAAACCCATAAGTCCAGTGTGCCGCGATTGGCGGCGAGGAGAGAAAAACGATGCAACTCAGGGCAATCCTCAAAGGGGCGATCGTAGCGGGGGCGTTGGCAGTGATGGGCGCAGGAACGGCGCTCGCGCAGGCCTGTGAAGAAACCCAGTTCGGCGCCAAGACCGGCCAGCTTTACCTGGACGCTGAAACCGCCGCGATGCAGGCCAAGGATTTCAACACCGCTGCCACAAAGCTCCAGCAGCTGCAGGCGCTGGAACTGAACTGTTACGAGAAGATCGCCGTTGTCCGCCTCGGCGCCTATGTGAAGCTGGAGCGCGGTGACCGCCGCGGCGCCGTGCAGGACCTGCTGTCGCTGATCAATATGGGCGCCATCCCGCAGGACCAGATCGCCGGCACCTATTACAACATCGCCCAGATCTACCTTCAGGAAGAAGACCTGAAGTCGGCGCTTGATTACATGACCCGCTGGCAGCGTGCCGGCGGCAAGCCGGACCGGACGCAGAAATGGCAGCTGGCCGTGCTGAACCAGCGCGCCAATAACAATAACGAAGCGATCCGCTGGGCCGAGGAAGTGCGCCGCGACGACGGCAACAAGTTCGACCAGCAGCTCTATGACCTGCTCGTCTTCCTCTATAACGACACGAACAATCAGGCGAAGCTCGCTGAAGTGCTCGAGGTCCTGGTGGAGCGCAATCCGCAGGAGCGCAAATACTGGGATGCCATTGCCGGCAACTATTTTGCCGCCAATGAAGAGCGCAAGGCGTTCGAGGTCCAGAAAGCCATGTATCTCGCCGGTCTCCTGAAGACCGAAGAGGAGATCATGCGGATCGTGAACTTCTACAACCGCTTCAACGCGCCCTATCACGCTGCCCGCGTGCTCGAGAAGGAAATGAATGCCGGCCGGATCAACAAGACGGTCGAGCGGATGTCCCTGCTGGCCGACTTCTATCAGGTGGCCCGCGAGCATGAAAAGGCGATCCCGGTGATCCGCCAGGCCGCTGAAATGGGCGGCGGCGGCCCGATGTATGAGCGCCTCGGCGCATCCTACAGCGAGCTGCAGAAGTGGAAGGAAACCGAGGATGCGCTGCAGCGTGCGCTGCAGACCGGGAATGTGAGAGACCGTGGCACGATTTTCGTGCGGATCGGCCAGTCCCGGTATGAGCGCGGCGACCGCGCCGGTGCCCGCGAAGCCTTCCGCCAGGCCGGCAATGCGGGTGGCCGTGGCTGGCTCGCCTTCATGGACTCCGAAGAATACACCGCAGCCGCTCTCGTCTGTTTCGAGGTTCAGGCCGCGCTTCAGAACGTCCAGAACGAGGAGAAGACCTGCAAGAAGCTCCAGGCCCTGGGCGACCAGATGCCGGCCGGCTGCCAGACGGTTGGCGATCGCCTGAAGGAAGCTCAGCAGCGGTTCGAAAACACTGCGGAATGCCGCCGGGCCGCCCTGTAAGCGCCTTCCGGACCGTCAAACCAGAAAGCCCCGGACCCAGCGGTCCGGGGCTTTTGCTTTGCGGCGCCGTCTGGGTCGGCCGGTTGCCAAAAGAAAACGCCGGCGCGGTATGAGCCGGCCGGCGCGGGTGTGAATGTCGATGGCGCGTCTGCGCGCGAACCCGTCAGCTCAGCGGCGTGGACGGGGAGGGCTGGGCAAAGCCGCCCTGCGAGGTGGTGATCGCCGGCTTGTTCTCGCTGGACGAGGAAGCGGCTGCCACCGGGCCGGTTTCGCGCAGCGGGTCTTCCGCATGCTTCACCTGGCCTTCAAACACGGCGTTCGACTGGATCTGCAGCGAAGCGTGAACAATATCGCCCTTCACATGGGCGCCGGTTTCCAGTTCGACCTTGCGGGCGCGGATGGAGCCCTTGATGCGGCCCTTCACCTTGACGACCTCGGCTTTGACTTCGCCGGTAATCTGGCCGCTGGCGCCGATCGTGATGTCGGTGGCCGACACATCGCCATCGACAATCCCGTCGATCTGCAGCGCGCCTTCGGACGTGACCGAGCCATTGATCTTCATGTCTGCACAGATGATCGAGGCAGCCCGGGCGGCCGGCTTGGAAGCGGCCCCGCGAACGGCTTCCTGTGCGGGCACCGGCTTCTGCGGTTCTGGCGCCGGAGTTGCCGGCGTTTTGTTATTCTTTTGAAACATGTCTGCCTGCTTTCAGGAACTTCATCGGATCATATGGTTTATCATTGTACCACACTTCATAATGAAGGTGATCCCCGGTACTGCGCCCCGTTGAGCCCATTCTTCCGACCAGGTCTCCGGCCTTGATGACATCGCCTTTCTTCACGGCCAGCGAGCGCAGGTGCGCATACCGCGTGCGGAAACCATGGCCGTGATCGACCTCGACCAGAAGGCCATAACCACCGCGATTGCCGGAGAATATGACCGTGCCGGGGCCGGAGCTGACAATCGGGGCATCGCGGTAGGCGGCAAGGTCCAGGCCCCAATGCGCAGCCGGGCGCTTGTTGAAGGGGTCGACGCGAATGCCGTACGGGCTGGTATAGCGGTAAGGCACGCTGACCGGCTTGCCGAGCGGCAGGCTTTTCACCATCCGCTCGTAATGTTTCATCTCGGCGATGCGGGCGCGGGCCTGCACCAGCCGGGCGGCAAAGGAGCTGTCCTTGAGGCCGGTGGTTCCGGCTGCGCTTGACGAGGTCAGCGATCCAAGGGAGACCAGCGGGCCGCCGACACCGGCGCTCGGCATCCCGATCCGGTCGCCGGCCACCTGCGTCAGGATAAGGACCCCGCGGGCGCGTTCGGCGCGCTCGGCGGCGAGGTCTTCCATTTCGTTGAAGAGACGGTTCATGTCCGCTTCGAGGGCTTTGGGCGTGCCGCGGGCGGCGGGAATGCCGGCGAGCGACAGATAGGCATCGCGCGACTGGCGCCGGTCGGCTTCCTCGATCGTGGCTTCGATCAGGAGGCCGGAGCCATTGCCTTCCAGAGCCGAGAGTTTCAGCCCGTCATCCTCACGGATCTCGTTGAGGAGTTCCTCCAGGGCGCGTTGTTTCTGCTCGAGTTCTGCAGTTTCCTTGCTGCGCTCCTCCAGCAGGGTGCGCTGCAGAGATTCCCGGGCGCGCAGGTCCTGCACCCAGCGCTCATATTTTGCCAGTTCCTTGCCGTCCCCGGCAATCGCCGTACCCGGACCACCGGCAAAGACATAATTCGCGGTCGCAAACATCGTCCAGCCGGCCAGCGCGGTCACGCCGGCGGCCATCATCGCCTGCTGCCAGGGGGAAATGGAAATATAACGGACGGTGCCACCGCTCCGGTGATAAATCTGACGTTCGGGGAATGCGCGATCAAATGTTGCTTTGAGGTTCGCACTCAACTTCGCCATGCAAGCTACCCGTCAGTTGGAAACTGTGTGTGTCGAATGCAGAGAATTCTGCAGCGCTTCCCATTCCCCGCGCTTATAAATACCCAATTCGAAGGGGGGCGAAACCCCTTCCAAACATATTTTTCCGCAATGTTTGCATAAATTGGTAAAGCCGCCCTTAACCGGGGCAGCTGCAGCAGACTCTGCAGCAGGCGTTATTACTCAGCTGTAATTTTCGCCGATCGCGGCAAGGACCTCTTCAGCATGTCCCTTGACCTTCACTTTGGGCCAGATGCGGGCAATTTTCCCGTCCGGCCGGATCAGAAAGGTCGCGCGCGCCATGCCCATATAAGTCCGTCCGTACAGGGTTTTTTCCACCCAGGTGCCATAGGCGTCCGAGACCTTGCCGTCTTCATCCGAGCCGAGTTCGATCGTCAGGGCATGCTTGGCCGCGAATTTCCCGTGCCGGACAAGGCTGTCGCGGGAGATGCCGAGGATGCGCGCCCCGGCCTTCTCAAACGCCTTCGCATGTGCGGAAAAGTCGAGTGCCTCCTGGGTGCATCCCGGCGTGTCGTCTTTCGGGTAGAAGTAGAGAACCAGCCAACTGCCGGCATAATCGGCAAGACGGCGTTTACCGGAGGTGGTGTCTATGGTGAAGGCCGGTGCCTTGCGCCCTTCCTGGGGTGTGGCTGTCATGTAATCCTCCTATGGTCTCAACACATCGCAAAGATTATAGTTTTTCGGTGCCTGTGGACCTGCGGCATGTGAGATTTTTCTGAGGAGCCCCATCCTTGGTCCGCCAGACCGCTGTTGTCATTGTCCTTGAAATCCTCGGCGGACTGATCCTGCTGGCGCTCGTGCTTGCGGGGCTGTTGCTGCTGCGCCTGTCCAGCGGTCCGATCGACCTTGGCGTGTTCCGGGCGGATGTCGAGGAGGCCATTGCCGAGGCGCGCGGCGGCCGGCCGGTCTCGGTCGGCAGCTTGCAGCTGGAATGGTCGCCTGAGGGCCGCCGCGTCCAGATCGCCGCCCAGAATGTGCGTCTGATGGATGCCGCCGGCCAGCCAGCGGCTGAGGCGGCGAAGGCAGACATACAGCTCTCCGGCTCGGCCCTTCTCTTCGGCGATATCGAAGTCCTGTCGATGGCGCTCAGCGATGGCTGGATCGCCTTCGACCAGATATCGGCGATGCAATGGGCGATTGCCGGCGATCCGCTGCCGCCTTTCCGGGAGACCGTGCTGCCCGACACGCCGCAGGGCTGGATCGACTATGCGGGCCGGGTGCTGCCGGAATGGATGCGCGCGTTGCGCGAGGCGCAGCAGGGTGCGCGCTTCGAAGTGGCGAGTTTCGACAATTTCGAAATGCGGGTGCGCAATTCAGATCGCCAGATGATTGCCACGATAGAACAGGCGAGCGGCAGCCTCATCAACCGGCCGGAAGGCGTGGCGCTCAGCTTCAGCGGTGGCGGGCTCGGTGAGGGCCTGCCCGGGCGCATCACGCTGCTGATGGAGACCGCCGGCGAGGACCGCCGCATGCGGACGGAACTGGAGGTCATCTACTGGCCGCTTGGCGACTTTGCTGCCCGTCTGGGCCTTGATGGCGAACTGACCGAAGGCCTGCTGGCCGATATCCGGCTTGCCGCCGACATCTCCGAAGCGACGGGCCTGGACCAGCTGATGCTGACGGCCGAGGCGGGCGCCGGCCAGCTGTCTTTCGCCGATGCGGTCTGGCCTGTGCGAGATCTCGACATTGCCCTGCGCTATGAACGCGCCGCCGACCGGCTGAACGTGAAGGTCGCCTCGCGTGAGGCCGGTCCGTTCCGCGGCGCCGCCGATATCACGATGGACGAGGCGTTGACCGGCGAAGGCTTCCGCCCCTTCGAACTGACCAGCCCCGCGTTGACGCTGGACCTGACGCCGGCGTTCGAGGGACCGCTGGATCTGGCCAGCGTGCGGCTCGCCGGCGAAGTCGACATGGATACGCTCGCCCTCAGGGCCGCGGCGGCGGACTTCGTATCCGGCGCGGCGCGGTTCCGGGCGCAAGGCGATCTTGCCCGCACGCCGGATCGGGCCGAGGGCGAACCACCTGTCCTCGGAAAGCTGGACTTTTCCGTCGGCGGACCTTTCCCGGTCGAGACGGTCTATGCCTTCTGGCCCATGGAACTCGGTGCCGGCGCCCGGCGATTTGCCGCTCAGCGCATCCCCACCGGCGCCGTGAATGAAGTCAAAGGTACGCTGACACTCGAGCGCGACAGCCTGGCGGGCGGGAATCTCAGGGACGATCATCTCGATCTCAGCTTCACGGCCGAGGATGTCCGTGTCCAGTTCCTCGACGACCTGCCGCCGGTCGAGAATGCGTCCGGCGAGGGCCATCTGACCGGCAACAGTTTCCGCGTGCTGGCGAAAGAGGGCAGCTTCGGCGGCTGGACGGTGCAGGAAGGCTTTGTCCACTTTCCCGCCTTCAATCCGCGCGGCGAGCCCTTCCGGGTGTTCGCGCGCGGCCGGGGCCCGGCGGAGCGGATGATGAAGGCACTGGTGGAGTCGCGCCTCGATATAGACATCGATCCGGCGCGCGTGTCCGGCGATGGCGAACTGACCTTCGAGATGTTCCGCCCGGCGCTGAACGATGTGCCCTATGAGGATGTGCGGTTTACCGCCGTCGGCCTGATCCGGAATGCGGGGCTGAAAGATGCCGCGCTCGGTTTCGACCTCAGCAGCGGATCGGTGAATGTAAATGTCGACCAGACCGGCGCGACACTGAGCGGAGATGGCCGCCTCGGGCCGTCGCCGGTGAATTTCCGCTGGCGCCAGGGTTTTCTCGGCGAGGACACGCTGGCCGACCTTCTGGCCACCGGCTCTGTCTCTGCTGACTTCCTCAACCGGTTCGGCATCCTCGGCCGGGCCTATATGACCGGCGAGGCGCCGATCGACGTGACGGCACAGCTGCGCGGCGCAACGCTTCTCACATCTTCGGTGACCGCAGACCTGACGTCGGCGCGGCTCGATATGTCCGAGATCGGATGGGTGAAACCCGCCGGCGACAAGGCCGCGGCAGAAGTCGACTATGTCCTGAGAGACGGGCGCTCGACGTCCCGCGTGATGTTCACAAGCCCGACCGCGCGCCTTGATGGCGACTTCACGCTCGACGCCAGTTCCCGTCTGGTCGCCGCGCAGCTTCGCGAAGCCTTCTTCCGGAATGTCGCCGAAGTCGCCGGATCAGTGTCGCGTGGCAGCGATGACCGGATCAGCATCACGCTCAGCGGCAAATATCTCGACGTGTCCGGCCTGATGCCGGGACTGGGGGGCGTCGCGGCCGCTGCCGGTCCGGACGCGGAAGAAGGCACACCGCTGATGGTCGCCGCCTCGGTCGACCGGCTGACCCTGCGGCCAGGGCTCGACCTGCGCCAGGCAAAACTGCTGGTCAATACGGGCACCAAAGGCCTGCTCAACATGCAGGCGAGCGGGCTGGGCCCTGGCGGTGCGCCGCTGGAAGCCGCGCTGGACGCCGAAGGCGACGGCCCGGCCCGGCTCAGTGTCAGCGCGGCGGATGCCGGTTTCCTCGCCAGCGCCTTCCTGGGCGCGGATTTCATCACCGGCGGCCAGCTGGAACTCACCGGCACGCTGGAAGCCCCCAACCGCCCGGCCGAGCTGCTGCTGCTGGTCACCAATGCCCGAATGAAGGATGCCCCCTTCCTGACACAGATCCTCTCGCTCGCCTCCCTGCGCGGCCTCGCCGACACGCTGGGAGGGGAGGGCGTGATGTTCTCGCGCATGGATATTCCGATGAAGGTCTCGGGCGGGCGCTATGTTATCGAAGGCGCCAAGGCGCAGGGGCCGGCGCTGGGGCTGACCGCCAGTGGCTATGTCGATATGGCCGGGAAGGATATCGAGTTTGATGGCGTGCTGGTGCCGAGTTTCGGCATCAACTCCGCCCTCGGAGGGATTCCGATCATTGGCGATCTGGTTGTCGGCCGGGACGGGGAGGGCGTCTTCTCGCTGACCTATTCGGTGCGCGGCACCCTCGACAAGGCCAATGTCGCGGTCAATCCGCTCTCGGCGCTGGCGCCCGGCGTAATACGGCGCATCTTCGAGAACCCGTCGGATGTAAGAATCCCGGAGGCAAAGCCGCGCCCGCCGGACCAGCCAATGCCTGCCGAACTTCCTCCGATCAAGGAAGAAACCTTCTGAGGCGGCGCGTGCTCAGCCCGCCCGGCCCATCCGGCGTTCCAGGCGCGTGGAAAACCAGGAGATGATGCGGCGCCAGATTTCATCCTTCAGCACCGCGCCTTCGACATCATGGTCGATTGAGGGGTTGTCGTTGATCTCGATGATGATGACGCCCTGTTCGGTCTCCTTCAGGTCGACGCCGTAGAGGCCGTCACCGATCAGGCTGGCGGCGCGCACGGCGACTGAGACGACGTCCGGCGGGGCATCTTCCACCGCCATCGTGGTGAAGCCGCCTTCGGTGGACTTGCCGCCTTCGCCATATTTCACCGTCTGCCAGTGGCCGCGCGCCATCCGATACTGGCAGGCATAGAGCGGTTCGCCGTTCAGCACGCCGATGCGCCAGTCGAATTTTGTCGGGCGGAATTCCTGGGCAATGATCAGCGCCGTGTCCTCGAACATCTTCTTGGCCCCGGCCTTCAGCTCTTCAGCGCTCGTGGCCTTGACCATATTGATGCCGAAGCTGCCGTCCGGCGTCTTCAGGATGACCGGGCTTCCAAGGCGGTCGAACACGGCGGCGAGGTCGGTCTTCTCGTCGAGAATTTCCGTGCGCGGAATGGGCAGGCCGGCCTTTTCGAGGATTTCCTTGAGATAGACCTTGTTGGTGCAGCGGATCATCGAATGGGTATCGTCGATGACCGGCATACCTTCCTGCTCGGCGCGGCGGGCGAAGCGGTAGGTGAAATTGTCGATGGAGGTGGTGGCGCGGATGAACAGGGCATCGAATTCGGCCAGCGATGGCAGGTCGGTCGGGTCGATCAGCTCCACCTCGACGCCCATCTTCTCGGCCACATCGGCAAGCCGCTTCAGCGATGACGGTTTGGACGGCGCTGTCTTCTCGTTCGGATCGACCAGCACAGCGAGCGCCCATTTGGCGGGCGTGCGGGTCTTTTCATTCTTCACCCGGCCGCGGGTATAGGCTTCCATTGCATCGAGGAAGAATTGCCGGCGGGCATCTTTCAGCCGGTGCGGCGGCAACGCGCGCACCCTGCCGATGCCATGGGGCGCCTCAGCATCGAACTCGATTTCAAGCGCGGGGGTGCGGAACCAGTCCATCGCCTCACGGGCAAGGCGTTCATAGCCCGGCGTCTCGGCCCGCGAGAAGGCGACGAACAGGCTCTCCACCTTCGGCGCGCCCTTGGCGAGCGCTTCCTGAAGGGTTTCGCCAAGGTCGGGCAGGGCGTGGTTGTAGAGGCTCTTCTTGGAGAGCTCGACCATCGTCTGCACGCTCGGGCTGATCCGGTGGCCGCGTGCCTCGGCCAGCAGGGAGGCGTAATAGCCGCCGGTCTGGTAGCCATAGGAGCGGGCAAGGTTCAGGATATACGGCCGCCGGCCGGCAAACAGCGCGGGCTTGGAGATATAGTCGGAGATCCGCAGCACTTTGTGCGGTGTCTCGGCCTGAGAGATGTCGCTTGCGGATTCGACAAGCACGACCCAATCGGTCATGGGGCTCCATCAGAGGGCGCTATTGAGAGACTTCTCCATCCTGAGCGCCGCTTCACCGTCCGGATAGTAGGACTCGGAAGTGGCAATTACGCGATAACCCCCCGCCTCGTAAAGCCGGATGGCTGAACTATTTGAGGCGCGCACCTCCAGGCGCACGGCGGAGGTGCCGCGCGCTGTTGCATCTGCTTCACAGGCCGCGAGCAGCTGCCGGGCGAGCCCCTTGCCGCGCGCCTCCGGGACGACAGTGAGGGAATAAAGCCGGCCCGTCCGTCCGCCTCGCCGGTAGAGCATCACGGCGGCGGCCAGGAGGCCATCGCGCTCCGATTCGCTGACAAGGACAGCGGCGTTGCCGGACAGAAGGCGCCGCCATGTGCGCCGGTCGAACCGGTCTTCCTCGGCAAAGCCGGCTTCCAGGGCCACCAGCGCGTCGATATCGGCGACGGTGGCAGGCCGGATCACACCCGCACCATGTCGTCGCGGTGGATGATCGCCGGGCGTCCGCGCCAGCCGAGGACGGCTTCGGCCTCCTCGGTGCGCCGGCCCGCAATGCGCAGGATATCGGCGCTGCCATAAGCGGTGACGCCCTTGGCGATGACACGCCCGTCAGGGCCCCGCACGGCGACGGCCGCGCCGCGCTCGAACTGGCCGGTGACGCCCTTGACGCCAACCGCCAGCAGGCTCGCGCCTTTTTCCAGCGCAGCGGCGGCGCCGTCATCAATCAGAATTTCGCCTTCGGGCTTGAGATGGCCCTCAAGCCAGGCGGCGCGGGCCTTGGCGGGGCTGATGCGCGAGGCGATCAGGGTAGCGCGCTCGCCCGCTTCGATGGCGCCGATCGGGCGAGGGCGATTGCCGAGGGTGATGAGGGTGGAGCAGCCGGCCGCATGGGCGATACGGGCGGCGGCGAGCTTGGTGGCCATGCCGCCGGAGCCGACACCGGCGCTGGCATTTGCGCCGGTCGCCATCGCGTCATGTTCGGGCGTCAGCGCTTCGAGGAAGGGGATGTGCTGCGCCGCCGGATTGGCGCGGGGGTCGGCGGTGTAGAGGCCGTCAATGTCCGACAGGAGGATCAGCACGTCCGCGCCCATCATCTGCGCGACACGGGCAGCGAGCCTGTCATTGTCGCCATAGCGGATTTCGTCGGTGGCGACGGTGTCATTCTCGTTGATGACAGGAATGATGCCGGCTTCGAGCAGCGTCTCGAGCGTGGCGCGGGCGTTCAGCCAGCGGCGGCGGTTTTCCGTGTCGCCGGGGGTCAGCAGCGCCTGGCCGCAGCTGAGGCCATGCGGGGCGAGCGCGTCGCCCAGCGCGGCCATCAGGCGCGGCTGGCCAATGGCCGCGGCGGCCTGCTTCTGTTCAAGGCGGCCCTGCCAGGGCGCCCCCAGCGCCGCCCGTCCGAGCGCCACGGCGCCGGATGAGACAAGGATCACCTCCTTGCCCCGCCCGCGCAGGCCGGCAAGATCGGCCGCCAGCGCTGCCAGCCAGTCACGGCGCGGCGCGCCCGCCTCGGCGATCAGGGCCGAACCGGTTTTCACGACGATGCGCCGCGCGCGGGAAAGCGTGTCTGCAGTCATTGCCGGGGGGATACACGCGCGCCGCCAGAAAGGCGAGAGGGGCGCCGGTCGCCCGGCGCAACAAAACTGCACGGCTCCCATGGGGCCGGCGGAGACATCACCCTGGCCGGACGTGCCGGCCTGCCCGGATCAGCTTGTCAGGCCGGCGGCAAGCGCAAAGCCGACAATCACGATCAGCATCGAGGCGACGAGTATTTTCCAGAGGCCGACCCGGCTCGCGCCGGAGATACGCTCCGTCTCAAGGGTTTCCTGCGAAGGTCTTGGCAGCATGAGCCACTCCTGTGTTCAGCCCCGCACGGCCCTTATAGCACGGGACCGGCCCCCGACCTAACGCATGGGAAACGGGGCAGGTGTGGCGGCCAGCGATCAGCCGTTGAAGAGCGCCGTGATCAGCGCCAGGCCAAGGACCGCAAGCAGCAGGCTGGCGGCGAGGACTTTCCAGATTCCGAACCGGTTGGCAGCGCGCGCATCGACGGGGTGAATGCGCTCGCCGTCGCCAGGGGTCGCGGTATCGGGATCAGGCTCGACCGGCGCTTCCGGATGGGCGGGATCAATACGCGTTTCGGTGGGTCTGTCTGACTGCATGAGATCATCTCCCTGGGCCTGACCAGAGCATGGCCGGGGCTTGTCTGATTTATCCTGTCCCAACGTAACGCACCGCAACGGAAATTGTTCCATCCGGAAAATACATCCGTAGAGGGATGATAGGACGGGTCTTGACCGTGGGGCATCGATGCGCCAGTCAGCCGGAGGCAGAAATACGGGGAAACCGAATTGAAACTCTACAACACGCCGATGCCGGCGCCCAATCCGCGCCGCGTGCGAGTCTTCCTTGCTGAAAAAGGCGTCACCATACCGCTGGTGGATGTCGCGCTGGTGAAAGGCGAGCACAAGTCTGCGGACCATCTCGCGCGCAACTCGCTCGGCCAGACGCCGGTGCTGGAGCTGGACGACGGAACCTGTATCAGTGAGACGGTTGCGATCTGCCGCTATCTGGAAAGTCTCCATCCGGAGCCGAACCTTTTCGGGGAGACGGCGCTGGAACAGGCGCTGGTTGATATGTGGGTGCGGCGGATCGAATTCCAGCTGATGGGCCCGGCGGGCATGTATTGGCGCCATGCGCATCCGTTCACGGCGAAGGTCGTGGTGCCACAATATCAGGAGTTCGGAGCGTCGAACCGCGGACACTACGAACACGCGCTGACATGGCTCGACAGCGAGTTGCGGGGGCGGGACTATATCGCCGGAGACCGGTTCACGATTGCGGATATCTGCGCGCTATCGACAGTGGATTTCGCAGGCTGGATCGGTCTTCCGATACCGGACGGTGCCGCCCATGTGAAAGGCTGGCATGAGCGGGTCAGCGCGCGGTCGAGCGCGGCGGCCTGAGAAGCCGGCGGACTAGACGGGGCTCCAGGGTTCGTCTGTGTCCGGATTGTCGTCGCCCCCCGCCGAAGCGGGAGCCGCGGCGGTATCGCCTTCCATGCCAAGATGCCGCGCGATGGCATAGAGGGCGTCTTTCACCCCTTCGCCGGTCACGCCTGAGATGAGCAGGGGCTTGCCCTTGTATGCCTTCTTCAGCAGCTTTGCCTGTTCCCTGACGAGTTCCGGCGTCAGCGCGTCGATCTTGTTGAGCGCGACGATTTCCGGGCGCTGGGCCAGTTCCGGATCGTAGGCCTCAAGCTCTGCGCGGATGGTGCGGTAGGCGGCGGCGGGGTCGTCCTGCGTGATATCGATCAGGTGGAGCAGGACCTTGCAGCGCTCGACATGGCCCAGGAAACGGTGGCCGAGGCCCGCGCCTTCTGCCGCGCCTTCGATAAGGCCCGGAATATCGGCCAGCACGAAACGTGTCGAGGTGCCGAGATCAACCACGCCAAGGCCGGGATGAAGCGTCGTGAACGGATAATCGGCAATCTTAGGTGTGGCGGCGGTGGCCACCGACAGGAAGGTCGACTTGCCGGCATTCGGCAGGCCGACAAGGCCGGCATCGGCGATCAGTTTGAGGCGCAGCCAGATCCAGCGCTCCTCGCCCTCTTCTCCCGGATTGGAGCGGCGAGGCGACTGGTTGGTGGAGGATTTGAAACGCAGGTTGCCCCAGCCGCCATTTCCGCCAGCCGCCAGCAGCACGCGCTGGCCGACTTCGGTGAGGTCGGCAATCATCGTCTCCTGGTCTTCTTCATAGACCTGTGTGCCGACGGGGACTTTCAGCACAGCGTCCTCGCCGCGCGCGCCGGTGCGCTGCTTGCCCATGCCATGACCGCCGCGCTTGGCCTTGAAATGCTGCTGGTAGCGGAAGTCGATCAGCGTGTTGAGGCCCTCGACGGCCTCGATCCAGACATCGCCGCCCCGGCCGCCATCACCGCCATCCGGGCCGCCATATTCGATGAACTTCTCCCGCCGGAACGAGACACAGCCCGCCCCGCCGCCGCCCGAGCGGATATATACCTTGGCCTGATCGAGGAACTTCATTTTGGGCTCATGCCGCAGAAAGCGGAATTGGGGAAGGGGTAGAGGGGAGTTGGAGATGTGTGCGAACCCTTCTCCCCTGAGGGAGAAGGGGCAGTCGGTCAGCCCACCCTCACCATGTGAATATGGTCAGCGGCTTCGCCGCGCCCGGCAGACACGACCGGCCCGCGCCCACAGGGCAGGAAGGCGAGCTTGCGCAGGATGCGGCCGGAGGCGGGGTTATCGGCAAAATAGCCCGACACCAGCGCGGCGGCGCCCTTGCGGTTTTCCAGCCAGCCGATCAGGCCCGCACCCGCTTCGGTGCAGAGGCCCTGTCCCCAGAAGGCAGGCACCATCCAGTAGCCGATCTCGAAGGGCATGTCCGGCGCGGCGCGGTGCGCGCCGGTCACCCCGGCAAAGGTCCCGTCCTTCACGACGGCGAACACATGATTGATGTCTTCGCTCCGGCCGCGATCATGCGTGGCGATCCAGGCGAGGGTCTGCGCCTTGGTCTGGCCGGCGGGCACGCGCGCCAGCATCCGGTAGACGCGCGGATCATTCACCGCTTCGGTGATCGGCCCGCTGTCCTGCGGCGTCACCCGGCGCAGGGTGAGGCGCGGGGTCGAGATTTCCGGGGCAGGGGTTCCGGTCTCAGCCATGGGGCGCCTCCAGCAGCCTTGTCAGTATCGCATCATCCTGCGGCCAGATCATGTCAGCCGTGCCGGATTCCGTCTCGCGCCCTGCGGAAGCCTGCAGGCTGGTGCCCACCTTGCGGAAGCCGAGCTTCTCAAGCACGCGGCCGGAGGCGGGATTGTCGAGGAAATAGCTGGCGGTGAACTGCCGGCGCCCCTGCACGGCCACGAACCAGTGCAGGACAGCGCGGGCCGCCTCGGTCGCATAGCCCTGGCCCCAGTGATGCGGCGCGATCCAGTAGCCGAAATCAATGATGCCTGTCGCTTCATTCTCGCCGCCGCCCGCCATGCCCATCAGCTCCCCGTCCAGATAGGCGCAGAAGCCCGCACCCTTGCCCTCGGCCGCGCGGGCGGCGCGCTGGCGCTGCTGGCGGATTGTGTCCTCTAAAGTCTGGAAGGGCGGGATGGTTCCGACATTGCGGAAAATTCGCGGATCCTGCACCGCCTTGTTCAGGGCGTGCGGGTCTGCCTCGCTTGCGCGGCGCAGGACGAGCCTTGCTGTGTGTATCTCATAATCGCTCATGTCCGCCTCATTGGCCGCCTTCTGGGCGGGTTCTTCCGGGGCGCGGCGAATGAAAAAGGGGGAGGCAGTGGCCTGCCTCCCCCCGGAAACTGGTCGTCTGGTGTCAGCGACCCGGCCACTCTTCCAAGCGGCCGGATTGCGTCTCCAGCCGGTTATTCTGCTGCGTCTGCTGCCGGTACGATATTGACGTACACACGGCCGCCGGACTTGCGCGCAAATTCCACGCGGCCGCCTTTAAGCGCGAACAGGGTGTGATCCTTGCCCATGCCGACGCCCTTGCCCGGCCACTTCTGGGTGCCGCGCTGGCGCACGATGATCATGCCCGGCGCGACCACTTCGCCGCCGAACTTCTTCACGCCGAGATATTTGGGGTTCGAATCGCGGCCGTTACGCGAAGAGCCGCCTGATTTCTTGTGAGCCATAGTCTGCTCCTTATCCTTTAGCGCCGGGCCGCGAGGGCCTTATGCGTCCTTTGCGAGTTCTTTGGCCTGCTCGACCCAGCCATCCTTGGCGAAGCGGCCGGCAAGGCCCAGCTCTTCCTCGAGCTTGGCGATGTCTGCTTCGGTCAGGGCTGCGATCTGGGCATAGGTGGTGATGCCGGCGCCGTTCAGCTTTTTCTCAAGCGCCGGGCCGATGCCGGTCAGCTTCTTGAGGTTGTCGCCCGCCGTTTCCGCTTTCGGGGCATCTGCCGCCGGAGCCGCGTCAGCCTTGGGGGCAGCCTCGGCTTTCGGAGCCGCTTCCTTCTTCGGCGCGGCTTTCTTGGCCGGCGCCTTGCCGTCAGCGTTGATCGAGGTGATCGTCACTTCCATCAGGTCCTGACGGTGGCCGATGGTGCGGCGGTAGGTCTGGCGCTGGCGTTTCTTGCGGGTGATCAGCTTCGGGCCGCGCACTTCAGCAGCGACTTCAGCCGTGACCGTCGCGCCGGCAACCGTCGGGGCACCGACCTTCACGCCGGCGCCTTCGCCGAGCATGAGAACCGTGTCAAACGTGACCGTATCGCCGGCGGCAGCGGCCAGTTTCTCGATCACAAGCGTGTCGCCTTCAGCGACCTTGTATTGTTTGCCACCTGTCTTGATGACCGCGAACATGGGGCCAATTCCTTCCGGCATGGAATAGTGAAAATGTGTTAGGGCGCCGCACCGTTAAGGCGCCGCGCCCGAAGACCGGGGGTAAACACCAAAGCGGCCCCCCTGTCAAATCCCAACTTCATTGCAAATGCTGGAAATCCGGGCCGGGCGGAGCCGATACTCTATATATGGGCCGCAGGGCCGCTTTCAGCCCCGGCAGATCAGGCTTTCCGGGCCCGCTGGGCCGGCACATCTGCGGCCATCTGGCCAAAAACCCGCACGCGGTTGCGCCCGGCGCGTTTGGCGTCATAGAGGGCCAGGTCGGCATTGTTGAGCAGTTCATAGAGATCGGCCCCGGGCTCGGCCTGGCAGACCCCGATACTGGTGGTGGGCACCAGCTCGCCCGGCAGGTCTCCGGCGCCATGCGCGCAGAGGCTGGCCCTCAGCGCTTCGGCGAACAGGCGGGCAGCGCCGGCGTCGAGGCCCGGTATCAGCACCGCGAATTCCTCTCCGCCGATACGTCCGGCGACCATGTCCGGGCGGTTAAGTTTGGCAACCCGGGCGCCGAACAGGCCGATCACCCGGTCGCCCGTGGCATGGCCCCAAGTGTCGTTGATCCGCTTGAACTCGTCGAGATCGGCGATCAGCAGGGAAACCGGGATTTTCTCTTCATGGCAGCGTTCGAGCCTGCGATTGGCGGCGGCCTCGAAGCCGCGCCGGTTGAGGAGGCCCGAAAGCTTGTCGAGGCTCGCTTCCCGTTTCAGATCGGCCACCAGGTCAATCGCGATGGCAACCATCAGGTTCAGCGCAAAGATGATCGAGATCATCGCCTGGCTGAACTGCATCGTCGTCCAGTAGAGCGACTGCTGAGAGATTTCATAGCTGCCGATGCCGTTCATCATCCAGGCAATCGCGACCGGGCGCACAAGATAGTTTGCTGCTGACAGGATTGCCGTTCCGAGCATCAACCGGTCGACCAGATGCGGGCGCGGTAGCGACCAGAGCTGGACGGCGAGCAGGGCGGCAATCGCGCCGAGCCCGAGATTGACCGTGAAGATGCGCGCATTGAGGTCGGGCTGGATCAGCAGGAACCAGATCACCGCGGTCATGGTGGCGCCGATGATCGTCGCATAGACGCGGATGGGCGCCTGCGCGCCGCGCCGCTCGATGATTGCCGTGGCGATCATCGCGGCCGCCAGCAGATAGCTGAGATTGGAAACGAACCGCTCGGCCTGCATCGGCAGGGACGGGCCGACATCCTGGATCAGCGAGCCGAGTGTCATCGCCGCAAATCCGGCCGCGGCCAGAAGGATATGGCGCCGGCCACGCTGGTTCATCCAGAGAATAAGAAAGGCCGCCGCCAGCAGCAGGCTGATGCCGGGATTAAGCAGCGCGACGAACAATTGCGCACTCACCGGCGCGTCTCCCTGTGTCAAACCACCGGTGTAGACTTTTTACGCTAATGCCCGGTTGTGCCGATCGGTCAAATTTCACCGATCACTGCACAGCGCAGCATCATCCGTAGCCGGATCATGGCTCAGGGAAAAATGGCAACCGGGCCTATTCGGCGGCGACGAGATTGAACTCGGCGCGCCAGTCTTCCATCAGGGCGCGGTTGTCATGGTCCCAGGGATGGAAGCCCGGCTTGAACCAGCTGATCCAGATTTTCCAGCCGCGTGCGAAGAAGCCGGGCTTCTGCCACAGGAACCGCTTGACGGCCCTCTTCGCCTCTTTCGGGGAATAGCCGTCTGCCTCCAGCATCCAGGCGGAATAGGTCGCAATGTTGCGGGTGAAATTATAGCTGATGATCGCCATCGTCATGCAGCGGCGCCAGTAGCGCTGCCAGCTTGTCCAGCCCTTCGTTGCCTCCAGGAACACATCATAGGCCACCGCCTTGTGCTCGGTCTCCTCCAGCGCATGCCAGCGCCACATCCGCTCGATCGCCGGATCCGTCTGGCTGAAGATGTCCTGATGAATGACGCGCATGTCGGCGAGCATGGCGGTGAAATGTTCCAGGCAGATCGTGCCCATCAGCATCCGCATCGGGCCGCCATCGCGGGCAAAGCCGATCCGCTTTCGGATTTGCGCCTCGATCCGCTCGACCGGATATTTCTCGCGGTTGATGAGCTTGTTCATCATGTGATGCTCGCGCGAATGGATCGCTTCCTGCTGGATGAAATCTTGAACATCCTGCACCAGCTTGCCGCTGATCCGGTCCTTGTAGGCACGCACGGCATCAATAAACAGGCGCTCTCCGTCGGGGAAAGTGAGCGAGAGCGTGTTGAACACGGCGGTGGCAACCGGGTCGCCATCCAGCCAGTGATCACGGCTTGCTGCCGAGACATCGAAGCGGATATCGCGCGGCAGGATCGTCACATTTTCAGGGGTGCGTTTCATGGGCGCCTCGTAATTCCTGCTGACAAGGCCGCGCCAGCGGCCCTAAAGTCGTTCAACAATTGGTAGTATAAGTGTTATTGACAAAAATGTCGATAGAAAAAAATGTCAAGCCGCCGCGTGTCAGGCGGTCTCCGGAGGCGTCGCGGGAAAATATCCTGATCGCGGCGGAGGGCCTGCTGGTAAAGCAGGGCCCGCAATCCCTGCGTCTGGCTGATGTGGCCAAGGCCGCCGGCGTGGCCAACGCCACCGTTCTGCATCATTTCGGCACCATCGACGGCGTGCAGGCGGCGCTGATGGAGAAGATGATCGGCGAACTGGTCGGGATGATTCTCGAGATGAAAGTGCCCGACGCGCCGGGAGAAGCACGCGCGGCCGCGCTGAAGCGCCTGTTTGACGCCTTCGAAAACCGGGGCGCCGCGCGCCTGGCCGCCTGGCTGGAGCTGACCGACGAGTCCCGGCGCCTGCGCTCGGTGCGCGAGGCGGTGCAGTCGGTTGTCCGGATGCACGCAGACCGGGGCGATCAGGGAGACATGACTGCGGATCAGCTGGAAGATGCCATCCTCGTCAGCGTCATTCTCGCCATCGGCGTCGGCCTGTTCGGGTCTACGCTCAGCGACCTGCTCGGCAAGCCGCAGGGGCGGGCGCGGGAAGTCGCGCTCGGTCTGCTGGCGCGGGGCCTCAACAATACCTGACCCAAGGTCTGGGACAATGCGCCGGCCTGTCGCGTGAGCCGCAGGCCGGCAGAAGTCCGTCTCCGAAGCGCTACCCGGATCACTTCGCCAGTCTGGCGCTTTCCTCATCTTCCTCCGGCTCGGGTTCGGGCTGGCGCATGTCCCGCGCCTTCATATGCGCCAGCGCCCACCATGCGCCGAAGAGAAAACCGGCGCTGCTGCCGATCCAGAAAAACATGAATGCCAGAAGCCAGGACATGCGGGCGCCTCCATTGATGCCGATGGCATAATCGGAAGGCGGCCCGCAGGGCATCTTACGATTGAGTCATTCCCCCGCCTTTCCCCAGCTTGCAGGGCCCGTCTGTGGAAAGGCGGTGTTTCCGGGTGAAACCCTTCAATCTCCGTATGCGATGGTTTTTAGGAGTTAACCATCAGTAGGGTGAATAACGATTAACCATATAAACATCAGTAAACGGAGTATCACGCTCGCGGCATGCCGCCTGCCTCTTCGGGAGGGGTGGTCCCTGCGCGGCTGCCGGCCGGGATGCGGGGCTTTGACAGAACCCATCCGAGGATGAGCGGCAGAAGGATGCCCGGCAGGCCCTCATACACACTCTCATGCCAGCCGAGACCGAACCGCCAGAACAGCGCCGTGCCAACACCGACAACCAGCATCAGGATGGCGGCGCGCTCGGAGACCTGCCGGCGCAGGGCGTAGAGCGTCAGCAGCGGCGCAAAGGCGGCCGCCAGCGTTGACCAGGCAAGGATGACAAGGCTGAACACGCTCTGATTGTCGGACAGCGCCAGGCCGAGGGCGAGGAGGATGGCAATCGCCGTCGCCGATTTCAGCATCATTGCCGTCTCGAGCCGCTCCGGCACAAGGTCGTGCGTGAAGGCCGCCGAACAGGACAGCACCAGCGAGTCCGCCGTGGACATCGTGGCCGCAAAGATGCCGGCCAGAATCAGCCCGACAAGGATCGGTGGCAGGAGTTCGGTCGCCATCAGCGGCAGGGCGAGTTCGGGGTCAATGTCGGCGAGGTCCGGCAGGTAAAGGCGCGACAGCATGCCAACGCCGGTGGCGAGCAGGTAGAAGAGGGTGAAATAGCCATAATACCAGGCCCGCGCCCGGCCCATATTGCCCGCATCGTCAAGCGCCATGAACCGCACCATCACATGCGGCTGGCCGACGACGGAGAAACCGGCAAACAGCCAGCCAAGGATGAACAGGCCAAGCCCGAGGGTGCCCGGAAACAGCAAATCGTCCGGGAAAGGATCAAGAAAACCGGGGATGGCGCTCCACCGCTCGATCGCCCCGCCAATACCGCCGACGCCGGCAAAAGCCGCAATCAGCAGCACGCTCATCGCCGCGATCATCGTGATCGACTGTGCCCCGTCGGTCCAGATCGAGGCGCGGATACCGCCGACGATGGAGTAGATCAGCACCATGGCCGCCACCATCACCGCCCCGGTCCAGGGATTGATGCCGAGCACGCCGTCGAGGGCCTTGCCGCCGGCAGAAATCTGCGCCGCCGCATAGGCGATCAGGAAGACGACCATGATCACCGCGGCAATCTTCCGCCAGGTGCCGAACGTGTCGCCATACCAGCGCGCGATGACCCCGGCGAAGGAGGCTTCATTCGTCTTGGCGGTCGCGCGCCGCAACCTCTTATGGATGAAGGTCGAGCCGATATAGTCGCCGAGGATCCAGCCGAACATCAGCCACATCGAGGCGAGGCCGGTCTGGTAGGTGAAGCCGATGACGCCGATGAACATATAGCCGGAATTGTTGGTTGCCACCGCCGACAGGCCCGCCAGCCAAGGCCGCACGCTGCGGCTGGCCAGATAGTAGTCGTTCCGGTTTCCTTTCGCCTTGCGGCCCGAGGCGAGGCCGATGGCGACGAATGTCAGGAGGATCAGAACGAAGCTGATGGCGGTGATCATGTTGCGGTCTCCGGCGCGGGCACTCCAGGGCTCGCAAAAAGGTCAGGCTGCTCGTCGTCGCCGCGCGGGTCGAATTCAGCGATGGCGAGGCTGGTGGCGGGCGAAACGCTGAACGGCTCTCGCGCCTCGTCCGGCGGCGGCGGCGACATGGCGATGCGCGAGAGGGAGACGAGCGTCAGCCCGCCGAGTGCCAGCGCAGCGAAGAGGAACAGTCCGCCACCGCCCGGCACAAGCTGGAGGAATCCGCCTGCGATCACCGGCCCAACGACCGAGCCGATGCCCCAAATGACAAGAATGCCCGCCATCATCGAGGTTATTTCCTCCGTATTCGCACGGTCGGCCGCATTGGCAACGGCCACGGCATAATAGCTGAGCGAGCCTGCCCCGAAGGCGGCCGCCAGCACGAGTGTCAGCCCCGGCACGCCGATCGCTGATGTCAGCACAAGCCCGGTCGCCGCCACTGCGCCGATCCCGGCTGCCACCGCAATCACAAGCCGCCGGTCGAACCGGTCCGACATCAGTCCGATCGGCCAGAGGCCGATCATTGCGCCGGTCAGCAGCGCGCCGTTGAACTGCGCCGAGAAGCCGGCCGCATCGTCCGGATGCAGACTGGCGGCGAAGACGGGATAGAGCTGGGCAACGGAATTGTTTACCGCGCCCGCACAGAAGGCGGCAAACACAGAGGCCGGCGCCTGCGCCATCAGGCGGCGCGGCCCGAAGGGTTTTGCTGCCACCAGTTCCGGCTGGCTGCGATTGGTCGCCGCCACCGGCAGCAGCGCGGCAATGAACAGGCCGGCCACCACCATGAAGGCGCCAAGGCCCGAGAGTGCGGCGGCAACGAGGAAGGGCGCTGCAATCGCGCCGAGTTTCGAGACCATATGATAGAAGCCGAGGATCGCTCCGCGGCTCTGGGGCGGCGCGGCATTCGCAATCCAGCTTTCGCCCGCCGTCAGCATCCCCGCCGCGCCGATGCCGGCCAGCGCCAGCAGCGCCGACCAGGCAAGAAGATCGCGCCCCGCCACCGCCAGCATCAGGCCCGCCAGCGCGCAGATGCCGGCCAGCAGCGTGAACACGCGGATATGCCCGATCCGCCGGATCTCCAGAGGCGCGATCAGCGTGCCGCCGAGAAATCCCGCCGAATAGGCCGCCGCAACAAGGCCGATGCCGGCGCCGCCAACACCGGCGCCGAGCAGTTTCAGCGACATGACGACCGCCAGCGCGGCCATCGCGCCCTGGAGCAGCGTCAACGCAGCCACCAGAACAAGAATGTTCCGGTACGGCGCAAACCCGCCGTATCCGCTGAGGACCAGCTGCGGCCGCAACAGGCGTCGCATCAGGCCGCCGGGCGCAGTTCCCGCGCGCGGGCGCTTGCGCCGGCCCGTTCGACCAGCGCCGCGTGCAGCGCGCAGATCGCGGTGTCGAAGTCGGTTTCGCGGATCACCGCCTGAACATCGGTCTTGCGCGAGACCTGGTGCAGGCCGATGAGGGCAACGCCCGCCTCGTGCAGCGCGGTCAGCGCGCGGGCCGTGATGCCGGGCTCGTCGAGATTGGCGCCGATCACCGAGACGATCGCCACCCGGCTGGTCGAGATGTCCGCGCCTTTCAGCCTCGCCTCGATATCCACGGCGGCGCGTTTCAGCGCCTTGCGGCTGCCTTCGACATAGTGCGTGATCGTGTTGGCATTGGAGCATTTCGACACGATACGGATCGAATGGCGCGTCAGCGCGTCGAGGATTGCGGCGTCATAGCCTTTCTCCCCGACCATGTCCTGATCGAATACTTCCAGCGCATAGACGCCCTTGAGGCCGGTCACGATCTCGGCGCGCGGCGTATCCGGGGCGTGATCGGCAGAGATCACCGTGCCTTCATCCTTCGGGTCGAACGTGTTCTTGACACGCAGCGGAATGCCCGCCTGGCGCAGGATTTTCGCCGCCTTCGGGTGCACCGCTTCCATCCCCATGTTCGAGAGCTGGTCGGCGACATCGAAATTGGTCAGTCCGATCTTGCGGACCTTGTCCGCCCCGACGAGGTTCGGGTCGGCGCTGGAGAGGTGAAACTCCTTGTGAATGATCGCCTCATCCGCGCCGGTGATGGCAGCAAGGCGCGAGAAAGTCACCTCCGTATAGCCCCGGCCGAACTGGCGCATGAGGCCGTCGCGGCAGCTGGCATATCCGGTCACGATCGGAAGCTCCGAGGAAAGATCAATCTCGCTGAAGGCGTCCTGCATCCGCTCGTCCATCGTCATGTCGCGTTCGTCGCGCCAGGCCGTCAGGTCCACGCAGCGCGCATTGACACCGTTCTTCCTGAGCAGCAGCGCAGTGTTGAAGGCCGAATGCGCCTCGCCGAGAGAGGAAAGCACCTCCTTCACGGTCGCGAGATTCTCGTCCAGCCGGAACTGGCCATAGGAACACAATCGGTGCAGGTCGATCAGGCAGTTGCGCACATCCTCGATCCGCTCCCGGACAAAAGCGTCTGCGGCCGCCTGTTCCGGCTCGCCGCCGAACATTTCTGCGTTCTTCTCTTCCATGGCCACCGCCACGGCAGAGAGTGCCTCGGTCCAGGCCCATTTGTTGCCAGCGCCTGCAAACAGGCTGAACACGCCCGGCTCGCCGGATTTCTTGTGCTCCAGCAGGCGGTTTGTCATGCCCGAATAGGCCGAGACGACAAAGATTCGGTTATAAAGATCCTCGCCCTTTCGGTCCCCGATCAGCACATTCCTGAGGATGGCTTCGGTATTGGAGATCGACGTGCCGCCGATCTTTTCGACTGTGCGTTTCATGTCATGTTTCCCCTGCGGAGGCGAGCATCCGGGCGGGCGCCGGCCGGAGCGGTTGTTTCACCTGCCGGTGCGCCACAAACTCCGGACGCGGACGGGTCTTGCCGAATGGCTCGGTCAGCCGGTTACTCCAGGCATTGAACACGAAGAAGGCGTTCACCCGCTCATAGGGCGTGATATTGCTGTTCGAGCCGTGCATCGTGTTGCAGTCGAAGACCACGACCGAGCCGGCCTTCGGCGCCGGACCGGCAATGCCTCCCGCCTCGGCCAGCCGCGTCAGGCTCGCGCCATCGGGCACGCCATATTCCTGCTTCTTCAGCGAGTCGCGGTAGTGATTGTCCGGTGTCTCGCCCACACAGGTCAGATAGTTCATATGGCTGCCGGGCATGAACATGGTCACGCCCGCCTGCGGATGATTATCCGTCAGCATCACCGACATCGACACCGCCCGCATCCGCGCCATCCCGTCTTCGGTATGCCAGGTCTCGAAATCCGAATGCCAGTAGAAATCCTTGCCCCGGAAGGCCGGTTTGTAATTGATCCGCGACTGGTGGATGTAGACCTCGTCGCCAAGGATGAAACGGGCGAGGCCTGCCAGGCGCTCATCGGCCGAGAGGCGCTCGAACACATCCGACTGGCGGTGCGGCGCAAAAACCGAGCGCACCGCGCCGGCGCCCTCCTGGCCGCGTTCGGAAATCCGGCTCTCGGGGATCAGCCCGCCGCGCCCGCGCAGGGCGTCGGCCTCGGCCGCCAGCACGGCGACTTCCGCCGGCGTGAACACATCGTCCAGAACCACGAAACCGTCACGCACATAGGCGTCGATCAGGCTACGGTCGACCGGCGCTTCCTCGCCGGGCAGTCCATGGACGACCGGGTCGCGGCGATCCAGCCATTCGGCCTGTGATCTGCGGCGCGAGGGGTAGAGGTCTTCGGCTGTGTCTGCCTCTTTCATCATCTCCGTCTCCTTCAGGCATCTTCCGTAAGGGCCACATCGGCCGGATAGGCGCCGTCGGGCCCGTGCACTTCCTTGCCGGTCACAGGCGGGTTGAACACGCAGGCCATCAGCATCGGGCCACCAGCATCTGCGCGCAGGATATGTGCGTCATTCTCATTCAGCGCATACATCACGCCGGGGCGGATCTCATGGCGCTCGCCGGTGGCGAGATCCTCGATCGAGCCCGTGCCTTCCATGCAGAACACGCTCTCGAGATGGTTCTTGTAGTGCATCCGCAGTTCGGCGCCGGCGTGGATGGTGGTGATGTGGAAGGAAAATCCCATCCCGTCATCTTTCAGCAGCAGGCGGACGGATGACCATCCATCGCTGTCCACACGCCGGTCGGTGAGGATTTCCTTGGCGAGGTCTCTGACAATCATTCTTCCAAATCTCCTTCAGGCGGCCGACTTCTGCCGGCGCGCGCCCACCGCCCGCACGGCGTCGCCGAGAATCTTGAGTCCGGCATCAAGGTCGGCATCGATGATGTTGAGCGGGGCGAGCACCTTGACGACCTCGTCATGGCTGCCGCTGGTCTCGATAATCAGTCCGTTCTCGAAGCATTCGGCGCAGATCTCGGCGGCCATCTCGCCGCTCTCCATCTCGATGCCGATCATCATGCCGCGCCCTTTCAGGCGGCCGGCATGCGGGCTGGCGGCGGCAATCTTTTCGAGGCCAGCGCGCAGGCGGTCGGCCTTCCGGCGCGTCTCCCTCTCAAAACCGTCATCGGCCCAGAACAGGTCCAGCGCGCGTCTGGCGGTCACGAAAGCGTGGTTGTTGCCCCGGAACGTGCCGTTGTGTTCGCCCGGCTTCCAGCGATCATGCTCCGGGCGGATCAGCGTCAGCGCAAAGGGCAGGCCGAGGCCCGACAGAGATTTCGCCAGCGTCACGATATCCGGGCGGATACCGGCCCGCTCGAAGCTGAAAAAGCCGCCTGTGCGCCCGATTCCCGCCTGGATATCATCCACGATCAGCAGCGCGCCATGCTTGCGCGCGATGCGCTCGATCTGGCGCAGCCAGGCGTCCGAAGCCACGTTCAGCCCACCTTCTCCCTGCACCGTTTCCACAATGATCGCGGCTGGCTTGTCGAGACCGGAAGACGGGTCCGACAGGCGCCGGTCCAGCTGTTCGGCCGTGTCGGTGTCCTCGCCGAAATAGCCGTCATAAGCCTCATGGCTGACGCCCGTGAGCGGCATGCCCGCCCCGCCGCGCTTGCCGGAATTGCCGGTCGCGGCCAGCGCGCCCAGCGTCATGCCATGAAAGCCATTGGTGAAGGCGATCACATTCGTCCGTCCCGTGACTTTCCGGGCAATCTTCAGCGCCGCTTCCACCGCATTCGCCCCCGTCGGCCCGGGGAACATCACGCGGTAGTCGAGCCCGCGCGGTTTCAGGATGCGCTTCTCGAACGTCTCCAGGAAGGCCGCCTTGGCGCGGGTGTGCATGTCGAGTCCATGCGCTAGCCCGTCGCGCTCGATATAGTCCATCAGCGCCTGTTTCAGCTCCGGATGGTTGTGGCCGTAATTCAGCGTCGAACAGCCCGACAGGAAGTCGATATAGCGTGTGCCATCTTCGGCGATCAGCGTCGCGCCGCGCGCCGCCTTGAAGACCGCCGGGAAGGACCGGCAATAGCTGCGCACGCGGGATTCGCGGCGTTCGAAAATCGAGGCGGGGGCTGAGCCATGTTCATAGGCCATCTGGTGGCTCCTTCTGTTTTGCTCGCTGGGACAATTTTCAACGGGCCCGCGTCAGCGGGCGGCCGCTCCGGCCCCGAACGGGCCGATGGTGACAAGGAATTCGGTGT
Organism: Hyphomonas sp.; assembly: GCA_046296675.1. GTDB lineage: Bacteria > Pseudomonadota > Alphaproteobacteria > Caulobacterales > Hyphomonadaceae > Hyphomonas. Next base: position 77,765 of record JBKBLD010000005.1, on the reverse strand, counting down.
CGTGCCGGCCGGCAAAGTGCCGGTCGCGGTCGAACCAGGGCTCTTCGCGCATCGGGGCGCCAAGCCATCCTGCGATGCTTCGGAAGAGACCCCAGGAGGCTTCATTGCCGCGCGTGATGGAGGTCTCGATCTGGCGCACGCCAGCCTGTTCGGGGCGCGCCAGGATGTCCGCCAGCATCCGCCGGGGCAGGCCCCGCCCGCGCGCATCGGAATGCACGGCAACCTGCCAGAGGAAATAGGTGGCGTCCTTTGCCGGCGGGCGGTGGCCGGAAATCCAGCCCACAACCCGGCCGTTCAGCCGCGCCACCGCTGAATGGCCGGCAAAATGGGTGCACTGGATCAGGTTCGCATACAGCGAATTGCCGTCGAGCGGCGGGCAGGCGGCAATCAGCGCGTGGACTGCGGCGGCGTCTTCAGGCCCGGGCAGGGCGATTTCGAGCGTATCGGCTGCCCGGGTGTTACTTCGGTCGGGGACGATATCGGCCCCGGTCGTGGTGGCCTCATCTGGCATGACGGCTCCCATTTGTTTCTTTTTATTTAGACCGTCAAATTATCATTCGAGGGTGAATGTCAACCCCGTGGAGGGTTTTCAACAGGCACAATCGCCGCGTGAGTGCCATAGGCTCCGGTAATCGCATAGATAATTAGAAGCACAAATTATTTGTTCCTCAATCGATATGATCTAGATTTTCTCCATGGACACACTCTCTTCCGCCCCGGATTCGCCGCCCGAGCCTGCCGAACAGGCCCTCGTCTCGCTGCGCCGCATCCTCAAGGCGGTCGATGCTCACGCCCGCACGCTGGCGCGTGATACCAGCCTCACGCCGTCCCAGCTTGTCGTGTTGAAGGAACTCGCCGCCAGGGGCGCCGCCCAGCCGGGCGAGCTTGCCCGCGCCGCCGGCCTGAAGCAGGCGACCATCTCCATCCTGCTGGACCGGCTGCAGGCGCGCGGCCTCGTGCTGCGCACCCGCGGCAGCGCCGACCGGCGCACCGTTCACGTCCAGATCACGCCCGATGGCCGCGCCACGCTGGCCGCCGCGCCGGACCTGTTGCAGGCCGAATTCGGCGCCCGCTTCGCCCGGCTGCCGGACTGGGAACAGGCCTATGTCAACGCCGCCCTGACCCGCCTCGTCGCCCTCCTCGGCGCCGAAGATATCGACGCCTCTCCGGTCCTGGATGTCGGCGCCATCAATGAATTGCCGTGAGGGGGCTTATCCCCCACTTTCAAAAAAATAACCCGATCAAAAACAGACTATTGCAGGAAAATCGCCCAAACTTATCCTCCCCCTCCGGAGGCCTGCTATACTCTGCCCATGAGCGAGACCCATCAGCCCACGGACAGAAGCGCCGAGACAAACATCCTCCTTGAGGATGGCAAGGCGCTCACCGCCGACCTGATCGCCGCCGCCCGCGCCCTGATCGGTGGCGAGCGGGCAGGCGGGCTCACCGCACGCTTCCTCTCCATGGTCCTGCGCAAATGCATCGCCCCGGCCGAAGCCACGCTGCGCCGGATGATCATACTCCTCGCCGCAACCCTCAAACCCGCACAGCCCGCCGTCCGTCCCCGCACCGGCACAGGCCGCGCCCCGCCGCCGAAGCCGGCCGGCCGGCAATCAGGGGCGCCTCGCCGTCCGGTTTTCCGTCTCACTGAACCGCTGCCGCGCCCGAAGACCGACGAACTGCCCACCCACCTCTGCCCGCGCATCCGGCTGCTGGACGAGGCGGCTCTTGCCGGCGCCCCCACGGCCGAACCGGCTGCGCCCCCGCGCAAGCCCGCGGCTCCCGTCAATATCCTCGCCCGTATCGAACGCCGCCTCGCTGCCCTTGAATCCGCGCTTGCCGACCCGGCGCGCGAAGCCCGCCGCTGGCAGCGCCGCCAGTCTCGTCAGCGGGCGGACAAATCCCCGCCGCAGCCTCCGCTCGCCTTCCGCCGCATCCCCGGCGACGGCCCGCATCTCAGCCAGATCGCCCGCGACTTGCTGCACTATCTCAACCACGCCGCCTTCAGCGCGCTCGCGGCGCCGGATACGTCCTGAACTGTCATCCCGGCCAAAGGCAGCGCAGCCGCCGATTGAGCCGGGACCCCTTCGCCACATATCTCAGCACCCGGAAGGCTCTGCCTCTCCGGCCACAAGTGCTGGAGCTGCCGCCCCTACGCCCCGAGCAGTCCGCCCCAGTCCGCCGCCGTCAGCGCCGAAGCCACCAGAAAGATCAGCGCCGCCAGCGACACCGTCCAGACCAGTCCGCGCAGCCAGGGCACACCGGCCGCATAGAGGGGCAGGTAGACGATCCGCGCCCCGGCAAACACGAGCGCCGCGATGCGGGTTCCATTGGAGCTATGATCCATCAGGGCAAGGATGATCACCACGCCGAGAAAGAAAGGCAATGTCTCATGCAGGTTGCGCAGCGCCCGTGTCAGCCGGCCGAGCAGGGCCGACGGGGCAGTCTCCGGCGGCTTGTCCTGCGCGGTATTGGCATAGGCGACCCCATGCACCCGGCGATATTCCGCCGCCTGCCACATCACCTGCACGATCCCGAGCGTGATCACGATCAGCCCGGCCAGTAGTTCTACGGTCATCTGAATTTCCCCCATGATGGTGTTTGCGCCTGAGGATGGAGTGCGTCTGCCCGGCTGTCAAAGGGGCCGGAACTGCCTCTGGGAATCTACCAGAGCGGGGATATAGTGGCCGTCTGGTCCGGACGCTCACCTGCCCGGATAGGGAGGATACATCATGACTGCCCCGTTTCGCATCCTGACCGCCGGCGCCGCCGCCCTGGCTGTGGCCACCGGTCTTTCATCCTGCGCCACGCCCGCCCCTGCGGAGGTCGCCCCGGCCTATACCGCAGTCGAGCCGGCATCCGTCGGCCCGGACCCCGCCCTCGCCAATGGCGCCCCGACCGGCCACTACCGGCTCGACCCTCACCATGCCAGCCTCGTCTTCGCCGTCGATCATCTCGGCTTTTCCAGTTATGTCGGCCAGTTCACCCGCTTCGATGCGGCGCTGGTGATCGATCCTGCCGACCCGGAAGCCGCCGAACTCGTCGCCACCATTGACGTGTCCTCGCTCATGGTGCCGGCCCCGCCGGAAGGCTTCCTCGCCGACCTCCTGGGCCCCCAATGGTTCAATGCCGAAGTCTTCCCCGAAATCCGCTTCACCTCGACGGCCATTGTCCTGACCAGTCCGTCGACCGCCGATGTCACCGGCAATCTCGAATTCCTCGGCGCGGTCCTCCCCGTCACCTTCGACGTCGTCTTCAACGGCGCCTATCCCGGCTTTGCGCCCTATGACCCGAACGCGCGGGCGGGCTTCCGCGCAGAGGGCAGCCTCAGCCGCTCGGCCTTCGGCATGGCCTACGGCCTGCCGCCGGAAGGCACGAGGATGGGTGTGGGCGACAAGGTCAAATTCCGCATCGACGCCGAATTCACCGGTCCGGCGCTGGAGGCACCGGCCGCGGACCCGGCGCCCTGAGCCCGCGATGACCCGTCCGTGTACGGTCGTCGTCATGGGCGTCTCGGGCTGTGGGAAGACGACGCTCGCCCGCGCCCTGGCCGATCATCTCGGCTGGCCCTTCATAGAAGGGGACGCCTATCACAGCGATGCCAACCGGCAGAAGATGGCCTCCGGCCAGCCGCTCGACAATGCCGACCGGCAGAGCTGGATCGCCGCCCTGACTGATGCTGCCCGCGCCGCCGGGCCGGCCTGCGTGGTGGCCTGTTCGGCGCTCAATCCGGTCGTGCGCGGCTGGATCGAAGACGGTATCGGCCATGCCCCGCTCTACCTGCTGCTGGAGGGTGAGCGAGACCTTCTGGCCGAGCGTCTGACCCGGCGGCCCGGCCATTTCATGCCGCCCGGCCTGCTCGACAGCCAGCTTGCCGCGCTCGAGCCGCCGGCAGAAGCGGTCGCCATTCCGGTCACCCTGCCGACAGACGCGCAGCTTCCGCTCGCCCTTGAAGAAATCCGTAAGCGGATGGACTTCTAGACGAACAGCGACAGCAGCAGCGTCATCGCCAGCCCGGTCAGGCCCACCAGCGTAGCTGTCACGGTCCAGCTTTTCAGCGTCTGCGCTTCGGTCAGGCCGAGATAGCGGCTGACCAGCCAGAAGCCGCTGTCATTGACATGGCTGAGCACCGTCGCGCCCGACGCGATCGCCATTACCATCAGCGCAAGGCCTGCCCCTTCCAGCCCTGCGAGGGCGGCGACCGGCGCGGCGAGACCGGCCGCCGTGAGCATCGCCACCGTCGCCGACCCTTGCGCCACGCGCACGATGGCGGCGACCGCAAAGCCGAACAGCAGCGGCGAAATTCCCGTCGCCGTCAACGCCCCGGCCAGCACCGCGCCAGCTTCGGAATCGACGAGGATCTGCTTGAACGCGCCGCCCGCACCGGTGATCAGCACGACAACTCCCGCCGGCTCCAGCCCCTTCACCATCGCTGCCCTGAGCCTGCCGGCGGGCACCCCGCGCCCCGGCCCGAAGGCAAGCCAGGCGGTCAGGCAGGCGATCATCAGGGCAATGAAGGGATGACCGATGAAGGTCACCGCCGCCGCCACCGCTTCCGGCAGCAAAGGATTTCCGCCGCGCGCGAAGGCGCTCACCACCGTCCCCGCAAGGATCAGCACCAGCGGGATCAGGATGACCGACAGCGCCAGCGCGAAGCTGACCGGCCCTGCCTCTGCGTCGTCCGTCTCCGTCAGCGCGCCGGGTCCGGTGTCCCGGAAGTCCGGCCGGTTTTCCAGCCAGCGGGCGAACAGCGGCCCGGCGATCAGCATGGCCGGCAGGCCGGTGATCGCCCCGAGCGCGATGACCCAGCCAAGATCCGCGCCCAGAATATCGGCCACCGCAATCGGCCCCGGCGTCGGCGGGATGAAGGCATGCGAGACGGCCAGGCCCGCCAGCAGCGGAATCGCGAAGGCCACGATCGGCCGCCCGGTCTTCGCCTTCAGCCCGTAGAGGACCGGGGCGAGGATGATCAGCGCCACATCCAGGAAGACCGGGATCGCAATCACGAAGCCGACAAAGCCGAGCGCCAGCGGCGCGCGCTTCTCGCCGAACGCGCCGAGCATGCCGGAAGTCAGCGCCCTTATGCCGCCCGAGGCTTCGAGCAGCGCGCCCAGCATCGCGCCGAGGCCGACGACGACCGCGACAAAGCCGAGCGTGCCGCCCATGCCGGACTGGATGGACGCCAGCACGTCGCCCGGCGCCATACCATAGACGATGCCGAAGCCGGCGCTGACCAGCAACAAGGCCAGAAAGGCCGGCATCCGCGCCCGCAGGATCAGCCCCAGCAGCGCTGCAATACTGGCCGCGACGATGACGAAGGCGTAGCCGGTCTCCCCCACCCGCAGGCGCCCCTAGAAGCCGAGGCCGGTCGCGTTCAGCCGGATACGGCCGAGCCAGGGGCCGGAGGTGATATAGAGCGTCCCGCCATCATCCCCGAAGGTGCAGTTGGCCGCCGCCGTGCCGGTGTCGATACGCAGCACGGGCGTGCCATCGGGCATGAAGACATGCACGCCGCCGGGTCCGGCCAGATAGATGCGGCCCTCGGTATCCATCGCGAGGCCGTCCGGCAGGCCGGGATGGGCGTCGCCGACCATCGCCGTCATGTCTGCGAGCAGCCGGCGATCCGTGGGAATACCGTCTGCATCAAGATCATAGGCGAAAAGCTGGGCTGCCGCCGGATCGGAGACGGCGACGTACAATGTCTGCCCGTCCGGGGACAGGATGACGCCGTTCGGCGTTGTCAGGCTGTCATCGATCAGCGTGACGCCGCCGTCCGGGTGCCAGCGATAGACGCCGTTGAACGCGGTTTCCTTGTGCGGCGAGGCATTGAACCCGGCGAGGCCATAGGGCGGATCGGTGAAATAGACCGAGCCATCCGCCGCCATGACCAGATCGTTCGGGCTGGAGAACAGCTTGCCGTCATATTCGGTTGCCAGAAGGGTCTTCTCCCTGGTCGCCAGGTCCAGCCGGGCAATGGCCCGGTTGCCATGATCGGCGACAAGGATGGTGCCCGGCAGGTCGCCGAGGATCAGGCCATTGGCGCCCGGCAGAAAGAAAATACCGTCAGGATCCTCGCCGCCATATCCTGCCGGCTGGAGGAAGGTTTCAAGGCCGCCCTCCTCGCTCCATTTGTGGATCGCATTGGTCGGTACATCCGTAAACAGAACATAATCCCCGTCCGGCACCCAGACCGGGCCTTCCGACCAGATGAAGACATCTTCCGTCAGTTTCTCGACGCCCGCGCCGGGGATCAGCAGGTCCGCGGCAAGGGCGGCGTCAAGGATGATGATTTCGGTCCCCTCGGCGCCGGGTGCGGCCGGCGCCGGCGCCTCGGCCGTCAGCGCGGCAGGTGCCGGAGGGCTCGCCGCACAGGCCCAGAGGCCTGCCGCCGCCATCAGGGCAAATGCTGCCGGGGTGAGTAATGTCTTCTGCATGGCCTAGTCCTCCTCGATGTCCACACGGGTCGCCAGCGCCGCGCCGGGGGCGCGCGAGACGAGCGGCGCCGTCAGGTCTATGCTGCCGGTCAGCCGGATGTCATCAGAGGCCGGTCCGATGCGAAAATCAATCCGTCCAGCATCCGCCTCGAACCGGCCGGAGGGGGCGAAATAGGCAAACTGTTCGGGCCGCAGGGTGAACGCGACGCGCCGCGTCTCGCCGGCGGGAATCGCAACCCGCGCAAATCCCCGCATCTCCTGCACCGGCCGGGCGACCTGGGCGACCGGATCGCGGATGTATAGCTGCACGACTTCGTCGGCATCGATGCCGGATGTGTTGGTGATGGCGGCGCTGATCGTCACGCTGCCGCCCGGCGCCAGCTGGCCGCCCGAGACCGTCAGCCCGCCATAATCGAAGGTCGCATAGCTCAGCCCATGGCCGAAGGCATAGGCCGGCGTGATCGGGATATCCATGTACCGCGCCGAGTCCTTCGAGAGGTCCGGATCAGCCGGGCGGCCGGTCGGATAGTGGCCCATGAAATAGGGCGCCTGGCCGGTGCGGCGCGGGAAGGTGGCGGGTAGCCGGCCGGCGGGAGAGACCTCGCCGAACAGGACATTGGCGATCGCCGGGCCGGCCTCGGTGCCGGGAAACCATGCGATGAGGATTGAAGCGTCGCCGTCATCCAGCGGATCGAGATCGAGCGGCCGACCGGTCATCAGTACCGTGACGACCGGCTTGCCGGTGGCAAGGATGGCGCGCGTGAGTTCCTGTTGCGGCGCGGGCAGGGCGATATCGGAGCGCGAGCGCGCCTCGCCGGAGAGGTCATAATCCTCGCCGGTGACGAGGATGACGATGTCGGCGTTCTCGGCGGCGCGCACGGCCCTTGCAATGGCGGCCGGGTCGGCAGGCGTGCGCGTCCCGGCGCCCGGCTCATAGATGAGGTTGCTGCCAAGGCGGTCCTTCAGCGTGGCGGCGAGGGTGGTCACATCTTCCGGGCGCCCTTGCGCCTTCCAGGAGCCGATCATCGAGCGGGCATCATCGGCCAGCGCGCCGATCAGCGCCACCCTGCCGGGCGCCTCGGCCAGCGGCAGGAGGCCGGCATCATTGCGCAGCAGCACCATCGAACGCTCCGCCACCTGCCGGGCGGCGTCGCGGTGTTCCTGCGCCAGCATCACGGCGGCCTCGCGAGCAGGGTCGTGATAGGCAAGCGGGGCGTCGAACAGGCCGAGGCGCTCCTTGGCCATCAGGACACGGCGCACCGAGGCGTCCAGCGCGGCCTGAAGCTCGGGCGAGGCGGCGACCGCGTCTTGCATGTCGGCGGCGTAGATGCCGCTGGTCATTTCCATGTCGACACTGGCCAGCAGGGCAAGGGTGCCGGCTTCGGCGCGCGTCTCGGCAACACCGTGATTGATCAGCTCCAGAACGGAATTCCAGTCGCTGACAACAAGGCCCTGATAATCCCAGCTGCCGCGCAGCAAATCGTTGACCAGCGCCCGGTTGGCCGTCGTCGGCACGCCGCCGATATCGTTGAAGGCAACCATGAAACTGCCGGCACCTTCCTCCGCAGCGGCCCGGAAGGGCGGCAGGTAAACTTCCTGCAAGGTCCGCTCGGAAATGTCGGCGCTGTCATAGTCGCGCCCGCCGGTGCCTGCGCCATAGGCGCCGAAATGTTTCGCCGTCGCGAGAATCGTATCCGGGCGGGAAAGGTCCGTACCCTGATAGCCACGCACCTGCGCGCGGGCCATGGCCGAGACGAAGAAGGGCTCTTCGCCCGCGCCTTCCACGATCCGGCCCCAGCGCGCATCGCGGGCGATATCGATCATCGGGGCGAAGGTCCAGTGCAGGCCCGCGCCGGATGCCTCGATGGCGGCGATGCGGCTGGCGCGTTCGGCATCGGCCGGGTCGAAGGTCGCCGCAATGCCGAGGGGGACGGGGAACATCGTGCGGTAGCCATGGACGACATCCATGGCGAAGAGGAGGGGGATGCCGAGCCGGCTTTCCTCGACTGCGACCCGCTGCAGCTCGCCCAGGAATCCAGCGCCCGCGACATGCAGATAGGAGCCGACCCCGCCGGCCCGGACGCGGTCATATTCGGCCTCGGTGATGCGGGAGTTGAGCGCGATCTGGCGCCCGCCGGCCATCTGGTTCAGCTGGCCGAGCTTTTCGGCCGGGGTCATGCGGGCGAGGAGGTAATCGGCCCGGTCGGCGCCGGTCCGGCCTTCGCGGGCAGCTTCGGCGGCGAGACTGGTCTCCTGCGCGGCGGCTTTCGGTCCGGAAAGGGCGCAGGCGGTCCCCGCCAGAAGGCCGAGCGCGGCGCCTGCCGCGCGAAGTGTGAGCTGCCAGCCGGGCCGGTGGCGCGGCCCCTCTGCGGGATGCGGCATCCCTTCCTCCCCTGATATTCTTATCATTTGTTAGCGCTAGCAGAATTGGCATCACCCGGCGCCCCTGTCAAACCCCGCGCGCCCGGATCGGGCGGCAGCGGCGTTGCGGAAAGCCTGCAGGGCGCGGCATGGTTATTGCTAACGGTATGCCGGAAATGCTGATACCAGCGGGAGATATCCGGGCAGAGACTGGCCGGACCGGTTAATGGATCTGAATGTGTCGACGCCCCTCGTGTCTGTCCTGCTGCCGGCTTATAATGCCGGGGCGCATATCGATGCGGCCATCGCCAGCATCCGCGCGCAGAGCTTTGGCGATTTCGAACTGATCGTGGTCGATGACGGCTCGGCCGACGACACGCTGGCGCGGATTCAGGCGCACGCGGCCGAGGATGCGCGTATCCGGGTCGTGAGCCGGGAGAACCGGGGCCTGATCGCGACGCTCAACGAGGCCATCGGCCTCGCGCGCGGCGACCTCATCGCCCGGATGGACGCCGATGACATCGCCTATCCCGAGCGGCTGGCGCGCCAGGTCGCTGCTTTCCGCGAGACCCCTGGCCTCTGCCTGTGCGCAACCGGCATCGACACGCTGCTCCGGGGGCGGATCGTGCCCCGCAAGCCGGTGAGTCTGCTGACCGGCGGGGCACCGGAGGTGCTGTCGATCTTCTACACGATTTTCCTCCATCCCACCCTGATGATCGATCGGCGGGTTGCGGGCAGCGAGCTGAATTATGATGCCACCTATCCGCATGCCGAGGATTTCGACCTGATCCGCCGGCTGACGGCCAGGTTTCCGGTGAAATACCTGCCGGAAGCGCTGCTTGCCTACCGCCAGCATCAAGGCAGCGTCAGCGCCCAGCACCGCAGCATCATGCGCCAGACGCATATGCGTATCGTTGCGGAGAACCTCGCAGCGGGCGGGTTCGCCGGAGACCTTGCGGCGCTGGAAGATTTCGCCGCCGCGATCACGCCGGAGACGGCCCGGCGCACCGGCGCGCTGATGGCCAGCATCCGCAGCCAGTTCCGGGCCCGCGGCGCCGGCCAGATCGACAGCTATGAATTCGGCTGGAGCGGGCTGTTCTATCTGATCTACATGATGTTCATGGACGCAGGGCAGGCCGGATTGCTGCGCGACTTTATGGTGGCGACCGATGGATGGCGCCTGATCCGCCGCAGGGAAGCCGTGTTCCTGAAGCTCACCCATGCCTGGCCGGAACTGGCGGTCAGGGGGCTGAAAGCCAGCCATGCGCTGCACAACTGGGCCGCCCGTATCACATCGCGCCCCGCAGGCACGGCGACGGACCCTCTCCAGCGGGTGCCGGCATGAGCGCTCGCTACGATCCGCCCGTGTTCAGCGTCATCATCTGTACACGCAATCGTCAGGCAGCGCTGGGCGCCTGTATCCGCTCGGTTCTGGCCGCTGCGCGCCGGGTCGATCCCCGGTCTGTCGAACTCGTCGTCGTGGACAATGGGTCGGTGGATGAAACCGCCGCACAGGTCACGGCCCTTGCGCGGTCATCCCAGATAATTGTGCGGTTTCTGGCCGAGCCCCGGCCGGGGCTGTCCTATGCCCGCAATGCCGGCATGGCCGCCGCATGCGGCCGGTATTTTGTCTTTACCGATGATGACTGCCAGATGGACCCGGACTATTTCCTCGACCTTCTGCGCCACTATGCACGCGGCGACCAGGAAACGATCCGCGGCGGGCGCGTGGAACTCGGCGATCCGCTGGATGCACCGCTGACTGTCCGTACCGGGACGGAGTCGGCGCTCTACCACCCGAAACACCCGCCCGGCGGCTTCATTCAGGGCTGCAACATGGTGGTTCCCCGCCAGACCGCCCGGCGCATCGGCAAGTTCGATGTCCGCCTCGGCGCAGGCAGCCGGCTGCATGCAGCAGAAGACGCCGACTACATCATACGGGCCCACAGGCTCGGGATCACCGTTGCCTATGTGCCCGACATGCAGGTCCGCCACTTCCATGGGCGCCGATCGGATGAGGATGTCCGGCAGATTTCCCGCAATTATCATATCGGCAATGGCGCGCTGTATGCCAAACACGCGCTGTCGGCGCCCTGGGTGATGATCCACTTTTTCTGGTGCCTGCGCGGCGCTCTGCGCGAACTTGCCGGCGGCCCGCGATTCGATGCGGCGCACGGGATCTCGCACTGGTCGGTCTTCAGCCAGAATCTGCGCGGGATGGTGGGGTTTCTCACTGGCGGCCTGTCCGCCGCCCGCAGCGCCGCCACGGTGACGGTCCTCGGTATCCTTCAGCTTGCGGAGTAATCGTAGAGCGCTTCCATCGTCTGTTCGGGGATGTCGGCAAGCCGGCCCTGACCGGCGAGGCGGCCATCGCGCAGCACCACAACCTCATCGCAGAATTCGATGGTCGCGCGGTGGTGGCTGATGACGATCGTGGTCGCCCGCCCGGCGCGCTGTTTCAGCGTCGCGAGGATGGCGGCTTCCGACAGGCCGTCGACGGCATTGGTGGCTTCATCGAGGATCAGGATCTGCGGATCACGCACCAGCGCGCGGGCGAGGGCGATGCGCTGGCGCTGGCCCGCGGACAGGTTGATGCCGCGATAGCCGACCAGGGTTTCATAGCCTTCGCCAAGGCCGGTGATGAAGTCATGCGCCTCCGCCATCCGTGCGGCAGTCTCGATCTCAGCTCGGGAGGCATCGGGGCGGCCATAGGCGATGTTTTCGAGGATGGTTCCGTCGACCAGTTCAAGGTCCTGACTCGCCATCGCGATCATGCCGCGCCAGCGGACCGGGTCGATGCGGCTGAGCGGCGTGTCGCCGATCAGGATGTCGCCGGAGCCGGGCTCGATCAGCCGGGTCAGCAGTTTGACGATGGTGGTCTTACCGGAGCCGGAGCGGCCGACAAGCGCCGTCGTCAGGCCGGGCTTCAGCCGGAATGTCAGCTGGCTGAGGACCGGCGTGTGTTCACCCTGGCCGCTGTAATTGAAGGAGACGGCTTCGAAGCGGATTTCCGAACGGCCATCGCCCGGATCGGCGGTGCCGGCAGGGGCGGGGGGCTTGCCTTCGGGCTCGAGCAGCCATTCGACCGCTTCCAGCGAGCCCTGCCAGCTCTGCAGCCGGCTATAAGCGCCCTGCAGGTTTCGCACATAAGGTTGCAGCCTGTAGAGCAGGACGAGGAAGGCGGTCACGACCGGGAAGCTCATCTGGAAATACCAGGAGCCGCCGACCACGGTAAGGAAGACTCCGGCATAGAGCACTTCGGTCAGCCCCGGCAGGGCGCTGAGGCGGCGGTGGAGCGAGAAGGCGGCCCGGCGTACCCTGTCCGATGCGGTGGTAAACCGGCCCTGCTCATAGGCCTCCTGATTGAACATCCGCACCAGCTGGTTGGCGTTGACGAGATGCAGCATCTGGCTGGCCAGCTGGCTGTTGCGCGAGGTGACCTGACGGCTGACGCTCTTGAGCGCGGCCGACAGCCAGGCATGCAGCAGCTGGATCACGACCAGCGCGACGGAGACCAGCAGCGTCAGCTGCCAGGAGATCAGCAGGAGGAAGATGAACAGCGTGATCGCGGCGCAGGCATTGACGATCATCGACAGCAGGGCGTCGACCGCATCGGAGGTGCGCCAGGATTCGTTGGAGATGATGTTGAGCAGCCGGCCGGGGTCTTCGGCCTGGAAGAAGGGATAGCCGACCTTCAGCAGCCGGTCCGACAGGGCGCAGCGGATGGCGTGGCCGGCCTTGCCATAGATCAGGCCGCTGAGCAGGCCATTGCCGAAGGCGAAGAGGTTCTTGAGCAGGATCAGCAGGAAGATCGCGCCGCCGGTGACGATCAGGCGGTCGGTATCGCTCAGCCCCGCGCCGAAACTGGCGAGGCGGGCGGTGAAGCCGCCGAACTCGCCCTCGCCGCTTCCCAGAATGATACCCAGCATGGGAATGATCAGGCCGATGCCGAAACCTTCCAGCACCGCCGCGGCGAGCCCGAGGATCACCACCAGCGGCAACAGGCTGAGCTGCGGCGCAATCAGCGCCGAAAGCCGGGGAAAGCCGCGAAATGCCATTCCTGTCATCCGAGTTGTGCCTTTCCGCGCCGTCTGGCCCGTTGCTTGCATTTTTCAGGCCTTATTATGGTTATGAGAGTATTGCGGGACCGTTGCCATGGCCCGGTCGAAAGGCCGGGCGGGTTCTGGCCATGGGCGCAGTGCGGTGGAGTTTGCGGTGAGCAATCCTGATACAGTGGCGGTTGCTCCGGCGCTTTCAAGGCAATACTTCCCCCGGCTGGACGGGCTGCGCGGCCTCGCGGTCATCGCGGTTCTGGTCGAGCATTTCACCTATGCCGAGATCGTCCGGGGCTGGGATCCGGGAATGGTGGGTGTGCGCACCTTCTTCGTCCTGTCGGGCTTCCTGATCACCTCGATCCTGATCGGCGAGCGCACCATGGACGGCTCGCGCCGGACGCAGGCGGCGGGCTTCTACTGGCGCCGCTTCGTGCGCCTCAGCCCGGCGATGTTTGCCGCGGTCGGTATTCTCTATGTGCTCGATGTCGCCCAGATGCGCGAGTCCTGGTGGGTGCACCTGCTTTACCTCTCCAACTTCCAGATCGCGCATGTCGGCTACTGGATTCCCGCCGGGCATTTCTGGAGCCTGTCGGTGGAGGAGCAGTTCTACCTGCTCTGGTTCCCGCTGGTCGTGCTGGCGCCGAAGCGCTGGCTGGTGCCGGCAATTGTCCTTTTTATCGTGGGGGCGCCGCTCTACCGGCTGATGATCCCGCTCGGCATGAACGAGTTCTATAATGTGCTGCTGCCCGGCCAGGTGGACAGCCTTGCCTGGGGCGCGCTGGTGGCGGTGGCCCGCGTGCAGGGGTCGATGGCCTGGGCCTACCGCCTGCTGGGCGACCGGCGCGTGTTGTGGGCGAGCCTCGCCCTGACGCTGTTCCTGCTCAGCCCGTTTGTTGATGCCGGCATGATCGCCTGGCCGCTGACGCCGGCCATGGTCAGCATTTCCGCCGCCTGTCTCGTCGTCAGCTGTATCGAGGCGCGCGACCAGACCCTTGCCTGGTTTGCCAATCCGCTGCTGATGCATGTCGGGGCAATTTCCTATGGCATCTATGTCTATCACTATTTCGTGCCGCAGGTGATCTTCACCCATTTCAACGACCTTGCCCTGTGGCTGGACAGCTCGATCTGGACCAAGCTTCTCCGTACCCTGATCTGGACGGCGGCAACCTTCGTCGTGGCCGAGATTTCCTGGCGGCTGATGGAACGCCCCGCGCTGAAGTTGAAGTCTCTGGCCGGCGGGCGCCGCCCCGCGCCGCCGATGGCCGCCGCAGGGCGGGCCTGATCCGGGAGGCGCCAAAAATTGCGCTTGCCTGCCTTAGCGTTAGCTCCTGCTCAATCGGCTCTGCGGTCGGATAGAGGGTAAGGAAAACCCCGCACGAACAACCGCATGGAGGAGACCGCCGGCTCTCAGGCTGCGGTGAGGCATATGGATGGCGATTCCCGGGTGATTGAGGCAGAGCAGGCGGCCTCGCCGCGTGCGCGGGCGGCCGCCTTCCTGCGCTCGCGCCGGGGACGGCTGCTGGCGGCGCTCATCGCGGCGCTGATCCTGATTGTCGCTGGCGGGCGCCTTCTGGCAGACCGGGCGGCCTATGTCTCGACCTCGGATGCGCGCATCGCCGCGGCGATGATTGCCGTCTCGACCGATATTTCAGGCCGGATTGCCAGCGTGCAGGCGAAGGAAGGCGACCGGGTCGCGGCCGGTGACATCCTCTACACGATTGACGACCGGGAGGCCTATTACGCGCTGGTGGAACTGGAGGCAGAGGTCAGCCGGCTGCGCGCGGAGATCGAGCGGGAGGAGACCCGTTCGGGCCTTGCCAGCTCCAAGGCCGGCAGCGAGGTCGCCGCTCGCCGGGCCGGCACCCTGTCGGCAGCGGCGCGGGTCGAGGCGGCCCGTTCGGATGCCGAAATCGCCCAGCGTGATTTCAACCGCACGCGCGACCTGTTCGAGCGCGGACTGATGCCGCAGTCGAGCCTGGATCAGGCGCAGAATGTGCTCGAGACCGCCCGCCAGGCCCTGCGGCGCGCCGAGGCTGACCGCGACAGCGCAGCGGCCGACCAGCAGACCGCCAGCATTGCCGGCGAGGAAGTGCGCCTGATCGTGTATGACCTCGCCGTGCTGCGCGCCGCTCTGGACAAGGCCGAAGCGCGGGTCGACGCGCAGAAGGTGGTGCTGGACCAGCATGTCATCCGCAGCCCCATCGACGGTGTGGTCGATGAACTGTTCTTCGAACCCGGCGAACATTCTCTGCGCGGTTACCGGATGGCGCTGCTGCATGATCCGGGTGCGGTCTGGGTGTCGGCGAATATCAAGGAGACCGATATCCGCCATGTGCGCCGGGGCGCGGACGTGCTGGTGCGGGCCGACAGCCATCCGTCGGAGCGGATCAGGGGCCGGGTGTCCCGCATCCATGACGCGACGATCGCCGAAGCGGCCCTGATGCCCAATCCGAATGCCCAGGGCGTATTCACCAAGATCACCCAGCGTATCAGTGTACGGATCGACATTGATGCGGCCGAAGCGGACCTCCGGCCCGGCAGCATGGTGCGGGTGCGCATCCGGAAGGGCGGCGCCGGCGAGGCGGGCGGAGCGCCGGCGTGAGCATCGCTTCCGGCCTGTCGTCCGGTGATGACGGCCCCCGTGCCGGCCGGATGCTGGCGGCTGATATTCCTTCAATTGCCGGCCCTGCCGTGCGCGACCAGTTCGAGCGGTTCGGCAGCATCTATCGCTGGCTGCTCCTGTTCACGATGCTGATCGGGTCGATGGCCACCATGCTGGCGGCGACGACGATCAATGTCGCGCTGCCGGCGATGATCGGCGCGTTCGGTCTCGGACAGGATCAGGCCCAGTGGATGTCCACCGCCTTCCTTGCGTCTTCCACCATCGCCATGCTGGCAAATGCCTGGGCGATGTCGGCCTATGGCGCGCGCGCGACCTATGTGTTCGGCATGACGGTGTTCGTCATCGGCTCGGTGCTCGGCGCGCTGAGCAACACGCTGGAACTCCTGATCGTGTCACGCGCGCTGCAGGGCATCTCCGCAGGTCTCGTCCAGCCGATGTCGATGTTCCTGATCTTCCAGACCTTCCCGGACAACCGGCGCGGCACGGCGATGGGCATTTTCTCGATCGGGGTCGTGCTGGCGCCGGCATTCGGGCCGGCCCTTGGCGGGGTGGCGGTCGATCTGTCGAGCTGGCGGCTGGTCTTCGTGGCGACGCTGCCGCTGGCGCTCCTCGCCCTGGCGGTTGCGCCCTTCCTGATGCCGCGCGGCGACCGCAATCCGAACCTGCCGCGTCCGCCGCTCGACTGGCCGGGCCTGTTATTGCTGGCGATCTCGGTCGTCTGCCTCCTGGCGGGCTTTGCCGGCAGCAACCGGGATGGCTGGGATTCCGACATCACGCTCCTGCGGTTCGGCATCGGCCTCCTCGCCGCGATCCTGTTCTTCTTCTGGGAGCGGCATCATCCTTTCCCGGCGCTCAATCCGAAAGTATTCACCTATCGCCAGTTCTGGGCAGCCGGACTGATCGTCTCGGCGACCGGGATTGCGATCTATGGGTCGACCTATCTGATCCCGATGTTCGTGCAGATGGTGCAGCATTATTCGCCGACCGCCGCCGGCGTGCTGATGATTCCGGCCGGCATCGCGATGATCATCGGATTCCCGATTGCCGGGCGCCTGACCGACCGGATCGATCCGCGATGGCTGCTCGGCTTCGGCATCGTCTGCTTTGCGGTCTCCTCCTG
This sequence comes from Hyphomonas sp., assembly GCA_046296675.1. Lineage (GTDB taxonomy): Bacteria > Pseudomonadota > Alphaproteobacteria > Caulobacterales > Hyphomonadaceae > Hyphomonas. The sequence goes on along the minus strand of JBKBLD010000005.1, from coordinate 61,172 downwards.
GCTCCTCTCGCATGTCTCGGCGCTGACGCCGTACTGGGTGCTTGTCGGATGGATCGTGCTCAGCCGGATCGGCATCAGCTTCTGCATGCCGCCGGCGAACACGACCGCCGTGCGTGCGGTGCCGCCGCAGCTGCTCGCCTCTGCGACCGGGGGCGTTTCCTTCCTGATGCAGGTGGGCGGGGCCTTCGGCGTCAACATCCTCGCCATCATCCTGCAGCGCCGGACGATCTTCCATGGCGAACACCTGTCGGTGGCGATGAACGAGACCCGGCCGGAGCTGCTCTACCAGCACGCCCTGCAGGCGCAGATGCTGGAAGTGGGCGGCATGCCGCAGATCCATGCCTTCCATTCTGCCTTCGGGGTCTTCAGCGAACAGATTGCCAGCGAGGCGCTGGTCTATGCCTTCCGCGACTGTTTCTTCATCATCTTCCTCTGGTTCGTGCTGGTGCTCTCGGCACTGGTGCTGATGCCGAAGCCGAAGATGATGACAGCGGCGCCCACGCCCCTGCCATCAGAGGCAACCAATTGACCGTGCCAGGATGTTGCGGTGCACTTCGCTGGTGCCGGAATAGATCGAGGCGGCCCGGGTGGCGAGGTATTTCGCCGTCTCGAATGCCCCGCCAGGGGCGGCATCGATCCCGGCTTCGGTGATGGCCTGGTGAAGCTCGGTAGCGATCAGCTTGAGGGCGGAACTGGCCGGCGCGGCGCCAATGCCGAGGCTGCCGGATGCCGCGCGCGTTTCCAGCATTTCGAAGGCCTCGGCGCGGATGTCGAGCGACGACAAGCGCATCATCAAGGCCATCTCCGCGCCATTCTGGCGGGCGGCGAGCATGGCGGCGCGCAGCGCCCGGCGCAGCAGGCCGGTCGTGGTATTGTTGGAGCGGGCAATCGCCATCAGCTTGCGCGCGGCTTTCCAGCCTTCGCCGGGCGCGCCGATCCGGTCTGCGGCCGGTGTGCGGACCCGGTCGAAGAAAACTTCATTCGTCTCGTATTCGCCATCGATGAAGCGGATCGGGCTGACGCGGATGCCGGGGCGGTCCATCTCCACCAGCAGGAAGACGAGACCCTCTGTGCCGGAGGAGCCCGCCTCGCAGCGCGCCAGCAGGAACATGTGCGTCGCATACTGGGCAAAGCTGGTCCACAGCTTGCTCCCGGTAAGGATGAAATCTTCCCCGTCGCGTTCGGCTTTCAGGGAAAGTGCGCCGAGGTCTGAGCCGGCCTGCGACTCCGAAAAACCCTGACACCATTCATGCGCGCCGGTCAGGATCGGCGGCAGGTAGCGGGCCTTTTGCTGCGGTGAGCCTTCGGCCATGATCAGGGGGCCGATGGTGCGGATGCCGGAAGACTGCAGCACCGGGGCATCCCGTTCGGCGCAGGCATTCTCGAAATACAGGCGCTGCTGCGCGCTCCAGCCGGCGCCGCCATGTTCGACCGGCCAGGACGGCGCCAGCCAGCCGCGGGCCCGCAGCTTGTCCCGCCAGATGCGGCAGGCCTCGGGGCCGGACTTGAGCCCGGTGGTCGCCCGGCCGGCCGCGCGCAGGTCTTCGCTCAGTTCCCGGTCGAGAAAGGCATCGACGTCACGGCGGAAGGCCGGGCTGGCTGCGGCGCAACCAGTGTCTGCCGGAAGGGCGATATGCTGATGCCCGTCCATCCCGTCCCCATACGGTCTTAGTGGGACAGCAGAAGCGGCAGGGGCACCGAGCGCAGCATGCTGCGGGTGACGCCGCCAAACAGCACCTGTTGCAGACGCGAATGGCGATAGCCGCCGAGCACCAGCATGTCGGCATCAATGTCGGTCGCGATCTGCGTCAGCACTTCATGCGTGGACCGGCCGAGACCGGCCTCGTTGCGCAGCTCGACCTTCAGCCCGTGGCGGGCAAGGTGGGCGGCGATATCGAGACCGGGCGCATCGCCATGGTCAAGGCTGCCGGGTTTCGCATCCACCGTGACGATAGTGATCTCCGCATCCTTTGCCGCCAGCAGCAAGGCATCATGCATGGCGCGGGCTGCTTCGCGGCTCGCATCCCAGCCGATGACCATTTTCCGGCCAACCGGACGGGCTTTCCAGTCTGCGGGCGCAACCATCACCGGACGCCCCGAGGCCAGCAGCGCGGCCTCGATCATCTGGGCATAGGGCTGGGTCTCTTCGGTGGTCGGTGCCCGGACGATGGCCAGGTCGGAGTGGCGGGTGATGGCAGCGACCAGCGATTCCAGATTGGTGGCATAGGTCCGGTGGCGGCGGATCTCGATCTTCGGATCACGCTTGCCGAGTTCCTCCTCCAGCTGGCCCCAGAAGCGTTCGATGATCGCCTTGTTCTCGTGGAGCTGGGCGGTGTAGGCCGCACCGGCCCCGAACTCGTTATAGAGCAGCATGGTCGGCATGATACCGATGGCGGAGCAGGCGAGATGGGCGCCGTGATCGCCGGCGATCTGCTGGGCGAGATCAAGCGCGGCTGTATCCGCCCCGGCGACGCAAACGATGATGTCTTTCAGTTGCATGGTGTTCCTCCTGCACTGTGGCCTGGCAGGAGGGTCGGTCAAAAGCCGCCGGGGGAATATAAGTAGTTTCCGAAGTATCCGGCCGGATCAGACCGGATCCTGGATACTTTCGAGATAAGTGAGCAGGGCGTCGATATCGTCGGGCTCAAGCTGGAAAGGCGGCATGTCCGGATGGCCGACCATGATTCCCTCGGCGAGGGCCTCCTCCAGCGCGCGGACAGGATAGACCTGCGACAGCTCACGCAGCGGCGGAGCTTCCGGATGGGGGCTCATGTCAGTCGTCGAAACAGCATGGCAGACGGCGCAGAGGCTGGTGGCGATCTCTTCGCCTTCGGCCAGCAGGCGCGGCGCGGGCGGTGCGCCGGCGGTGGCAGCGGGTGTATCAGCCTGCGTCTGGCAAGCGGCCAGGATGAGCGCCGCGCCGGCGAGCAGCGCGCCGAGCCGTGCGGTGTGGGGAATACGGAAGATCATGAGCGGGCCTTTGTGCGTGTCTTTGCCGGGCTGCGACGGTGCCTGAACTTCGCCGCCGGGGGAATCGCTGCCGGGACGACTCGATTGAAGCACAAGCGCCGCGGAAGGAAAGCGGCTTTGACCGCCAGGACGTCTGCGACACTTCGGTCGTAACGGCTTCGCTCCGGCGGACGAAGGCCGGGCCCCGAACGGCAAGCAGAGCCCTTCTTTGGTATCGGTATTTGTCCAGAACCCTGATTAAACATCATTATTTTCAAAATCAGGGCCATTTGGTTACCCGCTATGTCCGTGGAGCAACACTGAGAATGATTCTCAGTTAAGGGTTAGAATTGAGATTGATTTGCAAATTCAATTATGTCTAAGACCGTCCCGAGTTTGGATTACGGGCCGGCAATTAATGGCCCTGCACACAGGAGACTGCAAAACGTGACCCCTACATCGGCAAAAAACCGGCACCGTCAGAGACCTTCATATGCGGCGGGGCTGTTCATGTCGGCGGCGCTGTGCGCGATCGCCGCGCCGGCTTTTGCAGAAGCTGAGGCCGAGGCCGAAGATGCCCGCGCGGTGCGTGTGCTCGATACCGTCACGGTCATCTCCAATATCGAAGATCCGCAATCGACCTATGGCTCTGCCTATACGCTGACCGAGCGTGAGCTGCAGAAGTTTGAATCGAGCAATGTGAACTCTGTCCTGCGCGCCGTTCCCGGCGTGTATGTGCGCGATGAAGACGGCCTCGGCACCTTCCCGCGCATCGGCATCCGCGCCTCATCCTCCGGGCGCAGCGACCGTATCCTGGTGCTGGAAGATGGTATCCCCGCCGCCATGGCGCCTTACGCCAATACATCGGCCTATTTCTTCCCGAACATCTCGCGCATGCGCAGCGTGGAAGTGCTGAAAGGCCCGGAGACCCTGCTCTACGGCCCGCAGACGGTGACCGGCGTGGTCAACCTGCTCGCCACGGCCATCCCGGAGACGCGCGAAGGCTTCCTGCGTGCCGAGATCGGCGACAACAACACACGCCGCCTGCACGCCTGGTATGGTGACAATGCCGGCCCGATCAGCTTCCTGGTCGAAACCTATCAGGGCTCGACCGACGGCTTCCAGAAGATCGACCGGACAGACCGCACGGCAGGCAACAATATCGAGGAATATATCCTGCGCCTGCAATGGGAAGGCGCGCGCCAGCGCCTTGAGTTCAAAGGTCAGTATTCGGACGAATATCATGACGTATCGTATCTCGGCCTGACGGATGCAGACTTCAAGGCCAATCCGGACCGGCGCTATGGCCTCTCCGAGCTTGAGCGGATGAACCGGGGCCGCACCGGTTTCAGCCTGCATCACGAATTTGCGTTGACCGATGCCTGGGCCCTGAAATCGACCGCCTACTGGACCGACACCCACCGCCACTATCGCCGTCTCAACCAGATCAACGGCGTTGGGATCGGCAGCGTCACGCAAACGATCAATACAGGCGGCGCCGATGCCGCGCTGCTTCAGGCCATTCTCGACGGCACCGCCGATACGACCCATCCCAATGGCGTGCGCTATGGCAACAATTTCCAGGAATTCACCTCGCAGGGCATCCAGATGCAGCTCGAGGGCGAGTTCCAGACCGGCGCGATCAGCCACAACCTCACCTTCGGCGTGCGCCGCCATGAAGACGAGACGCGCAACGTCGCCGACGCGAACAACGAGTTCTACCAGCAGGTCAATGGCAGCCTCGTCTTCCAGGGCCTCGGCACGCCGAACAAGACGAAGGGGGAAGCCGAAGCCTGGTCGATCTGGCTGGGCGACCGCATCTCCTATGGCAATTGGAGCTTCCTGCCCGTCATCCGTTATGAGGACATCAAGACGGCCGGCAATGTGCTGAACCCGGCGCCGCGCAACAGCCTGACGAAGACCTCGGTCGGTCTCGGCGTGAACTATGCCGTCGATGCCAACTGGACCCTGCTTGCCGGTGTCTATGAAGGCTTCGCCCCTCCCGGCGCCAGCGCCGCCGAAGGCACCAAGGGCGAGGAAAGCGTCAACTGGGAAGCCGGTGTGCGCTATCGCAAGGGCAGCATCGGTATCGATGCGATCGCCTTCCTCAGCGATTATGACAATGCCCTGCGCCTCTGCCTGGTCGCCAATCCCTGCCCGGGCGGGATCGTCGACGGCTCGACGCTGCAGAGCGGGGCGAAGGAAGTCTACGGCCTGGAACTCGGTGCCTTTGCGACCCTGTTCGAGGGCGAAGGCTTCTCCGTGCCGGCGCGGCTTTCCTACACCTATACGGACGGCGAATATACCCGCGCCTCGGATACGGCCGGCGGCGTCCTGAAAGGCGATACGCTGGACTACACCCCGCCGCATACCGGCGTGTTCCAGATCGGCCTCGAACATACGGCCGGCTGGGATGTCTATGCCGCCTTCAACTACACCGACGCCACCTGCACCACGACGACCTGCGACCGGGCGGGTGTGGACGCGACCTATCTGCGCACCGAAAGCCTGTTCACCATGGACCTGTCGGCCTCCTATGACCTGACCGGCAGCGTCGAGGTCTACACCAAGGTGGACAATCTCTTCGACGAGCGGGCCATCACGCACCGCGGCGCTGACGGCGCGCGCGGCAATCCGGGCCGGTATTTCGGCGTCGGCGTGCGGGTGAATTTCTGATGTAAGAACAGGGAGGTCGCCCCGGCGGCCTCCCCTTCTATCCCTTGACAGGCGAATTCAAGCCGGCCCGGTTTACATTCGCTAACAAGGCAAAGCGAAGCTTCTGGATTGCGCTTTGGCGCGGTTCCGGCTTGTCTGGCGGAATCGGAAGGCCGCCACAGGACCGCGCATGCTCGCCCCTATCCTAGACAGCTCGGTTTTCCAGATCGGCTTTGTGCTGATCCTCGTGGCGTTTGTCTTCTTCGGCTTTATCCGCGAGAAGATCCCGCCGGATGTGGTGGCGCTGCTGGCTATGGGCGCGCTGATGCTGACGGGCATCCTGTCGGTGAACGAGACGATTGCGGTCTTTGCCAATGCTGCCCCGATCACGGTCGCGGCGATGTTCATCCTGTCGGCTGCCCTCGAGCGGACCGGGGTGATCGACTATGTCGGCAGGGTCGTTGTGGGAATCGCGAAAGGCGGCTCGCCGGCGATTGCGTTGATGGTGATGATGATCGCCGTGATCTGCCTGTCGGCCTTCATCAACAATACGCCGGTTGTCATCATCCTGATCCCGGTCGCGATCCGGCTGGCCAAGGTGATCAACATCTCGCCGTCCAAGCTGCTGATCCCGCTGTCCTTCGCGGCCATCCTCGGCGGCACGACGACGCTGATCGGTACCTCGACCAATATCCTTGTCGATGGCGTTGCCCAGAAACAGGGCCTGCCGGCGTTCGGCATGTTCGAGATCACGCTCGCCGGGCTTATGTTCGCAGCCTTCGGCATCGGCTACACGGCGCTGCTCGGCCCCTTCCTGCTGCCGAAGCGGGAGACACTCGCCTCGCTGCTGCCTGATCAGAAAGAACGCCGTTTCGTCGCGCAGATCCTGATCCCGCTGAACTCCAATCTCATCGGCAAGACCATCGCCGAGACCGGGTTCACCGTGGAAAAGGGCTTCACCGTCATCGACGTGTTCCGCGAGGGCGTGTCGCTGCGGGCCGATCTGAAGCAGATCGTGCTGCAGGCAGGTGACCGGCTGGTGCTGCGCTCGCCGGTCGCCGAAATGCTGACGCTGAAAGAGGCCGGCAATGTCGCCATCGGCGCGCAGGGCGGCGACACGGCGTCTTTCGAGCCGGTGCAGACGACCGAAACGGTCATCATGGAAGGCGTCATCGGCCCGAACTCGCGCCTGGTCGGCCGGCGTCTCGCCGGGCTCGGCCTTGCGCGGCTCTATGGTGTCTATGTCCTTGCCATCCACCGGCGCGGCGAGAACATGGCTGCCCAGATCAACGAATTGCGGTTCGATGTCGGCGACACGGTGCTGCTGGAAGGCCCGCCGCGCGGCCTGCGCGAGATGTTCGATGAGGGCCTGCTGAACAACCTCACCGAAAGCTCCGACCGGGCCATCCGGCGCGACAAGGCGCCGGTCGCGATTGCGGCGGTGCTGATGGTCATGGGCCTTGCCGCGATCGAGCTGATGCCGATTGCCGGGCTTGCGCTGATCGCGGCGACGGCCGTGGTCGCCTTCGGCTGTCTCGACCACCAGGAAGCCTACCGCTCGATCCAGTGGGATATCCTGATGCTGATCTTCGGGATGCTCGCCCTCGGCACCGCGATGGATAAGACCGGGGCGGCCGCCCTGGTCGTCAGCCTGTTGTCAATGCTGGCAAGCGGCCATGGGCCGATCATCCTGCTGATCGCCGTCTATGCCTTCACCTCATTCGTCACAGAAGTGATGAGCAACAATGCTGCCGCCATCCTGATTACTCCGCTGGCCATCGGCCTTGCCGACCAGATGGGCGTTGATGCCCGGCCTCTGGTGGTCGCGGTCATGTTCGCTGCCAGTGCCAGCTTTGCGACACCGATCGGCTACCAGACGAACACACTGGTCTACCGGGCCGGCGGCTACAAATTCACCGATTTCGTGAAGTTCGGCCTACCCCTGAATATCGTCATGGTGGTGGTCGCCTCGATCGTGATTCCGATCTTCTGGCCGCTTGTGCCGGTCATGCCCTGAGCCCCGCTGCCGCAGATTTGTGCAGCCCGTCAGCCGGTTTGCGCGAAACAGGGGCGCCCGATCCGAGCTGCCTGTGCCTATGCAAAGGGCGTTGAGTGCGCAAAAAACCATCGTAAGGATATATCGATGGCTGAAACTCCGCGGTTTTTCAACGAGATGGACGGCGATGGCCACGGGCCGCGCGGCCCATATACGCGCTATTGTGACTGGTTCGCCGGTGAGCCGCCCGAACGCCTGCGCCGGAAGGCCCGCGAAGCGGAGACGTTTTTCCGCCGCACCGGCATCACCTTCAATGTCTACAATTCCGAGGAGGCCGACGAACGGCTGATCCCGTTCGACATCGTGCCCCGCATCATCTCGGCGCGCGAATGGTCTCGGCTGACGCGCGGCATCGAACAGCGCGTGCGCGCCATCAATGCCTTCCTGCACGATATCTATCACCGCCAGGAAATCCTCCGCGCCGGCCGGATTCCGGTGGAGCTGATCGAGAACAATGACGCCTTCCTGCCGAAGATGATCGGTGTCACGCCGCCGGCGGAAATCTATACCCATATTGTCGGTGTCGATCTGGTGCGCACCGCAGAGAACGAGTTCTTCGTCCTGGAGGACAATGCCCGCACGCCGTCCGGCGTCTCCTATATGCTGGAGAACCGGGAAACGATGCTGCAGATGTTCCCGGAACTGTTTACCCAGATCAGGGTCCGCCCGGTCAGTGACTACCCGAAGATGCTGCGCCGGTCGCTGGCCGCCTGTGCGCCGCCGGCCTGTTCCGGCCGCCCGGTCGTTGCGGTGCTGACGCCCGGCATCCACAATTCAGCCTATTACGAGCACGCCTTCCTGGCCGACCAGATGGGCGCCGAACTGGTTGAAGGCCATGACCTGCGCGTCGTCGATGGCCGCATCGCGATGCGCACCACGCTCGGATATCAGCCGATCGACGTGATCTACCGCCGCGTCGATGATGATTATCTCGATCCGCTGAACTTCCGCCCCGACTCGATGCTGGGCGTTCCCGGCATCCTCGATATCTACCGCGCCGGCGGCATCACCATCGCCAACGCGCCGGGCACCGGCATCGCCGATGACAAGGCGATCTATTCCTACATGCCGGACATCGTCCAGTTCTATACCGGCGAAAAACCGATCCTGAAGAATGTGCCCACCTGGCGCTGTTCGGAGGCGTCGTCACTGGCTTATGTGCTCGAACACCTTTCGGAACTGGTCGTGAAGGAAGTTCACGGCTCCGGCGGCTACGGCATGCTCGTCGGGCCGGCCGCCTCGAAGAAGGAGATCGAGGCCTTCCGCGCCAAGCTCACGGCGAAGCCCGCAAACTACATCGCCCAGCCGACGCTGGCGCTGTCGACCGTGCCGATCCTGACGCGCGCCGGCCTTGCGCCGCGCCATGTCGACCTGCGCCCCTTCGTGCTTGTCTCGCCGGACGGGATCGAGATCACGCCCGGCGGCCTGACGCGGGTGGCGCTGAAGAAGGGCTCGCTGGTTGTCAATTCAAGCCAGGGCGGCGGCACCAAAGACACCTGGGTTCTGGAGGACTGACGCGCGATGCTCGGCAAGACCGCAGGCGGCCTCTTCTGGATGTTCCGGTATCTCGAGCGCAGCGAGAACACGGCGCGTCTCGTCGATGCCGGCTTCCGGATTGCGCTCACCCGGTCGGCACATGCCGAGGATGAATGGGCCTCGATCATCGATTCCGCCTCGGCGCGCCACACCTTCCTTGAGGCGGGCGGAAAGTTCGAAGGCCCGAGCGTTATCAACTTCCTCCTGCGCGACCGGTCGAACCCGTCCAGTGTGATCTCGGTGACCGAAAGCGCGCGCAACAATGCCCGACTCGTGCGCACGGCGCTGACGCGGGAGGTCTGGGAGGCTGTCAACGAAACCTGGATCACGCTGAAGGAGTTGCTTGCGCGGCCTGTGCGCGAGACCGAGCTGCCGGGAGTGCTGGCAACCATCCGTAAGCAGAGCGCCCTGGTGCGCGGCGCGATGGTCGGCACGATGCTGCGCAACGACATCTACAATTTCGCCCGCATGGGCACGTTTGTTGAGCGCGCCGACAATATCGCCCGAATTCTTGACGTGAAATATTATGTTCTCCTGCCCTCCGTCACGCTGGTCGGATCGACGCTGGACAATGTGCAATGGGAGACGATCCTGCGCGCGGCGTCGGCCGAGCGAGCCTTCCGCTGGCTGTATGGCGGCGAGGTGCGTCCGGCAACCATTGCGGAGTTCCTGATCCTTGACGGGCGGATGCCGCGCTCGCTGCTTTACTGCCTGCGCAAGGCCTCGGCCAATATCGGGCATCTGTGCACGGATTATAACATCCGTCCGCCGAGCCTGACTCATGCCCTCGCCATGCGCGATTCGCTGGAGGATCTCAGCATCGAGCGGATCATCGACAGCGGCCTGCATGAATTCCTTACCGGGTTCATCCGGGCAAACAATGCGCTCGCCGCTCAGGTCGAGCGCGATTTCCGGTTTTCCAGCTGAGGGCGGGCGATGAAACTCAGGATCCTGCACACCACCCGCTACACATATGACAGCCCGGTCGGCTACGGCCTGTTCCAGCTGCGCAACACGCCGAAGCCACGGCCCAGCCAGCAGGTGCACAGCTGGAGCGTTGCGATTGATGGCGGCGGGATCGAGGCGGAGTTCGACGACCAGCACGCCAACCGTGTGCATCTGGTCAGCGTCGGCAGCGGCGGAGCCGCCCTGACCATCACCTGCGAGGGCGAAGTCGACATCCGCGATACCGCCGGTGTCGTGGGGGCGCATTCGGGGTTTACGCCGCTATGGCTGTTCCGGCGGGCCACGCTGCTCACCCGGCCTGGCCCGCATATCCGCCGCCTTGCCAAGGCCGTTCCGGATACGGATGAAGGCGGCGACATTCCGCGCCTGCATGCGCTGGGCGCCATCGTGCGCGGGGCGGTGGCTTATGAAACCGGCCGGACCGATGTGCTGACCCGTGCCGAGGAAGCGGTCGAAGCCGGGCACGGCGTCTGCCAGGACCATACGCATGTCTTCATCGCCGCTGCCCGCCTGCTCGGCTATCCGGCACGCTATGTCAGCGGTTATCTGATGATGAACGACCGGGTGGACCAGGATGCCGGCCATGCCTGGGCGGAGGCGCATGTCGAGGGGCTCGGCTGGGTCGGCTTCGACATTTCCAATGCGATTTCACCCGACGAACGCTATGTTCGCGTAGCGACAGGGCTTGACTATGCCGAGGCAGCGCCTGTTTCAGGTATGCGTTTCGGCGAAGCGGCCGAATCGCTTGATGTCTCGATCCAGGTGCAACAACAATAAGAAGGCGCTGAAAGACCTCGCTCCATGACATATTGCGTCGGCCTGAAGCTCGATCGCGGGCTTGTCTTCATGTCTGATACCCGCACCAATGCGGGCGTCGACAATATTTCCCGTTTCCGCAAGCTGTTCACCTGGGAGAAGCCCGGCGAGCGGGCCATCGTGCTGATGACCGCGGGCAATCTCGCCACCACCCAGTCGGTCGTCTCGATGCTGGAAGAGCGCACCAAGGCACCGTCCGAGCGGCGCCCGTCGATCCTCGAACTGCCGACCATGTTCCAGATCGCACGCCATGTCGGCGAGACGCTGCGCGACATCATCCAGGCGAATGCGGCCACCGGCCAGAAAGCCGATTCCACCTTCAACTCGACGCTGATCCTCGGCGGGCAGATCAAGGGCATCGAGCCGCGCCTGTTCCTGATCTATCCGGAAGGCAATTTCATCGAGGCGAGCGCCGACACGCCCTTCTTCCAGATCGGTGAAACCAAATATGGCCGCCCGATCCTCGTGCGCGCCTTCGATCCGGCGATGAGCATTGAGGAAGCTGTGAAGCTGCTGATGGTGTCGTTCGACTCCACCATCAAGGCGAACCTTTCTGTCGGCCTGCCCCTCGACCTGCAGGTGATCGACCGGGATACGATGCGGCTCGGAAAAACGACCCGTATCGAGCCGGACGACGCCTATTTCAACCAGATATCAAGCGGATGGGGTGATGCGCTGAAAAAAGCCTTCGACTCGCTTCCGCCCTTTACCTTTTGACCAGAGGTAGGTGAGACTCTCTTCCGCGAATATGTTCAAGCCAAACAGGGAGATGAGCGCATGATCAGGATGCTCACCATTTTTGCAGCGGGATGCTGGCTGGCCGGAGCGGCGACCGCCGAGACCGGCACATGGAATGGCGAGGGCTCGCTCAGCGCGGGCATCAATACTGGAAATACCGAAACCAGCGATCTCGGCATCGCCGTGAAGATGGTGCGCGAAACCCAGATCTGGCGCACCAGCGCGGAAGTCTCCGCCGATTACGGCACCAAGAATGGCGACCGGACCAAGAACCGCTATTTCATCGCCGGTCAGGGAGACCGCACGATCAGTGACCGCCTGTTCGGCTTCGGCCGCCTTTCGCATGAAGAAGACGAATTTTCCGGTTTCCACAGCCGCTCCTTTGTCGGCGGCGGACTTGGCTACCGGGTGTTCGACACCGATGCGCTCAACTGGACGGTCGATGGCGGCCCGGGTCTCAAATATGACCGCGTGCGCTCCCGCCTCGTGCCGGTGCCGGATGGCGATCCGATCTTCCTGCCGACCCTGACCGACGAGTCGCTGTCCTTCCGCGGCGCCTCGCGCTTTTCCTATACGGTCAATGACAATGTCCGTTTCGGCAATGATACCAGCGTGATCTATGCCGATGTTTCCACCCAGGTCGGCAACAGGTCGACGCTGACCGCCTCGCTGACCAAGACGCTCTCGGCGCGGTTCAGCTTTGAAGTGCGCCACGATACAGCGCCGCAGGAAGGGTTCGAGGAAACCGACACGGCGACCCGCATGTCGCTGGTCTATTCGTTCGGCGGCTGATCTTCCGGGCGGCTGAACACGATGGCGGCGCCGCCGAAGGGGTCGCGGTAGCGTGCAAGCCTTTCTGCGCGGATCGTCCGCAGGCCCATGACCGGCTCCATGACAATGAATGTGTCGTCCTGATAGCCGGCGGCGAGCACATAATGGTTCACCATGCCGCGCCCGGTTTTCTCCGACAGCCAGGCCTGGCGTGAGGTGATGATGGCCGCCGGCACGCCGAGCAGCGGAAGGTTCGCCCCCGGCAGCTGCCAGGTCTGGACATGGACGGCCGGAACGGTCACCGGCACCAGCACCGGCCGGCCCGCTTCCAGTTCGGCGCGCAGGCCCGCTTCGGGCATCCGCACGGCACTCGCCAGCAGGCCATAATGGTCTGCCAGTTTCAGCACCTCGGCCATCGAATAACCGGCGGCCGCATCTGCGGGAGGCTGGGCGGCAAAGATCTCGGCGCCCGAGGGCTGGCCATCGCCAAACCAGTATTGCAGCACGGTGGCCAGCGCATGTGCGCCGCAGGCAGCGCCGTCGACCTGCTGGTCATGGCGCACCGCCAGCAAGAGCGTTGCCGGCGGATCAACCGAGCCGCCCAGAAGTTCGAAACTGTTATGCCCGGTGCGTCCGGCAAAACTGGCCGGGTCCGTGCTGGGCTGGGTAGCGCAGGCGCCGAGTGTCAGCGACAGCGCCGCAATCAACGCCTGCGCCTTCATTCAGACGACAGAGGCAATAACGACGATGATCGCGACGAGGCCGATAATGGCGAGAACATTGTTGGTCGAGATGCCGGCCGTGTATTCCTCGGCTTCTTCCGGCGACATGACCTGAATGTCATAACCGGCTGCCTGATAGGCCTGCACTTCGGCGACCTGGGCATCGGTGAGGCCATAGCGCTGCAGATCGGTTGCGCTGAAGGACTGGGCCTCGACGCTGCGGAACGGCGAGGGGGCTTCCTGGGCAATGGCTGTGGCCGGCAGGGCGAAGGCGGGCAGGGCCAGGCTCATCACGATGGCGGCGGGAAGTCGGAGTTTCATGGGTTATCCTCTTTCTGGTCTTCGTTATGAACAGGTCTGATGCCCGGATTTGCCCGTCAGGACTGACGGCGCCGGACATCACTCACCACCGCCGGAAGGCAGCAGGGCACAGCACCGAAACGCGCGGGCGCGTTCGGGGTTCCCGCTGCACCGTTGGAAAGTTTCCATTATTTGCCCGCCGGCAACAAGCTATTTTGGAGCCGTCGGTGCCTGGATGGCGAAATGTTTCGAAAGTTTCAGGCCCTGACCCTGATAATTGGAACCCCGCCCGCCATAGAGCTGGCGGGGCCGCTCTGTCATTGGCTCATAGATGAGACGGGCGACCGGCTGCCCGTGTTCGAGGATGAAGGGGACATCGCGTGAGCGCACTTCCAGCACCGCCCGGCTGCCGCCGGAATTGGTGCCGAAACCGGGGTCGAAAAAGCCGGCATAATGCGCGCGGAACTCGCCCAACTCCGGTGCAATCGGGGCCATTTCGGCCGCCTCATGCGGGGCGACCTTGACCGTCTCCCGGCTGACGAGGATGTAGAATTCCTCCGGATTGAGCACGATGCGGCCTGCCTTGGGATAGACCGGTTCCCAGAACTGGCTGATCTCATGCGCGCCGATACCCTTGAGATCGACCACGCCGGAATGCGGCTTCGCCCGGTAGCCGGCAGGCTCTCCTGCGGGTGGTTCAAGATCGATCGAGACGACCTTCTCGCGCAGGGTTTCGGGCTTCTTCCGCTTGAAGCGGATCTGCGCCAGCCGGTCGCCGGGGCGGACCTTGATCGGGAAGGTGCGCGGGGAGACCTCCAGATAGAGCGGCCCGGAATAGCCAGTCCCAACCTCATCGAAGGCCCGGCTGCGATTGGTGACGAGGCGGGTGAACACGTCGATCCGGCCGGTCGAACTCTTCGGATTCGCCCGCGCCGAGAGACCCGGCGGCAGGCGCAGCGATTCCTGTAGCGGCACGAGATAGACACAGCCCGTCTCGAGAACAGCGCCTTCCTGCGTCAGGTCGATCCGGTGGAGATGGATGCCCGGCTCCTGCAGCATGTCGGCCACCGTCCGGTCCTTGCCCGGCAGGAAGCTTGCGCGCAGGCGGTAGGCATCGACCGCCAGGCGCAGGTCAAGGCTCGCGGGCTGGATCTGGCCCGCCTCCGGCGCGAGGTCGCAGCGGATCGCGCCGCTCTGAAGCAGCGCCTCAATCTCGAAATCGGGAATAACCCCGCCTGATTCAGCCATCTCTTGCACCCTGTGGGGCACAGGCATAAGACCCGCTGCAGGAAACACAAGGATCAGAGCCATGGCGGATGGACCCGGCAGCGACAAGAAGGGCTGGAAGCCCGCGACCCAGGCGGTGCGCGGCGGCCTGATGCGCTCGCAATACGGCGAAATCTCCGAGGCGATCTACCTCACCTCCGGCTATGCCTATGACTCGGCCGAACAGGCGATGCGCCGCATGGCCGGTGAGGAAGAAGGCTTCGTCTATTCCCGCTATGGCAGCCCGACGGCGGAGATGCTGCAGCAGCGCCTGACCCTGATCGAGGGCGCGGAGGCCTGCCGGGTCACTGGATCAGGCATGGGCGCGATCTCCTCGGCGATCCTTGCGCCGCTGAAAGCCGGCGACCGGGTTGTGGCGGCGACGGCGCTGTTCGGCTCCTGCCGCTGGATCATCGCCAACCAGATGCCGAAATTCGGCATCGAGGCGGTGTTCGTCGACGGCGCCAATCTTGAGGAGTGGAAGCGCGAGATCGCCAAGGGCTGCCAGCTCGTGCTGATCGAGAGCCCGGCCAATCCGCTGCTCGACGGGGTGGATATCGAGGCGGTGGCCAAGCTCGCCCATGCGGCGGGCGCGATCCTCGTCGTGGATAATGTGTTCGCAACGCCGGTGCTCCAGCGCCCGCTGGAGATGGGGGCCGATGTCGTCGCCTATTCGGCCACCAAGCATATGGACGGGCAGGGAAGGGTGCTGTGCGGCGCCATCCTGACGACCAACAAGCGGATGAGCGACGTTTATGACCCGTGGCTGCGCCACATGGGGCCGGCGGCGTCGCCGTTTAATGCCTGGGTGGTGCTCAAGGGCCTGGAGACGATGCAGCTGCGCGTCGAGGCACAGAGCCGCACCGCCGCGCGCCTCGCCGATGCGCTCGCCGCACATCCGGCTGTGGCCGCGGTGCGCTATCCCCACCGCAAGGACCATCCGCATTATGAAATCCACCGCAAGCAGATGACGATGGGCGGCACGCTGCTGGCGCTGTCGCTGAAGGGGGGGCAGGAGGCGGCGTTCGCGTTTCTCAATGCGCTCAAGATCGTCGATATCTGCAACAATCTCGGTGACACCAAGACGCTTGCCTGTCATCCTTCGACAACGACCCACCGCGCGCTGACCGATGCTGAACAGGCCGCCATGGGCCTCGACCGCAGTTGGGTGCGTGTCTCGGTCGGCCTTGAGGATGCGGACGATCTGGAAGCAGACCTTCTCGGCGCGCTTAAGGCTTCGTGAACTTCTGCCGGAGAAGGCTTTCCGGATGGCAAGACGGCCCGCTCCTCCGCAATATGAAGCCATCACCGATGGCGTGCGTATCCGCGTGCGGCCGAAATTCCTCTATGACGAATCCGAGCCGGCCCGGGCGAAGTTCATGTGGCAGTACACGGTCGAGGTCGAGAATGAGAGCGACCGGGTGTGGACCATCGTGCGCCGGCACTGGCGGATCGTGGACTCGGCTGGGCGCCTTCAGGATGTGGACGGTGAAGGTGTCGTCGGCCAGACGCCGACGCTCGGCCCCGGCCAGCGGTTCAGCTACACGTCTGGCGCGCCGCTGGCGACGCCGTCAGGCATGATGACCGGCACTTATGATCTGGTCGACGAGACCGGCGAGCAAATGGTGGCCCGCATTCCCGCCTTCTCTCTCGACAGCCCCTACGACACGTCGCGGCCGAGCTAGCCGCAGCCCGGTCAGCGCCGGGGGCGCGGCGGTCCGTTCATTACCTGCTCGGGTTTGATGACGCGGAAATAAGTGGCCATCATGCGCGGCGTGAATACCTGATGCAGTTCGCCCGGCGCCAGCAGTCCTTCCCAGGCTTCCAGAGCTGCCGGCGAGGCTTCGGCATAGAGCGTGCTGCCGCCGGCTTCATCGACGAGGATGGCGCCGTATTCCTGCAGCGCGCGGGCGATCACCTTGCCGGCGGGTGACAGGTCGGCGTTTTCGACATCGAAGGCGGGGTCGAGCTGGATCCGGGTGCCGAAGGGCATACCGAAAGCCGGCTCCGGCCGGTCACGCACCGCGCCGAGCGAGTTGCTGGCGGGCGATACGAATGTGGTGGTCTTCGGCGCGGCATAGGCAAAGGCGAGGGCGTGGTCGATGCGGCCCGCCTTGACGGCCTCAACGCGGATCAGGCCGGCGATCAGCGGGATGCCTGAAATCCGCCCCGCGCGGGCATGGTTCGGCGTTTCCGCCATCATCCAGGGCTGGGAGACGCCGTTGCCGGCGAGGTCCAGCTGGTTGCCAAAGCCCATCGTCCAGTTCCCGGCTGAATCCTTGCCGGCCGCGCGCATTTCCCAGGCGGTCGCCTTCATCGGATCGACAATGGAGATGAAGCCCGTGCCGTTTTCTGCCGGGGCACCGGGAACAGCGCCGGGCGGCGACGGGATGGGCCGGCGTGAGGAGACGCCAAGGCCGTAACCGTCGCTGTAGAAGCTGGAGACGCGGGCGGTCGGGGTCTTTTCGGAGTCGATATAGTAAACGGCGACCGACCATTCCGGCATGTTGATGTGAAGCGGGTTCGCCTGAACGAAGGAATCGAGCATCGCGTCCGAATTCGGATCGATCTCTGCATCGAACGGGATCTTCGTATTCCACGGGCTGGTGGCCGAGAAGGGGCGCCAGCCGGCCGGCGGCGCGACATAGACTTCGGCGGGATCGACGGATGTGCCAGACTGGGCCGTCTCTCCGGTATGGGTGCAGGCGGCCAGCGCGAAAATCGCGGCGCCAGCGGCCATGAAGAGGCTGCGTTTCATCTCGGACTCCCTTCTTGGGGAAAGCAAATTCGGCTCATGTCAGGCAAGAAACAGGCCAGCCTGCGCCAGCGCGCGCTTTGAGAGCCGCTGCATGGTAAACGCGCCGCCGGGGGGCGCCGCGAAACCTTGAAACCGGGCATGAACTCTGCAAAGGGGAGGCCGGGGGGCGGGAAGGCCGGCCACAGGCCGTTGCCTGAGACGCAATTTGAGGGAGTACCAGAGTGCCAGGAAAAGTGCTTGTGACGGGCGGCGCCGGCTATGTCGGCAGCCATTGCTGCCGTGCCTTCGCCGAGGCGGGCTGGGACGTCACCGTCTTTGACAATCTCTCCACCGGCTGGCGCGACCTGGTTCAATGGGGCCCACTGATCGAGGGTGACCTCAACCATCCCGCCGATATCGATGCCGCCTTTGACAGGGTGAAGCCCGATGCGGTGGCGCATTTCGCAGGTTCTGCGCTTGTCGGCGAGTCGGTGCGCGAGCCGGGCCTGTATTTCCAGAACAACACCGTCGCATCGCTGAACCTGCTGCAGGCGATGCGTCGTCACGGTACGGACAAGATCATCTTCTCTTCCACCTGCGCCATCTTCGGCCCGGCGCAGACTGAATTCATTGCCGAAGATCATCCCAAGGCGCCGATCAATCCCTATGGCACGTCGAAGCTGATGGTGGAGCAGCTGCTCACCGATTTCGACGCCGCCCATGGCATCCGCTCAGCGGCGCTGCGCTATTTCAATGCCGCCGGCGCGGACCGCGAGGCGCTGACCGGCGAGCGCCATGCCTGCGAGACACACCTTATCCCGCTGGCCCTCAAGGGCGTCAGCGATCCGGATTATCGTTTCACCATCCTCGGCAATGATTTCGACACGCCGGACGGCACTGCCATCCGCGACTATATCCATGTCGAGGATCTCGCCGAGGCGCACCTGCTGGCGCTGAATGCGCTGGAAAAGGGCGCTGGCTCCAACCGCTTCAACCTTGGCACCGGGCGCGGCACCAGTGTGGCGGAGATCGTCGATGCGGTCGAGCGCACGACGGGCATGAAGCTCGCCCGCACGATCGGCCCGCGCCGGCCGGGCGATCCGGCCAGGCTGGTCGCCGCCACCGCGCATGCCCGCGACGTCCTCGGTTGGCAGGCCACCCGCTCCGACATCACCCGCATCCTCACCACCGCCCACGCCTGGCACCAGAAAGACTGGGCGCGGGAGACGGTGGCGGGGTAGGCACGTCCCGGCCCGGCCGGGCGGGTTGATCCTCCGCAGGCAAACGAACAATGCAGGACGGCCTCCGGAAAAGGCTTGCCCTGCGGAGATCCTGCGATATGCCATCAGGAAACAGGAAGCGGCCTGTTCTCAAATGTTTCCAGCGTGGCCTTGCAAATGCTCAGCCTGTCCGTTCCTCTGCCATCAGCAGTCAGGGTAGCTGCATGAGCGACGCTTCCGTCCGGGCCTGGACCGACTATTGGCGCACCGGCCAGGGCGCGAGCTGTTTCCATGGCCAGGCGACGGAACGCGCCCTCAATGAAGTCTGGCGCAGCTTCGTGGCAGACCTTGCCGATGGCGCGCGTGTGATCGATCTGGCGGCGGGCAATGGCGCTGCGGCGCGTGAGTGCCTGGCAGCAAGCGGTGCGCTGGGCAGGCAGATCGCGATCGACGCGGTCGATGCGGCGGCGGTGCAACCGCCTGGGCCTGTCCCCGCGCAGCTGCGTTTTCATTCCGGTGTGCGCCTTGAGCGGCTGCCGTTTGACGAGGCGACGTTCGACGCCGCGATTTCGCAGTTCGGATTCGAATATGCCGAGGCCGGGCCTGCCGCGCTTGAGGCGGCGCGCGTGCTGCGGCCAGGCGGCCAGCTGCGTCTTGTGATTCATGCCCGCGACGGCGGCGTGTTCCGGGATATTTCCGCGCGTGTGGAGCGGCTCAATCAGGTGCTGGCCGAGACGGGCGCAGCGACCCTGGTGCGCACGCTCGCCCGCGCGGCTGCTGCAGGCGACGAAGCCGAGCTTGCGCGCGCCGGTGCGCTTCTTCCGGCAGCGGTTGAGACGCTGCGCCGGATTGCGCCGGGTGCGCCGCAGGATGATGCAGCGATGTTTTATGCCTCGGCCTTCCTGCAGGATTGGGCGCAGCGCAGCCGCTATCGCCCAGAGGACCTGCGCCGCGCCATCGACGATGGATGGGCCAATGCGACCGGGGTAGCGCAGCGACAGGCAGACATGCTGCGCGCCGCCCGCTCGCGCGAGGACATCGCCGAGCTGGGAGAGACGCTCCGTGCGGCTGGGTTTGACTACCCCACTGTTTCCGGGATTTCAGACGCTGCGCGCGGCGATCAGATCGCCTGGCAGCTGGACGCTGTGCGCGCCTCCGGCGCTGGAAACTGGAGCGGGTGAAGGGAATCGAACCCTCGTCGTCAGCTTGGGAAGCTGCTGCTCTACCATTGAGCTACACCCGCGCGCCGGGGGTATTTGAAGGCGAAACAGGCCCCGCGCAAGGGGGATTTCCCGTCGCAGGGCCGCATCTGGTTTGCGGGCTGGCATCCGGGGCGGCTCCCGTGTAAATGCCGCGGCATGAACGGATTTCTTCTTGTGGCCCTCGGGGGCGCGATGGGCGCGAGCCTGCGTTACGGCGTGGGCGTCGTCACGCTGCGCCATCTGCCGCTCGGCTGGCCCTGGGCGACCAGTTTCGTGAACATCTCCGGCAGCCTGGCCATGGGCCTGGTGATCGGCTGGCTGGCCCTGAAAGATGAGGGTATCGGCCAGAACACCAAACTCTTCCTTGCCACCGGCCTGCTGGGCGGCTTCACCACATTTTCGGCCTTCTCGCTGGAGATGGCGAACTTCCTGCGCGCCGGCGAGATGGCAAAGGCGGCGGTCTATGCCGGTTTCTCGGTCGCCCTTTGTGTCGCCGCGCTGTTTCTGGGCCTCTGGATGGCCCGCAGGATTTTCGCATGAGCGGCCAGATCATCACCGAAACCGTCTCCGCCAAGGAGGCTGGCGCGCGCCTCGACCGCTGGCTGAAGCGGCGCATCAATGTCACCCAGGGGCAGGTCGAAAAACTGCTCCGTACCGGGCAGATCCGCGTCAATGGCGGACGCGCAAAGGCGAATACCCGCCTCGAGACCGGCGATGAAGTGCGCCTGCCGATTTTCGCCAACGAGGATTCCGGCGCGCGCAAGGCGGCAACGGCCAAGCAGATTTCCGCCGAGGACCGCGACTTCGTCCGCTCGCTGGTGATCTATGAAGACGACGACATGATCGCCCTCAACAAGCCCGCCGGCCTCGCCGTGCAGGGCGGCTCGGGGCAGGGGCGCCATATCGACGGGCTGATCGCCGGCATGGAGGAAGACGGCCACCGCCCGGTCCTCGTCCACCGGCTGGACAAGGACACCTCCGGCGTCCTGCTGCTGGCGAAACACCCGGCGGCCGCCGCCCGGCTGACGGAACTGTTCCGCGGGCGCGAGATGGACAAGGTCTACTGGGCCGTCACCGTCGGCGTGCCGAGCCCGCAGGCCGGCCAGATCCGCTGCTGGATGGTCAAGGGCGTGCCGGACCTCGATGAGCCCTCCGGCTATCGCCCGGTTGACCCCTACGCCACCCGCCGGCGCGACGGTGACCGTGAACGGATGATCCGCTCGGCGCAGGGCGTGGAGGGTGCGCGCCATGCGATCACCGATTATGCCGTCGTCTCCACGGCCGGGCCGAAGGCGGCTTGGGTGGCGATGCGCCCGCATACCGGCCGGATGCACCAGCTGCGCTTTCACATGCTGGAGATGAACACCTCCATCCTCGGCGACGAGAAATACAAGTCGCGCCGCGAAGTGCCCCACGGCCTTGCGCCGGGAATGCACCTGCATGCCCGCGCGCTGATCGTGCCGCGTGAGCATGGCAAGCCGATCACGATCATCGCGCCGCTGCCGCCGCATATGAAGGAGACGTTCGAGACGCTCGGCTTTCTCGAACAGGAGGCGGGCAAGGATCCTCTGGCGCCCTTCATCTGATGACGGAACTTCGCCTTGCGATCTGGGATGTCGATGGAACCCTCGTGGACAGCCGCGACGTGATCCAGGCCTGTATGGCGGCCGCCTTCCGCAAGACCGGCCTTCCGCCGCCGGATTATGAGGCTACCCGCCATATTGTCGGCCTCAGCCTGCATCAGGGCTGCGCCATGCTGGCTCCGCCGGATATCGGTGCGGCGCGGCTGGACCTGCTGGTCGAGAATTACAAGGGCGCTTTCATTGCCCATCGCACGGCGCCGGGTTTCCATGAACCGCTCTATGACGGCGCACTCGAAACGCTGGCGCGCCTGCGCGATGAGGGCTGGCTGATGGCGGTGGCGACCGGCAAGTCGCACCGGGGCCTGGCGGCACTATTCGAGAAACATCCGATCCGGGACTATTTCGACACGATCTGGTGCGCCGACGACGGCCCCGGAAAGCCGCATCCGTATATGGTGGAGCAGGCGATGAATGCGCTCGGCTGCGCGCCGCAGCAGAGCCTGATGATCGGCGATGCCATTCACGACATGGCCATGGGCAAGTCCGCCGGCGTGCGCGCACTCGGTGTCAGCTGGGGCTTCGGGCGGGCCGACGAACTCCTCGCTGCCGGGGCCGACGAGGTCCATCACGATTTTGCCTCGCTGGATGCAGGGCTCGGGGCCTTCCTGGGAGGCTGACCGCGCCTGCAGGCTTGGAAGCGCTCGCCGTTCGTCGTATGGGCGGCGCATGACTGGCCAGCCCCCATCTCCCGACAGACCCAAACGCTTCTATAAGGACGCCGCCGCAGAGCCTGCCGAGGGCGGCGGCTGGCAGATCGCGCTCGACGGGCGCAGCGTGAAGACACCGGCCCGCGCCTTGCTGCGCCTGCCGACCGAGGCGCTGGCCGAGGAACTGGCGGAAGAATGGGCGGATCAGAAAACCCATATAGACCTGATGAGTATGCACCTGACCCGGCTCGCCAATGTCGCCATCGACCGGACGCCGGAGATGCGCGAGGAGATGGCCGCCGAGGTCGCCCGCTATTGCGAAACCGACCTCCTCTGCCACATCGCCGAGGAGCCGTATGAACTCGTCCTGCTGGAAGAGGCGCGCTGGTCGCCGGTGCGCGACTGGGCGGCTGAAACCCTCGGGGTGATCCTGGTGACGACCGAGGGCATCACTGCCTCGCCTCAGCCGGATGCCTCGCTGGATGCGGCGCGCGCCTATGCGCTTGGCCTCGACGACTTCCGCCTGACCGCGCTTGTCTATGCCTGCGGCCTGTTCGGCTCGGCGCTGCTGGCGATGGCGGTGCTGGAGGGCGCGATCACGGCAGAGGCAGCCTTCAGCCTGTCCCGTCTCGACGAGGACTGGCAGGCCGAACGCTGGGGCGAGGATGAGGAAGCCCGCGCCGCCGCCGAAGCGCGGCGCGAGGAGGCCGAAGCTCTCGGCCGCTGGCTGGACGCACTTCGGGCCTGAGCGGCCCGGCAAGCTGAACCGCAGTGAAACCGGCGATGAACGCGCACTTCACCGCCGGTTTGGCCAGGCCATGATTTATCTGGTGGCATGAAGACGCCTATCAGAACTCTTGGAGCCGCCGTCGTTGCGCTTGCTGCGCCGGCACTCTTCGCCCTCCCGACCCATGCGCAGGCCGCTGTTACCCGGATCGAGACACCGATTGCCGGGGTCAGCATCGAGCTTGCCTCGTCCCGGCATCACGATGACTTCCGGGGTCCGCGCTATAACGGCCGCAATGAATGGGGCCAGACCGAGCGGGAAGTCCGCGAGTTGCGCCGCGATGCCTTGCGCGCCTGCCGCTCTGCGGTGCGCAGCGAGGGCCGCCGGCTCGGCTTCGACAAGGTGGACATCGACGATGACCACTGGATCCGCCAGCTTGGCCCGCGCGCCTTCCATGTGACCTTCAAGGAGGTCGAGTTCGAGACGCGCCGGCGGGATATTGAAACCCGTGTCGGCTGCGAGGTCCGCAATGGCCGTGTGACGCGCCTTGACGGCCTGCCGAGCCCGCGCGGACGCGGCTACGGCCCGCCGCATTATCGCCGCTGACGCTGCGTCAGCTGCCCACATTACCCGGCGTTCCGGCCTGCCCCGGCCGGAACGCATGGCTTCCCTGACCCTGCATCAGCTTGCCAAGCCCTGCGGAGCGGCTATTCAGTGCCCCCGGTGGAATTGTAACGCGTTGATGTCCGCTGGCAGCGGACGGATTGAAGGGAGCTGGGCGGCATGCAGGATCTTATCGAGGCGCTGGAGCAGAAGCGAATTGCAGCCCGCATTGGCGGTGGTGAAGCCCGGATTGATGCCCAGCACGCCAAGGGCAAGCTGACCGCGCGCGAGCGGATCCATGTCCTGCTCGATGAAGGCAGCTTCGAAGAATATGACATGTTCGTCGAGCATCGCTGCTCTGACTTCGGCATGGAGAACCAGAAGATCCCCGGCGACGGCGTCGTCACCGGACATGGCACGGTCAATGGCCGCCTCGTCTACGTTTTCTCCAAGGACTTCACCGTATTCGGCGGCTCGCTCAGCCGCGCCCATGCCGAGAAGATCGTCAAGGTGCAGCAGATGGCGGCGCGCAACGGCGCGCCCGTCATCGGCCTGTTCGATGCCGGGGGCGCGCGCATCCAGGAGGGTGTCGACAGCCTTGCGGGGTATGCGGACATTTTCATGGAGAATGTGCTCTCCTCCGGTGTCATCCCGCAGATATCGGTCATTATGGGCCCGTGCGCGGGCGGGGATGTGTATTCGCCTGCGATGACCGACTTCATCTTCATGGTGAAGGACACCTCCTATATGTACGTCACCGGCCCGGATGTGGTGAAGACGGTGACGAATGAGGAAGTCACCCACGAGACCCTTGGCGGCGCTTCGGTGCATGCCAAGAAATCCGGCGTCGTCGATGGCGCCTTCGAGAACGACATCGAAGCGCTGATCCAGATGCGCCGCCTGATCGATTTCCTGCCGGCCTCCAACCGCGAGGCGCCGCCCCGGCGTCCGGTGCACGACGAGTTCGACCGGCAGGAGCCGAGCCTCGATACTCTTGTGCCGCCGAATCCGAACACGCCCTATGACATGAAGGAGCTGATCACAAAGGTGGTTGATGAAGGCGACTTCTTCGAGGTTTCACCTCAGTTCGGCGCGAATGTGATCTGCGGCTTTGCGCGGATCGAGGGTTCGACTGTCGGCGTGGTTGCCAACCAGCCGATGACGCTCGCTGGCGTCCTCGATATCGACGCCAGCCGCAAGGCCGCGCGCTTCGTGCGCTTCTGTGACTGTTTCAATATCCCGATCGTCACCTTCGTCGACGTGCCGGGATTCATGCCGGGCACCAAGCAGGAATATGGCGGCCTGATCAAGCATGGCGCGAAACTTCTCTTTGCCTACGCCGAAGCGACTGTACCGAAGGTAACCGTCATTACACGGAAGGCCTATGGCGGTGCTTATGATGTGATGAGCTCCAAACACCTGCGCGGCGACGTCAACTATGCCTGGCCCACCGCCGAAATCGCCGTGATGGGCGCCAAGGGCGCGGTGGAGATCATCTTCCGCAAGGAGGCGGGTGATCCGGAGAAGCTGGCGCAGCGGACCAAGGAGTATGAAGAAAACTTCGCCAACCCCTACGTGGCCGCGAAGAAGGGCTATATCGACGACATCATCATGCCCCACAACACCCGCCGCCGCATCGCCACGGCCCTGCGCACGCTGAAGAACAAGAAACTCAGCAACCCCTGGAAGAAGCACGACAATATTCCGCTTTAAGGGGTGCGCGCGCCGCCGTGCGAGGCGGGCCATAACCTCGGTCCTGTAGCCTTCACTACACAAATGAACACTCGCGAGGGCTGATCAATCTGCCATTACACCGCCACTTATGCGTGCGCACCACCAAGTATATATCCTTACAGGGACAAATAATTTCGCCGAAACGGTTGCAACCTCTGTCCGATTCGGTCATGCCCGCGCGAAACCAGTCTGCCGGTATGTAAACACCGATGAGAGCGACGAACCTACAGATCAAGTCCGGTGCCGGGGGGGCGCAGGCGAACCGGCTTGATCAGGTCGGCGACCGGAAACGTGTGCTGAGATTCTGGCAGTCCGCGCAGATCGGCGAGGCGGGTAGCCGGATCGAATACATGCAGTTCGGCGCCGATCATCTCCGCCCGCTCGTCTTCCTCACTTCGATCGACTATCCCGCTGCACCGCCCTGGGGCTTCTGCATTGATGCCGCGAGCGAGGGCTTCGGCGTCTACAGCATCCGCCGGCCAGGCTTTGGCGCTTCCGATCCGGTGACCAGTATCGACCAGCAGGCGGCCGCGGTGGAGGCCTTCCTCGAGGCAGCGGGGCTGGAGAATGTTGTGCTGGTCTCCAGCGGTTCGGCGAATCCGGTCGGGGTGCGCTTGGCGGTCAAATCACGCCGCGTGAGCTTCGCAGTATTTGCCAATTGCGTCTTCAACCGCGATGTGATGGCCGAATTCCGCCCGGCCTGGTTCGGCAAGATCCTGGCGCAGACAACCGAGAGCCGGGCTGGGGCGCGCGTCTCGCTCGGCGCCATCCGTCAGGCCGGGCGCCAGTTCGGCAGCCAGTGGTTCTACCAGACCTGTTTCCAGAAAAGCCCCGGCGATGTCGCCTATGTGAAGGCCCATCCGCGCGAGATGCAGGAGGCGTGGGATGTGTCGACGCGGATCAGTTATGAGACGCTGCAGCAGGAATTGCTGCCCTCGCTGAAGGGCGATCCGTTCCTGCGCGATGGTCTGCTGGCAGACATTCCGGCGATCGCCATTTCCGGCGCGGAGACAACATCCAGCTGGAAGGCTGGTTTCGAGGCGGAAGCCAGGCGGCTCGGCGTGCCGGCGGCGTATTTCTCCAGCGGCGACATTCTCGTTGCCTACCAGTCGGGCGCCGAGCTCCTGAACCTGCTGAAAGAGCAGCGCGCGGCCTGACTGCCCGGCTTCGGCCACAGGGGTTAGCAGGATATTACCGGGCTTGTGTTGCGCCGATGTCACAGGCTGTCCCGGCGCGCGGCGCAAACTCCTTGTGATTCAATCCCATGGGTGCCTCCGTGGTTCATCCGTTAACCAACATTACGAATTGGCGAGGCGGGCGCTTGTTTAGAACCTTGTTAAGCCTGCCGCCGGACGCTCACTGCCGGGCTGTGATATTTTACGGGACTTGCGAGGGCGAGAGGTTCGGCATGTTGAAGAAGACTGTGCGATGGGGCACGGATACCGGCTTCGAGAAGAAGGTGAAACCCTTCGAGGATCGAAACGATCTTTCCGTTCACGGATTGAGAGGCGCCCGTGCAAAGGGTGACCTCGGGCTCAGCCGCGGCATGACCCGAAAGGAGGCGAAGCGCGATGCCGGTGACGGCATCCCCGTTTCCGAGGCGCTGACGCAGGATCAGTGGAGCGAGCGGGAACAGCTGATCGCCGAGCGCGCCGAGGAAGTGCGCCGGGGTTTGACGACATGGATGTCGGCGACCGCTGCGGGTGTGCGCAACTATATCCAGGACCAGACGCCCACCGACATCCATCCCGACCAGCTGCGCGAGGCGATCAAGGCGGAGGAACACGAATTCCGCCATTATGAAGTGGACGATACGGAAGAGGCCAAGACGAGCCATTCGGCGGCGATCATCGAACTGCAGAGCTTTCGCGAACGCCACGGCGCGCAGATCGGCCAGCGCACGCCTGACATCAAGAAGAATGTCGAACAGACGATCGCCATCCTGATGTTCGTGATGCTGGTCGAGGGTGCGTTCAATGCGCTGCTGTTCAAGGATGCGCAGGCGTCCGGCCTGCTCGGTGGGCTGATGATCGCCTTCGGCGTCTCCGCGGTGAATGTCCTGTTCGGCGTCATCGCGGGCTTTTTCGGCCTGCGTTATCTCAACCACCCGGCCCTGCCGGCGAAGGTGATGGGCGGGGTGATTGCCGGGGTAGTGATCCTTGTCGGTATCTTCCTCAACTTCTTCGTGGCGCATTTTCGTGATGCGGTGGAAGTCGCGCTGCAGGAGGCTGAATCTGTCGGCCGGCTCGGCGAGTTCACGATGTTCTCGATCCCGCCGGCGGCGGTCATCCGAGACATGTTGCCCAACATATTCGGGCTTGACAGCTTTGTGGCGCTGGCACTCCTGATCCTTGGCCTGACGGTATTCGCCATCGCCGTTTATGAGGGCTATGAACGGATTTCCGACAAGTATCCCGGCTATGGCCGCGTCTGGCGCAAGGAACGCAAGGCATATGAACGACGACAGCAGCTGCGTGAGGAACTGCGCACGGATCTGTCGGACTATTTCTCCACGAGCCGGCTCTGGTTCGAGACGCAGCTATCGCGCCATGCGCAGGCGAAGCGCGAGATTGAGAAGGCGATGAATGTGATTGAGACGCGCCGCGACATGGCGGTGGCGATTGCGGCCAAGGCTGCCGATCAGGAGCGCGGGCTGAAGGTGGCCTACCGCCAGGCGCACCGGCGCCAGCGCAATGTCTGCCGCGACAAGCTCGGCGAGCAGGCAGCCTGCCCGGCCTATTTCGACGAGATCCTGACACCGCAACTGCCGCCCTTCGACCTGACCAAGGAGCGCACGCAGGCAAATGCCGCGATCAAGGCGATCGAGCAGAACATCACGGCGCTGAACCTGACGCGAGAATGGCTGGAAACTCATATCCAGCATGTGCAGCAGGGGCTTTCTTCTGTGGAGAAGAAGGTCGTGGAGGAGATCGCGAAAGTGCGCGAAGCGCGCTCTGGCGGCGCAGATGCCAAGAAGGCCGGCTGAGGAGGCTGAACCATGCCGAGACGCAAGGAAAAGGGGCCGTGGTTCTGGCGCGGCGCAATTGCGCTGATGCTGACCTCCGTGTTCGGACTGTTCGCGGCGGCCGCGATGAACGAGCCGCCACCGGTCAACCCGGAAACCAATTGCCGGCTGGACCGGCTGGACCCGGCTCACACGGTTGTGCTGATCGACCAGTCCGACCCGTTCAATGAAACGGATGTCGATTGGGTGCGTGCGCTGCTGGAGGATGAGGCGCGCCAGCTACCGAAGCATGGCCGGATGACAATGATCGTGCCGAGCTCGGCTTCGCCCTTCGATCCGAAGACGATGTTCTCCGCCTGCTCACCGGGCAGTGCGGCAGGAGCCAATCCCATCTTCCAGAACCCGCGGATGATCGAACAGGCCTGGCGCGCGCGCTTCCATACGCCGATGATGGAAGCGGCCGATGAGGTGCTGATCGATACCGTAGCGCCCAGCTCGCCGCTTCTGGAGGCCGTCTATGTCCTGTCGGGACGAGCGGATTTTCAGGGACAGGTGCCGGCTCGGCGGCTGATCGTGGTCTCGGACCTGATGCAGCATTCGAAGGATTTCTCGATGTACCGGACGGGGACGGCCTATGAGCCGTTCGAGGCATCCCCGCTCAACGAACGGCGCCCCGGCCTCGGCGGCGTCGAGGTCGTTGCGCGGATTGTGCCGCGGCCGGAATATCCTCTGCCGCTGGAGGATGTGAAAGCGTTCTGGAAGCGCTGGCTGGAAGAGGCGGATGCCGCCAGCTTTCTCTCAGTGACCTGACGCGTCAGGCCATATCGGCTCCGGGCCGATCCGCTTGGCCGTGAAGCCTGTTGTTTGCACCATCTCTGGGAGAAAGGCTGATAGCGCGGCGCGGAGAACCGCGCGTTGTTGTTGGCAAAGGCAATATGGCGACCCCGGCAGGACTTGAACCTGCGACCATTCGCTTAGAAGGCGAGTGCTCTATCCAGCTGAGCTACGGGGCCGTGACCGGGGAAGTAGCGCGGTGAGGCTCAGTGTGTCCACGGCTGTTTGCGGTCTGCCGAGAAGTTGTCGGCATAGGACTTGATGAACCGCCTGCGCTCGCGCGGCTCCTCGACCGTGAAGTTCAGCCCTTCGCGTTCGGCATAGGCGATGGCCTGTTCGCGGGTGTCGAAAGTCAGGCGGACCTGGCCGGACGTGTCGTTGGAGCTGGTCCAGCCCATCAGCGGGTCGGTCCGGCGGCTGGCGCCGCGATTGACGAATTCCAGGACCCAGGACGTGGTGTTGCTGCGGCCCGACTGCATGGCGCTTTTTGCCGGTTTGTAGATCCGCGCTTCCATTCCAGTGCCTTCCCGTGGCGGTCAGAATAAATGGTCGGAGCGATAGGATTCGAACCTACGACCCTCTGGTCCCAAACCAGATGCGCTACCAGACTGCGCTACGCTCCGGACTCCCGTAATAGTGGCGGCCAGCGGGGGCGCAAGGGCCTTTTCGCCGCGTTCTGCGGCGGCATCGTTGAGCGACTGTGAGATATGTCTGATCTGCGAGGGCCGTTCTGCCGCTGGAAGGGATGGAAATTGGAGCCAGCAACCTGTCCCCGGCAGTATGCCGCGCTGCTGGCTCCGGCTTCCGCAATGTCCGGCTTGCACCCGAAGAGCGCGATCGGGGCTGCGTGCGTCCCCCATGCTTAACCTAAACATCCTGTTAGGCGTTCCGTCTTGACATTTCTGGCCATATTTCGTGTCAATTGCGGCGTTGCAGGCATTTTCCACGCTGCGGTTGCGGCTGCCCCAAAGGAAACACGCGCACTCCGATCCGGGTGAGTCGCAGACAGGGAACATGACGACCGTCTCATCCGGCTTTCTGGGCAACTATATCGATTCCTGCGTCGAACTGGGGGCACCGGATGGCAGGCTGCTGGCGCTGGTGCCGGGCGGGCGCGGCGCGCTTGGCCATCCTGACCGGCGTTTTCCCGCTGAACTGGTGATCCGGATTCTGGAGCGCGCCGCCGAGCTGACCGGGTCTGACGCGATCGGGATCGAGGTCGGGCGGCGCTTTCGGCCATCTACCCTGCTTGATGTCAGCTTCGCGCTTGGGGCGGCGGGGACGATCCGTGAGGCGCTGGCGGTCAACAGCCGCTACCAGGCGCTGACCCAGGAAATCGTGCGCACGCGGCTGGACGTCTCAAACGGCGAGGCCCGTATCACCGGGACGCCGGCGCTGGCCGATCCCGGGGCCATGCGGCGGGTCATGGAGGCGGTGTTTGCTGGCAACGCCGCGATCGGCAGCCTGCTGACGCGTGGCGGCCGGCCGGCGATCTCGCTGATGCAGTTTCGCCATGCCGATCCGGGACCGCAGTGCCGGGCGGCCTATCGTAATGTGTTCGGAGACCGGGTCGTGTTCGGGGCGGGTGAGGATGCGATGGTGTTTCCCCGCGAGATCGCCGAGCGGTCTCTGCCGGGGGGCAGTCCGGCGATAATGGCCATTCTCACCGGCAAGCTGGACCGGCGCCTGGCCGCGCTGCGCGATGGCGCGTCCTTCGCCGAGCAGGTTTATAACTGCGTTCAGGGCCAGCTGGGGCGCGGGCGACCGAGCCTCGAGCGCACTGCGGCGCTGACAGGGTTGACCGACCGCACACTGCGCCGGCGCCTGGCGGCCGCCGGAACGAGTTTTGGCCAGATCCTGAAAGACGCACGCCGGGAGGCTGCGGAGATCTACATCCGCGATCCGTCAATGTCGCTGACACAGGTCGCGTTTGCACTCAGCTATGGCGAACAAACCGCCTTTGTGCGCGCCTTTCGCGACTGGTTCGGCCTGACGCCAGGGGCTTATCGCCGGCGGGTGGCCGGCGTTTAGCGGGGCTTGCGTTTCACCGGGCGCATGAGGCCCTCCTGGGCGACCGAGGCGACGAGGCGGCCGGAGGCGTCGAAGATGGAGCCGCGGTTGAAACTGCGCGCGCCGCCGGCATAAGGGCTATCCATCGAATAGAGGTGCCATTCGTCGAAACGGGTGGGGGCATGGAACCACATGGCATGGTCGAGGCTGGCGGACATGAGTTCGCCGGTCATCCACGAGATGCCGTGGAGGCGGTTGCCGGTGCCGAGGAGGGCCATGTCGGAGGCATAGGCCATCAGGCAGTGATGCAGCCAGGGCGCCTCATCGATCGGGCGGGCGACGCGGAACCAGAGACTATGGCTGTCGCTGGCCTTTGCCGGCTTCAGCGGGTCGAGCGGATCGACTTCACGCATCTCGACCGGGCGGGGGCGCAGGAAATGGCCGCGATGACGTTCCGGCACCTGCTCGGCGAACTTGCGGCGCCATTCGATCCGGTCGCCGAGCGTATCGGGTGAGGGCACTTCGGGCATTTCATGCTGGTGGTGCCAGCCCTCTTCGGCGACATGGAAGGAGGCGGCGAAGTTGAAGATCTGCTTGCCGTGCTGGATGGCGACGACGCGGCGGGTGGTGAAGGAGCCGCCATCGCGGGAATGATCGACCTGGTAGATGATCGGGACCGAGGGGTCGCCGGGGCGGATGAAATAGCAGTGCAGTGAATGGCAGGCGCGGTCTTCCGGCACGGTCCGGTAGGCCGCGACGAGGGATTGGGCGATGACCTGGCCGCCGAATACGCGCTGGCTTTCCTCCTCATCCGGGCTCTGGCCGCGGAAGAGGTCGTGCTCGAGGCGTTCGATGTCGAGCAGGGCGAGGAGGTCTCCAACCGGATCATTCGCCATAGGTTGCGGCTCCTATCACATATGTCAGCTTCTTGTGCGCCGCAGCATGTATCAGACCCCGCGCGGAACGCAAACCTGCCGGAATTTCCCTGTTATGGTTAGCGAATTCTTTGACAATCCGTGCGAAACATCCATCTGATAAGTTCCGCAAAATAACAGAAACCAACACGACCCTCTGCGTTGGGAGGCGCCGCAAATGAGCTTTTTTTCCGTTCTCGCCCGTGAGTTCCGCTTCTTCCAGGATGTACGCCTGGTCAAGAAATGGACCGGGGACATCTCGCCCGACTCCGACAATCTCGTGGCGGATGATTATGAACGTGCGGTGGACAAGTTTCCCGGCAACATCGCCTTCCGATTCGAGGGACAGTCCACAAGCTATGCCGAGTTTGACGCGCAGGCTTCGCGCTTTGCCAACTGGGCGCTGGCGCAGGGGCTGACCGCAGGCGACTGTATCGCGCTGTTCATGGAAAACCGGCCGGATTACGTTGCGGCATGGGCGGGCTTTGCCAAGGTCGGCATCGTCACGGCACTGATCAACCACAATCTGGAAGGCGACGCGCTGGCGCATTGCGTCAATATCTCGGATGCGAAACTGGTGGTGACCGGGGCGGAGCAGGACGAGGCCATCAAGGGCGCGGCCGGCCTGTTCAGCGCGTCCCCCAATGTCTGGACGCTGGGCGGCGCTGTGGGTGAGGACCTGACGGCGGCGCTCGCCGGGGCCTCGCCTGAGCGCCCGGACCGGTCGCTTCGCGCGCATTTGCGCGGCAAGGATCTCTGCCTTTATGTCTATACCTCCGGCACGACCGGGATGCCTAAGGCGGCGCGCCTGACCCAGGCGCGCACACAGGGCATGATGCGCAGTTTCATTGCGCCGTGCCGCATCACGCCGAAGGACCGGGTGTATATCACCCTGCCGCTCTATCACGGCACGGGCGGGCTCTGTGGCATCGGCCAGGCTTTGTTCACTGGGGCGACAGTGATCCTGAGACGGAAGTTTTCAGCCAGCGCCTTCTGGGACGACGCAGCCGATGAAGGGGCAACGGCCATCGTATATATCGGCGAGCTTTGCCGCTATCTCGTCAATTCACCGCCGCATCCGCGCGAGCGCGACCATTCGATCCGCACCGGCTTTGGCAATGGCCTGCGCCCGGAAGTGTGGGAAGAATTCCTCACCCGCTTCAACATTCCGCACCTTGCGGAGTTCTATGGTTCGACCGAGGGCAATGTCAGCTTCATCAATTTCGACGGCAAGGTCGGCGCGGTGGGGCGTATTCCCGGCTGGCTGAAGAGCCAGTTCGCGCATATCGCCTTCGTCAAGTTCGACATCGAGACCGAACAGCCGGTGCGTGGGCCGGATGGCTTTTGCATTCATGCGGATACGGATGAAGCAGGCGAGGCGATCGGCCAGATCGGTGACGATATCCGCCAGCGTTTCGAGGGTTATAACGACCAGAAGGCGACGGAAAAGAAGCTGCTGCGCGATGTGTTCGAGAAGGGTGATCTCTGGTTCCGCACCGGCGACCTGATGCGGCAGGACAAGGACGGCTATATCTTCTTCGTCGACCGGATCGGCGACACGTTCCGCTGGAAGGGCGAGAATGTCTCGACCAATGAAGTCGGCGAGGCGCTGTCGAAGATCGGCGGGATCGCGACGGCGAATGTCTATGGCGTGCCGGTGCCCGGGGCGGATGGCAAGGCCGGCATGGCGGCGGTCACGCTCGACGGCGAGGTCGATTTTGCCGGGCTTTACAAGGCGCTGACAGAGATGCTGCCGGCCTATGCTGTGCCGCTGTTCATCCGTGTGCAGCCGGAAGCGGACACGACGGGCACGTTCAAATACCGCAAGGTTGAACTTGTGGCCGAAGGCTTCGACCCGGCAAAGGTCGAGGGTGAAGCGCTGTGGATGTACGACCCCGGCGCAGGCGGCTATGTGCCGATGACGCCGGAGCGCTATCAGACGCTGCTGTCGGGCGGCTACAGGTTCTGACCTAACCCGCCTTCACGAGAGCATGGCGTTTCTTGCCGGCGGAAAGCTTGATGGCGCCGTCTTTCAGGTCTGCGGCGGAGACTTTCGCGTTCGGGTCGGTGACCGGCTCGTCATTGACGCGGATGGCGCCCTGTTCGATCAGGCGGCGCGCTTCGCCATTGGACTTCGAAAGGCCAGCGGCCGTGCACGCAGCGGCGACAAGAATGCCGGCGTCAAGGTCCGCCTGCGGAATGGTTGCAGTCGGCAATGCGTCGGCTGACGCGCCTGCGGTGAACACCGCTTTCGCGGCCGCTTCAGCTTCCCTTGCTGCCGCCTCGCCATGCAGCAGCGTGGTCGCGGCATTGGCGAGCGCAATCTTTGCCTGATTGATCTCGGCGCCCTGAAGCGCCTCCAGCCGCTCGATCTCGGCGCGAGGAAGATCCGTGAACAGACGCAGGAATTTGCCAGTATCGGCATCCTCCGTGTTGCGCCAGAACTGCCAGTATTCATACGGGCTCTTGCGGTCGGCATTCAGCCACACCGCGCCGCCCACCGTCTTGCCCATCTTCACGCCGGACGAGGTAGTGACGAGGTGCGCGGTCAGGCCGAAAGCTTCGCCGCCCTCGGCCTTGTGGATCAGGTCCACGCCGCCGAGGATGTTGCCCCACTGGTCAGACCCGCCAAGCTGCAGCCGGCATCCATGGCGGCGGTACAGTTCGAGGAAGTCGTAGGACTGCATCAGGAGGTAGTTGAATTCGAGGAAGGTGTAGGGCTGTTCAGCGGCAAGGCGGCGGGCGACCGTATCCTGCTTCACCATCGTATTGATAGTGAAATATGTGCCGACCGAGCGCAGCATTTCGATATAGCCGAGCCTGTCCAGCCAGTCGGCATTATTGACCATGATCGCGTCATTCGCGCCCGCGCCGAAACGGATGTAGGGCTCGAAAGCTGTCTTGATGCCGGCAATGTTGGCCGCGATCTGTTCGTCGGTGAGCAGCGGGCGGGATTTTTCCTTGTCCGTCGGATCGCCCACCTTGGTGGTGCCCCCGCCCATCAGGGCGACAGGCTTGCCGCCATGGCGCTGGAAGATCCGCAGCATCATGATTGTCATCAGATGGCCGACATGCAGGCTGTCGGCGGTGGCGTCATAGCCGACATAGGCGACCGGAGTTCCCTTGGCGCAATAGGCGTCCAGCTCAGCAGCGTGCGTGACATCCTTGATGAAGCCGCGCCAGCTCAGCTCGCGCAGGAATTCCGACTTGTATTCGCTCATGTTCTCGTGTCTCCGATGAGATGCGCGCGCCTAACACGGAAAGGGCAGGGCTTGAACACCGGCATTGA
The DNA here is from genome assembly GCA_046296675.1 of Hyphomonas sp. Classification (GTDB taxonomy): domain Bacteria; phylum Pseudomonadota; class Alphaproteobacteria; order Caulobacterales; family Hyphomonadaceae; genus Hyphomonas. Next base: position 25,872 of record JBKBLD010000005.1, on the reverse strand, counting down.
AAAAACTGACCCTGTCTGGGTCGCAGGGTTTATGTCCGGCACCTCGCTGGACGCTGTGGACGGGGCGTTGATCCTCACGGATGGCGAGGATGTGCTGGAATTCGGCCCCGTCGCCGAGCGGAAATACACGCCCGAGGAGCGCGCTGTGCTGCAGTCGGCGACGGAAGCCGCGCGGGCGTGGAACTGGGCGGGGCCGAGGCCGGAGGCGCTGTTTCGCGCGGCCTGCGAGGTGATCACGAAGACCCATTCCGACGCCTGGGCGATGCTGACGGGCGAGGCCGGGGCGCCGCAGCCCGTGCTGGCGGGCGTGCATGGCCAGACCGTGCTGCACCGGCGGGCGAAAGCGAGCGAGACCGGCGCAACGCTGCAGCTGATCGATGCGGAGGCGCTGCGCGCCGCGTTTGGGGTTCCGCTGGCCCATGATTTCCGCTCGGCGGATGTGGCGGCCGGGGGGCAGGGCGCGCCGCTGGCGCCGGCCTACCATGCTGCCCTGATGAACCGGCTTGGCGGGGAGCCAGCGGTGGTGCTCAATCTCGGCGGCGTGGCGAATATCACGGCGCGCACCGCAGACGGCACACTGATTGCCTTCGATACCGGCCCGGCGAATGGTCCGATCGATGAATGGGTCGAGGGGCACGGGAAGGGCACACATGATGCGGGCGGACGCCTTGCTGCGGCGGGCCGGGTGCATGAGGGGCTGCTGGCGCAGCTGCTCGACCATGACTGGTTCGATGAGCCGCCTCCGAAATCGCTCGACCGATATGATTTCAACGCTTCGATGGCGCGCGGGCTTTCCCTGGAAGATGGCGCCGCAACGCTGACGGAGTTTTCTGCGGCGGCGGTTGCGGCCGGTATCCGTCAGCTTCCGGAGCGCCCGGCGCGGGTGATCGCCTGCGGGGGCGGGCGGCACAACCCCTCGCTGATGGCGGCGCTGCGCCGGCAGGTGACGTGTCCGGTGCTGACCGCCGAAGAGGCAGGCTGGCGCGGGGATTCGATAGAGGCCGAGGCGTTTGCCCTGCTGGCAGTGCGCACCGCGCGTGGGCTGCCCCTCAGCTGGCCGGGCACGACCGGCGTGGCGGCGCCGCAGGTGGGCGGGAAAGTGATCGGATAAGCCGCCCCCTCCGTCTCGCGCCTGACGGCGCGATCCACCTCCCCCGCTTCGCAGGGGAGGACCAGGACGTTCGGCGGAGATGGAGTGCGATTATCCTCCCCCGCTTGCGGGGGAGGTGGCAGGCCGCGTCAGCGGGCTGACGGAGGGGGGCGTACGCCGCCCAGCGCCTCCAGCGCGTCTCCATCCAGCCGGTAGATTGTCCACTCGTCCATAGGCCGGGCGCCGAGCGAGAGATAGAAGTCGATCGAAGGCTGGTTCCAGTCGAGGACGGACCATTCCAGCCGGCCGCAGCCGCGCGCCACGGCGATTTCTGCGAGTTTCGCCAGCAAGGCCTTGCCATAGCCCTTGCCGCGCTGGGCCGGGTCTACGAACAGGTCTTCCAGATAGATGCCGGGCTTTGCCAGGAAGGTCGAGTAATTGTGGAAGAACAGCGCAAAGCCATGCGCGGCGCCGTCATCTTCGATCAGCAACACTTCCGCATACGGCCGGTCCCCGAAGAGCGTGGCCCGCAGGCTCTCTTCCGTTGCAACGCAGTCATGGGAAAGCTTTTCATACGCTGCCAGCGCGCGGATGAAGCGGAGAATGACCGGCACATCGGCGTCCGTCGCAAAGCGGATGCTGGGCATGGGGCATGGTCCTTCGGGCATGGAAAACGGCCCGCTGCGAGGGCGGGCCGCTCCGTTGAGGATCACTCCTCGAAGTCTTCCTCTTCCTCGATGATGTCGGCGTCGTCTTCTTCAGCTTCGGCGCGCAGTTCCTGTTCGGCGTCGGCGAGGCGTTTGAGGAGGTATTCCTCGCACAGCGCAATGAGCTCTTCGCGGCGGTCCTGATAGAAGTGGTTGGCGCCGGCAACGGTGGCGCGGTCAACCTTCTGGCCCTTCTGGACGCGCACCTTGGTCAGGGCCCGCTCGACATCTTCCGGTGCCGCGATAGCGTCCTTGTCGCCCGCCACGATCAGGCCGGACGCCGGGCAGGGAGCGAGGAAGGAAAGGTCGTAATGGTTCGCCGGCGGGGAAATGGCGAGGAAGCCGTCGATCTCCGGGCGGCGCATCAGGAGCTGCAGTGTGATCCAGGCGCCAAAGGAATAGCCGGCGCACCAGACAAAGCGGGGCGTCTCGGAGAGGTTTTCCAGATAGTCGAGCACATAGGCGGCGTCTTCCAGTTCCCCGATGCCCTGGTCATAGGTGCCCTGGCTGCGGCCAACGCCGCGGGAGTTGTAGCGCAGCACGCCAAAGCCATGCTTCTCGAACAGCTGGTAGAGCATGATCGTGATCGGGTCCTGCATCGTGCCGCCCGCCTTGGGGTGGGGATGCAGGATCAGCGCGATGGGCGCGCCGGGAAATGGCGGCTCGGTATAGCGCGCTTCAATACGGCCCTGGGGGCCCGGAATGATGATCTCGGCCATCTCAACCTCGGCGTTTTTTCCACAGAAGGGCGGCTTGATAGGCCAAGTCGGCCTAAAAAAGCAAATTTTTCTGCAGGGTGCAGGATTGCCCGGAAAAGACTATATAAAAGGGGCCATGATCTATGCCGATTACAACGCCACCGCCCCGCTGCGGCCAGAGGCCCGCGCGGCCATGCTCGCCGTGTTCGATATGGGCGCGGCGAACCCTTCCTCCGTCCACAAGGTCGGGCGGGCGGCCCGGGCCGTCGTGGAGAAGGCGCGCGCAGAGGTCGGCGCCGCCATCGGCAGCCGGGCTGAAGACATCGTTTTCACCAGCGGGGGCACCGAAGCCCTCGCCCTCGCCATCCATGGCGCCGTGGCCGCGCTGGACGGGGCCGCCACCCTCATCGTCTCGGCAATAGAGCATGACGCCGCCACCAAGGCCGCCGCCCATGCCGGCGTGCCGGTCGAGACCGCCTATGTCCTCCCTTCAGGCCAGGTTAACCTTGAAGACCTCCGCGCCCGCCTCGGGACATGGGACCGGAGCCTGAAGGGCACCCCCATCCTTGTGCTGATGCGTGCCAACAACGAAACCGGCATCCTCCAGCCCGTTGCCGAAGCCGCCGCCATTATGCGTGAGGCGGGCGGGCTCACCGTGTGTGATGCCGTCCAGGGCCTCGGCAAGGTACCGGTCAATGCCGCCCTGCTGGGCGTCGACTATATCGCCCTCTCCGCCCACAAGATCGGCGGGCCGCAAGGGGTGGGCGCGCTTTGGCACCGGGCGGGCGCCCCGCTGAAAGCTGTCCAGTATGGCGGGGGGCAGGAACGCGGCCTGCGCTCAGGCACCGAGAATGTCGCCGGAATTGCCGGCTTTGGCGCCGCCGTGTCCGAAAGTGTCCGGGAATTGCCCCGCTATGCCGCGCTTGGCGCCCACCGGGACGCGATGGAGGCCCGCCTGAAAGCCGAAGGCGGCGTCACTGTGATCGGCGAAGCCAGCCCGCGCCTCGCCGGCGTCTCAAACTTCGCCCGGCCCGGCTTCCGCGCTGAAACCCAGGTCATGGCCCTTGATCTGGCAGGGGTTTGTGTCTCCGCCGGCTCGGCCTGCTCGTCGGGCAAGGTGAAAAGATCGCTTGTCTTGATGGCCATGGGCGCAGATGACGCCCTTGCGGAATCGGCCATCCGCACCAGCTTTGGCTGGAACAGCCAGCCGGAAGATTTCGAGCGCGTCGCGGACGCCTGGCTCGAAGCGGCCCGGAGAACTGTGTTGAAGGAATCCGTGTGATGGAATGCTGTGGCGGAATGGACGAGCATGAGGACGACTGCACCGAGGTGAAGGTGAAGGACAGCATCGATGCAAAGACGGTCGAGGCGGCGAAACGCCTGGAATCGGAGAACTATTCTGCCGGTTTCGTCACGGACATTGAAATGGACATGGCGCCGAAGGGCCTGTCCGAAGAGACCGTCCGCTTCATTTCGGCCCGGAAGGGCGAACCCGAATGGCTGCTGGAATGGCGCCTTGAGGCGTTCCGCCGCTGGCTGACCATGGAGGAGCCGACCTGGGCGCGGGTGCATTATCCGAAGATCGACTTCCAAGCTTATTATTACTACGCCGCGCCGAAGGCCGGGGCGAAATACAAGTCTCTGGACGATGTGCCGAAGGAAATTCTCGAGACCTATGAGAAGCTCGGCATCCCGCTGCGCGAGGCTGAAGTTCTGCTGGGCGTCGAGGGCGCGGCGGAAACCGCAGCAGCGGCGCGGGAGAAGCCGCGCGTGGCGGTCGATGCGGTGTTCGATTCCGTTTCGGTGGCAACGACCTTCCGCGAGGAGCTGAAAAAGGCCGGCGTCATCTTCATGTCGATTTCCGAGGCGGTGCAGGAGCATCCGGAACTGGTCCGGAAGTATCTTGGATCGGTCGTTCCGACGACGGACAATTTCTATGCGACGCTGAACTCGGCCGTCTTCTCGGATGGCTCCTTCGTCTACATTCCCAAGGGTGTGCGATGCCCGATGGAACTCTCCACCTATTTCAGGATGAATGCGGAAAATACCGGTCAGTTCGAGCGCACGCTGATCATTGCGGATGAGGCGGCGTATGTCTCCTACCTGGAGGGTTGCACGGCGCCGATGCGCGACGAGAACCAGCTGCATGCGGCGGTGGTAGAACTCGTCGCGCTGGATGATGCGGAGATCAAGTATTCGACCGTGCAGAATTGGTGGCCGGGCGACGAGGAAGGCAAGGGCGGGATTTACAACTTCGTGACCAAGCGGGGCGATTGCCGGGGCGCGCGCTCCAAGATCAGCTGGACGCAGGTGGAGACCGGCTCGGCGATCACCTGGAAATACCCGTCCTGCGTGCTGCGGGGGGACGATTCGGTCGGCGAATTCTACTCGATCGCCGTTACCAATGGCCGCCAGCAGGCCGATACCGGCACCAAGATGATCCATCTGGGCAAGCGCACGAAAAGCCGGATCATCTCCAAGGGCATTTCGGCGGGCAAGTCCGACAACACCTATCGCGGCCTCGTCTCGATCCACAAGAAGGCCGAAGGCGCCCGCAATTTCACCCAGTGCGACAGCCTGCTGATCGGCGACCGGTGCGGGGCCCATACCGTGCCCTATATCGAAAACCGCCGCGCCGACGCCCAGCTGGAGCATGAGGCGACGACGACCAAGCTGTCGGAAGACCAGCTCTTCTATGTCCGCCAGCGCGGGATCGGCGAGGAGCAGGCGGTTGCCCTGCTGGTCAACGGGTTTGTTCGCGAAGTGCTGCAGGAACTGCCGATGGAGTTCGCCGTCGAGGCGCAGAAGCTGTTGGAAGTCAGCCTTGAGGGCAGTGTTGGCTAGGCCGCCTGGGCGGGAAGGTTAAAGGCACGCTTCTTGCTCCATAGCATCCCGAGAGGGGCCGGGCTGGCTCCTCAAGGGAGCGACCAATGCCCAGCATTCTCAAGGAAATCGCCGGCTATGTCCTGCTGGCACTAGCCATTTTCATTGCCCCGCTGATGGCGGCCGCACTCGGCTGAGCGGGACAGATGCCCGCTGGGGCATGACAGCCATAATCTGGCCGGGGGCGGCCATTCGGCGCTTTGTGCTTTCCAATCCGCGCCGGGCGCCCTAAATCCCCGCCATGTTGAAGATCGAAAATCTGAGCGCCACGGTTGGCGAAGGCGAAGCGGCCAAGGCCATCATCAATGGCTTGTCGCTTGAGGTGCCTGCCGGCGAGGTTCATGCCATCATGGGGCCGAACGGGGCAGGTAAGTCCACCCTCTCCTACATCCTGACCGGCCGGGAGGGCTATCAGGTCACCGGCGGCAGCGCCCGGCTGGATGGCGAGGACATTCTCGCCATGGATCCCGAGGTGCGCGCGGTCAGGGGCCTGTTCCTGTCCTTCCAGTATCCGGTCGAGATTCCCGGCGTGCCGGTGATGACGTTCGTGCGCGCCGCCATGAACGCCCAGCGCAAGGCGCGCGGAGAGGCGGAAATCTCCGCGCCGGACTTCATCAAGAAGTCGCGCGAGATTGCCGGTGTCCTCAAGCTTGACCCCGAGATGCTGAAGCGGGCGGTGAATGTCGGCTTCTCCGGCGGGGAAAAGAAACGGCTCGAAATCTACCAGATGATGATGCTGGAGCCGCGCTTCATGGTGCTGGACGAGACCGATTCCGGCCTCGACATCGACGCACTGCGCACGGTGGCGGACGGCGTCAATGCCCTGCGCGCGCCGGAGCGCGGAATGCTCGTCATCACCCATTATCAGCGCCTGCTGGACCATATCCGGCCAGACAGGGTGCATGTGCTCGCCAAGGGCCGCATCATCAGGTCGGGTGGGCCGGAACTGGCCCATCGGCTCGAGAAAGAAGGCTATGACGGCGTCATCGCGGAGGCTGTGTGAGCACCGCGCTGAAGGATATCATCCGTAATCCGACGGTTGCGGAACTAGAACTGGTCGCGCGCTATGCCGCCCTGAAGGCAGACCCGCGCCGGGAGCGCCTGTTCGAGGCCTTTGCAAAGACCGGCCTGCCGCATCGGCGGATCGAAGACTGGCGCTGGAGCGACTTCAGGGCTGCTGTCGGCGCGCTCGATGTCTCGGGCGGGGCACCGGCAGTGGACCCTCTGGCAACAGGCGGGGCAGCAACGCTGCGGTTCACGCCGCAGGGCTATGTCGCGCCTGCATCGCTGCCGGAAGGCCTGCGCCTGCTGCCGAAGGATGACGTGCAGGCGATGGGCGGGGCCGAAGCTGCTCCGCTCGGCGCGCTCGCGGCTGCGCTGTCAGGCGCAAAGAATTCGCCGGCGACGTTGATGGCCGAAGTGACCGGCGACGCGCCGGTGCGGCTGCACATGGTCTTTTCCGGCCCTGGCGCGATCAATGCGGCGCGGATCATGTTCCTCCTTCGTCCGGGAGCGGAGCTGCACGTATCTGAAAGCCATCTGGGCGGGGCGGCCTTTTCCACGGCGCTGGTCGAATACACGCTGCAGCCCGGCGCCCGGCTGAATCGGGTGGTCTATCAGCGCGGCGGCCAGGGCGAGGCGCAGGCGATCACGGCGCTGATCCATCAGGATGCGGGCGCCGAGACGAAGCAGACCGTTCTTGCCTTCGGCGCGAAGGTCTGCCGGATCGAGACGCGGCTCGTGCATCAGGAGACCGGCTCACGCGCGGTGCTGAACGCCGCCTATCTGGCGGGCAAGGGATATCATGTCGACCTGACCAGTCATGTGCGCCACGGTGCACGGGCGTGCGTAACGCAGCAGGTGACCAAGGGCGCGGTGCTCGATGGCGGGCGCGGCGTGTTCCAGGGCAAGTTCCATGTGCCCCGCAATGCCGGCCAGCAGACCGACGCCTCGATGCAGCACAATGCGCTGCTGCTGGAGGAGGGCGCGGAAGTGTTCGCCAAGCCCGAACTCGAAATCCTGGCGGACGATGTTCAGTGTGCGCATGGCAACACGTCCGGCGCGCTGGATGCGGCCCAGCTCTTCTATCTGCGACAGCGCGGCATTCCGCTCGAGGCGGCGCGCGCGATGCTGACCGAAGCCTTTATTGCCGAGGCGCTGGAAGAGGCGGGCGTGCATGAAGAGGCTCTGCGGGCGCAGGCGCAGACATGGTTGTCGAAATGACCCGCAAACTCGATCTTGTCGCCATCCGCGCCGAATTTCCGATCCTCTCGCGGGAGGTGAACGGCCATCCGCTTGTCTATCTCGACAATGCGGCCAGCGCGCAGAAGCCGGAGGCAGTCATCGAGGCGCTCGCGGGCCAGATGCGCACCGCCTATGCCAATGTTCACCGCGGCCTGCATACGCTGGCAAATGAGACGACTGAAGCCTTCGAAGCGGCGCGCGAAACCGTGCGCGCCTTCCTGAACGCGCCGTCTACGGATAATATTGTCTTCACCAAGGGCTCTACCGAAGGCATCAACCTTGTTGCCTCCGCGCTCGCCGCGCGCATCCAGCCGGGCGACGAGATCGTGCTCTCGATCATGGAGCATCATTCCAATATTGTGCCCTGGCATTTCCTGCGCGAGCGCCACGGCGCCGTGCTGCGCTGGGTGGGGCTGACCGAAGAGGGCGCCCTCGACATGGACGCGATGGCCGCCGCCATCGGCCCCAAGACGAAGATGGTCGCCATCACCCATATGAGCAATGTGCTCGGCACGGTGACGGATGTGGCCGCCATCACGCAGCTCGCCCACGCGGCGGGCGCCGAAATCCTGATTGATGGCAGCCAGGCGGCCGTCCACCTGCCGGTCGATGTCCAGGCCATCGGTTGCGATTGGTATGTGATCACCGGCCACAAGATCTACGGCCCGACCGGCATTGGCGCACTCTATGGGCGGGCCGAGGCACTTGCCCGGGCGCGCCCCTATCAGGGCGGCGGCGAGATGATCGAGGTCGTCGAGACAGAGCGGGTGACCTACAACTCCGCCCCTCACAAGTTCGAAGCCGGGACGCCCCCCATCCTCGAAGCCATCGGCTTCGGCGCCGCTCTGCGCTGGCTGGGGGCGTTCGACAAGGCCGATATCATCGCCCATGAGCATGTCCTGTATGCCCGCGCCGCCAGCGCCCTGCGCAGCGTCAACGGCATCCGCATCCATGGCGAAGCGCCCGGCAAGGGCGCCGTCCTGGCCTTCAGCCTCGAAGGCACCCATCCGCACGACCTCGCCCAGATCCTCGACCGCTACGGCGTCGCGATTCGCGCCGGCCATCACTGCGCCCAGCCCTTAATGCAGCATTTAGGCGTGACCGCTACGGCAAGAGCGAGTTTCGCCCTATATAATACAGAGGCTGAGGTGGACGCGCTGGCTGAAGCGCTCGCCAAGGCGCGAAAAATGCTGGTATAAATACGTATATGGCCGACGACCTGACCTCACACGACCTGCTTGGTGTCCGCGATCCTGCGGCGGTTTCTGCGATTCCGCAGGAAGAGCTTGACCGCCTGACCGACGATCTCATCGCCGCTTTCAAATCGGTGTACGACCCGGAAATCCCGGTCGACATCTATGAACTGGGCCTGATCTACAAGGTCGATATCGACGATGACCGCAAAGTCGATATCGAAATGACGCTGACGGCGCCGGGTTGTCCCGTGGCCGGCGACATGCCGGGCTGGGTCGAGACCGCCGCCAAGGGCGTCGAGGGTGTCAGCGATGTCGAGGTGCGCCTGACCTTCGATCCGCCCTGGGATCCGTCCCGCATGTCGGACGAGGCCCGCCTGGCGCTGAATATGCTCTGATTGAAGGAAGGGCCCTGAGCCCTTATCTCTAAGGTATGGCCAGACGACCCCGCCCCAAACCTGTTCGCCTTACCGACGCCGCCGCGGCGCGGGTGCGCGAGATCATGGCCGAGCGCGGCCTCGGCTATCTGCGCGTCGGCGTCACCAATGGCGGCTGCGCCGGCATGGAATATGTCATGGATTACGCCGCTGCGCCGGAGGCGCTGGACGAGGTGGTCGAGGACAATGGCGTCACCATCCTGATCGATGCGAAGGCCGTGCTGTTCCTGCTCGGCAGCGAACTCGACTACGAGACCACGCTGCTGCATGAAAAGTTCGTATTCCGCAATCCGAACCAGACCGATGCTTGCGGCTGCGGCGAGAGCGTGACGATCGTTCCGGCTGTGGCGGACTGATCCGTCTGCGGCCGCGCCGGATGCAGGTCCGCAGTTTTGCCCCGGTTGCCCGACCAGACGCCGAGCTCCTGATCCTTGGCAGCATGCCCGGCATCGCCTCCCTGGAGGCGGGCCAATACTACGCCCATCCGCGCAATGCCTTCTGGCCGGTCATGGGCGCCCTGTTCGGCGCCGGCCCGGACTTGCCGTATACGGAGCGGGTCGCCATTCTGGCCGCCCGGCGTGTGGCCGTCTGGGATGTTTTGAAACTCTGCCTGCGCGAAGGCAGCCTCGATGCGGCGATCCGCGACGAAGTGCCGAACGATTTTGCCGCCTTCTTCGCCGCGCATCCCCGCATCCGCCGGATCGGCCTGAATGGCGGCAAGGCGGCGGCGGGCTTCCGCAAATATGCCGCCGCACACATGCCGGCAGGGGCCGAGGCAATCGTCCTGCCCTCGACCAGCCCGGCACTGGCCGCGCTCAGCCTGTCGCAGAAATGCGAAGCCTGGAGGGCCGCACTGGCTGGCTGATTCTATTCTACTCGCCAGCCATGCGCATCAGCACGATGCCGCCCACGATCATCGCGGCCGCCAGGAGACGCATCGGCGTGGCCGCCTCGCCTAGCCAGATGATGCCGAAGATGAAGGCACCGGCCGCGCCGATGCCGGTCCAGATCGTATAGGCCGTGCCGAGCGGCAGGCTGCGCATCGCCAGCAGGACGAAGCTGGCGGGCATGGCGGCGAGCATGATCAGCGTGGGGATGATGCGCGTGAAACCGGCAGATTGTTTCATTGCCGCCGCCCAGACAATTTCAAGCAGGCCGGCGATACCAAGAAGAACCCAGGACATGGGAAGGCTCCGTAAAGCCGGGCCGTCCCGAACCGTTCCCGAAATGGGGGAGGCCGTCCTCCTCGGATATCATTCTACGATATAGGCTTAGTTGAGCACCTAGCAATAGATCGACCGTCAGATCGCCGGTGCGGGGGAGTTGGATTTTTTGTTGCGGCGGTCGTCAACTTAACAGTAAAAGTTAAGACCAGAGAATGTCCGGTGGGGGCAGATGAGCGTGAGTTGGCTTCAACAATCCTTAAATTTTCAGGACATCGGGCAGTTATTTCGCGTGAAGCGCAATTGCGCTTCGATTCGTTGCCTTTGTTGCCAGCATTCCGCTCGCGTTCTTTTGCGCGGTGAGTACGAAACTATGAGCGAAGCCGAGCTCCAGTCTCGCCTCCGTTGTACCAAGTGCAAAAGCGTCCACGGAGAAGTCACAGTCAATAGGGCAACAATATCGGACATTGCTCGAGAAAGCGGCATACCCACCGACCCGGCAGGATTCCTGCGCTTTGCAGAAAAGCGCTTGGATGGACTCGCTGAAACCAACGCAAAAGACGCCGCTGCAACGGCCGGAGAGGTCTGGGCCGATTTATCGGAAGAAGAGAAAGCACGCAGGCAGAAACTTGCCCGGGATCAAATGATTGCAAGCATCCGCCAAGATGTCCGTAATTATGGAATTATTGCAATACTCGGTCTCTTTGGCGTTCCATTAGCAGTTTGATTTTATATTCTGGTTGGAATTGAGAAACGATCAAGCCTTCTTGAACGCACCGAGGTCGGACGGCGTCGGCGCCGCTTCCATGCCGTTGGGCGGATCGGGGATGAGGGTGGCGCGCACGGGCGGCTCGCCGGTGGCTTCGGCGACGAGGTCTGCCGTGCGCGCTTCGACCGCTTCGGTCAGGCGGGCGAGGAATTCTTCTTTCGGCAGGTCCGAGGAGATGGGCTCCAGGAATTCGATGACCGCCGTGCCCTTGGCGCGCGGGCGTTCCTGCTGCTGCCAGAAGACGCCGATATTGGTGGCGACGGGGACCACCGGCACACCCATTGCGCGCGCCATATGCCAGACGCCGGCCTTGTAGCGGAAGTGATAGCCGACCGGGGCGAGATGGCCTTCGGGATAGATCAGCACGCGCCGGCCATCAGCCTTGGCGCGGGCCATGCCATTGGCGAGGGAGGAGGCTTTCTTTTCGCCGCCGCCGCAGGTGTCGATGACGATGGCGCCGAGTTTCTTCAGGATGCCGCCGACGAGGGGGAAGCGTTCCAGATGGTCGCCGGTGACGAAAGCCAGGTCCTTGATCTCGGGATAGATCAGGAAGCCGTCACCCCAGCTCTGATGTTTGGCGCCGATGACGAAGGCGCCTTCCGGCAGGCGCTCGCGCCCGCGCACGTCCTTGCGGATGCCGGCAATATAGCACAGGGCGAGGTTCATGGCGCGGGTATAGCTGCGGATGATGGCGCGCACCGGTCCATGCCCCGGCCAGGCGAGGAAGGGCAGGGAGACGAGGACATATCCTGCGGACAGAACCCAGTAGGCAATCTGGAAGAAGGTGGCACGCATGGCGTGATGCTCCGTAGAAGGATCAGGTCAGTTCGATTTCAGGACCGCCAGCACAGCCCGGGCGAGCGCCGGGGCATGCCGGGACAGCGGGCCGGGCAGGCGGTTATACACCTTGTTCTGCCCGGCCTGCATCACCACCCCGAGGGCCATCGCGGCTTTCAGTGCTGCATCGCCTTTCGGGATGGCGCCGGCCTCCATCAGGCCGGAAATGATCCGTTCCGTGATGGAAACGGGGTCATCTTCGCGGCGTTTGTCCTGCGGCAGGTATTTGTTCAGCGAGACGAGGTGGAAGGAGAAGAGGAGGAAGTCCTCATCCGCCAGTTCGCAATAGGCGGCAACGGCGGCGTGGACCTTCTCATCAAGGCTGCCCGGCCCGCCGAGTGCTTTGGTCAGCATCTGCGAGAGCCGGTTATGCGTCTCCATGAACAGGGCAAAAGCCAGATCGTCCTTGCCCTTGTAATGGCGGTAGAGCGCGCCTTCCGAGACGCCGGCCTTCTCCGCAATCTCGCGGGTCGTGGCCGCATCGACGCCTTCATGCACGAACAGCGTCAGCGCCGCGCGCTCGATCTTGGGGCGGGCATCGCGCACGCGCGTGCGGGGCGCTGCATCGGTGCCATTGGGCGTGCCAGCGGATTTCGGCGCCTTCTTCGCCGGCACTTTCGCGGCAGATTTTCCGGTCGCGGGTTTGGCTTTGCTGGCCATGCGATACTCCCTCACTTCACCCGGGAGATAACATCGCCCGAAACCGATTGCAAGTGATTAATCGCTCACTAATGCTGGATGGTAAAGGAAGCCTGAAAAGGAAAAGGCCCCGTCATGGGGCCTTGCCGGATCCTGCCTTGTTGCTGACCTGGCCTGCGGCCCTGTCCTCAGACCAGTTCGATCCGGTAGCTTTCGATCACGGTATTGGCGAGCAGCTTCTCGCACATTTCCTTGACGCGGGCTTCGGCGGCCGCCTTGTCCGGGCTGCCGGTCAGTTCAAGCTCGATCACCTTGCCGACACGGGCGCCGGACACCTCCGCATAGCCCATCCGGGCAAGGGTATCGGCAACCGCCTTGCCCTGTGGGTCCAGCACGCCGGATTTGAGCGAAACGTGAACGACTGCCTTCATCATTTACTGCCCCCGGTGAAGTGGATGACGTTGTCCGTCTCTTCGGCCGATTCCCGGATGATGCCGAGCCGGCGCGCGACTTCGGCATACGCCTCGGTCACACCGCCCAGATCGCGGCGGAAGCGGTCCTTGTCCATCTTCTCGCCGGTCTTGAGATCCCACAGCCGGCAGCTGTCGGGGCTGATCTCATCGGCCAGCAGGATGCGCGGCATGTCATGGTCGTTCTCGAACCAGCGGCCGAATTCCAGCTTGAAGTCCACCAGGCGGATGCCGACCGCGGCAAACAGGCCGGACATGAAATCATTGACGCGCAGGGCGAGGGCTATGACATCGTCATATTCCTGCGGGCTCGCCCAGCCGAAAGCGGCGATATGCTCTTCCGACACCATCGGATCGTGCAGGGCATCGCTCTTGTAATAGAACTCCACCAGCGGGCGGGGCAGCTGCTGGCCTTCCGGAATGCCGAGGCGCGTCGACAGCGAGCCGGCCGCGACATTGCGCACCACCACTTCCAGCGGAATGATCTCGACCTTGCGGATCAGCTGTTCGCGCATGTTGAGGCGGCGGATGAAATGCGTCGGCACGCCCACAGCGGTCAGCTGGGTCATGATGAATTCGCTGATGCGGTTGTTCAGCACACCCTTGCCGTCCAGAACGGCCTTTTTCTGGGCGTCGAAGGCGGTGGTGTCGTCCTTGAAATACTGGATCAGCGTGCCCGGTTCCGGCCCCTCATAGAGGATTTTCGCCTTTCCCTCATAGACGATGCGGCGCTTGCTCATCGTGACCCGGCCCTTCCTGCGCAACATGCGGGGCTTGTTAACCAGTATGGAATCATCCCGGCCATCCCCTGAAGCGCGGACTGTTACGCCAAACCCGCGACAGAAACAATTATTGCGAACACCTGCCGCTCGCCCCTATATCAGCCCGGACAGACCGCCAGAACCGAAAGGGCCCCGCCATGAGCACATTCGACGATCGCGAACGCGCAGAAGAAGCTCGCTACGCCCTGGACCAGAACACCCAGATGCGCATCAGCGCCCGGCGCAACAAGCTGCTCGGCCTCTGGGTGGCGGACCTTCTGGGCCTCTCCGGCGCCGTGGCCGAGGACTATGCCAAGAGCGTTGTCATCGCTGACCTCGAAGAGGCCGGTGACGGGGATGTCGTGCGCAAGGTGACCGGCGACCTTGAAAAGGCGGGGATTACCCGCACCGAAGCCCAGATCCGCGAGGAAATGGCCCGCCTGCTGCCGATCGCGCGCGAGCAGGTGATCGGCGAGATCAGGGACTGAGAACGACCGGCGGCGTATAGCTGTCGGCGCAGCTCGGGCCGGTCTGGCCGAGCGGCACGAAGGATGAGCAGCTGACATGCATGCCCGCCCCTGAGGCAAAGGTCGGCTTGCCGAGCCAGCCCTGCATGTGCGGAACACCGGTCCATGCGGAAAACATCACCTTGCCGCCGACCATCGGCAGGAACGTATCGCCGGGTTCGGTGGCATAATAGGGCTCTCCCTCGACGAACCAGGTGATCCCCTCCGGCGTCCATTCAAAAGCATAGAGCCGGTCGGCATCGGCCGCATCGAAGGGCAGGTCGAAGATCGCGCTTTTGCCGGTCCTGCCTCTCCGGAAATAGTTGAAATGCACCTTGGTCGTGTCCTGGCCGAGGAATTCGATGTCGATCTCGTCATGCGGATTGCCGAACCAGGGGCCGGTATAGGTGAAGAAGGCGGTCGCGAGGCCCGATCCGCGGCTCGGGCGCAGGATCGCCTCATACCGGCCATGGCCATAATGTTTCTGCGACTGAATTTCCCCTGCCGTATAGGGCAGGCTCAGCCCCTTAACGCGCTGCACCGACAGCAGCGTGCCGCTGGAGGTCGGCGTGACGTTCTCCTCACGCCAGTGCGCGCCATAGAAGCTGTTGTCATTGTCATGGGTCGAGGCCCGGAAGACCGGGTCCGCGCGTGGATTGCGCAGCAGGGTCTTGAAACCGGTCATGTCCGGCTTGGGGACGACAGGGTCAGCGCGCTCCGGCAGCACGGGATGGTAAGGCTCCGGCGCTGTCCAGGGATAGTATCTGGGCGCCGGGCGTTCGGCTTGCTGGGCAGGTGCAGGTACCGCCTCGGCCAGTAGCACCGGCCGCTCTGAGGCCGGCGGAAGGATGGGGCCGCCATGCAGGCCCGCCATACCGAGCCCGGCAACCAGCATCAGGCACGCGACGACCATGAGGTCGACGTGTTTCGCCGCCGATATCCACAGGGCTGATTTTGCGCGTGCCGGGTCGGGCATGGCTGCCTCCGAAGGTTAATACTTCGTGAACAGCAAAATATGCGCCAACTATTTGTTAAGCAAAACCCTCAGGCAGCGCTGCCGCCATCTGGCGCCGGGCCGGCAAAGGCGGCCCGGTTGCGCATCATGAACAGCGGCACCGAGCCGATCGGTGTGATCGCCCAGTCGAGCGGCTGGTCGTGCGCCTCGGCGGGAACCCGGTCGATCTGCTGGGCGGCATAGGCCACCGCGCAGGCAAAGGCCCGGCCTGTGGTCCGCAGTTTTTCCAGCGCCGCATCATAATGACCCCGTCCATAGCCGAGCCGGTTGCCCATCGTGTCGAAGGCGAGAAGCGGCGTCAGGACGAGGGTGGGTGTGACGATGGGGGCGTCCTCCGGGGGCTCCGACAGGCCGAAGGGGCGCCGCTCCAGCGGCTCGCCCGGCGACCAGAGACGCCAGCTGATCCCGGTCGCCTCCATGCGCGGCAGGCAGGTCTCGGCCCCGGCGCGCGCCAGGCGCTTCATCAACGGGAACGGGTCCAGCTCCTCATTGATCGCGACATAACCGGACACGACCGGGCCATACCGCTCCAGCAGCTTCATCGGGAAGATATCCGCCAGCCTCTCGGCAGCGTCCGGATCGCGCGCGGCGGCTTCGGCCCGGATGGTCCGCATCCGGTGGCGCAGCGCAGTCTTGTCGGCTTCCATACTCATCTCGGCCTCGTAGCCTCCGGCGGGCGAGGCGGGAAAGAAGGTAAACGCACAAGAACCACGACGCCGCCGGGCACATTTCACTCCCGTCGACCTAGAGACTAGGTGGGCGCCGGATGAGCCAGGACCACGGTCCCGGCCAGGGTGCCAGCTCCCTGACGGTAAGTAAGGTCGCCGGAGATCAGTCCCTGGCGCGCGCTGCAGCCCTTGTGCTTTGCAAATCTAGTGGGTCCCGGGCCGCTTGGGAAGCGGCCTTCCGCTTCAGCCGCCGCTGAGCGTAATATCGAACACATAGAGCAGGGTGCGCTGGCGGGCCGAGAAGTTGTCGTCAGAGACGATCCAGACCCGGAGACCTGTGCCGGCCGGCTCGGCGGCGATGCCCTCGAAATTGTCCACCAGCAGCGGGCGGGCAAGGCTCAGGCTCTCATCCTCGCCCTCGCCCCAGACGAGGCGGATACGGTTGCCCTGCAGCGGATCCCAGGCGCGGAACAGCTGCAGCGTGCGCACGCCGCCATCCGGCATCGCGACCTGTTCCATGCCCACGAGGCCGTGCGCCATCGGGGCGGGTGCCGTCTCGCCGGTCCATTCTGCCGTTCCGTCGGCGAGCACACGGCCAAGCGGCGAGGTGCCGAGCATGCCTTCATAACCGAAGCCGAGGGCGCCATCCGGCGTCAGGAACAGCGCCTCGGGGCCCTGATTCTCATCGACGCTGCGATTGCCATACCTGTCCGGCAGCGAAGCGACCGGCGCGCCGCGTGCATTGCTGCCGCAGGCCGCCAGCGCAAAGGCCTCGATCCGGAAGTCGCGTTCGAAGGATACCAGTGCCAGCCCGTCCTGATAGACGAGGCCTTCGGCATCTCCCTCGCTCTTGCCGGTATACTGGCTGCCATCGAGACCCTGCATATAGGCCAGCCGGGCAGATGCAGGCGCGCCGTCTTCCAGATCGATCCAGACAAAGGCGCCGGCATCGGTGACCGCCAGAAGGCCGCCGCCTTCCGCCTCCGGGACCAGGGCAAGGCCCGACAGGCCGCCGAAATTGGGGTGGCTGGACGACAGCTCCCAGGCGCCGGTGACGCTGACCGTTTGAGGGATACGCCGCGTGATCTGGCCGGCCTCGCCGAGGCTGACAGGGCTCGCGGTCAGCTCGACCGGCAGCGGGTCCAGATGGCGGGCGCCGGGCGGGCAGGAGGTGTCCCTGAGGCGGTCAGCATGGTCTGCAATGCGCCACAGCCTGTCCTGAACCTGTCCCGAACTGTCCCGGATTGTCCCCGGAATGACCGGCGAATGTATCGCCGGTGCCTCGGCTGGAGCGACGCAGGCTGCTGCCAGTCCCGCCATGAGGGCCAGAAGGATCGGGGTGAATGGGCGGGGCAGGCCAGGTCGGGTCAGTCGCATGGTGCTCGCTCTCGGCAGGAATGGCGACCAACCCATGACAAAGGTCTGACCATTTCGTGAAAAGCGCAGTCTCGGGTACTGGATTTAGAAAGCGAACCCTTTCAGGTTTGACATCATGAGTCAGATACCCCTTGCCCGGCGGTCGCCCATCCCGCCCGAGAACTGCAATCTTGCCAGAGCCATAGAGCTCATCGGCGACCGCTGGACGCTGCTGATCCTGCGCGCCGCCCTCTATGGCGTACGCCGGTTCGACGATTTCCAGGCAGAACTCGGCTGTCCGCGCACCGTCCTGTCCGGCCGGCTGAAGACGCTGGTCGAGGCAGGCCTGCTGACCAAGCGCGCCTACAAGGTGCCCGGCAAGCGGGCGCGGCCGGAATATGTGCTCTCGGCCATGGGCATCTCGCTGCGCCCGATCCTGATCGGGCTGACCCAATGGGGCGATGTCTGGCTCGGACAGGGCGAGCCGGCGCCGATCAGCTTCACCAAGGCCGGCTCAAAAAGCGCCATCCGCGCCGCCTTTGTGGACACCGAAGGCCGCGAAGTTCGCCCCGACCAGATACGCGCGGTGCTGCGCAGCTGAACCTCACAGTTTGTGCAGGGCGGCGCAGAATTGGCACTTGCAAAGGCGCCGCTTAACGCATATTCCGTCCGCTTCGCCGACAAGGCGATCCTACCCATTCCGGATGCGGGCGTAGCTCAGGGGTAGAGCACAACCTTGCCAAGGTTGGGGTCGAGAGTTCGAATCTCTTCGCCCGCTCCAGGAAAACTCACGAAAAACAGAAGATTGAGCCGGCGCATGCCCCGCCGCTGCATCACGGCGCCAGAGCCGTGCCTTCCCTCGCGTCCATGTTTCTTCACAATTCCGGCTGTGTAAGATCGCCGGAACCAAACATAACAAGCATACGGGGAGAGCCATGCATTACGCGGAGCTTCGCAAGGCGCGGGAGGAGCTGACCGGTCCGGGCGGGCAGTTCGAAATCGTCGAAGCCGATGTCCTCGGCAACCGGATCCGGGTGTTCGCCAATGCGCCGCCCAGTGTGCGGGAAGTCTGGCTCTCGACCCTACAATTCGCCGAGCGGCCCTATCTCATCTATCAGGATGAGCACCTAACCTATGCCGAGGCGCATGAACGGGTGAATGCCGTGGCGGCCTGGCTGGCGGCGCAGGGCGTGAAGCCCGGTGACCGGGTGGCGATCGCGATGCGCAACTATCCCGAATGGATGCTGATCTACTGGGCGTGTGTGTCCACCGGCATCGCCGTGGTCGGCATGAATGCCTGGTGGACAGCGGAAGAGATGGCCTATGGCCTGAAGGATTCCGCGCCGAAAGTCTTGTTCCTCGACGCTGAACGCCTTGCCCGCGTGCAGGAGCGTCCGGAAATGGCAGACGGCATACAACTCGTCGGCGTGCGCATCGACCATGCACCGGCCGGTGTCATCGCCTGGACCGATGTCATCGCTCATGGCGGCGCGATGCCCGAAGTGACCGTCGATCCGGATTCGGATGCCTGTATCTTCTACACCTCCGGCACGACCGGCTTTCCCAAAGGCGCGCAGCTGACCCATCGGGGGTGTGTGTCGAACCTGATGAACATGATGTTTGCGGGCGCCTCTTCCGCGCTGGCGCTGGAGCGGGCGACGGGCGTGGCGCCGCCGGCGACGCCGCCGGTGCCGCTGACGCTGATGACCACGCCGCTGTTCCATGTGACGGCGAACAATTGCGGGGCCTATGCCTCAACCGCAGCCGGCGGCGCGCTGGTGCTGATGTACCGCTGGGATGCGGGTGAGGCGCTGCGCCTGATCGAGCGCCACCGCGTGACTGGCATGAGCGGCGTGCCGACGATGGCGCGCGAGCTGATCAACCACCCGGATTTTGCAAAGACCGATACATCGAGCCTCATGGCGCTCGGTGGTGGGGGCGCGCAGGTGCCGCCGGACCTGGTGCTGAAGATCGACGCGCAAGTTTCGACGGCGCGTCCGAATACAGGCTATGGCATGACCGAGACCTGCGGGATCATCACTTCGATCAGCGGCGATTTCTTTGTCGACAAGCCCGACAGCGCCGGCCCGGCGATGCCGAACTTCGAGGCGAAGTGCGTTGACGACAATGGCAACGCCGTCGCGCCGGGAGAGATCGGCGAATTGTGGGTGCGCGGATCATCCGTCATCAAGGGCTACATCAATCGCCCCGATGCGACGGCCGCGTCTATCACTGACGGATGGCTGCACACCGGCGACATCGCGCGGATCGATGAGGAGGGCTTCATCTTCATCGTCGACCGGAAGAAGGACATGGTGCTGCGCGGCGGGGAGAATATCTACTGCGCCGAGGTCGAGGCCGTGATCTACCGCCATCCGGCCATCGCCGAGTGCTGCGTGTTCGGCGTGACGGATGAGCGCCTTGGCGAGGAGGTCGGCGCCGCGGTCGTGCTGAAGGCTGGCGAGCACCTTGATGAGGAGGGCCTGCGGGCCCATTGCGCAGGTATCATGGCCAGGCACAAGGTCCCGCGCTATGTCTGGTTCCTGGACGAAGCCCTGCCACGAAATGCCAGTGGCAAGTTCATGAAACGCGAACTGCGCGAACGCCTGAGCCCGCTGGTTGCTCTTCAGGATCACAGCACAGGTTGATTTTCCTGCCGGTTATGTGGGTAATCATGCAGGGAATCGTGAAGGTTCGGGGCATGGCCCTGCCGCTCAGGCAGCCGGACGGGTCCTGGATGCTATCGATCAGACGCCGGAGAGGGCATGACAGCTGAGACCAAGAAAGCGCCGAAACGGTCCAAGAAGGCCGAACAGCGTGCGGAGATGACCGAGCAGATTCTCGATGCTGCGGAGTATCTGTTCTCGATTCATGGCCTGTACGGCGTCACCCTGCGCGACGTTGCCAAGCGCGTCGGCGTTCACCACAGCCTGCTGAACTATTATTTCACCGACAAGCGCCAGCTGTTCGATGCTGTGTTCGAGCGGCGCGCGGAAGTCACTCGGTCGCGGCGCATGAAGGCGCTGGACGAATACGAGATCGCCTGTGGGGGGAAGCCGACCGTGGAAGGCGCGCTCCGGGCATTCCTCGACACCGACCTTGATCTCTATATTCAGGGCGGGGAGGGCTGGAAGAATTTCGCCACCCTCGGCGCGCAGGTGTCAAACACCTCGCTCGGCGCCGAACTCTTTGATGAGCATTTCGATGAACTCGTGCTGCGCCTGATCTCGATTCTGCGGCGCGCCCTGCCGGAGTGCGACGATACCGACCTTTTCTGGGGCTATCACTTCGTCACGGGCGGCCTGATGCTGACCCTCGCGCGGACAGGCCGGATCGACCGGCTGTCGGGCGGGCTCTGCAAGTCGGATGACTTCAACGCCGTGAAGGAGCGTATGGCGAGATTCATGGCGGCGGGTTTCATCGACATTTGCCGGCAGTCTGCCGCCTCCCGGCGCTGAAGGCCGAGAGTCTGGGTGTGCGACTCGCAACAGCCCGATTTTCTTCCGGCAAAGCGATAAAAAAGTGGGCACTGTTGCCTGTTTGCCGCAGTCAGCTGGCTGGCGAAACGCCTGGCCCGCATTGATATCAATCTCATAACATTCTGTATTATAAATGGAATTTCCGTTCAGCGCCCGCCCGGCAGTTGTCCAGGATAGTGTCGGCAGACAATATTCACTCACAGGTGAGTGAATATTGACAGGGCTTCGTAAATCGCTCATCAAATTCCCAAGCGCCCCAGCAAGGAGGCGCCCCAGGGAGGATCATCATGAAGACCAGAATTCTCGCCTCCGCGAGCGCCGCGGCAGTTCTTTCCATGTTCGGGGCCGCAGGCGCTCAGGAAGCTGATCAGGCACCGGCCCGCTCGCAGGGCCAGGAGGCCGAGCGCAGCCTCGACAAGATCGTCGTCACGGCGACGCGGCGCGAAGAGAGCCTGCAGGACGTCCCGCTCAGCGTGACGGCCTTCCAACAGGAAGCGCTCTCCGAAAAAGGCATCGTCAGCTATGACGGTCTTGCCCGCGAAACGCCCGGTGTCGTGCTGAACCAGCCCACCGCCAACTTCAACAATTTCTCGACGCGCGGCATCGCGACCAATGGCTATGGCGCCAACCTTCAGGCCGCGACCGCCATCTACATCGACGAACTGCCGATTTCATCGAATGGCAACTCCACCATCCTCGATCCGACCCTCTATGATGTGGAGCGTGTCGAAATCCTGCGCGGCCCGCAGGGCACACTGTTCGGCGCGAACTCCCTGTCCGGTGCTGTCCGCATCCTGACGAAAAAACCCAACACCCGCAAGTTTGAAGCCTCCGCCCTGGTTGATTACGGCCTGGTCGATGGCGATGCCTTCCGCCAGCGTTATAACGGCATGGTCAACATCCCGTTGGCGGAGGACAAGCTCGGTCTGCGCGTCGTCGGTTTCTACCGCGACGAAGAAGGCTGGGTCGACAATATCGGCACCGGCATTGAGGGCGCAAACTCGCTGACCTCCTATGGCGGCCGCGCCATCCTGCGCTGGGAGCCGACCGATGCGCTCGGCCTTCAGCTCATGGTGATCCACGAGAACAGCCAGCCGGATGATTCCGGTCTGACAAATCCCGACCGCGGCAAGTATGTCCGCTTCACGGATCGGCCGGACCTCTTCCAGTCCGATTTCACGACCTACAATTTTGCACTCGAGTATGATCTCGGCTTCGCTGACTTCACCAGCTCGTCGACCTACTCCAATATCGATGGAAAATTCATCGTAGACCTCGCCGGCACGTTCGGCCAGCTGATCCCCTTCGCTCTGGATGCGGTCGGGTATGACGAGACGTTCGTGCAGGAGGTGCGCCTTGCTTCTGCAGATGGTGGCAACTGGGACTGGATCATCGGCGGCTTCTATTTCAACAAGCGCCGCGACATCACCTATGACTACCGCTCGTCTCAGGAATTCCTCGATACGCGTGGTCTCACCGGCCTGCCGGATGAATATTACCTGCGCTTCACCAGCTATTTTGATCAGTTCGAAACGGCAGGCTTCGGCGAGCTTACCTATCGCTTCTCCGACAGGTTCTGGGTCACCGGCGGCGCGCGCTACACCACAACGTCTGTGCAGAGCTTCACGAATGAAGGCGGCTACAACAGCAACTATCTGGCGCTTGCCCTTGGCGGGGCCACGAATGTTCCAATCACGGTATTTCCTGTCGCTGCCGTGGAAGGTCTGAAGGTCGAAGGCGACAAGGTCTCCTACAAGCTGAGCGCATCCTACAAGCCGGCCGAAAATGTCACGACCTATGCGTCCATCTCGACCGGTTTCCGCTCTCCTGTGGCCAACGCACGCGCCGGCGCTGTCAGTATCGTCGACCCGAATGATCTGGTCATTCCGAACGGGGCAGAGTCCGATTCGCTGACGAACTATGAAGTCGGCGTGAAAGGCTACTGGCTGAACGGCAAGCTGGCGGCAAATCTCGCTGCCTACTATATCGACTGGCAGGATATCCAGGTTCAGGCAAACCGCCTGTCGGACCAGGTCCAGTTCGCCACCAATATTGGCGGCGCAGTCAGCAAGGGTCTCGAGTTTGAAATCGCGGCCTATCCGACGCAGGGTTTCAGCTTCTTCCTCAACGGATCGCTGAACGATTCCGAAGTTACCGACGTGACGCCGACCGAGGCCGCCATGTCGGGCGCCGAAGAAGGCATCTCGCTGTCCTTCCCGACCTTCCAGGGCTCAGCAACCGTTCGCTATGACTGGAAGATGGGCGATCTGACCGATGCGTTTGCGGCGGCAACGGCGGCCTATGTCGGCGATTTCCCGGGCATGTTCCCGAATGTGCCGGGAAATCCGAACCTCGTCGCGCCGACATTCGACTATACCGAGGCCTATACAGTCGTGAACATCCAGGCCGGTCTGTCTCGCGACCAGTGGAAGGCCGTCGGCTATGTCGAAAACCTGCTGGACGACAGTTCAATCACTTATGTCCACCCGGAAGCCTTCCTCGACGGGCGCTATGCAAGGGTCCGTCCCCGGACGATCGGTGTTCGCCTGAGCTACGAGTTCTGATCCGGTGGCCGGCTCAGATAATGTCGCAGAGGCCGCATCCTCCCGTGGTCCTGCTACCTCGCCGGCCGCGCTTCTTGCGCGGCCGGACGGGAAGGCCTGGTGCGTTCTTGGCGTTCTCTGTTTCGTCTATGTCCTGAACTTCCTCGACCGGCAGATCATCTCGATCCTTGCCAAGCCGATCCAGGACGAACTCGGGATCACCGACGGCCAGCTTGGGCGGATCACAGGTCTCTATTTTGCGCTCGTCTACTGCATCCTCGGCATCCCTGTCGCCTGGATTGCCGACCGCACAAACCGGGTGAAGGTGCTCTCCTTCGCCTGTGCTATCTGGAGCGCGGCGACACTCGCCTGTGGCCTTGCGCGCAACTATCCGCAGCTCGTCGTCGGCCGCCTTGCGGTCGGGGTCGGCGAGGCGGGCGGGGTGCCGCCCTCCTATGCGATCATTTCCGATTATTTCCCGCCGGGCCGGCGCGGAACCGCGCTCGCCCTGTTCAATTTCGGCCCACCCATCGGTATGGCCCTCGGTGTGGCCTTCGGCGCCTCGATTGCCGCCGCCTTCGACTGGCGCATCGCCTTCATCTCGCTCGGCGTCATCGGAATCCTCACCGCGCTGTTTGTTTATTTCTTCGTGCCGGAACCTAAGAAGGGTGGGTTGGATGTGGCTGCACCGGCGCCTGCGCCGGCTCTGACGCCCCCTGCGGGAAAAATCCCGTCCACGGGTCCAGGCTTCTGGAACACGATGCGGATGTTCTTCACGCGGCCTGTGTTGATCCTCACGGCGCTGGCCAGCGGCGCGATCCAGTTCGTCACCTACGCCACGCTGAACTTCACAACGCTCTTCCTGATGCGCGAGAAGGGTATGACCCTGCAGGAACTTGCACTCTACTATTCGATCCTACTCGGTGTCGGCGTAGCGGCCGGCATGTATGCTTCCGGCTGGCTGGTCGACCGGTTCGGGCAGAAGTCGAAGGTCGCCTATGCAATCGTGCCGGCTATCGGCCTTGCCGCGGCCATCCCGTTCTTCCTCGGCTTTGTGTGGGCGCCCGGCTGGCCGCTTGCGCTGATCTTCCTGATCGGGCCAACCTTCTTCAACTATTTCTACCTCTCACCGGCCGTGACGCTGGTGCAGGAAGAGGTGCGCCCGGATCAGCGCGTGCTCGCCGGGGCGCTTCTGCTGCTCATCATGAACCTGATCGGCCTCGGCCTTGGCCCGACCTATCTCGGCATGGCCAGCGACATGTTTCGCGAGACCAATCCGGAAAACTCCCTTCAGCTGGCCTTCTACACGCTGACGCCATTCTACGGCATTGCCGTGGCCCTATTCCTCTGGCTGGCGCACGCCATTCGGAAGGAAGAAGCCCGAAAGGCGGCGGCATGAAGGGCCTGATCTGTCTCCTGGCGGGGTTCTCCGCTGCGATGCTGGCCGGTTGCGCAACGCCCGAAGGCCGCGCGCCGCTCGTTATCGCCGAAGCCGGCACGATATCCGGCGAGGCCGCCAGCGGCGTGCATATCTTCCGGGGTATTCCGTATGCAGAGGCCCCGGTGGGCGAGCGGCGCTGGAAGCCGCCGGTGCCTGCGGCGCCGTTCGAGGCGACCTTCGCGGCAGAGACTTTCGGCCCCGCCTGTATCCAGCCGCGCCCGCGCGAGGGCAGCATCTATGCCAATCCGCCGGAAGCGATCAGCGAAGACTGCCTGACACTGAATATCTGGGCACCGGCGGAGGTGCAGAACGCGCCGGTCTTTGTCTGGATCCATGGCGGCGCCCTGACGGCCGGCTATGCATCCGAAAGCATGTATGATGGCACGCGCCTCGCCGAGGCCGGCGTTGTCGTGGTCTCGATCAATTACCGCCTCGGGGTGATGGGCTATCTCGCCCATCCTGAACTCAGCGCGGAATCTCCGGATGGCATTTCCGGCAATTATGGCCTGCTCGATCAGATCGAAGCCTTGCGCTGGGTCCAGCGCAATGTCACGGCGTTCGGCGGCGATGCGGATAATGTCACCATAGCGGGCGAGTCTGCCGGGGCCCTCAGCGTCATGTACCTGATGGCGGCGCCTGCTGCGCGCGGGCTGTTCCACAAGGCGATCGCCCAGAGCGCCTATCTCATTTCCACTCCGGCGCTGAAAGAGGCGCGCCATGGCCACTACGCTGCCGAAGATGTCGGCAGCTATGTTGCGCAGGCCGTCGGGGCAGGCGACCTTGCCGGGCTCCGCGCCATGGACGCAGAGTCGTTGGCGGCTGCTGCCGCGAAGGCCGGCTTTGCACCTTGGGGCAGCATCGATGGCAAGGTGCTGCCGCGCCAATTGGTCGAGATCTTCGATGCCGGCGAGCAGGCCGCTGTGCCCCTCATTGCCGGCTTCAACAGCGGCGAGATTCGCTCCATGCGGTTCCT